>CANENE010000003.1 GCA_947428835.1 uncultured bacterium | reverse complement strand
TTAATCATCATCTCTCTTTTGGTTGCAGCATTCACGCCGATTATTACAAAGAAGCTTAAGGCATCAGATATTTCAATAGGTTCTTTTGGAAACGGAAGTAATGTTAATATAACGCTGGAGCGGCAGGTAACCAAAGAAGATTGCGATAAATATGATGCTTTATTTATCCCTGCTGCAATGAACGGAGGGACAAGAAACCTTTGTGTAACTAAATACAATATGGGAGACAATGAACTTCCTCTTGCAAAAAACGTTAAGAAACTATCGGCTGGAAACACATGTTCCGATAAAGACGACGGAAATTGCTGCTGGAGCGGCAAAACTTCAGGTAATTGCGGAAGCGCGGGAAATGAAGGAAGTGACTATGAAGGGTGCAAAAGAACCGTTTGCCAATTTTCTGCAGCAAATGCTTCTTGCGCAAGCTACGCTCCAAATGATGAAAATGAAGGCGCTTGGAGACTTCCAAGTAAAGATGAATTAAATAATTGGTCTTCTAATTTAATTTCAATAAATAATAACAAAGGTACAAGCGGTCTGCAGCTTTGCGACAGCGTATCCAATGCAGGTTCTGTACTATGTTCAATATTAGAAAATGGCTGTAAGGCAAAAGAAAATAATCATTGCCGAGCAGGTTTACTTTGGACAAATACGCAATCGGATTCGGATTCAAAAATGTATTTTGCTCAGGAATTAAAAAACGGTTCTTTTAATTCTCTTGAATTTAAGTTTGATAATGCGTTTTCAACAAGATGCGTATTGGATAGTA
Source organism: uncultured bacterium (assembly GCA_947428835.1). Lineage (GTDB taxonomy): Bacteria > Cyanobacteriota > Vampirovibrionia > Gastranaerophilales > Gastranaerophilaceae > RUG14156. The sequence continues at coordinate 162,645 of CANENE010000003.1, read as the reverse complement.
TCAATGTGGATATATCGGAACTTCCAAATGGAGGTGGTATAAAAGATCCGACCACCGACCCTTTTTATGGAGAACCCGCATCACAGGAAGATTGCGATAAGATTGTTGCAATATTTATAGATAAAAAGATGTCAGGAGCAAACAGAAACATTTGTGTGAGCAAATACAATGTAGGAGACGCAGGTCCCGATGGCTTTGGCCCTCCGATACCCGAAAGCTATACGCAATATATTATGAATATTGGTCAAAGCTGCCCATTTGCAGGTTCTTGTTGTTGGAAAGGAAAGACTGCAAGCACTTGTGGAATTGATGGTAATCAAGGCGCAAATTATAGCGGCTGTAATAGGACAGTATGCCAGTATAACGCAGCAAACGCCGCTTGCAGGGAATATAATGCTTTTGGAGCTACTGCAAAAGGCGCCTGGAGGTTGCCAACAGGTGCTGAGATGTCTGTGTGGTGGCAACACATGGGTGAAATAAATAATAATAAAGGAGCAAACGGTCTTCAACTTTGTTCAAGTGGTGCAACAACAGGTTTTGTTCAGTGTTATTATTCTACAAAATGCCCCGGTACCGGAACAGTAGTAATAGGTTCAAATAATACTTGGGCAGGTTATTGTTTACCATTTTGGAATTGGACTTCATCAGGTGTTCTTTATAATTCAGTTGGTGGAACGGATCCTACAGATAACGAAGCTGCGTCAGCTAGATGTGTGTATGATGGTATCACCAAAGCAAATAACTATGAAGAAGATTTAAGTAATTATGATGACTCTAACGCCCCGAAAGATGAACCAAAGTCTCAAGCGGATTGTGATAAATTGACTGCAATTTTTGTTCATAAAAAATATGCAGGCGGAGAAAGAAATCTTTGCATAAGCAAGTATAATGTAGGAGATTCGGGCCCAAGCGGTTCAGGCCCTGGTATTCCATCGAGTTACAATAGTTATGTGCTAAATGTAGGACAAAGTTGTTCGTATCCCGGTTATTGTTGCTGGAAGGGCAAAACTGCAAGTACTTGCAGTATGACAGGTAACGCTGGAGCCGATTATTCAGGATGCAACAGAACTACCTGTCAATGGCATGTGGCAAATGAAAGCTGCTTAAGTTGGACTGCAAACGGTAAAACACAGGCAGGCGCCTGGAGACTTCCATCTCAAAATGAGTTTGCAAATATGAGTAATTATATGAATATACTAAATAACGATAGGGGTAAAGACGGTCTGCAATTGTGTACTCAAAGCGCAAAAACAGGATATGTTCAGTGTGCTTATAGTACTATCAATACTTGTCCTGGTAGCGGTTCGTATGATGTAGGACCGTTAGGCAGTGGTTTTAATAGTTATTGCGTACCTGCATTGAATTGGACTTCATCAGGGGTTTTGTATTTATCTGATGGTGGTACAGACCCTTATCAAGGGTATGAAGTAGGCTCTGCAAGATGTGTGTATGATGGTAAGATTCGCAATAAATCAGAGGATTTAAGTAATTATGATGATGGCGATGCTCCAAGTGATGAACCTAAATCTCAAGCTGATTGTGATAAGTTGACAGCTATTTTTGTACACAAAAAATATGCAGGAGGAAAACGAAATTTATGTATAAGTAAATATAATGTGGGCGATAGTGGTCCAAGTGGAAGCGGCCCTTCTATACCAGCCGATTATCAACAATATGTTAAAGCAGCAGGTCAAGCTTGCAATAAATCCGGTTATTGTTGCTGGAAGGGCAAAACTGCAAGTACTTGCGGTATGACGGGTAATGCAGGTGCCAATTACAGCGGCTGCAACAGGGTTGTTTGTCAATATCACATAGCAAATGCTTCTTGCAAGGCGTACACTGCAGGAGGAAAAACTCAAGCAGGTTACTGGAGACTACCTGAAGGTAATGAATTTAGTACTATGATGCAATATATTAGTGAGATAAACGATAATAAAGGCAAAAATGGATTGCAGCTTTGCACTCAAAATGCAAAAACCGGATATGTTCAGTGTGCATATAGTTCCATTAGTACTTGTCCTGGCAGCGGTGCATATAATGTAGGACCATTAGGCAGTGGTTTTAATAGTTATTGCGTACCTGCCCTTAACTGGACTTCATCAGGGGTTTTATATTTATCTGACGGAGGTACAGATGTCTATGAAGGGTACGAGGTAGGCTCTGCCAGATGCGTTTATGACGGTTCAAAACATGAATAATATCAGACACTAACCAACTAAATTATTGAATTGCCATAGGCTTATGTTATTATAGGTCTATGGCAATTATTAGTTGGACAAAAACATTAATAGAAGATATTAAAACCATCAAGGAAAAAGATGTCGCTGCAAGAAACATCTTTGAAGTAATATTTCTTTATTCGGGCTTCCATGCGCTTTTGATGTATAGAATAGCGCATAAGCTTTTAAAATGGAAAGTACCTTTTGTCCCAAGGATGATTTCTCAAATTGCAAGATTTTTTACAGGGATTGAAATTCATCCCGCAGCATCTATCGGCAAAAGATTTTTTATAGACCATGGAATGGGGGTTGTTATAGGCGAAACCACAATTATCAAAAATGATGTTTTAATATATCAGGGAGTAACCTTAGGTGGTACAGGAAAAGAACTGGGAAAACGCCACCCGACACTCGGGAATTTTGTTACAGTCGGAGCAGGAGCAAAGGTCTTAGGAAATATTGAAATCGGTGATTATTCTACAATCGGAGCAGGTTCCGTTGTTATACAAGATGTAGCAGAACATTGCACAGTTGTTGGAATCCCCGGAAGAATCGTAAAACAAAAACAATTTATAGAAGGGCAGTTGCACCACAATAGAATCCCTGATCCTGTATCTTGTGAATTAAACAGATTAAAATACGAAGTTAAATTACTTCAAGAAAAACTTAACAATAAGGATAGTAAAACTAATCTTTAAATTTATTCTCAATTTCAAGTATAAGTTTGTTTAGCTCTTGCTCTTTATATTGTTTTTTAGATGTAAGGGTTTTTAATTTATTTTCATCAAATTTTAAAGTATTAGCAGCCTTTTTATATGAGTTCGAAAGAGATTCATAGTTTTTAGTTGCATTGTCCATATCGAACTTTGTGACCGCACCATCTTTATAGGCATTTTTGTATCTCACATAATCATCGTTTGCTAAATTAAAATTGGATTTAGCATCTTTGAGTATTTTTGTGTCAATTTTTATTTTCTCATTTGTTTTTTTGATTTCAGATTCAATATTTTCCAATTCTGCTCTTAATTTATCGCTTTTTTGAGAAAGATTATCAATGTGTTTTTTATTGATATCTTTAACTTCATTGATAATTTCTTTATCAATTTGTTTTGTATTATTATTGGTTTCAATGTCTTTGTTAAACACTACTGCTGCAACAATAAAGACAAAAGCAGCAATAAAAAGCATGGTAGTAATTTTTTTGCTCATAAGTTTCATCCTAAAACATATTTATTATTAGATAATACCTTAAAATCATAAAAAGTAAAATTTGTAAAAATATTTTTATGTTTGTATAATTAACTTAAAAGTTTTAAGGAAAAATATTTTGGAAATTTTAACAAGATTTACAGGTATCATAGGAATTATTATAATCCTTTTTATTTGTTATTTGATGTCAAACAACAAAAAGAAAATCAATCTAAAAACCGTTTGTGTCGGATTATTGCTACAATTTTTACTTGCTGTATTTGTTTTAAAAGTACCTATTGGAAAAGAAATTATAGATTTTTTTGCAAATTGCATCAGAAAAATTCTTACTATATCAAATATAGGTGCAGACTTTGTTTTTGGATTTTTGTCAAGTTCCGGAGATAAATTAGATGATTTATTTTTCTCAGGCGCAGGATTTATTTTTTCAGTTAAAATTGTTGCAACGATAATATTTGTGCTTGCAATAGTAAATATACTGTATTATTTCAACATAATGCAAAAAATTATTGCATTTTTGGCAAAAATTATGTATAAATTGATGGATGTATCAGGCGCTGAAGCTCTATCCAATGTAGCTTCCGCTTTCGTCGGGCAAATTGAAGCACAGATTATGATAAGACCATATTTGGCAAATGCTACAAAATCAGAACTGCTTGCTTCTATGACAGGTTCGATGGCATGTATTGCAGGGGGTGTTATGGCAATGTATATTGCAATGGGTGTTCCTGCCGAATTTTTGCTCGCAGCTTCAATTATGGCAGCACCCGGCGCTCTTGTTGTATCTAAAATAGTTTACCCTGAAGTTGAGCAGCCTCAAACAAAAAACAAGGTTAAAGTTAGCGTTGAAACCAAGTATGTAAATTTAATTGATGCTATAGCCCATGCAGCATCAGACGGTATGAAAGTCGCATTAAATGTTATAGCGATGTTGATTGCGTTATTGTCTTTAATTGGATTAGTAGATTTTGTTTTGGCAAAATTAGGATTATTTTTGTATGATGTTTGCCATATAACCATACCATACATTGATTTGGCACATTTGAGTATTAAAACCATACTTGGCGCGTTCTTTTCATTTTTTGCGCTTATTGTGGGAACGCCTTTATCCGATGTTACAAGTGTGGGTGCTTTGATGGGTGAAAAATTTGTTCTGAATGAATTTATAGCATACACGGATTTGGTTACAATTAAAGAAATGCTTTCAGACAAGGCAATTGTTATTGCAAGCTTTGCACTATGCGGCTTTGCAAATTTTGGCTCTGTTGCAATTCAAATAGGAGGTATCGGGGAACTTGCCCCAAACAGAAGAAAAGACCTTGCAAAATTAGGTATTAAGGCTCTTATTTGTGGAACTCTTGCAAGTTATATTTCAGCTGCAATGGCAGGGATGCTTTTATAGGATGCAATTTGATGGAAGTAATATCTAAAACAATAAAAATCAAATCCGATAAAATGCCCCCTGAAATAGAATTTATTGAGCAAAGCATTAAAAATGAAGGAATAGACCCTGTTAGGTGGGCGATTGTTAAAATAGAAGACAATATTTTAACACTTAATGTTTCAGGTACTATTTAATCTTTTTTAATTTTTTCTTTTTAAATAGTTTTCATAATTTTGCTTGATATCTTTATAAAGAGAATTTAAGCTATCTTCAACTTGTTTTCTAATTTTTTCTACTTCGTCATTAGTGGGCTCTTTTGGAACATAAATGGGTTCGCCAAAAAGCATAACAAGTTTTGTCCCGGTCAAAGGAAACCTGAATTGGTCCCAGGAATTGAATTTTATAAATGTTTTTTGCCTGCTCCACCAAACGGCAGGAACAATCGGAACACCTGCAAGTTTTGCTATTTCAATTATGCCCTTTTTAACAACCCTGTTTGGTCCTTTTGGCCCATCAATTGTAAGGGCACCATTGACATCATCATTTACAATTCTTTTTATAAGTTCTAAGCTTGCTTTTGTGCCGCCTCGGGTTTTAGAACCTCTAACAGTTTCTACTCCCATGGCATTTGCTGCTCGCGATATAATTTCCCCATCATTAGATGAAGATACCATAATACAGGTTTTCCTGTTTAAATTACAGGAAAAAACGCCGCATTGATGAGCATGCCAAAGCGCAAAAATACATTTTTCTTTGGGATAATTGATACATTTGCAGCTGTAAAATGCTCTTATGAAATGAAAAAGCAGCACAACAAAAAATGAAGCAATTTCCATTAGTATTTTTTCTTTAAATCGTCTTATTTTAAAACGTGTTTCTTCTTTCATTTTGTTTCCTTGTTCCTTATGTGGTCTTTCTTATATCTGAAGCAAGCTTGTGTGCATATAATCCTTCTGCTTGAGCTAATATTGAAGCAGTGTGAGAAAGTTTTTTTGAGTAGTTTTTAGATAGTTTTTGATATGTTTGAATTTTTATAAAGTCAAAAACACTAAGTCCTCCTGTGAATCTTGCGCAGCCGTTTGTCGGAAGAACATGGTTTGTGCCTGAGCAATAGTCACCAAAGACTTCTGCGCAATTTTTACCTATAAAAAGCGAACCGTAGTTTTTAAATGAATTAGAATATTTTTCAATATCGTCTCCAATCAGCTCAAGATGCTCGGGTGCTTTTTTATTGGCAAGTTCTATTGCTTGTTCAATGTTATCTACAATTACACAAATAGATTTTTCAAAAGAGGAATTTGCAACATCTTTTGTATTCAGTGTCTTTAAAAATTCTATTGCTTCTTTTTGAACAGAATTTGCAAGCTCTATATTATTTGTTATAAGATAGCTTCTTGCATCTATATCGTGTTCTGCTTGAGCGAGCATATCAGCTGCAATTATTTTAGCGCTATTTATATCATTGGAAACTATCATAACTTCGCTGGGTCCGGCTAGAAAATCTATATCGCATTTGCCAAAAACTGCTTTTTTGGCTGCTGTTACGTATTTGTTTCCGGGGCCTACAATTTTATCCACAGGTTTTATGCTATCTGTTCCATGCGCAAAAGCTGATATTGCCTGAGCACCTCCTAGTTTATATATTTTAGTTGCTCCGGATAGATGCGCGCTTACTATTGTTTCATTTGAAATTTTAGGGCTTGTAAGATATATGTTTTTAACACCTGCAACTAAAGCAGGGATAATTGTCATATAGCAGGAGCTTAAAAGCGGATATCTTCCCCCCGGGCAATAACAAAGAACGCTTTCCATAGGATAAATTTTGTGTCCTATTGATGTTGTAAAATGATTGCAATGTAATTCTTTTATGCAAGAGATTTGTTTTTTTGCAAAAGTTTCAACATTTTTTATAGCAAACTTAATGCTTTCTATAATTTTAGGGTCAACGTTATTATAAGCTTGTTTTATTTCATCTTTGCTTACAACAAAATCAGATGCGTCTTTAAAATTGCCATCGTTGAATTTTTTAGATAGTTCTATCAAAGCATTATCGCCATTTAAGCGAACCTGCTTTATAATTTCATTTACGCTTCCAATTTCTTCAAAAGGAATTGTTTGAAAAAAATCAGAGTCTTTATTTAAATCATTATATGTTATTATGTTCATTTACATTATCCTTGTCTACTTTGTTCTTGAGGCAAGATTGTTTCTGATATCATCAATTGTTATATTATTTTTTACCATAAATACCATAAGGTGATAAATTAAATCCGCAGCTTCCCAGCCAAGCCCGTCGCCGTATTCGAAATTAACGCTTTCAAAAGCTTCTTCCATGATTTTTCTTTTCAAATAAAAATCATCTTTGAATAGTTTTGTTGTGTAGCTTTTTTCAGGAAGATTATTTTTTCTATCTGCAATCAAATCATATAGCTCTTGGAATGTAAAATCTTTGTCTTTGAAACAGCTGTATCTATCAAGATGGCAGGCATTTCCTTTTTGATTAACTGTAAATAATATAGCATCTCTATCGCAATCAAAAAGAGCATTTAACAATTCTTGTGTATTTCCTGAAGTTTTTCCTTTTTGCCAAAGCTTATTTCTTGAGCGCGAAAAATATGTTGCAAGACCATCTTCAAAAGATTTTCTTAAGGATTCTTTGTTTGAATAAGCAAGCATTAAGACTTCTTTGGTCTTGTAATCCTGAACAATAGTAGGTACTAATTTATCTTGATATTTATCAAAATCGACAGATGAAATAAAAGCATTTTCAAGTTTGATGGCACCTGTATAAATGCTCATTCCAAGCTGTGTATTTATGTTATTTTTTTGAAGTTCGACAATTTCTTCAATTGTTGATATGCCGCCTGCTGCGGTTATTTGTCTTTTTGTTGAAGATGCAATTTTTTTAATAAATTCAACATCGGTTCCCTGCATCATGCCTTCTTTCTCAACGATTGTGAAAAGAAATTCACTTGCATAATTTTCAAAACGCTTGACATAATCAATCGTGTTTATATCCGTATCTTCCTTCCAACCGTTAACAGTGATTTTGCCTTTGTTGGAATCTATTGCAACTATTACTTTTGATTTTGGAAGTTTAGATAAAAATTCTTCATCGGCTGCAGTTCCGATTATAATTTTTTTAGCACCCCAGCTTAAAACTTCTTTTGCTCTTTCTATGGTTCTGATTCCGCCTCCTACACGAACCGGGGCAATGTGCGCAATTTGCTTGATTAAGTCATCGTTGTTTTTGCCTGTATTTAGTGCCCTATCAAGGTCAATTACTGCAATCTGGCCAAATCTTGCAAAATATTTTGCAAGCTCTAATACATTATCTTTTTCTAAAACTTTATCTTTTCCTTGTTTAAGTTGGACAGCTTTTCCATCCATTAAATCTATGCTTGGTATAATCATTTTTCATTTCCTTTATTTTAAAATACTATCAATTTTTTCCCATTCAAAAACTTTGTGTTGATGAGGCGGATGGGCTTCATTGATGTTTGAATTTAAAAATTCATCAATTTTTCTTGATAGAATTTCACTGTCATAATCGCACAAATCTATTGAAGGAGTGTGATATTGTTCAACAAATGTTTTGATTTTGTCATCATAAATTAATGCAAATGTCTTTGATTCAAGAGCATGTGCTGCAAAAAGCCCGTGGAGCCTTGTTGAAATGACAAATTTTGCACTATTTAAAATTTCAATTGTTTCAAAAATATCATCTTTAAATGAAACAAATCGGGCAGCTACTCCTTTTTGCTTTAAGATTTCAATAAATTCAAGGCAGATATCTTTATCGAAACTATTTTGCAAAGATAAAACCGTAACTTCGTTGTTATAGAATTTTTTAATACAATCCGCTAAATTATTTAAAATATTTTTATTGAAGCCCTTGTAATCTCTTAGCTGTATCACAAGCCCCTGTTTGTTTTCTTTCGGCTTGATGTCTTTTATAAGGTCATAGATAGGGTCATTTAATAAAACCACATCCTCTAGGCCTAAAGTTGAAAGGTAATTTTTGCTTTGTTTATCGCGAACAGTAATAATATCGGCTTGTCTGATTATTAACGCTGTCAATTTTTCAAAAAATGCACCTTTTATTTTTTCAAACCCCTGCGCAAAAATTATAACTTTTTTATTAAAAAATTTGGCAATAAAAATTACAAAAAGATAATACAATAAACTCAGATTGCTTGTTTTATTCTGAAGAAGGCTGCCGCCTCCTGAAAACAATATATCGCAATTTAAAATGTTTTTTATTATATTTTTATCTTTTTTTAAAACAGAAACATCAAAACCCAAGGCGCTTAAATGAAGATTCAACGCCTTAAAAATTGCCTCGTCTCCAAAGTTATTAAAGCCTATGTATCCACAAACCAATACTTTTTTCATAGGTTATATTTTTGCATAAAAAAAAGCTATTGTACATAGCATACAATAGACTCTTAATAAGGATGACAATAAAGTTATATGGTGTTTATTAATTTATATTTAGATTAACGTACCACTTTATTGTTTTCTTTAACGTATTATTTAAAATCTCAACTAAATAATGTAGTTTTTGATTAGATTTATTTTTATGCTAAGATAATTCAAGTTAGAAAGTAACATTTTATTATGGATATTTCAAAATTTAAGAATAATTTGGATAAATTAAAAGATGTACGCGTTTTAATTATTGGGGATTTCGCGCTTGATGAAATGGTTTATGGCGCATGCGACAGAATCTCAAGAGAAGCCCCTGTTCTTATTTTAGAACACTATGAAACCAAAAAAATTCTGGGTGCAGCGTCGAACGCTGCACATAACGTTTCGACAATTGCATTTGATAAAGCGATTGCAATCGGTGTATATGGTGATGATTACTACGGAAGCGAGCTTTTGAAGCATTTAAGGAAAAACGGCATCAAGACAGATTATATGGTGCAGGATTCCTCAAGGAAAACAACTACAAAAACAAGAATTTCAGGTTCCTGTAATCAAAGTATTACTCAACAGATTGTAAGAATAGACAGGCAAACTAAAATACCGCTTTCGACTGAAACAGAAAAGAAAGTTATTGGCAATATTAAAAAAGCAATAAAAGACTGCGACGGAGTAATTTTATCTGATTATCATTTAGGATGTCTTACAAAAAACGTCATTAGCGCAGTAATAGAAGAAGCTAAAAAATACAATAAAATTATTGTTGCAGATGTTCAAAAAGATATGGAAAAATATAAAGGTGTATTTGCAATTACTCCAAACCAGCCTGATAGTGAAAAGCAAGTAGGCTATTTTATTAAAGACGATAAGAGCCTTTTTGAAGCAGGAAGAAAACTTTTGTTGGATTTGGATTTAAAAAATGTTCTTTTAACCAGAGGCGAAAATGGAATGGCACTTTTTAGCAAAGACGAAAAAGGTGAAATTCAATTTGAAAAAATAGAGGCATTTAATAAAAAAGAAGTTTTTGATGTCACAGGTGCAGGAGATACCGTTGTTGCGATATTCACTCTTGCGCTTCTTGCCGGTTTTAGCCCAAATGAAGCAATGGAGCTTGGAAATTTAGCGGCAAGTATTGCAATAAGGTATTTTGGATGTCACACTGTAAGTATCGATGAATTAAGGAAAGAGCTATCCAATATATAGTTTGGAGTTACAAGGGGAGAAAAAGATGCCAAGAAGAATAATAAAAAGGATGAGAAGAGTAAGACCATTTGATTTTTTGGTAATAGCAATAATAATTATTGCACTCATTGTTGGTCTTATGACGGTTAGAGGCAAACGAGCAACTTCATCTAAGCAAATTGAAACAACAACAAATGTTGAAGTTGAAGTGTACATTAAAGGTGCAACCGTTACAAGCCGGGAACCAATTTTCAAAAAGGATGATGAAACATTTATTACAATAAGAAATGTTCCATATACAAAATTAAAAATAAAAGATGTCAAATCAAACAGAAGAAAGACGATTATACCTAATGCGGGTTCAAAAAAATCTTATATTGTTGTAAATGATGAAACTGCTCCCAACCAATATGACTATTTAATAAAAATTGTCGACAGCGCCAAAATTACAAAAGACGGCGATGCAGTTTTAGGCGGAAACAAGGTCAAAATAGGTCTTCCAATTACGCTTGAAGGTGCAAAGTATAAATTAAACGGTATTATTTCTAATATTACAGTAAGTCCTGAACCTGAAAAAACGGCTCAATCGCATGAGGATTTGGATAAACATACAAAATTAAATCAAGATGTTCAATAATATTAAAAATATAATTAACAATAGCTTTTTTATGGAAAATATTGACAATATCAGCTATATTGTCTTATTGGGCTTAATTTTTAGTGCGTTATTTTTTGAAAGCGGTGCTATGGGAGCTGTTGCTCTTATATTTTCATTTCTTATCGTTTTTAAAACTGTTTTTTCAAAAAATACCAAATCATACAACCTTGAAAACTATGAAAAAGCTTATATAATTTATTTTTTAATTGTAACTGTAAGCTTATTTGGTTCAACTCTTTTTAAATTAAGCTTCCATGGGTACATTAAAACTCTTATTTATGTTTTGTTTTTTGCTTCTGCAAGCATATTTTTTAAAGATAATAAAAACAAAATTACACCGACTTTTATCTTTGTTTGTGCTTTGATGACTTTTGAATCTATTGTTGCAGTTTTACAAAATATGGGCGGAGTAAAAGAAATTTCGGGCTGGCAGGATATGAGTTCAATTAATCCTGAAGAAGTTATTTCAAGAGCGTATGGAACATTACTTCCATATAATCCAAATCTTCTTGCAGGATATCTCTTATGTGGTCTTTCAAGTTTTATATATATTATTTTATACGCTCTTCAAAATAAAAAGAAAAAAAGCGCTATTATATTTTTTGCTTTCTTTTTGCTGAATATAACAGCAATAATTTTAACAGGCTGCAGAGGGGCATATCTTGGCTTTATGCTATTTTTCCCGGTGCTTATTGCGGGTTTAATATATCATATTAATAAAAAACTCGGCGGGCTGAAAAACATTAAAAAAAGGTATAAAAATATCTCTTGTGCGGCAATTGCGGTTTTTATAATATTTTGCATAACAAATCCTGCAATATCAAAAAGATTTGAATCAATTTTTTCTTTTAGAACGGATAGTTCTATTTCTTTTAGATTAAATGTTTATGAATCAGCAATAAATATGTTCAAAGACAATCCGTTTTTAGGTATCGGCATCGGTAACCAAAACTTTAGAGAAATATACGGCTTATACATGAAAACAGGATTTGATGCTTTAGGTTGCTATTGTGTTCCTTTGGAAATTGCTGTAGAAAGCGGAATATTTGCCCTTTTAACATTTATTGTTTTTATCGCTTTAATCATTAAAAAATGCAGTCACATTAGTGCAAGACAATACAATATAAAAGACAAAATTCTTGCTTTTTCAATAATTTTAATGATTGCGTGCGTTTTTGGACACGGCCTTTTTGATACAATTTGGTTTAGGCCGCAGGTGCAATTTTTGTTTTGGACAAATATTGCAATGCTAAAAGCAATTAAAATTGAAACAAATGTAAATAATTGTAAAAATATCTTATAAAACTATAAAGTTTCCCACAAAAAATTCCGTAGCCTAAACTAGCGAGAATAATTTTAAATTTTGAAAGGATTACCGGGATTATGGGAAACGATCTATCATCTTCAAACAATGAGTTATTGAAAAAACTTAATCAAACTGTTATGCAAGATAGTTGGATGCAGGGAGTTTACGGACAAAGACGCGCAGACCAGGTAAAAGAACTTAAAAAAGTATTTACTGTACTTGCGGATAATGATGTTACAAGTGCTGAAAAGAAGGCATTGGAAGCAAGAAGAGAGACTCTTCAAGATAAAGTTGAAAGACTTGAAGCAAAAATGGCAGTTTTGGAAGAACAACTTGCCAAAAATGCCGAGGAAGTTGAAAAACAGGCAAATGCTATTACGGATTTAGTATGTGCGGTTGAAGATAAATCCGAAGATATGGAAAAAAACCACAAGACTTTTGTCAAAATGGCGATTGAAGATGTCTTCTATGAATACAAAAGGGGTACAATTGAGCGCGACGGCATCATGCCAGAAATCAGAAGAAGAATTGCAGATAATGCATATAAAGATAGAATGTCTTCTCAAATTGAAAAATTATTAGGGCAATTAGATGCTAAACAAGCAGAAATTAAGCCATTAGTTGATGCTACTTCAAGATTAGTTGATCAAAGAAATATTTTAGAAAGCCAATATGGTTCAACAAAATCAACTTACAAATTCTTAAATGCAAGCATAGAACAGATTGGTGCAACCGAAACAAACTACACAAATTCGGATTTAAATAACGCAATACCTGTATATTCACTTGAAAAAACGGCAATCGTTGGCGAATTATTTGAAAACCCGACAGTAAACGTAATGCCCGGAGAAAATAAAAACTATATTGAAGGGTCAAAAGCACCGGGTTTTGAAAATATTACAAAAAAATATCAGCAATATTTAGGAAAACCTGCAACAGGCGGTGACAGAAATACAATGCAAAACCAAGCAACCGTTGCTTTAGCGGGTGCTATCAATGCAGGTATATTAAATGACCTTATGAGCTCGGGGTTATCAGGAAATCAAATTGCACAGTTCTTTGCAAATAACTTTGGCGGAGCAAATATCGCAATGTCTAACGGAAAAATCTCAATTCCATACGGACACGATACTGCTGCACATAATACATATGCGCAATTGTCAGAATTTTTTACAAATTACGGCTCAAGCTTTAAAGGTGCTATCAATACTTGGGACAAGGAAGGCGGTAACACTATTGATTCAAATAAGCAAATCAAAGCTTTATCTGAAAATTATGTAGAAATTTTAGATAAAATGGGTACGCAAGAGCCAAAATTCACCTTCAAAGAAGCAATGTATTCTTTATTTAATCAAGAAACAGGCTTGTTTAGAGATAGCGGTGTATTCTATGATGCTAAAAATCAGGAAAACAATCCAAATTATTTCATAGAGCTTGCAGGTGACGACGAAACAGCTCAAATGTACAGTAATTTAGCAGATAAAATCTATGATATTTGGGGAATCAGACCATCTAAAGGTATTGACTACGATAGAGTCAAAGATGGCACAGAAGATCCAATTGTAGATGATGGAAATAAAGTAATTCCATCCCCTGTAAGAACAGACCCTATAACATTTAGAGATGCAAATAACCAGGAATTTGCAATGATTATTGATAAAGATAATGACGGTAAATTTACAGGCAAAGAAGAATTCGTAGGAGCCACAGGCAATTGGCTTGAAGATTTGAAATCATTGGATGCAAATGCCGATGGCAAATTATCAGGCGACGAACTTAAAAACCTAAAATTACTGGGTTCAAATTATACGGATAATGCCCAAACAACCTACGCAGGAGGCAAATATCTTCGTGAAGAAACAACAAATATCCAATACTCGTTGACTGATGCAGCCAAAATGGGTATCGAAGAAATCGATTTGAAAGGACTTGATGAAAAAATCGGCCAATCTACAGGCAAATTCGATATCAATGGTTCTGAAATATTCAAAGATAGTTTCTCATTCAAAATGAATGGTGAAGAAGTTACCGCATCAAGAAAAGATGATACAAATATGTTTATGGATGCTGTTTATGGCGATGCTTACGGCAAAGGCTATAAAGTCGGTATGACAGAACAAGATGCAGATAAGATTATAAGCGATGCATACGGCGAATTTGACCAATTTGAGACAAAATACGCCGATGTTCTTGGAAACATAAACATTCTTCAAAATGCTCCACAGCTTGCAAGAGATTCTAGAGACCTGTACAACAGAGCCTTAGACAGAACAAACAGAGACGAATCTGCACAGCTACTAAGAGCATCTAATAAAGCAGCATCATTTAGCAACCCTAATGATTGGTCATCAGTTAGCAAAAAAGTCCAAGAAGTTGCAATCCAACAAGGTATTGTAGTAGATATGGAACAAGCGAAAGGTATCTACACAATAGATGGTTCATTATCAGCCAGAGACATTGTCAAAAAATATCAAGAAATGGTCTCAAATGAGCAAAGTCTTGCAAATGAAACAGGCGTGAGCAAAGAAGCCTGGGCAGGAATTATTGAATGCGCAAAAAGAGGCATCAAAACAAGTGCAAGCGAAATAATGGATCTTCTAACTTCAGGTCAAGCTAAAAACGCAAAAGAAGTTGCAGATATATTATATGCAACAAAAGGCCCCGAACCAAATGCAGCACCTCTTGAATTTGATTCCGAAAGAGAAGAAGAAATTTACACAGGTTTCAACAAGGTATTTGACGAAGCAGGCCTAAAAGACAAAACTGTTGAAGGACTATATGATTTATGTGTTAACCAGCAAAACGACAGAAACTATATGGAAGGCAAAGATGCCGAAACATTAGCACAAGAAATCATAAAGAAATACCAATAATTATCACCGGTTAAATCGAAAGACTCGTTTAAAATGAAAGTTTTAGGCGGGTCTTTTTTGATGTTAATGTTTTACGGTTTTACCTGCTTTTAATACTTTTTCATTATCTTCATTGGCGCTATAGCCTGTTGTTGTAAGATAATTTCCAACGATTGCGCTATCAACGCAGTATTTCATTAATAGTTCAACTGTTTTTTCTTTTAGCCTTGCCTTTTTGCCGCCTGCAAGACGAATAGAAGATTTTGGATTTGCAATTTTAAATATGGCAATTGTTCTTATAATATTTTCTTCATCAATTTTGTCGCCATAACTTTCAAAAGGAGTGCCTTTAATTGGTGTTAGAATATTAACAGGAATACTATCAGGTGCAATTTGAGCCAATTCAAGTGCCATTTCTATCCTTTGTTCAACTGTTTCTCCCATTCCGATTATAACCCCGCAGCAAAGCTCGATACCTGCTTCTTTAACAATATTGCAGGTGTTTATTCTATCTTGATAGCTATGAGTTGTGCAAATTTCATTGTGATAGCTTTTGCAGGTATTTATATTATGATGAAAACGATTTAAACCTGCTTTTTTAAGCTCAATAGCTTGTTCTTTATTTAAAATACCAATACTTGCACAAGATTTCAGCCCAAGAGCATCAATTTCTCTAATCATATTTAGCATTTCATTGAAGTCTTTTGCTTCATCCGGAGTCTTGCCTGATGTTACTATCGCAAAATTAATGGCTCCTGCTTCTTTGGATTCTTTTGCAGACTTAATTACAGTTTCAATATCAAGCAAAGGATTGGTTTCTATATTTGTATTATATTTTGTTGATTGAGCGCAGTATTTGCAATCCTGCGAGCATTTTCCTGTGCGCGCAGAAATTAAAGAACAAAATTCAAATTCTTTGAATGTATATTTTTGAGCTTCTTTTAAAAGTTCATTTAAATCAGAATTATATAATTTTAAAAGTTCTTGTTTTGTTTTCATCTTTTTCGCTTTCTTAAATCAAATTGTTTAACTTGTTATATAATTATATTACAAACAAACTTTGGAAGGATTTTTAATGAAAAATATATTCATAACGGGAGTTGATACAGATATAGGTAAAACTTTTGTCTCAATCGGGCTATTACTTGCAGCTCAAAATAAAGGATTAAATGTCGGCTATTTCAAACCATTTCAAAGTGGAGCTTATATTAAAAATGATGAAACTATAGCTCCTGATTTATACGAGCTTAAAAAATTCAGCAATATTCCATCTAAATATTCTTATCTTTTTAATGGCGAAGTGTCGCCTCATTTAGCAAGTATTTTAGATAATATAGAAGTCGATATCGAAAAAGTTAAACAAGATTATTCGGAATTTTCTTCAAAATTTGATATGACAATAATTGAAGGAGCAGGAGGGTTTTATTGCCCTGCTGTTAAAGGAAAATTATTTATAGATATTATTAAGGAGCTAAATAAGGTTCAAAAACTTGAAACAATTGTTGTAACGACTTCTAAGCTTGGAAGATTAAACCATACATTGATGACGCTTGAGCTTGCAAAAATTAATAAAATTGATATCAAAGGTTTGATTATAAATGATGTTTCAGATAGTCAAACGTTATCAGAAGAAAATTTTGTAAAAGAGTTAAAAATGTTTAGCGATGTTAATATATTAGCCAATATAAAACACATCAAAAACCCCGATAAAAATAGAATTATTGATGCTTTTAAAGAAATTAATCTATAATATATATTGGATAATATGTGATTTTATTTTCATATCTTTCATCTAATACTTTAAGCTTTTCTTTAAGAGCGCAATAAGTCAAGGTATTTTTTTGAATGGAATTTACGCCTGTATATTTAAGATGTCTTAAAACTTCAAAAGAATTTTCAAATTTAAGAGACATTTTTTCTTCAATTATTGTTGCATCTTTAGAAAAAATAGCCTCAATTTCGTTAATCGAAAGATACTTTAAGCCAACATTAAAGATTTCTCTAATTTCATAGAGATTTTGATTAGAAAAAGTTGAAATTGCAATAATTCCGTCTTCTTTTAAATACGATTTGAGTTTTTTAATTGTTTGACTAAAATCTCTGCACCACTGCAAAGCTGCATTTGCAATAATAAGGTTATATTTTTTATTTGTTTCAAATTCTTCAATATCTCTTTTTAAAAATTCAATTTTAGAATCAATTTTTTTTATACAAGAGGAGCTATCTACAATATCAAGCGCAAGATAGTTTGAAAATTTAATATTTTGAATCAATAATCTCGTTAAATATCCGCTGTAACAGCCAATTTCGAGTATATCTTCATATTCTTTTGAAGGAAGCAGGCTAATAAGCTTTTGCGCACTTTTCTTTTGAACAATTGCATAAGAATCATAGCTTGAAAGACTTTTTTCAAAGTTTTTAATTATTAAATTTTTATCTAAAATATTTTCTCTGCTTAGCATAATTCTTGCCAGCCTTCATAACGTTGAAAAGGACAATGTCCGCTTTGAACTAGTTGATAGGGAGTATTCTTTTGAGTAAAATAAGCAATTTGGTTTTTAGTTGGAACAATTTTATCTTCATTTGAAATTATTGCTCTATCAAATATGATTTTATCTTCTATTTCAAGGTTTTTAATTGAAATAAGCTCTTGCTTTAATTCTTCAAAACTTCTTGTAATAGTTATATTATCAGGCTTTTGACCATCAAACATATTGTTTATAAATTTCAAAAGCGAAGTTTCATCAAATAATTTTATTGTTATATCATAAATTCTTCTTGGAATTCCAAAGTTATTATCTATAATTGAACCTGTGCCATTAATTGCAACTTTTTTATCAAAATCTTTAAATATATCAAAAAACTTATTTGAAACATAAACGCCCATTGACCAGGCGATAAGATATTTTTTTTCATAGCTTTTAAAATCAAAAACAGAAAAATCAAAGTCAAAATTTCTATAATCATATATAAATAAAACATCAAAACCGTCTTTTTTAAGATGCTCGATAGGAGTTTCATTCATCCCCCAGCCGTTAAAAAATACGATTAGCTTTTTATTTGTTTGATTTTTATTTATAAATTTATATTTCATTTAACTTTTTTACCTTTAAAAATAAATTTTCGATTTCGCAATATTCAATGTCGCTTGTCAAAGATATTCTAAGTCTTGAAGTGCCTGTTGGGACAGTTGGAGGGTTAATTGGAAGCACATAATAGCCTTCTTTTTGACAATCAGCTGCAAAATAAGATGTCTTATCACTTTGCCCCAAAACAATAGGGACAATCTGACTTTGGCTTGTTGTCGGGTATAATTTATGAACTTCTGAAAATAATGTATTAAGCTTTTCTTTCTTTAATTTCAAGATATCAAATTTTTCATTCAGTAAAAAATTGCTCCACATAACGTTTATCGGCGCAATTGCAGTTGAAAAAATGAAACTCGAAGCTTTGTTTATAAGATATTCAATGATTGTTTTATCGGCAATTGCAACAGCCCCCATTGAAGCAAGAGATTTTCCTAAAGTAACTGTAATTATATCGATTTTGTCAATCAAATTTAAGCTATCACAAATGCCAAGCAAGTTATCGCCAAAAACCCCAAAAGCATGTGCTTCATCAATCATAAGCATACAATCATATTTCTCTTTTAGTTCAACCAGTTTTCTGATATCTGCAATATCTCCATCCATAGAAAACACTGATTCAGAAATTATTATTACTTTTTTATAGCCGGCTCTTTTTTCAATCAATATTTTTTCAAGATTATCGTAGTCATTGTGCTTGTATCTGATATGCTCGGCAGGTGCTAGTATTAGCCCTGATATTATACTTGCATGGTTTAATTTATCGGAAATAATTAAATCGCCTTTGTCAAAAATTGTGCTTACAATTCCCTGGTTACACTGATATCCTGTATTAAAAAGCAGGGCAGATTTTCCATACATCTTAGAAAATTTTTCTTCAAGACTTTTATAGCAAGAGCTAGAGCCTGTTAAGAGTCTTGCTGAAGCAGAAGAAAAGAGAAATTCGGAAGATTTAGAATATTTTCCGATAAATTCTGCGATTAAATCTTTGTTTGTACTTAAATTAAGATAATCGTTAGAGGATAAATTAAGCATCATTTTGTCATTAACAAAAATGTGTTTGCCTTCCTTTTTTTTGATATCTTTTATTGTTCTAAAGGCAGAATTTTCTTTTAATTTATCAAGTTTTTGTTTGTATGAAATAATATCAGACATAAAAAAATGATACTATAAACAAAAAGTATAGTATCATTTTATTTAAATATGTTTTTAAAAATTACATCATCATTTGGTATTTTATAAGATTGGTTACGCTATACATGCAAGCAACCAAATAAACACAAGCTATTGCAATTGTAAGTACTTTTTGAAAATCACCAAATACAATAAGTTTCTTTCTTTTTTTGATGTCTTTGTAGTCTTGAAATTCTTTTTTATATGGCTGTTCCGGAAGTTTTGTTTCAAGATATTCAAGAACTTGAGCGTATTTAATTTTTATCAAAAGTTGGTAAGAATCAATATTCATCCACCACATCAGGGAAGCTGCCATACCAATTACACTAAGAACAATGACAGGTTGATATTGAGGAGTTAAAGTAGCAAGAAGATAAGTTATTACCAAAAGAATGAGATTTAAAACAAGATAGAACCTGTTTGTTGTAAATTGTCTGTCGATAAACTTTTCTTTTGCATCAGAATAAATTCTATATTGCTCAAGAATGATTGATTTGTCCTCAATATTTATATTTTTAGTTTCATTTTCCATAAATCTCTCCTTTATAAATACCTTGAAATTATATCCTATCATATATTAAGTAAGCAACACAAATCATATAAATATCGTAATATTTTATAAAAATATTATTTCAACAAAAGCCAAAAAAAGCACGTAACGGGGAAAAAAAATGGGGTAAAACCCCAATTCGCATACTAGCCGAAGCATTAACAACATAATCATAATAAACCCTTTTGTAAAAAAAAGAAAGTTTTTATTAAGAAATGTAATATAAATTAACTAAAATATACTTTTATTTTTTTAAACATTGAAAACATTAATAAAAAATGGTTGAAAAATAGTTGGCTGTATATTTTAGCCTATTTTTTTAAAATTTCAAGTCTTTTGTAAAATTTTGTTAAGTTAAAATCTTGACCACGCGCTTTTAGCCCGTATAATTATCTAGTCTGATATAGTGTCGAACACTATCGGCTTTAAAACTAGAAAACATTGTAATTACATATATTAGAGGTATTTAAATGACAACAACAAAAAAAGCAAGCCGCGTTACTCCTCAGGGAATTCCCGGTACTCGTCTTACTGATTTACCTGATTTGATTGAAGTTCAAAAGAAATCATTTGAACAATTTCTTAAAGAAGGTTTAAAAGAAGAGCTACTTTCATTCAGCCCTATCAAGGACTATACCGGCAGATTAGAATTGCATTTCTTGCCGAATTATACGTTTGATAAGCCAAAATATACAATTGAAGAAGCTAGAATCCATGATGCAACTTATGCAAAGCAGCTTCGAGTTATGATGAGACTTGTTAATCGTGATAGCGGCGAAATTAAAGAACAAGAAGTTTATATCGGTGATATTCCGACTATGACAGATAAGGGTACATTTATCGTAAATGGTGCAGAACGTGTTATCGTTTCACAAATTGTTCGTTCGCCCGGCATATATTACAAAAAAGAAGTTTCTCCTACAGGAAAACGTCTATATAATGCAACTTTAATCCCTAACCGCGGAGCATGGTTGAAAATCGAAACAGATTCAAATGACCTTGTATACGTTAAGATTGATAAAAACAGAAAAATCTTAGCAACTACCCTGTTGAAAGCGTTAGGCATTACTCCTGTTGAAATGGAATCTTTATTTACCCACTTTGATTTCTTAAGAAAAACTCTTGATAAAGATACTGCCCAAACAACAGATGAGGCTTTAGTCGAAGTTTATAAAAAATTAAGACCCGGCGATCCTGCAACACCTGCAGGCGGTCGTTCAATCTTGGAAGCTCGTTTCTTTGATGAAAAGAAATATGATATCGGTAAAGTCGGCCGTTATAAATTAAATAAAAAATTAGGTTTGAATTTACCCGAAACTCAAAGAACAATTACAATTCAAGATATCGTAGCAGGTATTGAATATCTTGTTAATTTAACATACGATGAAGGTACTCTTGATGATATCGACCACCTTGGAAACAGACGTATCCGCTCGGTTGGCGAACTTCTTCAAAACCAGTTCAGAGTCGGTTTATCAAGAATTGAAAGAATTGTTAAAGAAAGAATGACTCTTCAAGATTCTGAAACTTTGACACCATTAAATCTTTTAAATACAAAACCACTTGTGGCTTCTTTGAAAGAATTCTTTGGTTCATCACAGTTATCGCAATTTATGGATCAGACTAATCCTCTTGCTGAATTAACACACAAACGTCGTATTTCAGCTCTTGGGCCGGGTGGTTTGATGAGAGAACGTGCAGGTTTTGCTGTTCGTGACATTCACCCTTCTCATTATGGTCGTTTGTGTCCTGTTGAAACTCCTGAAGGACCAAATGCAGGTTTGATTAATTCACTTGCAACTCATGCAAGAGTTAATGATTATGGCTTCATTGAAACACCATTTTTTGTTGTTAAAGATGGCCAGGTTACAGATGAAGTTCATTATTTAACAGCAGATGAAGATGAGAATTATCGTGTTGCTCCTGCTGATATTGAGCTTACAAAAGACAGAAAAATAAAAGATGATTACGTTCCTGTAAGATATCGTTCGGAATTTACAATGGGCGAATCTACAAAAGTTGACTATGTTGGTGTTTCACCTATACAAATTATCTCGGTTGCAACATCTTTAATTCCGTTTATTGAACACGATGACGCTAACCGTGCTTTAATGGGTTCTAACATGCAACGTCAAGCAGTACCTCTTTTGGTTACACAAAGACCGGTAGTTGGAACAGGACTTGAAGGTCGTGTTGCAAAAGATTCCGGTATGGTTTTGACAACAAAAACATCAGGAACTGTTATCAAAGTTATGGGTGAAGAAATCCATATCAAAGATGAAAAAGGCGATGTACATCAATATCAATTGTTAAAATACGTCCGTTCCAACCAAGATACTTGTATTAACCAAAAACCGATTGTTCAAGAAGGTGATAAGGTCCAAGAAGGTGACGTTATTGCGGACGGCGCTTCAACTAATCTTGGTGAACTTTCATTGGGTAAAAATGTACTTGTTGCATATATGCCTTGGGAAGGTTATAACTACGAAGATGCTATTTTGCTTAATGAAAGATTAGTATATGATGATGTATTTACATCATTGCATATTGAAAAATTAGAAATAGATGCACGTCAGACAAAACTTGGACCGGAAGAAATCACCCGCGAAATTCCAAATGTTTCTGAAGATTCTATCCGCCACCTTGATGAACGCGGTATTGTGAGAATCGGTGCACGTGTTTACGCAGACGATGTTCTTGTTGGTAAAATTACACCAAAAGGCGAAAGCGAACACCCACCGGAAGAAAAACTTCTTCGTGCAATATTTGCTGAAAAAGCCCGCGACGTTAAAGACAACTCTTTGAGAGTTCCCCACGGCGAAGGCGGCAGAGTAGTTGACGTTAAAGTATTTGATAGAGAAAAAGGCGATGAATTGCCACCTGGAGCTAATACTGTTATTAGGGTATACATTGCTCAAAAACGTAAGGTTTCAGTAGGTGACAAACTTTCAGGTCGTCATGGTAATAAAGGTATTGT
This sequence comes from uncultured bacterium, assembly GCA_947428835.1. Taxonomy (GTDB): domain Bacteria; phylum Cyanobacteriota; class Vampirovibrionia; order Gastranaerophilales; family Gastranaerophilaceae; genus RUG14156. Next base: position 139,621 of record CANENE010000003.1, on the reverse strand, counting down.
TTCAAGAATTCTTCCAAAAGAAGATATGCCATTTTTACCTGATGGTACTCCGATTGACATTGTATTAAACCCTCTAGGCGTACCTTCTCGTATGAACGTTGGTCAAACTTATGAACATTTACTTGGTTTAGCTGCTTATTTAACAGGAAATCACTATGAATCTCCGTTATTTGATGAAATGTATGGCGCTAACCAATCCGAAGCAAATACAAGAGCCGAATTAATAAAAGGTATAAAAGAAAAAGGAATCGACTGGGTAAGAGATGACGGTAAAGTCACTTTATACGACGGCCGCACAGGCGAGCCATTTGACGAACCTATTGCTGTTGGCGTATCGTACATCTTAAAACTTGTCCACCTTGTAGACGACAAAATCCACGCTCGTTCAACAGGTCCTTATTCACTTGTTACACAACAACCTTTGGGTGGTAAAGCACAATTCGGTGGTCAAAGATTTGGTGAAATGGAAGTTTGGGCACTTGAAGCTTATGGCGCAGCTTATACCCTTCAAGAAATGCTTACAATCAAATCAGATGACGTAAACGGACGTTCTCGTGCTTATGAGGCAATCGTAAAGGGAGATAATATCCCTCGTCCCGGTATTCCGGAATCATTCAAGGTACTGGTTCGCGAACTTCAAAGTATCGGATTAGACATTGCTGTATCTAAAAAAGGCGGAGAAGAAGTTGATTTAATGTCAGATACTGATGATCTTAGAAAATCAGCTCCAAAAAGAGTTCTTTCAGATATTGATTCAGAACTTTTAAATATCGACTTTTTAGATGCTGGCGTAAGCTTTAAAGACTAATTAATTTCAAAGGAGAATAAATGGCTACAAGTATTGATTATTTTGATTATATAAGAATTTCTATAGCATCGCCTGATAGAATTCTAAAATGGTCATACGGGGAAGTTACAAAACCCGAAACAATTAACTATAGAACCTTAAAACCGGAACGTGACGGTTTATTCTGCGAAAAAATCTTTGGACCAACAAAGGACTGGGAATGTTTTTGCGGAAAATATAAAAGAGTGCGCCACAAAGGCATTATATGTGAACGCTGCGGTGTTGAAGTTACAGATTCAAAAGTACGTCGTCACAGAATGGGTCACATTAAACTTGCTGCCCCTGTTTCACATATTTGGTTTTTAAAAGGAATTCCATCATATCTTGGTTTATTGCTTGATATGACACTTAAAGACTTAGAGCAAATTATCTACTTTAATAATTATGTTGTAGTAGATGGTGCAGATAGCCCCTTCAAAAAATTTCAGCTTCTAACCGAAGAGGAATATGAAGATTTCATTATGGAAAATGAAGAAACTCAATTAAAAGTGGGTATCGGTGCTGAAGTTATAAAAGAGTTGTTATCAGAAATCAACCTTGAGGAACTTGCAAACGAAATCAGAGGCGAACTAGATAGCTCAGGCGGCTCTGTTCAAAAAAGAGCAAAATTAATCAAACGTTTAAGATTAGTTGAAAGTTTGCTTGAATCAGGCACTGAACCAACTTGGTTTATTATGGATGTTCTTCCTGTAACACCTCCCGATCTTCGTCCTATGGTTCAATTGGATGGCGGCAGATTTGCAACATCAGATTTAAATGACTTATACAGACGTGTGATAAACAGAAATAATCGTTTATTGAGACTTCTTGAAATGGGAGCTCCTGAAATTATCGTAAGAAACGAAAAACGCATGCTTCAAGAAGCGGTTGACGCACTTATTGATAATGGCAGACGTGGAAGAACGGTTGTCGGACCTAATTCAAGACCTTTAAAATCATTATCGAACATTATTGAAGGTAAACAAGGTCGTTTCAGACAAAACTTACTTGGTAAACGTGTTGACTATTCAGGTCGTTCCGTTATCGTTGTTGGTCCGCAATTACAACTTAACCAATGCGGTCTTCCAAAAGAAATGGCAATTGAATTGTTTAAACCATTTGTAGTTAATAAATTAATCGAGAGAGGACTTGTTCAAAATATCAAATCTGCAAAGAAAAAAATAGAAAGATCAGAAGCAGTTGTTTGGGATATTTTAGAAGAAGTTGTAGAAGGACATCCGGTTATGTTAAACCGTGCTCCAACCCTTCACAGACTTGGTATTCAGGCATTTGAACCGGTGCTTGTTGAAGGAAGAGCAATTCAACTTCATCCTTTGGTATGTACAGCATTCAACGCCGACTTTGACGGTGACCAAATGGCTGTTCACGTACCTCTTTCAATTGAAGCACAGGCAGAAGCTCGTATGCTGATGCTTGCAACAAATAATATCCTTGCTCCTGCAACAGGAAAGCCAATTATTACGCCAACGCAAGATATGGTACTCGGTATGTATTATCTGACAATTATAAAAGATAACACTGCTCCTGTTAAAGGCTACTTCCACGATTTCACAGACGTTATGGCAGCTCATGCTACAGGTATTTTAGCCTTGCATGATAAAGTAATCGTAAGGGATGAAAACGGACACAGAATTGAAACAACTCCGGGAAGAATTATCTTCAACGAAGCTGTAAGAAAATCTGTTCTATCTTAAGAAATCGTAAGTTACTAAATATTGAAATTAAACAATAATAAAGGAAATTAAATATATGACAACTATAACTGCTGAAAACTCTAAAAAGAAAAAACATGTTGAGTTTATCAATAAGGTTATGAATAAGAAGGCTCTTAATCAGCTTTTATCCCAGGTTTATCTTGAGTGGGGCGGAGCAAAAACGGCTGAACTGGCCAATAACCTTAAAAATCTTGGTTACAAGTATGCAACCAAATCAGGCACAACAATATCCATTCATGACCTTGAAGTTCCAAAAGAAAAAAATCAACTTCTTGAAGAAGCTCAAAATGAAATTGCTCAATCAACAAAACGCTATTTAAAAGGTGAAATCACAGAAGTTGAAAGATATACAAAAGTTATTGACACATGGTCTGAAACAACGGCTAAACTTACAGAAAAAGTTGTTGAAGGCTTCAATAAATTAAATCCGGTTTATATGATGGCATTCTCCGGAGCCAGGGGTAATCTTTCTCAAGTATCACAATTGGTTGGTATGCGTGGTTTGATGGCTGATGCGCAAGGTCAAATTATCGACTTGCCTATCAAATCAAACTTTAAAGAAGGCTTGTCTTGTACCGAATACGTTATTTCATCATATGGTGCAAGAAAAGGTTTGGTAGATACAGCCCTTAAAACAGCGGACTCTGGTTATTTAACAAGAAGACTTGTGGACGTTGCTCAAGACGTTATAATCAGGGAAGAAGACTGCCATACGGATAAATATATTAATCTAACTGCTATTACAGATGGCGAAGATGTTATTGTTCCATTAGAAGACAGACTTCTTGGAAGAACTATTGCCCAAGACATTTTAGATGAAAAAGGCAATGTTCTTGTTGAAAGAAATACAACAGTAGACAGAGACGATCTTGAAAAAATCAAAACCGTAGGTTTAAAAGAAGTAAAAGTTCGCTCGACTCTTACTTGTGAACTTGAATACGGTATCTGCCAAAAATGCTATGGTTGGTCAATGACTACCCAAAAGCCTGTTGATATAGGTGAAGCAATCGGTATTATTGCAGCTCAATCAATCGGTGAACCCGGTACACAATTAACAATGAGAACATTCCACACCGGTGGTGTATTTAAAGGCTCAGGTGTAACCCGTCAAGCAAAAACCATAATTGATGGTGTTGTTAATACGGAAGTTAAAACCCGCGAACAAAGAACCCGCCACGGTGATATTGTACAAATTGCAATCAAAGAAGCTGATGTCGAAATTAAAGGCGCAAAAGATTCAGAAAAAGTACACGTTCCAATGGGTGCAAGTGTTCTTGTTAAAAAAGGTGACAAGGTTAAAGCAGGCGATGCAATTGCTGAATTTGAACCGGCTTCAAAAGGTGATGGTTCTCGTTTGACAGAAAAAGCGCTAAAAGATATTACATCAGACATCTCAGGTGAAGTTGTTTTTGAAGATTTTACAGCAGATGAAAGAAAAGACAGACAAGGTAATATCTCAAGAATTGCAAACAAGCAAGGCATCGTATGGGTCTTAGGTGGCGATGTTTATGCTCTTCCTGCGGGTTCAAAAGTCCTTGTTAAAGACGGACAAAAAATCAAAAAAAGTGAAAAATTAGCTGAAACTCATATTATTTCCGAACACGGTGGTGAAGTAAGAGTTGGCGACAACTTAAAAATAGAAGAAGTTAAATTTGAAGGCAAAAAAATTAAAAAGATTGTTCAAGGTAAGGAACTTACAATCGTTATTGCTTCAATTCAGGCTTCTAATGCTGTATTTGAACAAACCAAAAAAGAGCAAATTTGGACAGTTCCAACTACAGGCGAAAAATATGTTGTTAAATGCCCAATTGATACAACTGTTGAAAATGGCATGATAATAGCAGAACTCATTGATGAAACCTGCAAAGTTAATTCATCAGGTGAAATCCGCTATAGCGGCCTGGAAGTTGATGAAAATCAAGTTGTTATAACTCCGGGTCAAATTGTATTTATTCCTGAAGAAATTCACCAAATTTCTAAAGATGCGTCATTGAAACTTGTTGAATCAGGTACATTTGTTGAAGCCGGTACTGAAGTTGTAAAAGACATTTACACTCATATCGCAGGTATAGTTGAAATTAAAGAATTTAATGACATTATCCATGAAATTGTTGTCCGTCCTGGTGAGCTTCACACTCTTGATTCTATCAATGACTTAAAAGTTGGTGAGGGTGAAGTAATTAAAGCTGGTACTGTTGTTACAGGAAAAATCAAAGCAAAAGTCGATTCAATTGTTACAATCGTTGAAAATGAAAGCGACATGATTGAACTTGATGAGCTTGACGAAGAAATCACGGAAGATGATACTTTAGAAGAAGATTCATTGGATGGAAAACCTGTTCAAATTTTAATCAGACCAATTCAAACATTTGATATTGAACAAAGAGACGTTTCAATTAAGTTTGATGCAACAGATGAAGCTATTGAACTTCTTCCAATTACACAAGTTCAATATAAAGATGGCGCAAGAGTAAGAAATCTTGATGGTGCAGTTCTAACTAGAACATCTCTTGTACTTTCTATGTCAGGTTATATCTCTCACCTTAAAGGTATGGTAGAGCTTGACAATAAAGGCGATCTTAAAATTGTTGTACTGGAAACCTTAATTGTTCGTCGTGAACAAGAAGATTCGTCTCGCGGACTTTCTTCAACTCAAACAGAATTGCTTGTTGAAAACGGTCAAGTCATTGAACCAAAAACACCTGTTACAAAAACACAGGTTCTTGCAGTAAATGATTCAATTGCTTCAATCAATTCAAAAGACCCCGAACTTAGAAGATTGCTTCTTGTTTCAGATAACTACGAAGAAACAGTTCAAACCAAATCAAAGCCAACTGTTAAAGAAGGTCAGTATGTGACAATTGATTCCTTGGTTTCGAAAGATGACAAATCAACTGTTTCAGGCAAAGTAATTAAAGTTAAAGATAACCAAGTTACGATTCGTATAGGAAGACCTCATTTGATTTCTCCCGGGGCACTTCTTCAAATTGATAACTCTGCTTTAATTTTAAGAGGTGATTTACTTGCAACATTAGTATTTGAAAGACAAAAAACAGGTGACATCGTTCAAGGTCTTCCTCGTGTAGAAGAGCTTTTAGAAGCAAGAAAACCAAAAGATAGCGCAATTGCTGCTGAAGAAGACGGTGTTGCAGTTATTGAATATGAAGACGACATTCCAAGATTATTTATCGAAAATGAAAATGGAAGAGTTGAAATCAAATATCCAATTGAAGCAACTGTTATAGTAAACGACAAACAACAAATTCATAAAGGTGATGCACTAACTTCAGGACCTATGAATCCACATGATGTTATCAGATTAAAAGGTGCCAATGCTGCTCAGCAATATCTTGTAGATGAAGTACAAAGAGTATATCGCTCTCAAGGTGTTGAAATTTCTGATAAACACGTTGAAGTTATTGTTCGCCAGATGATTAAAAAGGTAAAAGTTATTGATTCAGGAACGACAAAACTTCTACCCGGAGAACTCGTTGAGCTTAAAGTAATTGAATCAGAAAATGCCAAAGCCCGCGAAAATAACGGACAAGAAGCAACGTTTGAAGCACTTTTACTTGGTATCACAAAGGCTTCTTTAAATACTGAATCATTCATTTCGGCAGCATCTTTCCAAGAAACAACAAGAATTCTTACAGAAGCTGCAGTAGAAGGTAAGAAGGACCTGCTAAGAGGACTTAAGGAAAACGTTATTATTGGTAGATTAATACCTGCCGGAACAGGCTACTACCATCTTATTAACGCTTCTGAAGAAAAAGAAAAAGAAGCTCAAAGAAGGGCAAATCAAAAACATCAAACAAGAAAACCTTCCGCAATTTTAGAAGAAATTGAAGGTATGTTTGGTGTGGTTGATTCTGACATGCAATATTGATAACAATAAATCACAATCCATAAAATTGAGCCTTGTGTAATTTTTACGCAAGGCTTTTATTTTATATTTCTAACTTATAAAAATTACATATAATAACAAAGTTGCGTAAAGTTAGATTTTTACGTAAAATTAAAGATAGTATATGTTAACCGAATATTCTCAAATCAATACACGCAAAACCACAAGCAAATTTCTACAAGAATATGTTGCAATAAAAGACAAAAACCTCGATTCAATAGTGCTTTTTCAAATAGGTGATTTTTATGAAACATTCTTTGAAGATGCTAAAGAGCTATCCGAAGCAACCGGACTTATAGCAGGTACAAGAAAAATTAAAGGAATTGGAGATATAATTCAATGTGGTTTTCGAACCTTTTCTCTAAATACGTATCTTGGGAAACTTTTAGACAAAAACTATAAAGTTTGCCTTTGCGAGCAATTTAAAATTGGCGAAAATAAATACTTAAGAAAAGTCACGAGACAATATACTCCGGGTACAATTATTGAAAATGAATTTTTAGATAGTTTTGAAAATAATTTTTTACTTTCTTTGAAAAAAACTACCGGAAAAAATAACTATGCAATATCTTATGCTGACGTTTCTACAGGGCAATTTTATTGCACCAGTGATAAGCTTGAAGTAATTAAAGAAGAAATAGAAAAAATAAACCCGAACGAACTTCTTATTTTAGACAGTGAATTTGATATTTTTGAGGACTTAGTTTTAAAATACGAGACAACGATTTTAAATGATGTAAAATACAAAAATTTAAATACAGATGAAATAATTCTTAAATATTGCAAAGAAACACAAAGAGATTTCAATGTTGAGCTCGATAAAATAACGGAATATAAAATAAGTAATTTTCTTACGCTGGATGAAGTTACAAGAAGAAGCTTAGAATTGACGCGAACAAAAAGGCTTTCTAAAAAGAAAGGAAGTATAATTTGGTTTCTGAATTATACTAACACCCCCATGGGTGCTCGTATGCTTAAAAAGTATTTAAGTGAGCCGCTTTTGGATATTGACAAAATTATAAAAAGACAAGCTGCAATTGAAGAGCTCATTAAAAACAAAAAAGCACTAAAAGATTTTGAATCAACTCTTTGCAATTTTGCTGACTTATCAAGATTGTGTGCTAAAATCTCGAATACAACAATTTATCCGAAAGACCTCTTTGTTCTTGCTAAAAATGCAAATCCAATAAAAAAAATATATACTCTTTCTAAAAAAATGAAATCAGAATCTCTTAAATTAGAAGAATACTGGTATTTGGAAACATTGGAGCTTGTAGAAAATATTAAAGATGCTATATGTAAAAATGCCCCACAAGAACTAAAAAGCGGCGGAATTATAAATGAAGGCTATAATACAAGCCTTGATTACTTGAGAAACAAATTAAAAAATACAAAAACGAAAATATCAAACTACGAAAAAAAACAAATAAAAAAACTTGCAATAGACAAGTTAAAAATTAAGTATTCGAACATTCTTGGTTACTACATAGAAATTCCAACTTCAAAATCTAACAGCCTTTCTGACAAATACCTCAGAAAACAGACACTTCAATTATATTCAAGATATACAACTCAGGAGTTAAAAGATTTAGAGGCGGAAATTTCGAGTCTTACATATCAGATTAACCAGCTTGAGTATGCGCTTTTTTGTGATGTCAGGAAAATGGCAGCATCGTTTGTAGAAAAAATCCGAAAATTTACAAAAGACGTTGCAAGAATAGACGTGCTTGTGTCCTTGGCAAGATGTGCAATTACAAATAATCTTACAAAACCAAATTTTAATAAACAAGGTATATATATAGAAAATGGTTTTCATCCAAGCCTTTTGAAACTTAAAAACGAGCTCACAAAAAACCCGACTTCTATTGACAATAATACGGCTATAATCTTAACCGGAGCGAATATGAGCGGCAAATCAACATATCTGAAATATAATGCTATAATAACTTTACTTGCTCAAATTGGCTCTTTTGTGCCTGCCGATTTTGCGGATTTAACTATTATAGACAAAATTTTTGTAAGACAAGGCTCAACCGATGATATAGTTAACAATAATTCAACATTTATGGTGGAAATGAATGACTTAAAATTTATTATTGATAATACCACCAAAAACTCTTATATATTGCTGGATGAACCTGCAAAAAGTACCAATTCAAAAGAAGGTGCAGCCATTACAAAAGCTTTTGTAGAATACATCATAACCACAAAACAAACAAAAATGTTGATTGTGACACATAACTTTGCACTAACTAGTCTTGAGGAAAAATTTCCCAATAATATTTCAAACTACATTATGGGCAACCCTTCAAACAGCAGTACTATAATAGATAGAAAAATACAAAAAGGCTGCATCAGTTCAAGCTGTGCATTGAATACCGCGATGCTTGCAAATTTACCTTCAGAAATTATCGAAAGCGCTAAAAGATATCTTGAAAACAATGTCTAAAAAAAATTATTTAACCCTGCCATAGATATCTTTGTATCTTATAATATCTTCTTCAACAAGCTTATCGCCTTTTTGGACTTCTATAATTTTTAATTCCGTGTCATAAGGATTTGCAAGGGAATGTATTGCTTTAACAGGAATATCAATAGAAGAACCTGCTTTAAGCATAAATACTTTATCATCCAAAGTTACTCTTGCAGTTCCGGACAGCACTACCCAATGCTCGCTTCTGTGATTGTGCGATTGAAGAGATAATTGCCCTTTTCTTGAGACGCAAATCATCTTTGTCAAATAACCCTTACCTTGATTTAGAACTGTGTAATATCCCCAAGGGCGATATACGGTTGTATGGATTTTGTGAGTTTCATTTTTTTCTTCTTTTAATTTTTCAAAAATGCACTTAACACCTTGAACATCATTTTTAGAACAAGCAAGGATGGCATCAGCTGTTTCTACTACAATCACATCTTTTAATCCAACACCTGCGACAAGCCTTTGAGAAGAATACAACATTGTATTTTTGCAATCTTGTTCAACAACATTTCCAATTTTTACATTGTCGTTTTCATCTTTTTCGTTGACATTGCATATAGCATCCCAAGAGCCAAGATCAGACCAATCGCATTTCATTTCAACCATTGCAATGTTTTTAGCATGTTCCATAACTGCATAGTCTATTGAAATTGAAGGATACTTTTCAAAAGTCATATAATCTATGTCATCTTGTTTTGTAAAATCAAAATTCATTGTATTTTCATATATATCTTTTGAAACTTCATTTAATGTTTGCATATATGTTGAAGCTTGAAACACGAAAATCCCGGCGTTCCAAAAGTAGTTTTTATCTTTATAGTATTTTTTGGCTGTCTTGTAATCAGGTTTTTCTTTAAAAGAATCGACTTTGAAACCGCCTTCAAATTTTTTGCCGGCTTTAATGTAGCCAAATCCTGTGCCGGGTTCTGTAGGTTTTACACCAAGCGTTACGATATAGCCCATTTTAGCAAGTTTTGCTGCTTCATCTATAGTTTTTCTAAAGCCTTTTGTATCATTGATTAAATGGTCAGATGGCACAACAACAATGACATCATCCTGATTAAAATCAAGAAGATATTTAACGGCAACAGATATGGCAGGCGCTGTATTTTTAGCACTGGGTTCAGCCAATACCCTTACATCGTTGCTATATTCTCTAAGCTGCATTTGAACACTTGTAGCGTGTTTTGCATTAGTAATTGCAAGGATATTATCTATATCCATAACACCCATAAGTCTTTCAAAAGTTCTTTCTAAAAGGCTTTTTTTTGAATTAAGCTTCAAAAGCTGTTTAGGATATAATTCACGAGATAAAGGCCATAATCTTGAGCCTGAACCGCCTGCTAAAATAATTCCATGCATTAATTTCTCTCCAACAACCTATTTTTCTTATTTTTTAATTATACAATAAGCTAAAGCCCAAGGGCAATTATTTTATCAAATATTCTTCAAGGCAAGTTTCCCAGGAAGGAAGTTTATCTTCATTATCCAAAATACAATACCTTGGACGTTTTGCAGGGCGCGGAAAATCACTATCTATTATTGAATTTACTTGTACATTTTTATTTTTAATTTCAAAAATTTTCTTGGTGAAATCTGCCCAGCTGGTTTGTCCTGAAGAAGTTACATGATAAATTCCATAAGGTGATTTGTTTTTGATTATTTCAATAATTTTATCAGCGACATCATCACATCTGGTGGGGGATCCTATTTGATCATCTACGACAGAAATTTCTTTTCTAAAATTTGAAAAAGTAAGCATTGTATCAACATATCCGCCTTGACCATAAAGCCAGGAGGTTCTTAAGATATAGTATTTTTTTGTGGCTTTAATTATTTCTTTTTCGCCAAGCAGTTTAGACTTTCCGTAGACGTTGATAGGATTGGTGCAATCATTTGTTTTATAGGGTGTATCATGCGAACCGTCAAATACATTATTTGTACTTACATATAAAATCGGAATATCGTGACTGTGTGCGATATGAGCAATATTTCTTGTGCCGGTTTGATTAACATTGTATGCTTCTTTTGGATTATCTTCGGCTTGGTCAATATTTGTGTATGCAGCAAGATGAATGATAAAATCAAGACTTATTTTATTTGCAATTTCTTTGACCATTTTGGTGTTTGTTATATCAAAAATCTTTGAATTACATGCCCAATATTGAAACCCTTCTTTATCGAGTTTTGGACATAATGCTTTTCCAAGCTGACCGGTTGCGCCTGTAAGTAGTATTCTCATTTAGTTTAATAGCCTTTAATATTTAGGGAAAAAATTATCTTTTCTAGTCTTTTTATATCACCTAAATATGATAAAATCAATAATATGAAACGAATTATTAAAAAAAGCTTAATAATATTATTTGTGTTACTTGCATTTGTTTGTATTATTTTTCATAAAGATTCGGATAATCAAACGGAAATTGTTGCCGATTTTGAGCCGTTATTGGGCGCAAATTCAAAGATACCCGATTATGAAAATGTTCAAATAAAAGGTGTTGACTACCTTAAATCAAACCTTCCTGTGGGAAAATACGGTGGCACTTTTACAACAGGAATTTTAGGAGACCCAAAAACCTTTAACCCATACAATGCCAGTGATGCAACAAGCGCCGAACTATCGGAATTAATGTATGATGGCCTTACCCAAACCAATCCGAACACAGGAGAGGTTACTTTTAAGCTTGCAAAAAGCTTTGAGATTTTACCTGATAAAAAAACTTACATTATTCATTTAAGAAAAGGAATTACATGGTCTGATGGAGTCGAAATAACTGCCGATGATGTTTATTTTACATATAATACAATCATTTTTGGCGGTTTTGGAGATGGTGGCACAAAAGATGTGATGACAATCGATAAAAAACTTCCAAAAATTGAAATTATAGACAAATATACGGTTAAATTTACTACCCCAAAGCCCTTCGCTCCGTTTTTAAGAACATTGTCCGCTTCCATTGTTCCAAAACATGTTTTTAAAAAAGCAACAGATAAAGGGCCTGCTTACTTCTTAACTTTTCAAGGTATAGATGTAAAACCGGGCGAGCTTGTGGTATCAGGCGCATTTAAATTAAAAGAATATTTGCCGTCACAAAGAGCGGTTTATGAAAGAAACCCCAGCTATTATCTCATAAATAGTCAAAATAAGCCTTTGCCGTATCTTGATAAATTGGTTATGCTTATTGTTTCAGATACAAACAATCAAACCCTAAAATTTGAGTCAGGTGCAATTGACATGCTTTCAATCCCAGGTTCTTTAGTAGATAGATACAGGGAACTTAAAAAACATGGGGATTTTGATCTTTATAACCTTGGTGCTACAACAAATACAACATTTTTAACCTTTAATTTAAACAATCGAAAAAATAAGCAGGGCAAATACTATGTAGAGCCTTATAAACAAGCTTGGTTTCAGGATAAAAATTTTAGAAAAGCAATAGCTTATGCAATTGACAGAGACGACCTTGTTTTAAATGTGTTTTCAGGTTTTGCTATGCCTTTGTATTCAGCAGAACCTATAAATAGTATTTTTTTGAATGAAAAAATAGCAAAAGGATACAAAAAAAACTTGGAATATTCAAAAGAATTGCTCAAAAAAAGCGGTTTTTATTATGATAAGGACATTTTAAAAGACAAATACGGAAACAAAGTTGAATTTGAACTTCTAACAAATGCCGGAAATACTCAAAGAGAGGCAATGGGCGTTTCTATTAAAGAAGACCTTGAAAATATTGGAATAAAAGCAAACTTTAAACCTATTGAGTTCAACAGTTTAACAAATAAAATGCTAAATGAGCTGAATTTTGATTGTATTATAATTGCCCTAACTTCAAACATATTTGAACCAAACGCAGGCTATAATGTTTGGACATCAAACGGTTCTTTGCATCTTTTCAATAAAAGAAGCCAAAATGACCTTAAAGCAAGTGATAAAATATATTCTTTCGAAAAAGAACTTGATAACTTGTTTAAAAATGGTGCACTCGAACTTGATTTTAACAAAAGAAAACAAATCTATGATAAATACCAACAGATCATTTTTGATGAAGCTCCTATGATTTATCTGACTGCGCCATTAAATATAACTGCAGTTAGAAAGAAATTCAAAAATATCTATCCTACAAAAATAAACGGGCTTATTCACAATATTTCTGAAGTTTATATAGAATAATAAAACTATAAAACATCAGATGAAATAATATTTTTAAGTTTGGTGTCTGCTTTAAAAACAGAATATTCTCTTTTAATATTGCTTATGAATTTTTTAGTTGTAGTAAATGGTGGAATTCCATTATATTTTGCAACATTGCCGGGTCCGGCATTATAAGCAGCAAGAGCTAAATCCATAGACCCATATTTCTTATAAAGCATTTTATAATATCTTATTCCGCCTTCAATATTTTCATTCACTACATAAGGATTAACCCCTAATTTTTTTGCTGTTGAAGGTGTAAGCTGATACAATCCTATGGCACCTCCCGGGCTTTTAACCGATGTGTTGAAATTTGATTCAATTTTTGCAATACTTAGTGCAACATATGGGTCTACTCCCAACTTTTTGGCAGTTTTGACAATACGAATTTTGGTATTATCTTGTGGCGATTGGGCTGCAATCGATGTGTTTGTCGCAAAAAAAGCAAAGCAAATAGCGACCAACAAAGTTTTGACTAGCTTTTTCGTCATTTAATATTCCTCATTTTTCTATTAACCGGGTAAAAAACTTTCCAATAAAAGCATAAACCCTAAGTTCAAATTTACTATACCACAAAAGTATATATTTTACAACCTTAGTATATGTGTCTATAGCCGAAAGTCCAACATATAAAGGACAGCAGTATACTATTTGTGTAGTAATTATATATTAATATTGGACAACTTTGTGTATAAAAAATGTCTTGCTAATTAAAACATTTTTATGTTAAACTATAAAAAGTTGATTATATGGAGAAATGGCCGAGTGGCTGAAGGCGGCACCCTGCTAAGGTGTTAGGTGGAGTAATCTGTCTCGAGGGTTCGAATCCCTCTTTCTCCGAATTAGAAAGTGAGGACTTTTGTTCTCACTTTTTTATGAAAAGCAGGTCGCATCCGGGTATTGGTTGGTAATATTGTATCTGCTATGTAACAAATGTAATGAATTTTGAATGAAATTTATGGTGTAATGACAGTACAAAATACAATGTATTATAAAACTTGCTATAATTCTCCCATAGGTGATATCACACTTGTTTGTGATGAAAAAGAAAACCTTGTCGGGCTTTGGATGCAAGGACAAAAATATTTTGAAAATATTGTTGATTCTGAATTGTTTAAGACTAGTGAGCTTGAAACATTTAAGAGAGCGAAACTGTGGTTAGACGGGTATTTTAGAGGCGAAAAACCAGAAATTTCGATACTACCCCTTGCACCCAAAGGAAACGTCTTTAGGAAAATGGTTTGGCAGATACTTTGTGAAATACCTTATGGCAAAGTGTGTACTTACGGAGAAATCGCAAAAATTATAGCTAAAAAACAAGGAAAAACAAGAATGTCGGCTCAGGCAGTGGGCGGAGCTGTGGCACATAATCCAATTTCTATTATCATTCCATGTCATAGAGTTGTAGGTTCAAATGGAAGTTTGACGGGATATTCGGGCGGAATAAAAAGAAAAATAAAGCTTCTTGAACTTGAAGGTGTAGATATGAGCGGCCTGTTTGTTCCAAGATGCTCTACTGCGCTATAGCAAAGCTATTATGATTTTATGCATCAAACAATCTGTTAAAACCAGGTCTGAAAATTTATATTATGAATTAGCATGTTAACTAATCATTAAAATATGTAAATAAAAAATATTGTTTAGTTAATTTATTTTGTCCTTTTATTTTATTGCATTATAGAGATGAAAGTCGATTGATGTGTACATACAAAAATTTTGTAATTTAACAAATAATATAATATTCAATGGCAATAAAAAAGACGCAGAAGATAAACAACTGACAAAACATGATTTTGCAGATAAAAAAGTGAAAATACTTCTTTAAAAGCTCTTGAATTACAGGGAAGGGCGCAGCTGCTTGAAATATCGAAGAAAATCCCCCGAAAGATATGGCTGAACGTTTGGATAGAGTCCTTATCGAGCCGAACAATAGGATTATTGACGAGCTTGAAAGCGGCTACAACAGATTTATGTTTGCAACAATAGAGGATTCGATTGCACGCTTAAGAAGGGAAAATGCTACATATGAAGCCCTAAAGACTCTTGATAGTGAGAGATTTCTAAGAAAAATACCCAAATCAGCTTTTGTGTATACGGCAAGAGAACGGATAAAACCTGAAATCTTAAATAAAAATATTGAAGCTTTAAATAAAATGGACGAAAGGCTTTTGAATAAATTAGAATTTGGTCTTTTGCATATAATTTTAAGAAAACCTAACTTGGAAGAAAAATTATGTTTATTATCAGTTGCTGACGATAAAATTTTGGAAGTTATGTCAAAGTCAGCTGTAACGGATTTTATTTCCGATACTAATATTTGTTCTAATACTGACCAAGATATAGAATTATTTAAGAAAATATATGAGGCGGCGAAATATGGTGATTTTTCGAGTGTAAGTTTGGATGATGCAAGGGCTGCCAAAGTTATTCGGTTTGAAAAAACAGATAATAAAGAAGACTAGCTTAATTTTGCTTAGGAAAATAAAACTATTAAATTGGCATAAAAAACAGAGACAGAGGGATTCGAACCCTCGGTGGAGTTATAGCCCCACACAGACGTTCCAGGTCTGCACCTTAAACCACTCGGACATGTCTCTATTTAATGGTTATATATTTATTTTAATATAAAAAATCGGGATGACAAGATTTGAACTTGCGACCCCTGCGTCCCGAACACAGTGCGCTACCAAACTGCGCTACATCCCGATATTTTTATTATACTACGGTAATTTTTATTTTAAAGTATCAACATATAATTTATAGACTCTTCCTTGTTTGATTTTTCGAAAAAGCCTTTTGTTATCAAAATTTTTAACCTCTTTTCTCGTCAAAATATAAATATTTTTCTTTCTATTTTTTCTAATATATTTTACAAGTTCTTTGTAATTATTTTTATTATTCATAATGATATATTTAATTTTTTTGTGCGGATTTAAAATTGAATACTTGGCGCTAAAACCATATGTTACCGTCTGTGAATTTTTCTGCTGTTCTATGTATTTGGCGTATTCAACAAGTTCATCTTGCGCAAAGCTTGTATAATATGGCATTCCAAAACCAAAAACCGTAATTGTGCCTACAAGCATAATTACCATATTTAAAACAAATACCTGAATAAACCTTTTCTTTTTATTTGCAATTAAAGATGCAATTGAAATTAACAAAATCACGCTTAACGCAGGAATTGAAAAATCAAGCGCCCCTTGAATGTAAAATTGAATTTCATTTGGCATCACATTTTTGTATAAATATGCTACAATAAGCGCTAAAAGTGCTGCTGTTAGAAAAAGTGAGCTATTGACATAGTTTGAAATTACTAAATATTTCCCGCTCCTATTATTTTTAATTGCATCGTTCCAAAAATTTCCGATTATTATTGCAAGAGCAGGAAACAAGGTTAAGATATATGTGGGAAGCTTTGTGCTTGCACATGAAAAAAATATGAAAGTAAAAATCAGATAAATATAACTAAAAATTAAAATTTTATCATTATTTAAAATATTTTTTTCAAAAAGCTGTTTTACATCTTTAATCAAAACTGCAACAAAATTTGTCATCCAAGGAATGAGTCCCAATAGCATTATGGGAAGATAAAACAAAAAAGGCTGCTTTCTTCCAAGACCATCTGAAGTCAAAAGTCTTGCGAAATGGTGTTTTATAATATACATATCAACCCAAGTACTACCGTGGGTTTTGTACATCATAATATGCCAGGGAAGTGTAAATAATAAGAAAATGATAATTCCCGGAATAATATAAATTGGATTAAAAAGTTCTTTTATTTTTTTAAAAGCAAGATATGTAAAAAATACAACTCCCATTGGAATAGCTGCTCCAATTAATCCTTTTGCAAGGATGGAAAACGCCATAAAGAAATATGCAAGGTGCCAGTAGAATTTTTTGTGTGATTTTTTTTCTTCAAATAGCGGCATAATTGCAAAATATATAGCAAGCATAGAAAAGACCATAAAATTTAAATCAAGAATTGCAATGTGGCTGAATATTATAAACCAGGTTGAAGTTAAAAGAACTGATGCACTTAAAAATCCCAACAATCTATCATTTGATATTTTTCTGACGAAAAAATAAGTTGCAAAAACACCGATACTTCCGGCAAGCGCTGTCATAAATCTGCAAACAAAAAGGCTTTGATTGTTGAAAATCTTAAAAGCTATTATATTTAGCCAAAAATACAAAGGCGGCTTTTCTAAAAAAGGTTCAAAATTTAAAATCGGAGTAAGATATTCTTTTGTCAGATACATATATTTGCTGATATTAACATATCTTGTTTCATCAATATCTATTAAAGGATATAGGCTAATATTACTAAAAATGAATAAAATACATCCCAAAAGTAGAAGAAAAATATATCTTAATTCTGTTTTTTTATCTTCGCTCATATTGATTTTCTGTTAATTTTTTAGCTTTTTTCCATAAGGCATCATACTGTTCAAAGTTCAATTCTTTCAGCGGGATTTCAGCAATTTCTTCGAGCTTATTAAATCTTTTTATAAATTTTCTGTTTGCAAAAGCAAGAGCCTTATCAGGGTCGAGTCCGTCCCATCTTGCAATATTTACAAGGGTAAAAAGAACATCTCCAAATTCTTCTTCTTTATCTTGTTTGTTTTGTGCTTTTTTGTATTCTTCAATTTCGCCATTGTAGCAATCTATAAGTTGATTTCTGTTTTCCCATTCAAATCCTTTATCTACAACTTTTTTTGATATTTTGTATGCGGCAGAGAGGCTTGGAAGAGTAGATGGAATGCCATCAAGTGTTCTTTTTCTTTCTTGTTTTTCTATTCCTTTGAGTTTTTCCCAATTAGCAAGGGCTTCATTAGCGTCTTTTGCCTTAGCTTCGCCAAAAACATGAGGGTGTCTGAATATAAGCTTATCATAAAGCATTTTTGCAACATCTTGCAGGTTAAATTCATCTTCCTCATCTGCCATTTGAGAATGCAAAAGAACCTGCAAAAGCACATCTCCAAGTTCTTCTTTAAGATGATTCATATTGTTTTCATCTATTGCTTCAACGGCTTCATAAGCTTCTTCAAGCATATTTTTTCTGATGGTTTGATGAGTTTGTGCTCTATCCCAAGGGCAGCCATTTTCACTTCTTAATGTTTTAACAACTTCAACAAGTTCTTTCATATAGTCTTTTTGCATAATTATTTTACCATCTGATCTACGCTTAAAATCAAAATTCCTTCGCCGCCTATTTTTTTAAGGTTATCAATTGCATCGTAAATTTTATCTTCATCAACTACAACATGGATAACTACTTTATCTTCATTATTATGAAGCGGAATAACTGTCGGCGAAGAAAGTCCGGGTAAGAAATTCTTAACATCTTCAATTTTATCTTTTGGAATATGTACCATAAGATATTTTTTCTTTTTGGCATCCAATACAGAATCAATCGCTCTGATAAGCGACCTTAATTTAAGTTGCTTTTCAGGCTCTAAATCTTTTCTTGCGCAAAGAACGGTTGAAGAAGATAAAATCTTATCAATAACTTTTAATCTGTTTGATTTTAAGGTAGTGCCTGATGAAGTAATATCTACAATGCAGTCGCTAAAGCCAAGAGATGGTGTGATTTCAACGGCTCCTGCGATATTTGAGATTTTTGCATCTTTGCCGATTTTTTTAAAATATTTTTTGGCTATATTTGGAAAAGATGTTGCAACGCGAAGAGATTGTTTTAATTCGTTCACATCATTAATATTGTCTTCTTCTTTAACTGCAACAACCATATTGCATTTATCAAAATCAAAGGTTTTTACAATATCTACTTCAATTTCTTTTTCAACTGTAATATCGTAGCCTGTAAAACCGATATCTGCAACTTTTGAATCAAGAAAATTTGGTATATCTGCTGCACGCACAAAAATAAGCTCAAATTTGTTGTCTTTTGTAGTAAGTTTAAGACATCTTTCATCTCTATTATCGAGGTTTAGTCCCGCTTCATCTAAAAGAGTAAAAATTTTATTTGATAATCTTCCTTTATTTGGAAGAGCTATTTTTAAACTATCAGTCATATTTAATGTTCCTTTTTGTTCTCACTATAGCATAAACATAATATTTGCCTAAATCTATTTTTAATATAAAATAAGAACAATTGGCAGTATTTTAGTGAAGGGGATTTTATGGAATATTTGCATGAATTTATTTCAAATAATGCGATAATAGCTTCTGCTATAATTCTTTTTATTGCATACATTTTTATCGCATGGGAAAAAATTCCAAAAGTTGTTATTGCACTTCTTGGTGCATCTTTAACGTTATTTTTGGGACTTTTAGATACCGAACAAACAAAAGATGGGCTTGGTTACTTTGCTTCGTTTATTGATTTTAACGTAATCTTTTTGCTTGTTTCAATGATGATTATAGTTTATATTGCATCTAAATCAGGAATTTTTACCTGGCTTGCAAATGAAATTTTAAAGAAAACCAAAGGTAAACCAAAACTGGTGCTCGCTGCTCTTGCTATTTTTACGGCAGTCGCTTCTGCATTTTTAGATAATGTTACAACTGTGATTTTGGTTCTTCCGATTACTTTTTCAGCTTGTAAATTATTAGATATTAATCCGATTCCATTTTTAATTACAGAGATTTTTTGTTCAAATATAGGCGGAACTGCAACATTAATTGGCGACCCTCCAAATATCATTATTGGATCTGCTGCAGGATTTAGCTTTATGGATTTTGTAAAGGAGCTTACAGGTGTTGTACTTGTTATAATGTTTGTCGTTGTTTCTCTTTTGATTTTTATCTATAGAAAAGACTTAAAAAGTTCTGCTGAAAAAATGGAGCTTGTGTCTCAAATTGATAATACTAAATCAATAACCGATATGAACCTTGCAATCCGCTCGGGTATTATATTATTGCTCGTAATTCTTGGATTTATGAGTCATGATATTTCACATATTCCAACTTTTTTAATAGCGATGATTGGTGCTTCCGTGCTTCTTATTTTTGAAAAACCGACAGAAGTGCTGCTTGAAGTAGAATGGAATACAATATTCTTCTTTGTAGGCTTATTTATAATAATAGGCGGACTTGAACATTCCGGCGGCATTGCCTTAATGGCAAAATGGCTATTGGATGTGACTCAAGGTTCGCAAAGTGCAACATCAATGATAATCCTTTGGGCATCAGGAATACTATCAGGTATTATTGACAATATCCCATACACAGCCACAATGGCACCAATGATTGCTTCAATTCAAGAGGAAATGGTGACTCTTCACGGTATGACATATGCCCACAATTTTGTTCATCCTTTATGGTGGTCGTTGGCGCTTGGTGCATGTTTGGGTGGTAACATGACAATAATTGGCGCTGCTGCTAATGTTATTGTCTCTGAAAATGCTCATAAAGAAGGTTATCCGATTTCATTTCTCGGGTTTTTAAAATATGGTATAATTGTAACAATGATATCTCTTGCGATTTCATCAGTTTATATATACTTTAGATTTTTAAAATAAGAAATATGATAATTGAAGATAATAATAAAAATACAAAAGATGTGCTTAAATCAAAAACTGTCCGCATGGAAAAAAATGAAGATTTAAGCACATCTTCTTCTGTAAATGAGGAATATTACGAAAAAAATATCCGTCCTTTGACCTTTACAGATTACATAGGGCAAAATTCGATTAAAGAAACGCTCAAAATCACTATTGAAGCGGCAAAAAAAAGAAGCACCACTCTTGACCATTTGCTGTTCTATGGCCCTCCAGGGCTTGGTAAAACCACTCTTGCCATGATTATAGCAAATGCAATGGGGACAAACATCAAAATTACATCTGCACCATCTATCGAGCGACCAAGAGATATTATAGGTATTTTGATGCAGCTTAAAGAAGGCGATGTCTTATTTATTGATGAAATTCACCGACTAAATAAAATTGCAGAAGAAATTTTGTATCCTGCAATGGAAGATTTTGCACTTGATCTTACAACGGGAAAGAGTCAAAGCGTTAAAACTATGCGAATACCGCTTCCAAAATTTACTTTAATTGGTGCAACAACAAAGGCAGGGTCATTATCAGGACCTTTAAGGGATAGATTTGGAATAATTCACAGGCTTGAATTTTATACACCCGAAGAGCTTTCAATAATTGTTAAAAGAACAGCTAAAATTCTTGACTTTGAAATTGACAACGATGGTGCTTTAATTATTGCAAGTCGCTCAAGATTTACTCCCCGTATTGCAAACAGACTGGTTAAAAGGTGCTCAGACTGGGCAATAGTTAAATGTGACGGTAAAATTACGGCCGATGTTGCAAGTGACGCTTTAAATGCTTTGGAAATTGACGAAATGGGGCTTGATGTTACAGATAGGGCAATGCTAAGATTGATGGCGGAATCATTTGATGGTGGACCTGTCGGGATAGAAACCCTTGCTGTTGCTCTTTGTGAAGACATCCGGACAATAGAAGATGTCTATGAACCCTTTTTAATCCAAAAAGGTCTTATTGCGCGTACTCCTAGGGGAAGAAAACTTACAAAAGCTGCTTATAAACATCTTGGAATAAAATGCAGTGATGTTGGTCAAATGGAACTGTTTTAAATTATCTTAAATTTACTATTACGACACCATCTCGCCCTTCAGTTTCATCGCCGTAGTGAAATTTGCTGACATATGGTGAAGTCTTAAGATACTCATTTACTGCTGATTTTAATGCTCCCGTTCCATATCCGTGGATGACCGTTATTTGGTTTAATCCTCTAAGGCTTGCTTTATCAAGGTTATTATCTAAATATTCTATAGCTTCTATTACGCGCATTCCTCTTAAATCCAAACGCGATAGCAAATTATCTGTGTTATCAAATGTAATTTGAACTTTTTTAAGATGGGGCGCTACTTTTTTATCTGTATGAGCAAGGTCTTTTATGTTTATTTTGGATTTAATATTCCCGATTCTAATTTGGACAAAACCTTTTTTATCGGGGAGGCTATCTAGTATTACAACTTGATCAAGTTTTTTTACAAGTACATTCTGCCCGATTTTGAGATTTTCAATATCAAGTTTTTGATATTTTTGGGATAATTCATCGTCACTTTTTGAAAACTCTTGTCTGATTTTGTTTTCAAGTTTATTTATTTTATCATAAGCTCTTAAGGTGACTTTCAAGGATTTTTCTTTTCTGATTTCTTCTATAATTTCTTTTATTTCGCCTCTTGCGCCTTCAAGCTGGTTTTGAAATTTCTTTTTAAAGTTTTCTAAAGATTTTTTCTTATTGGATTTTAATTCATTAAGTTTTTGTTCGAGTTCATCTTTGGTTTCTTTGGATTTTTCAAGATTTTCCTTTGCCTTTTGCTGCTCTTTTATCAAGTTTTGATTTGTCTGCTCTATTTTTTGAAAAATATTATTAACGTTATTGCCTTCATTTTTGAGAATATTTCTTGCATTTTGAATAACGGTTGAATTTAAACCAAGTTCACTTGAAATATCAATAGCATTTGACATTCCGGAAATTCCAATAATCAGCTTATACATAGGTTTTAGTGTTTTTATATCAAAAAGTACAGTTGCATTTTCAAAATAATTGTCTTCATATTTAAGACTTTTTAGCTGCCCTAAATGGGTTGTAACTATAGACAGCGCATCTTTTTCTTTTATGTATTTTAAGATAGAATTAGCAAGAGCCCAGCCTTCAACAGGGTCAGTTCCGGAGCCTAGTTCATCAAGCAATATAAGAGATTTATCGTTTAGTTCATCTAAGATATCGGATATATTTTTAATATGGGCGGAAAATGTCGAAAATCCCTGTTCCAGACTTTGTTCACTTGAAATATCACAGAATATTTTTTCAAAAGGATGTATTTTAGCGCTTAAACAAGGCAAAAATAATCCCATTTTTGTCATTAAAACAAAAAGTCCTACAGTTTTTAGTGCAACAGTTTTGCCACCTGTATTGGAACCCGTAATCAAAAGCGACTTGTAGTTTTTGCCTAAAATAAAATCATTTTCTACAACATCATCTTTAAATTCTACAAGCAATGGATGCTTCATTGCTTGAATATCAATTCTTTTTTCTTTTATAATTTCAGGTTCAATTGCGTGCAATTTGATTGCATATTTGGCTTTTGCAAAAATTATGTCAAGTTTAATCAGAATTTTTTGATTGCTTTCAAGTTCTTTTTTGATGTCTTTAAAACGTTCTTTAAAGCTAAAAATAATTCTATCTATTTCAGCTTTTATTTCAACCTCAATTTGTTTTAGCTTATTTGAAAGCGGAACAAGTGAAGATGGCTCTATATAATAAGTTAAATTGGTAGATGATACATCATGGACAATTCCTTGTACTTTATTTTTATTTGATGCTTTTACCTGAAAAACGGGGCGGTTATCTCTGGTTGTAACTACTGTGTCTTGCAAATTATCTGTAAAAGAAGGGTTTTGAAGAAGGCTGTTTATTGCCTGTTTTAGATTTTCTTTGTTATCTTTATAAGAATTTCTAAGAGACTTTAAGGTGCTAGATGCACTATCAACTACATTTAATTCTTTATCAAAAGCGCTAAAAACCTCATCTTCAAATGCCTTATCTATATATAAGTTTTGCACAATTGCGCTTAAATTTGTTTGTTCATTTGATTTTAAAATAAAATTTTTGCAAATCCTTGATAGTTTAAGGTTTTTGGCAAGCTCTATAATTTCAAGTGCTCCAATTGGTTTAAAGACACTAAACATGTTTTCAGTGTCCATTATCTCTTCAAGAGGCAAATTAGAAGAGGCATCATCAATAATTTTTTTTGCATTTCTAACCAATGAAAGCTCGTATTCAATTTTGTTTTCATCAAGAATTTTTAAAGCAGCTATTTTGTTTTTGGCAAGAGAGGTTATAGCGTGTTTGGAAAGATATTCCAAAACACTTTCAATTTCTAATGCCTTGTAGTGCTTATTAGTCTGAGGCTGCACAAATTGCCTCTCTTATTCTATTTAGACAAGCTTGTGGTGAAATTTCCCATTCGCGTTTAGTAATTCTAATTACATTGTAGCCGGCTCTTTCAATTAGTGCCTGTTTTTTCATTGGGCTTATTGAAAAGCGTTCTTGCGGGTTATCTTGGATGCCATCTATCTCAATTACGACTCTATCAATCAAAATATCGGCGCAAACACCTCCCATTTCGACTCCTATGTACATTTTATTTTTGAATGTTGGAAATTCCTCAATAACTGCATCGAAAACCTCTTTTTCAAACGTATTTTTAAATGTGTTTTTAAAAGGAGTAGAGCTTACTTTTTTAATATATTCCAAATAATCTCTTAAAAGCCCGGTTGGAAGTTCATTAATTGGTCTTGAGACAAAATTGATAAGTTTTTTTCTTGCTCTTGTGATTGCAACATTAAATAAATTTGGTTTTTGTGCAAATACAAGGCTTTGAGAATGTGAATTTGGCGCAAATGTCCAGGATAAAAGCATTATATCTCTTTCATCTCCTTGATATGTGTGGGCTGTTCCTGCGTCAAGCTGGTGTTTTGCAAGGGTTTCAACGTCAAAAACTTTTAACATCGCCTTTTTAATCAAATCAACTTGTGCCCTAAAAGGCGAAATAACGCCTATTGAAACTGGTTTATGATTTGTATCTTCTTTTGCTTTTCTTTCGTCATTAATGATGATTTCCTGAATTGTTTTTATAATTTCTTCGCACTCGGCGACATTTCTTGTGGCATCATTATCAACACGCGCGTCTTTTACTATGCGAAGTTCAACTATATCTGAATTATTGATATTCGGATTCATTACTTTGATTTTGCCGCCATAAAATTCTTTGCTCGAAAATTCAATAATAGGTGCAGGGCTTCTAAAGTGTTCATCTAATAAAACAGGAGTTGTTGAATAGTAATTTGCAAGGTCAAACATAGAATTTTCCCTGTATCTCCAGGTTAGCTGATATCTGTCACCTATTGAATATTGAGCCAAAAAGCTTTGTTCTTTTGATTTTTCAAGGAAAGACAGATGTGTTAGCTGTTTGTCGTCTCCAACTATAATTGCTTTTGAAGCACGATAAAGTATCGGAATACAAGAGGCTATATCACATTGTGAGGCTTCATCTATGATAACCACATCGAACATTGCAGGCTTTAGCGGAATACTGTTTGAAATAGCATACGTTGTAGCGCACCAGCAAGGAAATGCTGCAAGCAAGGGCTTGAAATCCTCTTTTTCTAAAATATTTTTTTGGTTTGCTGTTTTTCTTGAAACAAGAGATTTTGCATGAATCATCAGTCTTCTTCTTTTGGATGGGTCTGATAGAATATTTTTAATCGCTGTTCGCCTTTTATTTCTTATTATATCAACTGCAAGTTTTTTTTGTTTATGTTTGAGATTTTTGATTTTTCTTAAAATCTGATGCAAATTGCCAAGAGACATAATATTGTCTTCAATTTTATTGAGCTTTGCTTTTTCAATTAAAACATTAAGTTCATAGGGAAGTCTTTTATAGACATCAATGTTTGCAATTTTCTTTGCATTGATTAGTTTCTTCAATTTACTGTATTTTGAAGATAATTTAATTTTATCAAATAAGCCTTTTTTATATTTTTCTTCAATTTCTTCAATTTGAGAGAAAATAATTTTTATTTTTTGCAAATCATCAAATCTGATTTCTTTTGAAATTAAACATAGCTTTGAAATAGCGTCTTTATTGAGTTGGTATTCTTCGTTGATTTCGCTATACTTTTCTTCAAGCTTAATTATCTCATCAGCTCTTGCTTCAAGCCTTTTGATTTCTTTTAAAAGTTCTTTCATATCAATTGTATCTGCTGTTGGGTTGTCGTAGCTTGAATTTAGGTCAACTTTGTTGGATAAAAGCTCTTGTAATTTGAAATTAAGCTGCCTTTGATAATTTGCTCTTCCTGCTCTTAAAGCCAAAAAAGGTGCGTTAAGTTCATTTAACCTTTGAGCTACAACATCAACTGCTTTATCCATTCTGCTTGCAACAAGGACTGTTTTTCCGTTTGCTATAAAATGTGCCGCAACATTAACTATAGTTTGGCTTTTTCCGGTTCCCGGAGGCCCATATACAGCAAGCAGATCATTGGTTTCGATTTTTTTAATTACATCAAATTGCGAATCAGAAAGACTTAAAGGGGTTATAGCAAAAACATTTTTTTCAATATTTTCTATTTGCTCAAGTTCTTTTTGACCGGTAGTTTCAAGAAATTCGTCATTAATTACATTTAAGACAGTTTCTCTAAAAGTTCCGGTTGGTTTATCGGCTATTGCTGTAAGTTCGTGCAAAACTCCCGCGGTGACAGATGGTCTTGTAGTCAATACAAGTGCCTGGGTTTTTTCCAAGCGAAGTTTTTCTAATTTAACTTTCTTGTATCTTGATGACTGTTCACCTGCTATATCATTTGTTTCAGCTTCCTGATTTTCATCTATATTTTCAATTTCATTAAAATTATAGTTTTTGTTTTTTAAATCTTCATTAAGTTCATTTAAGCCGTAATCAGTCTCTTTGTCTGTTTGGTTGTTAAAATCAATATCAATTTCGGGTATTAATGATTTTAAAGTTGTTAAAAATATTTCAAGATCATCTTCTTTTAAAGGAAGCTTTGGAACAACATCTAAAAGTCCGGATAACATAGCGTCCACTTCTGCTTCATCTTCTTTTTGAATTAATTGAGCAAGGGCACCTGTATTTAAGGATATGTTTTCTTCTAAAATAGTCAGTTCTATATTTAATCCGACTCTGGTGAGTTTTGCAGGAGCATATAAAATCGGAGTTAAAAATTCGTTATTTTTCCTTGTTTTTGTATTTTTGCCAACCAAAAATAAATAACCATAGATAAGATATTTTTCTTTGCTATTCATATCTGATTGAATCATAATTTCTGTAACACTATGGTTTTTGCCATCTATAAGCTGTGGTTCATCAAATCTGCTAAAGGCAATTTCATCACCTTTCAAGAAGGTCCATTTGTTATCTTTGTCGGTTTTCAAATTTCTAAATGTTGACGATTTGACCTCTTCTCTGACACAGTCATGAAGATAATTACATATTTTCTTTATAAAGCTTCCTCTAAATGCGTTTTTAATTGCTTTTGGTACGGCTTGCAACATGGTTTAAACTATTTCCTCTATATTTTCTTTTTGTATTTCTTCTTTTTCCTCTTCTTTGGGTTTGGGCTGTATTAATTCAAAACCAAGATTTTCAATTCTTTCTTTTAAATCTTCCTCCAAAAAGATTTTGTATTCGTTATATCTTTCGGAATTTTGAATATTTTTAGACGGGTGTACAAGGCATTCTATCAGGCAATCTTGTCTTCTGATATTTCTCAATCCCTCAAGTACTGTTTCTTTATTCATCATCAAACTATAGCCTATCCCAATTATATAGTCATTTGTTTGAACATTGTACTTTGTTAAAAATTGTTTATTAATTACGGTAAAATAATTTAAAATTAGAACTTTTAACATATTTATCAGATATTTTTTTATGCTGAACTTTTCCTTTATTTTATAAGGGATTTCTTTTTGGGTTCTGATAACAGGAATATTGTATTCTTCAGCAAGTTTAGCGGTTATTTCAAATATTGCAGGGATGCTGTGAATATGTACATGTGAATTGATATGATAAAGCTCGACATCTTGTTTAGCTTTTTCAATTTGGCTTCTAAATTCTTTTTCAATTTCTTTCAAAAACTCCTCGTTTGCAGATTTTAAAAGAAGAGAGAAGAAACTGTTATTAAAGTTACCTTTTTTATCTGTTAATAGTTTTAAATCTTTATTTATGGGTTTCCCTTCCACAATATTTAAATGAATTCCAACCATAAGATTTTTGCTTCTTGGAATGATTTGTTCAACTGCATCTTTATATGCTTCTTCATCTGTAACCATGATACTTGCACTATTAATAAGCCCCTTTTGATTGCCTGTTAAAATAGCGTCGTTATGATAAATGTCTTTTGCAAAATCATCGGCATTAAATATAAACTTGTTCATAAAAATAAAATACCTAACTGTGTATAACATAATAATAACAATTATTAACTGATTGCACAACTTTTTAGAATTTGTTAATATATTTAAGCAAAAAATATAAGGGTAAAATATGTCTCAAGATACCAGATTTGCTATAGTTGTTCCTTGCTTTAATGAAGCGGATTTAATAGAATCTACTTCAAAAAGACTCTTGGAAGTTTTAAAAGATTTAGAACAAAAAAGACTTATAAACGATTCAAGTTATATTTATTTTGTAGATGATGGTTCTGATGATGAAACCTGGTATGAAATTGCAAAAGCTGTTGCAAAACACCCTAATAATATTAAAGGGTGTAGGTTTACAACCAATTGCGGAAATCAAAAAGCCCTTTTGGCAGGTATGCTTCAGGCAAGAAAAGTAGGTTGCGATGCTTTAATTACAATAGATGCTGATTTGCAGCAGGATGAAAATAAGATTGAAGAATTTATAAAAAAATATGATGAAGGATATAAAATTGTCTTTGGTATAAGAAATGATAGAAAAACAGATGATTTTATTAAAAAAACAACAGCGCTTGCTTTTTATAAATTGATGGAAAAGCTAGGGGTTAAAATTCCCAAAAACCATTCTGATTTCAGGCTTGTTTCAAAAGAGGTTTTAGATGTCTTAGAAAGTTATAAAGAGACAGATTTATTTCTAAGAGGCTTTTTCTATAAAATCGGCTTTAGAAGAACAAACATATATTTTGATGTTAAGCCTCGAAAAATCGGCAAATCTAAATTCAATTTAGTTTCTCTGACATCACTTGCAGTTAACGGGATAACTTCTTTTAGTATAGTTCCGTTAAAACTTATTTGCGTTTTGGGTTTTATTTGTATGGTACTTGGTTTTATATTTGGACTTTGGGCGCTTATTTCAAAATTTATCCTCCATACTTCTACTGACGGTTGGGCAGAAGCTACAATTCTTACTTGTTTCTTTGGAGGCATTCAAATATTTTGCATAGGAATAGTGGGTGAATATTTAGGGCAAATTTACAGAGAAGTCAAACACAGGCCAAGGTATTTAATAGAACAAGAATTGGACTAAAACATTCCTTTTTTTGCAAAAAACATTCCTGCAAATATGGCGGCAGTGAGAGATAGCATACTTACGATTAGAAATCCGAATTGGTTAGTTGCAAATGGAACTGCTACGTTCATTCCCCAAAAGCTTGAAAACATAGTAGGGATTGCAAAAATAATTGCAATTGAAGTTAAAAATTTCATAACGACATTTAAGTTATTAGAGATAATTGAAGCAAAAGCATCCATCATATTTTCAAGAATGTTTCTGTGCATTTCAACCATTTCGAGAGCCTGTTTATTTTCAATTATGACATCTTCAAGAAGGTCAATATCATTTTCTTCAAATTTTAAAATAGAATTTCTTTTTGTATTTTGTGTCATTCTTAAAATCTTTTGCAATACAACATAGTTGTCTCTAAGAGCGGTTGTAAAGTATACAAGAGATTTTTGTACTTCAAACAGCTGAAAAAGAGCTTTATTTTTCATTGTTTTTCTTAGTTCTTCTTCAATTTCTTCAGATTTTTTGTAGATATAGTTTAAATATCTTAAATAAAATTTTGTCGAGCGAAATAAAATTTCAAGAAGAAATTTGGTTTTATCGCGTGTGTCAAAAGAGCCTGCGGTATCTTTGTTGAAAGAACTTATTACTTTGTTTTTTTTGGAAGTTACCGTGATAAAACCGTTTTGGGTTAAAATTATACCTAAAGGCAGGGTGTCGTATGTGCCTTCATCTTCCATTAAGGGTATATTTGTGATGATTAGCATACAGTCGTCTTCAACTTCTATACGGGAACGTTCATCAACGTCAAGAGAGTTTCTTAAAAAACTTTCATCGAAGTTTAAAATCATTGAAACTTTCTGAATTTCATCATAGCTAGGATTAACCATATTAAACCATGACCCGCTTTGTGCTTCATTAATTCCAAGTTCAATAAGTTTGTTATCTGTGGTTTTAAGAATTTCAATCATGGTCACAATCCTTAATCTAGAGTTGTCTTAAAACTATATCTTTATTAAACTACACATAACAGGATATGTAAAGGCAAATATTGGCAAAAAATAATAATTTAGTGTTTTATAATGAACATATATCGGAAAGTACAATTAAATGCATATATCAAGTATAACTTCAATGAATTTATATAAACATAATCAACCTCAAAAGAGATTAAACACTGTAGGTCAACCTAGCTTTAAATCAGGTAAAGTTAATGCTTATTTTGATTTTGATTTGACATATTGCCCGGTGTCGCAGGAAAATTTGAGACTTGGCACTTGTTATGATAAAAAAAATTTTAGAAAATATTGCGAAAGTTTTGCAGAGTTTACGGACGAAGCAGGAGATGATTTTAAGTTTCATGTTACAACGGGAAGAACTTTGGCTGAATACGAAATTATATCGAGGCTGATTAGAAAATGCGGCTATAAACTTCCTTTGCCTTCGAGTGTAATTACAAAAAATGGCAGCGATGAATATATAAAATCTGCAAAAGATGATGCGTTTTATGTTAATGGAGATTTCCCTTTTTCTAAAAAAAGCAGAAATATCAGCAAGGAAGAAGATATTAATGCTTTAACTAATTGGAGGGGGCCAGAAATTCAAAAAAAAGTGAGAGAAATTCTAAATTCTTATGATTTTAAAATTTTTGATGCTGATAGCGAAATGCCTGTCGTGGATCAAGGCGATAAGTCCTTATTTTATAATGGCAGATTGAGATATGAACACAATATTCAATTAAAACCCGGTATGCCTCCTACTTCTGATTGGAATGTTGGAATTAGAAATGACGGTAATTGTAAAATATTTTTTACCCTTCCTTATGATATGCTCTATTGCAAGGAGAGAACAGAGGTTTTAAATGATATTTTGGCTAAAATCAATGATTACCTTGCACAAACAAATACAAGGGCTTATGTGCGTTTAAATAGAAGTGAAGTATTCTGCGCTTCGCGTCCTTCGGTTGTAATTGAGCCTCTTGTGGACAGTGATATTGAAAAATGTCAAAGCGTGCCTAAAAGCGACAAGGGTTTGGCCAAATTTTATGATACAAGGCTTGCAGTTAGAGGGGCAGAAGAAAACAATGACCTTGTAATTGTGGCAGGTGATGGTTCAAATGATTTTACTATGTTAAACCCTGCAATGTACCTTGACATTGATGCTGATAAATACCCTAAATTATACAATTTACTGGGTTCGCCCCAAGAATTTTTAGAAGAGCTTGAAAACAATAAAGAAAAGTATGCTGAAATTTCTGCCCGACTTGAAAATCTGCCATTTGTTGGAATTGTAGTAGAAACTGATGGTCAAAGGCACCCGTTGGATAGCATTGTAAGGGCTTATGGCAGCGGAAAGTATAAAAAAATAATTATGGTTGAAAATGCCATGCTTGAAAGTGGTATTAAGGAAGCAATTAAAGCATATTCTAAACAAAATCCTAAATTTGAAGAACAAATGGGAATAAATATTTTTCAGGCAATATGTTAAATAAAAAAAGAAAAGACCTTATTTAAGGTCTTTTTATTACACACACAAAACCATTTCATATATCTTTTTTATGCAAATTCAGGACGTGGTTCTTTAGCAAGTTTTTGTGCTAATTCGTTCTTCTTTGCTAATTGAGCCGCAACAATTTTTCTTGCCGCATCTCTCATTCTTTCTTTTTTAGATTTAACATTTTGCATTTTTGTATATTGAATATTCATTGTAATTGCTTTTGTACAAATATCTCTTAGAGTTTGTTGAATACGAAATGCTTGCATATGAGCATTTGCATAGTCGTTCATTGTATTCATTAATTTATTTGGATCTATCATAGAAGTTTGAACAATAGCATTATCAACTTTCAAACTTTGGTATTTTCTAACTAATGCTCTGTCTAGTTTGTCTTGAGCGCCAACTGCCATATTAAAAATCCTCTTTAAATATCTCTCGTACTATAATAAAGTTTTTTTTGTTTAAAAAATTGCTTTTTTTGTTGAATTTTTCTTAACAAAACTTCATATAATTATATATTGTATTGTTTTTAAATATAATCTACAATATAGAAATAATCCGTATACAAGGAGACATATTTTGGAAGAAGAAAAAGTTGTTTCTTTTCGCAAGAAAAAAAGCAAAGATAATAAAACTGAAACGCCGGAGCTTGAATATTGCAGTTTCTGTAAACGCCCAAATACGCAGGTACCAAAAATGGTAAAAGGCCCCGGGGTTAATATTTGCTCAGAGTGTACATTAATTGCAGTTCAGTATTTAATTCTTGACAATGGACTTGTGAGCAAAGAAGCGCAAAAAATTCTTGATTTATTGTGGGGTGTTACCAAGAAATAATGCCAAATAAACCCAAAAATAATTCTAAATCAAATTCTTCTAAAATGAGATGCAGAAGAGAGCTCATGCAAATTTTGAGTAAATACAGGGATGATGAAAATATTGCCGCACCTCGGTTTAAAGAAGATATAGACAAGATAAAACAATTTGAAGATAAATCTTATGCCTGCAAAACATTGTTTAAAGAAATAACGGATGTCAAATCGCCTTATGCTAATACTTGTGCAATATTAGCTTTAGAAAGTATTGAAAAAGATATATTTGAAAATGAAGCAATTAAATATATCGAAGATGACAAAAATTCTGACGAATTAAAATTTTATATTCTTTCTTTAATGAAACAAAAAGGTATCCATGTTGACTATAACGCCATTTTTGATAATATTCAGGAGCCCGATAAGCTTGCTCAAAATGGGGTTAGAGATTTTCTTATTGATGCTATATATGATGCCGAAGTGCAAATTGATTTTTTGGATTTTTATCTGAATATCACAAAAAAAGAGCGCTTATACCTGCTTTCCAATATGGTTGATGAAATAGATGGCGATGACTTGGCAAATGTTTTGTCTTTGCTTGCCATGTTGGATATTGAAGTTGACGAAATTGAACTTGTAATAGAAGGACTTATAAAATCTAAATCTCCCTATGCTCTTGATGGCCTAAATTATATTTTAAAAAATGTTGAGCTTGAAAAAACAGACGAAAGTAAAATTAAAGCTGCAATAAAAAGAATAAATTTTGCTAATCGAAATTGGAAAAACGTCTCTGCAATTTCTGATACCAAAATAGACAAATGTTATTTGGGCTTTGTTGACGGCAAGGCAAATTTTTCTCTGATTATTTCAAGAAAAAATCCTGAAAACGATAAAATAGATATGGTTCTTTTTACTATAAATGTAGCCGATGGAATTAATTCCTGTATGGGTTTTTCAAGAATAACTCAAGCAAATTTTGACATTATTTTAAAAAGAATTTATGCTGATTCCATGCCGGTTTTAACTACTGCAATTTCAGCTAAGGCTTTATTGAATTTCTTTTATGAAAAAAATATTTCAAAGAATACAAAATTGCCATATGAATTTGTAGTTTGGAAAAAACTATTGAATGATATTCGTGATTTGAATTTTGATGTAAGCGAATTTATCACTTCAAAACTTGATAGTGTTACTTTAAATGATGCAAAAATCAAAAAGATAATGTCTGCAAAACTTCTAGAAACCTGGTATTTTTCATATGGACAAAAAGAAGCTGTTGACAACTTAATTAAAGAAATTGAAGAAAGCAGACCTGATGATATTTCAAAAATAAATTGGATAGTACAAAGAGCTGTAACAAAAGATTTTATTGGAAATGAAGAATTTGTCAGCGGCCTTAAAAATATGATAATTATTCAAAGTTATATTGCAAAACTCGCAAATTTGAAGATGAGCAGCTCCTATCTTTTCAGCCTTTGTTTTCATATTAAATATATTAAGATTTTAATTGAATCTATGCTTGATAAATCTATTTTTTATTATCTTTCGACATGTCTTGGACAAAGTGAACAAAAAAAGAGCAAAAAAAACAGAAGCAAAGATATTTTTTCAAAGCCGATTAAAACAAATTTTTCGGATGTTGAGCTTATTAAGCTTATGGAACAGCTTGAGGCAAAATGGCAATAAAGAAACGGATTTTGGCTTTGGATATTGGAACTAAGCGAATTGGTATTGCTATATCAGATGCTCTGTGGCTGGGGGCAACTCCTGTAAAAACAATCAACAGGACTGATGATAATAAAGCAAGAATTGAAATTGAAAATATTTTAAAAGAATATATGGCAGATACTATATTAATCGGTGTTCCATATAATATGGATGGCACCTTAGGGTTTCAAGCCAAAAACTGTATTGATTTTATAGAACCTTTAAAAGAAAAATATAATATATTATATCAAGATGAAAGGCTTTCTTCTCAAGAGGCTGAAAATATATTAAAACAGCAAAATAAAAAATATACTAAAAATAAGGCAATGGTGGACACTGTTGCAGCGTGTGTTATCTTGCAGGATTATTTGAACGGTTTAAAGTAAATATATATTTAAAAAAGGAGTTTTTTTATGCAAAACAATGAAAATTTAGAAAATGAAATTATTAAAACCATTGGAGAAAATGGTGAAGAGATTATGCTTAAGCTTCAAGAAATTGTTGAAATTGATGGAAGTGAATATGCACTATTATCTTTGTATGATGAAGAAACTAAAACAGTGTCAGAAGAACTTGTTATTATGAAAATGTTTAAAACCGATGATGAATGTACATTTGAAGTAATTGAAGATGATGACGAATTTAATTTTGTTGCAAATGCAATACAAGACGATGAAGATGAAGAAGAAGATGCATAAATTTTTTATGCATCTTCAAAGTTCTTATTTAAATTTTTAAATTATTTTGCATTTAAGAAAGCCTGCATATTGGTTGTCATGCTCTCTTCTTTTATCTTCCATACTCCATTTTGCTTTGTAAATACAAAGTAGCAGGGAAGCCCGGTTTTATCGTTTCTTGGTATTCTTGTAGCGGTTAGCTTGTAATCTTCATTGACTTTTACTAGATTTCTATTTACATAGTTATTCTTGTATCCGACAGTTTTTGCTAAAGTTGAATGACTGCTCAATTCTTTTAAGTACCTGTCAAATGGGATAATAACGCTTTGTTTGCCGCCTTGTTTTTTGTTTACAACACGGATAATTTTTGCATTATTTACATAGTAATTTGGAAGCGATTTTGAGTATGTATTTGCATCATTTACATATTTATTAAATGTAGCAAGAATATCTGCTTTATCATCTGCAAGTGCAATTGAATTTAAAGCCAAACACATTAACACCAAAAATAAATTTTTAATATTTTTCATAAATCCATATCCTATCAAAATAATTCTCATTTTATTATAGTACAAAATTTTGAAAAAAATATTAACAGTTTGTATTATGGTTTAATATACTTTTTGAGGTATTTTCCTGTGTAGCTTTTTTTATTTTTAATAATTTGTTCTGGTGTTCCTTCAAATATAATGTTTCCGCCATTTTGACCTCCTTCGGGTCCTAAATCAATAATCCAGTCGGCACATTTAATTATATCCATATTGTGTTCAATAATTAAAACAGTGTTACCGTTGTCTGCTAGTGCTTGCAGGATTTTGACAAGCTTATCGACATCATAGAAATGAAGTCCTACAGATGGTTCATCTAAGATATAAAGAGTCTTGCCTGTAGCGCGTTTATTCAATTCAAGAGACAATTTGACTCTTTGGGCTTCGCCTCCCGAAAGAGTTGTTGCAGACTGCCCGAGCTTAATATAACCAAGACCAACGTCATTTAGCGTTTTTAGTCTTGTTGCAATTTTTGGAATGTTAACAAAAAATTCATAAGCTTCGCTTACTGTCATGTCAAGAACATCTGCTATATTTTTGCCTTTATATTTAACTTCTAAAGTTTCTTCGTTGTATCTTTTGCCTTTGCAGACATCGCATTTTACATAGACATCTGATAAGAAGTTCATTTCAATTTTTAATACACCGTCTCCGGAACATTTTTCGCAGCGCCCGCCTTTGACATTGAAAGAAAATCTTCCCTGTTTATAGCCTCTGACTTTAGCTTCAGGGGTTTGAGCAAAAAGCTCTCTTATATATGTAAAGACTTCGGTATATGTCGCGGGGTTTGACCTTGGTGTTCTACCGATTGGAGATTGATCTACTACAACAAGTTTATCTATTTCTTCAAAACCTTCAATCTTGTCGACATAAGATGGCTTTGGTTTATTTCTGTATAAGCTGTGGCGTGCGTATGTTGATATAACATCATCAACTAAAGATGATTTGCCTGAACCTGATACTCCGGTTACCGTTACAATTTTACCTAGCGGGATGTTGACATCAACATTTTTTAAGTTATTAATGTGGGCATTTTTAACTTTTAAAAATTTGCCGTTTCCTTTTCTTCTTTTTTTAGGAACTTCGATTTTTTTTGTCCCTAAAAGATATTGCCCGGTTAATGATTTTTTCTCCTTTTTAATATCGTCTACGGTTCCTACTGCAACGATATTTCCTCCAAGATTTCCTGCGTATGGACCAATATCCACAATGTAATTTGCGGCATTTATTGTATCTTCATCGTGTTCTACGACGATTAATGTGTTTCCAAGGTTCCTTAGTTTAATTAGGGTAGAAATCAACATATCATTGTCTTTTTGATGAAGTCCTATGGATGGTTCATCCAAAACATATAAGACTCCCGATAACCCTGAACCAATTTGGGTTGCAAGGCGAATTCTTTGCGCTTCGCCTCCGGAAAGAGTTCCTGATGATCTTGCAAGAGTGAGATAATTTAAACCGACATCCATCAAAAATTTCAACCTTGCTCTGATTTCATCTAAAACCTGTTTTGCGATTTTTAATTTAAATTCATCTAATGTAAGATACAGTTCTTCTATAAATTCGTACGCTTTATCTATTGGCATAGAACAAAATTCAAATATATTTTTATCTTGAATTTTGACACTTAAGGCGAACTTATTAAGCCTTCCGCCGCCACAAGCCTTGCAGGGGATTGTAATCATGTATTTTTCAATTTCAGCTCTAACTAAATCAGAGTCACTTTCATATCTTTTCATTAAATAAGGGATTACCCCAAGATAGCTCATGATGTGGGTTCTATAGTGTTTTGTGCCAAAATCGGCGTAGGTCATTTTGATTTTTTCATCGCCGTTTCCATATAATATTATTCCTTTTTGAGCCGTTGTAAGTGATTTGAAAGGTTTATTGAAATCAATTTTGTAATGCTCGCAGACACTTTTTAAAATGTCGCTGTAGTATGGGTTAGCTGTCTTTGCCCAAGGGTAAATAGCACCTTCGCTGAGTGATTTTGTGGTATCGGGAACTACAAGCTCGGGGCTTATTTCAAAATGGGCACCGATGCCATTGCAGACAGGGCAGGCTCCGTAGGGATTATTGAAGCTTAAAAGTCTGGGTGTCAATTCTTCAAAACTTATGTTGCAACTTGGGCATGCCAGTTTTTCACTAAATATTATGTCTTTTTTATTTTCTATATCATGTACAATTAAAAGTCCATCTGAGCGCATCAGAGCAACTTGAACAGAATCAGCTATTCTTGCTTTTGCTTCTTTTTTAACAATAATTCTATCGACTACGATTTCAATTGTGTGCTTTTGGGTTTTATTGAGCTCAATTTCATCTTCTTCAAGATTATATATTTGACCATCTACCCTTGCTCTTATAAAACCTTCTTGTGTAAGTGAGCTAAATAGCCCTTTGTATTCGCCTTTTTTTGCTCTTATTATTGGAGACAAAAGAATTATTCTGCTTCCTTCTTTGAGGCTTAAAATCTGCTCTACTATTTCATCCAGTGTCTGCGGTGTAATTACTTTACCGCAATTAGGACAATAAGGAGTGCCAGCCCTTGCATAAAGCAGTCTTAGATAATCATAGATTTCAGTGATTGTGCCGACGGTTGAGCGCGGATTATTGCTTGTTGACTTTTGATCAATTGAAACAGCAGGTGATAATCCTTCTATTCTTTCAACGTCGGGTTTGTCCATCTGTCCTAAAAATTGTCTTGCATAGGTAGAAAGACTTTCAACGTACCTTCTTTGACCTTCTGCAAATATAGTATCAAAAGCCAGAGAAGATTTTCCGGAACCTGAAACACCTGTGAAAACCACAAGTTCGTTTTTTGGAATTTTTAGGCTGACATTGTTTAAATTATGAACATTTGCATTATAAATTTCAATAAAATCATTCATAAGAATATTTTAGCACACAAAATTTATGTGTTATAAATTCTGTCTCCAATATCGCCAAGTCCGGGTACAATGTAGCCTTTAGTGTTTAGCCCCTTGTCGTAAGCACTTGTTATTATTCTTACTTTTGGAAATTTTTTGTGCATATTACAGACTCCTTCAGGGGATGATATAAGGCTCATAAATGTTATGTTTTCTTCCAAAATACCTTTGGAAATAAAGTTATTTATAGCGTCATTTCCACTGTTTCCGGTTGCAAGCATAGGGTCTAATATTATTACATATACTTTTGATTTATCTTTTAAGATGGGCTGATTTTTATCGTAATACCAAACAGGCTCTAAGGTCTGTTCGTTTCTATACATTCCTATATGATGCACGTTTGCAAAAGGAAGCATCTCAAAAGCGCTTTGACAAAAAATCATTCCTGCTCTTAAAATCGGAGCAAGAATTACCTGATTTGATTCGTCAAATGTTTTAACAATTGTTTTTTGAACGGGAGTTTCAATTTCTTTTTCTTTTAGGGGAAGAAAAGCACTTGCCTCATAAATTAGGGCATAAGATACTTTTTTAACCGCGTTTCTAAAGATTTCCTGTGAGCTTTTTTTATCTCTTATAACAGATAAATAATGTTCAATTAATGGGTTTGTAACTATTTTAAAATTATTAATTTCAGACAAAATATGAGCCTTATTTATATATATCTGCATCTTTTAGTTTATTAAATACCTTTTGGGTAATTCTGTCGGCTTCTTGAAGTGTGTAGCCGTTATCAACTAAATTATTGCAAAAAGATATATGATTTTCAACATAATTTGAATCAGTTGTAAATTCGTTTACTGCCTTGATTGTAGTTTGGGTAGGCTTTGATATTTTGACCTGAGACATTCCCATTGTGCCAAGAAATGCCATGGCTTCCTCATTTTTGAAACTGTTTATGTTGTTGTTTATGCTGTTGTGTGCGTTTTGAAATGAATTTAAGCTTTCTGACACCTGTGCTTGTGCCAAATTCTCATATCCTTTCAGGTTTCTCCCAATTTCGTTGCTCATTTTAGAACTCTCCATTGTTTATTAACTTGAAATCTCGTGCGTAACTTGTTTGATATTCAAAAAC
The DNA here is from genome assembly GCA_947428835.1 of uncultured bacterium. Lineage (GTDB taxonomy): Bacteria > Cyanobacteriota > Vampirovibrionia > Gastranaerophilales > Gastranaerophilaceae > RUG14156. The sequence goes on along the minus strand of CANENE010000003.1, from coordinate 100,242 downwards.
ACCTAATAAATTTTTTTTGCTAGTTTTGGTTTGTTTTGTAAAATTTGTTTTCAAAAATTTATATTTCTAACTATTCTACGGTTTTTTTATTAAATTTGCAAGAATTATTTTTCTTAAGTATAATTTTTTATAGCGGAGGAGTTTTTATGAAAAAGAAATTGACTATACTATTGCTAATATTTTTAAGTGCAGTTGTAAATACTTGTTTTGCCTTGGATTATTCTTCTATGTGCACTGCAAAGCCTTTTAAAAAGAGTTTTTCAGGTATTTTGTCAAGCACGGCGGGAGTTAATTTCTTAACCAAAAAAACTATGGAATCAGCAATTGAGCGCGCATTAAAAAAAGAAATTAATTCAAAATTTGATGTAAAAATTCAAAATTTTTATGGAGTAAGTTTACTGGGCGGCAATTTTGGAAATGTTAATGTAAAAAGTGATAATATCTTTTATAACGGTTTTTATTTTTCTTCTTTTAATGCTCAAACTGTCTGCCCTTACAATAGTGTGGATGTAAGTAATGATAGTGTTGTTTTTAGAGAAAATATGATTTTAAAATATACAACCGTCATGAGTGAAGACGATTTGCAAAAATCAATAAATACTGATGAATATAAAGAAGTAATGGCAAAGATAAATGGCGATAACGTTTTATCAAAAATAATAAATATCAAAGAGCCGAAAATTAAAATTAAAGAAGATAATATATATTTTGAGTATGAAGTGAGTCCGGCTGCTAAAATCGGCTCATTTACAAAAAATTTCATAAAACCTCTTAAAGTTTCTATGAAAGCAAAGCTTGAAGTGGTTGATGGCGTCATACAGCTATCTGATATTGAAGTTAATGATTCAAAATTAAGTAAATATATGCCAATAGAGCAGGCATTGAAGGCAGTGAACCCTTTAAGCTTCTCTTTTAAAGCTGACGACAATAACGGCAAATTAAAGATTGATGACGTTAAAATTGAAAATTCACAAGTGAAAATTGTCGGCTATTTGATAATTCCAAAAAACAAAGCTTAAAATATATTTAATCAAGCATTGTTTTACTTCTTAGATTTCTATGGTATGTAATTGCAAATCTGTGTGCTTCGTCTCTTATTCTTTGAAATAAATGGAGGGCAGGAGAATTTGCTTCAAAAATTACAGGCTTGCTTTTATTTGGCAGAAATACCTCCTCTTCTCTTTTTGCAAGCGATACAATATTGAGATTCAGGTCAAACTCTTTCATAATTTTATATACGCTTGAAAGCTGGCCTTTGCCCCCATCTATTATATATAAATCAGATTGCGGTATTTCGCCTTGTTTAATTCTTTTGAATCTTCTTGAAAGTATTTCTCTCATTGATTTGAAGTCATCTACTTCACCTTTTTCAATACTTCTTAGTTTATATCTTCTGTATTTTGATTTTTTGGGTTCTCCATTTTCAAAAAACACACCCGATGCTACGGTGTTTGTACCTTGTATGTGCGAGATATCATAGCATTCGATTGTGTGGGGAAAATTGTCCAATTTCAATTTGTCCTGCAGGTATTTTGCAATTTCGTTGTAGTTATTTTGAATTTTGCTTAATTCTTTTAATTTAAGCTGTTCTAAACTATAGGAAGCATTTTTTTTCGCTAATTCAAGAATCTCTTTATCTGATTTGTACTTGGCTTTTAAAATATCAATAGTGCTGTTTTGTCTTGATGTGAGCCATTTTTTATATAATTCCATATTAGAAAAATTTTCGCTAACTATAATTTTTTCAGGAAGTTCGTTATCAGTAAGCATCATGTAATACTGCCTTAAGGCACTTTCTGTGATTTCATCAAAATTATTTTTTTCTTCAATCAAATTTGAAAAAGAAAAATCTTTTTTAGAAATAAGTCTTCCGTCTCTAACTTGAATTATGCTAATGCTTGCAAGGTGATTACTGCTTGCAAGTCCAACATAGTCTTTATTTACATTTGTCTTAAAGACAACGCTTTGTTTTTCAAGAGTCTTTTCTATATCGCTAATGCTGTTTCTTAACAATAGCGCCTTTTCGAAATCGCATTTTTTGCTTAAATTTTCCATTTCTTTCTTAAGTGTTTTTATAAGTTCTTTTCTTTTTCCTGATAAAAAGAGTTCTGCGTTTTTAATTATATCTTTATATTCTTTGCTTGAAATCTTATTTTGGCAAGGGGCGCTGCATTGACCAATATCGTAATAAAGACAAGGTCTCGTTTTATATTTTGGCTTATTGCATTTTTTTAAAGGAAAGATTTTGCCTATGGTCTCTAAAGTTGCATACATTGCTTTTGAATCGGTATACGGACCGTAATATTTGCCTTTAATAGGGTTTTTATTTGCCTTTCTTACAACAAGAATTCTTGGATAATCTTCTTTTGTAACCACAAAATAGGGAAATTTTTTATCGTCTTTAAGTAAAACGTTATATTTTGGTTTATGTTTTTTAATGAGCTCGTTTTCTAAAATAAGAGCCTCGATTTCAGAATTTACAACTATAAATTCTATTCTTTCTATCTGAGGAACCATTATCTGGAGTTTTATTGAATCTTTTTTCTCGCCCGTAAAATAGCTATTTACGCGGTTATAAAGGTTTTTTGCTTTGCCTACATATATCAGTTCATCATTTTTATCAAAGTACTGATAGCATCCCGGGGATTTTGGCATCATTTTAACTTGTTTTTTAATATTTTCGTTTTTAAAAGCCATACATATATATTACCATATTCGAATTATGTTATAAAACGATTTTTTGGGGAATAAAGTCAATAAGTTACTATTACCATTTAAAGTATGCAATCAACAGGAAAGATAGGTCGGTTATGATTTTAGAATTTAAAGTAGATGAATTATCTGTTCAAAGTGCCTGGCTTAAAACGCTATATGAGCTTATAGATGAACTTAATTGCAAGTGCCAAACATTCATGGAAGAAAAATACAACACGAACAGAAACTGCTTTGCTCCCATTCGTGTCGTTAAAATTACCGGCTCCAATTCTATGTTAAGCTGGTTAAAACTTAGAATGGAACGTTATAATCATTTTATCGATTCTTTGAATTCACAAGATATTACTGCCTCTTTTTTAGAAGAAGACGAGTAAATAGTGTTAATATTAGACTAATGCAAATTCAACGTTTAAATATTCGTTTGTTGCATAGTTTACTTGAAGTTCTTGAATCTTTGCATTGAATTTTTCTTTATCTAAAGATAACTCCCAAATGTTGTCTTTATTATTTTTATATAGCATTTCAAATTCGTGGCTATCTAATTGGATACTTTTTGCTTCAATACTTTTTCCATAAACAGAACCAGGTAAAAAACCTAATGCTCTTATTTGACGAGGATTTTTATCTTCATCTCTTTTGGTGATTTTGATTTGTACATTTGACATTATTCTTTATTCTCCTTAATTAATTTTATGTTAAAATTATATTCGTATTCTAATTATATTTGTTAAATTATAAAATGCAATTTTTATTAAAGACCGTTTCAAAAAAGAATATTAAAAATGAAGTCAAAGCTATAGGTTTTGATTCTGATTATGTTAATTTTGGAATTGAAAAGCATATTTTTTTATCAATAAAAATTTTTGATTTATCTTCTAAAGTTGCAAATATTATAAAGCAAACGGCTTTAGCATCGGATTGTGATGCGGCGGTCCACAGGGGTGTTATAGATTGCTCTGTAGAAAAATCAAACTGCATTTTGTCAGGAAGTGTTTCACAGTTAAAAAACTTTGCGCAAAAATTGAAAAATCAGCCGTTTTCTCTTTCTAATTTAAGTGATGAATTATTGTTTTATATCCAAAATGAACTTCAAAAGTCAAAAGAAACTAAAATTATGGGTATATTAAATATGACTTCTGATTCTTTTTCTGATGGCGGTGAATTTTTGCAAATTGATAGAGCTGTAAATCACGCTGTAGATATGATTGAAAACGGTGCAAAAATTATTGATGTAGGCGCTCAATCGACAAGGCCTATGGCGGATAATGTTGGGCTTGAATATGAGCTTGAAAAGGTCATCCCAATTATCATTGCGCTTAAAAGCGCCTATCCTGATATTTTAATCAGTGTTGATACTTTTCTGCCTGATTGTGCCCGCTCATCAATTGAGGCAGGAGCTGATATCATAAATGATGTGAGCTTTTTAAAAGACATTGAAATGATTAAATTGTGTGCAAAATATAATAAAAAGCTTGTTATAATGCATGCTAGAGGCGATAGCCGTACGATGGACAATCTGACAAGCTATGATAATTTGATTGATGATATTTATAGAGCGCTCTGTAAAAAAATTCAAATGGCGCAGTCTTTCGGTTTAAATAAGGAAAATATAATAATAGATGTTGGTTTTGGTTTTGCAAAAAACTACGAGCAAAATTTTGAGCTTTTAGAAAGAATATCTGAATTTAAAAGTCTCGGGTGTGAGATTTTGGCCGGAGTTTCAAGAAAAAGATTTCTTCAAGACGTCATAAATACAAAAGAACCAAAAGACGCAGATATCCAAACGCTTTTATCTTCTTTATGGTTAATTCAAAATGGAATTGATTGTATAAGAGTGCACGATGTTGCCCTTACCATGCAGGCTATAAAATTTAATCAAAGATTATTTAACAGAAATTCTATCTAAAATTTCTCTAAAGCTTTCAATAGGTTTAAAATAGTAGCCGCATTCTTCTTTTAAAATTGCGCCCATTTTAAAAATTTCCTCGCTTGGATATTTTCTACATATATCGGGTCTTTTCTTGTGTTTCTTGCAAAGAGATTTTTCTTCATCAAACAATTTACATTTAAAAACAACTCCCAGTTCGTCTTTTCCTATGATTTCGAGATTTTTCCAAAAAGGATAGTCGTCATTGTTCTTAAGTGTTATGAATTCTTCCTTAGATTTAATAACATTATTTTTGTGCCTGATGTAGATATTTTTGCAACAAGCCCCGCATTTTTTGCAAGACCCGTATCTGAAATAATTTCTTTTTAAGATTTTTGTATAATAATATTTTTTTAGAAAATTGGAGATGTTGTTCATTTGTTTATTTCAAGCTTTATATTGAGGTAATCTTTTTCTTTGTATTGATAATTTTTTATGTAGTTTATGGCATCTTGTGCGTTATTTGCAAAATGGCAAATGTCGCAGGTTACTTTTGGTGCAAAATTTTCTTCTATGATTTGGTTATAAAATGCAATCAAATTATTATAAAATCCATTAGTATTTAAAAGCACTATTGGCTTGTTATTATAGCCAAGTTGTTTTTGTACAATCATTTCGGATAATTCTTCCAATGTGCCAAATCCCCCGGGTAGTGCTATAACAGCTTGCGATAATTCATCCATCTTTGCTTTTCTTTCTCGCATACCTTTTGTTAGAATAAATTTTGTACAATTTCCTTCGTTAATTCCAAGGTTGTATAGTTTTTCAGGCATCACTCCCGTTATTTTGGAGCCGTTTTGTTTGGCGTTTTTTGTAACTTCGCCCATCAGACCCCTGGTTGAGCCACCATATACAATGTCATATTGATACTTTGCTATTTCTATACCAAGATTACATGCTTCTAAATAATATTTCTTATCAATGTTATTGGCTGAGCTTGCAAAAACGCATATGGTTTTAATGTCATTCATAATTTAATGTTAATATAAAAAAATATTTTTGTCATATCTGGCAATTTATTTTATTTACGTGTTTTATTGTCATTGTCTTTAAAAAAGTATTAACAATAAATTATGGAGAAAAAATAAATGAACATATCTTCTATTTCAAATAGCGCATACAATACACCCGTGTCTTTTAAAAGCAGGGTTATTGGCGGGACAAATGTTGCATCCGTACCTATACCGGTTTCTGAAAGGGTGCCTCTTAAACATGGACAATATTATCTTTCAAACGGGTCAATTTTTAGAAGTGAGACCTCAAAGATGTTTAGAGAAGATATAAACTGGTCAAATTTTGCACAGTATTTAGAAAAGCGCTTTTCGGGGTGCGAAAAAGTAAATACATATGACTATGGATGTGCTGATGCAAAAGAAGCTTTTTCTTTTGTTATGGCTGTGGATAATGGTGTTAATAACCCTGATAAATTCTATCCTGTTCAGGCAAAAGATATAATCAAAATCGCGCAATTAAGACTTGCAGAAAAAAATACCATAGTAAGCAAGGACGAATATGCTATTGCCAAAGAAGCACTTGAGCTTAGTGATGAAGAAATGGAAAAATATTTTACACCCGGATACAGCAAGGTCAAACAAAAACATTGCTATAGATTAAATGATGAAGTTAAACAAAATATTGAATTTAAACAAGCAAATATACTTGATGATATTGAATCTATTGATAGTGAAACCCCTTCTTTGGTGATGTGCAGAAATATGTGGCCATATATTTCTCCAAATGAATATGGCAAATATGCCAAGGCTCTGTTTGATAAGCTTGCTCCGGGTTCTACAGTTGTGATTGGCGGTTTTGACAATCAAGGTGCATATAAAATATCCGACACAAATAGTTTCCGCATAGCTCTTGTTAAGGCAGGATTTAAAGCCAATGAAGAGTTTCTCACGGGCAGCAAATACCCTGCTTCTGTTGTATACGAAAAAAATTAATATTTCTTAATATAATATATACTAATATGGCAATTTTTTATCTAAAAAATACTTTATTAGTATATAAGTAAGATATAAAAAACGAGATATCAAGAGAGTAAAATTAAGAGAGTAAAAAGCAAAACAAGTTTCGAAGAATAATATGAATTAGTATTATTCAGATGGAATGGGGGAATATAGTTAGGTTTTAAAAAAGCGCCCAAAACGGACGCTCTTTTTTTGTTTAAATTTAATCAGAGGCTCTAAGCACTTGCAGTTGATTTTGAAATAATTTCTTTTTCAATATTAGCGGGAACTTGTTCATATTTAGAAAATTCCATAGAGAACGTTCCTCTGCCTTGTGTATTACTTCTTAAATCAGTTGCATAGCCAAACATATTTGCAAGAGGAACAATACATCTTACAATTACATTTCCTGTGTTTCCTTGAGGTTCTTGACCTTCAATTCTTCCTCTTCTTCTTGAAATATCACCAATGATTGTTCCTGTAAATTCATCAGGAATTTCAATTTCGACTTTCATCATAGGTTCCAAAATACAAGGAGTAGCTTTTTTACAACCCTCTTTAATTGCCATGGAGCCTGCGATTTTAAATGCCATTTCAGATGAGTCGACTTCGTGGAAAGAACCATCATATAGTTCAACTTTAACGTCAATCATAGGATAACCGGCCAAAATACCGCCTTCAAGAGCTTCTTCCATACCACGTCTTGCAGGTTCAATATATTCTTTAGGAATTGCACCGCCAACAATTTTATTTTCAAATACAAATCCCTCATTTTCTCCTGCAGGTCCGATTTTAACTTTAACGTGTCCATATTGACCTTTACCACCTGATTGACGGATAAATTTAGAATCCTGATCAGCGTTTCCGCGAATTGTTTCTCTATATGCAACCTGAGGTTTACCAATATTTGCTTCTACTTTGAATTCTCTTAGCATACGGTCAACAATGATATCAAGGTGAAGTTCGCCCATACCTGAGATAATTGTTTGTCCTGTTTCAACATCAGATTTAACTCTAAAAGATGGATCTTCTTCAGCCAGTTTTTGAAGAGCTATACCCATTTTATCTTGGTCTGCCTTTGTTTTTGGTTCGATTGCAACAGAAATAACAGGTTCGGGGAAAGTCATTCTTTCCAGGATAATTGGAGCATTTTCAGCACACAACGTATCACCTGTAGTTGTATCTTTAAGACCAACTGCTGCGCAGATATCGCCTGCATATACTTCTTGTTCTTCAAGTCTTTGGTCAGCATACATTCTAACCAATCTTGAAATACGTTCTTTTTTGCCGTTTGTTGAATTTAATACATAAGAACCAGAAGTAATTACGCCTGAATATACTCTTAAGAATGTTAAACGGCCGACAAACGGGTCTGTCATAACTTTGAATGCTAAAGCAGAGAATGGTTCATCGTCTGAAGAGTGTCTTTGTGTTTTTGCTCCATCTTCAAGTTCGCCTTCAATAGCTTTTACATCAACAGGAGATGGCATATAATCAACAACGTTATTTAGTAATAGTTGAACACCTTTATTTTTAAATGCCGTACCACAGCAAACAGGAATAATCTTGTTGTTGCAAACAGCACTTCTTAAGGCTTTTTTAAGTTCTTCAACGGTAATTGAAGAAGGATCTTCGAAGAATTTTTCCATCAATGCATCATCTTCTGCTGAAATTGCTTCAACCATTTCATCTCTGTATTGTTGAGCTTTTTCAAGTAAATCTGCAGGAATATCTTCCTCTTTTATATCTGTACCAAGGTCATTTGTATAAATTTCGGCTTTCATTGTCATAAGATCAACCAAGCCTGTGAAATTGTCTTCTGCACCAATTGGAAGTTGAATTGGAATTGCGTTTGCGCCAAGTCTTGTTTTGATTTGTTCAACTACACGGTAAAAATCTGCGCCGGTTCTATCCATTTTATTTACAAATACCATTCTTGGTACTTCATATCTGTTTGCTTGCCTCCAAACAGTTTCAGATTGCGATTGAACACCACCAACTGCGCAAAATACAGCAACAACGCCGTCTAATACACGGAGAGAACGTTCAACTTCGATAGTGAAATCTACGTGCCCGGGGGTGTCAATAATGTTGATTTGGTGTCCTTTCCATTCAGCCGTAACTGCTGCTGATTGGATTGTAATACCACGTTCTTTTTCTTGTTCCATAAAGTCGGTTACTGCGGCACCGTCGTGTGTTTCACCGATTTTGTGTGTTTTACCTGTATAAAACAAAATTCTTTCAGTTGTTGTGGTTTTGCCGGCATCAATGTGAGCAGCAATACCAATATTTCGAATTTTTTCCAAAGGTGTTTTTCTTGGCATATTTAATTCCTTTTCTATTAGTATCTCTCTTCATATTTCAATTTTCTCATAAACAAGTCAGATGACAAGTATTTCAAATTTTAATATGTATGTTGGGTTTACTTTTGCCTAAAAAACATTAAAATGTAAGTGTATAATTTAAAAAGGATTTATTTATGGCAAATCTTGTTGGCAACAGTCTTTTTACAGGTGCAATTTCAGGGCTTAATTCAAACTATCTTCTTATGTTAAACGGTTCATCCGAAGGTTTAAGTTTAAATGATATTATAAATCATAAATCTGATAACAATACTTTTAACAATGTCAATCAAACTTTTAGAAGTTATTTAATGTCAAATTTTAATCAAATTGACACAGATGGCGACGGCAAAATAACAACACAGGATGTAACAAATTATTCTAACAAGCTTCAAACTCAAGGTATGACATATGCTGAGCTTTCCCAGTTATGCTCAACAAATAACGGTACTATGTCGAGTTTATTGGATACTGTTTTGTCAAATTTTAATGAAATTGATTCGAACCATGATGGAAGAGTTACCCAAAGCGAAATTAACGCTTACAGAATAAATGAAGAAATTAAGGATGTAAAAGATAAATATAAAAGAATTGACCCAACTAAAATGTCGATGTTTGTTGAAACTGATGTTAAAGACGATACATCTGAAACTACCAAAACCGACAAAGTACTTTCATGAAAATTTTAAAAATTAAAGAATAAAAAAACAGGGCAATAGATATTATCTATGCCCTTGTTTTATAAATCACATACACATTTTATCAAGAGTAATTATTTGTTATAGTTTACGATAGCTTAATCGTGTTGTTTTTGATTTCTGTACTCAACTGGCTGTCAATTGCTTCAATTTCGTTGGATATTGATTCCATTTGAGTTTCGATATCTACTTTTTCCATTTCGTAAGCAGTTTCAACATCGTTTGCTTCGTTCTCTATCATAGCGAGTTCATCTTCCCAGAACTCTTTTGTAATATTTGTATCATATTCATAAGTTTCTTTAGCATCTGATATTTGTTGTTGTAAGTCGGAAATTTGATTATTAATGTCTTGTGCTTGTGCTGCTGAAGTATCGTCGTTTTTGCTGTTAAATATGCTCAACTGTTCTCTAAGCTGATTGATTTGTTCTCTTTTACCTGTCCTATCCGACATGTAAGCAGATCTCAAATCACTAAGCTCTTCCTGTTGATCATTATTGATAACAGTCTGCTCGTACTGATACCTTCTAGCGTCTTGACGCTCTGCCCTTGCAATCTCCAGATCTCTTTTAACGTAATAAGAGTGAGTTGCTTTGAGCTCCTTTTTCCTTAGTGCAAGTGTTACCCAAGCCATTTTAAATCTCTTTCCTCTTGAATTGTGTAATTAATTTGTGTGTAAATTTGGTTTATTTTTCCTTACACTATAATAAAATTTTTTTGCTTTTATTAATTGCTTCGTTTATATAATGTGTATATACAATTTTTTAACATTTCTTAACAAATTATCTTAAAAAATTTACCAAAACTCTTCCATAGCGCTTATCTTTAACTATTTCTAAATTGCTCTTGATTTTTATTAAAATGGCTTGTATATCAATATTTTTTGTTTTATCGTGTTCAACAATAATTATTCCGTCAGGTTTTAAAAAACTTTGTGCTTTTTTTATAATTTCTTCATAATCAAATTCCCAAGGAGGGTCAAGATATATGATATCAAATTTCTTATCTGTCTGAAATTTTAGAGCATCGCATTTGATTATATCGGGTATAATTGAAAGTTGCTTGTAGTTGTTTTTGATTATTTTTATTGCATTGCTGTTAATATCAATACCAAAAGATTTATAGCCTCTTGATACAGCTTCCAGCCCCATAATGCCCGAACCTGCAAACATTTCAAAAAATACCGGTTTATTACTTTCAAATTCAAAGCAGCTCAATATATTAAAAATGCTTTCTCTGACTTTGGAAAGAGTCGGTCTTGCCCCGTTAGGTGTATCTATGTGTCTGCCTTTGTATTGCCCTGCTGTAAGATACAAAATTTCATCCTTTCATTTAATAATAAATTTACCATGAAAAAAATAATTATTATAGGTGGCGGCGCAGCGGGCGCAAAAGCTGCAGCAAAAGCTAAAAGGGAAAATAAAAGCAACATTGTGGAGCTATATACAAAAGATAGCGAAGTTTCCTGTTCTTTGTGCGGATTGCCATATTATATTGAAGGATCTGTTAGAGATATTAATGATTTAATTATCAGACGTCCGCAAGATTTTGTAAATAATGGCATACAAGTATTTTTAAACCATGAAGCGACACAAATATTTCCTGAACAAAATTCGATATTGATAAGCAACAACCATATTTTTTATGATGAGTTGATTTTAGCTTTAGGTGCCAATGTAAGTGTTCCTGAGATTATAAACATAGATGCAAAAAATATCTTTACCTTAAGAAGCCTTGATGATGGTGTCAATATAAGAAGAAAAATGCAGCAATCTAAAACAGTTGTGGTCGTAGGAGCAGGCCTAATTGCAATAGAACTTATTGAAGCATTTCTTACAAATGGATTAAATGTGATAGTTGTTGAAGCTAAAGACAGATTTGTTTCGGATTTCGATAGAGACTTTTCCGAAATTATCGGAAAGGAAATTCTCAAAAAAGCCCAATCAAGAATCCAAACATATTTTTCAACAACTATTGTAAGATTTAAAGTAGATGAACAAAACACCTTTAAAGGAGCGGTTTTAAGCAATGGTGAAGAAATCTTTGCTGATTTTTGTGTGCTTTCAACAGGAATTAAACCAAATATTGAGCTTGCTCAAAAATCAGGTATTAAAATAGGGTCAACCGGAGCAATAAATGTAGATAACAAAATGAGAACAAACTATGATAATATTTTTGCTGCCGGAGATTGCGCGCAAAAGTACTGCATAATTACAAAACAATCTACATATATAGGTCTTGGCTCAATTGCCAATAAAGAAGGCAGGATTGCTGCAATAAATGCAAGCTCAACAGGCAAACTAGAAGTATTTGATGGGATTTTAAATTCTGTTGTGACAAGGTTTTTCGACTGCTCTATTTCAAGAGTTGGCTTAACAAAAGAATATGCAGATACTCTGCAGGAAAAAATTAATATTGTGCCTGTTGAAGTTGTAATCACCAAAAAGGATAAAGCAGGCTATATGCCAAATTCTAATAACATTACGTTAAAATTAGTTGCTGATAAAAGAAGTGGTGAGTTGCTTGGCGCTCAGGCTATTGGCGAACTTAGCAGTACTTTGAAAAGAATTAACACAATAGCATCTTCTCTTAAATCCAAAATGACTGTAGATGGGCTTTTACACCTAGATTTACCGTATGCTCCTCCTTTTTCCAGTTCAATTGATCCTATTATCACCGCAGCTTATAAATTAAAAGACTTGCTAAATAAATAACTTTAAAAAGCAAGTCTTTGATTTATTTATGGATTTTGATAAATCTTTAAGCAAAAGCGCTTCTTCTTTCTAATCTTAAGAAATCTGCTTCATTGTCGAAATAAAATTGTCGATTATCTTTTGCATAATCTGCAATTTCAAGCTCAAATTCCAGTAAAGATACTGCTTTTTTAATCTTATTTAATGCATTTTTTGTTAATAATCCGAAACTTGTAGCGCAACTTTCGCTCTTTTTGATAAGTGCTTCGCTTGCCATAATCTTTTCTCCTCAATATGTGTGTAAAAACTTCTTTATATTTTAATTAAGATTTTTTATCAAAAAAAATTGCTTTTATTATATTGATTTTCTTAACATTTCTTAACAAATCTACATGTAAAAAAGTTCAAAACCCTTTATACAACAAGCCGATAAATTAATTAAAATTTATCGGCTAAAATTTATTTTATATTCAAACTAAGGATTAGTTACCACCTAGTTTTAATTTACCATTTTGAATGTCTTGGCTGATTTGTTCACCAACTGCTTCAAGTTCAGTTCTCATTGCTTCTAATTGAGCTTCAAGAGTTGTTCTTTCTTGATTGATTGCATCTTCTTCGTCAGTTGCATCTCTTTCAAGTTCTTCTAAGATACCATCATAGTAATCTTCGATGTCGTTTCTTTGTTGTTCATAGTCTTCTTTGGCATCCGAATATGCATTTTGCCATTCAGCATAGCCTTCGCTTTTAACACTTGGGCGGCTGTTTCTCATTGCTGTATATGTTGCTCTTGCATCATTAAGTTCCCTGGTCTTATCAGCATTGTAAACAGATTGTTCGTAAGCTAGATTTCTGTGACATTTTCTTAATTTACGAGAAAGTTCAATGTCTCTGAATTCTGCATCACTTATGGCTAATTGTAAACTTTGTTTTCTTAATGTTAATGATACCCAGCCCATTGTGTTTACCTTTTTCTTTTGTGAACCTTGTGAGTTTCGACCTTTGATATTTGCCTCACATATATATAAAGTATATATCGATTAAATAATTGCTATATATTCTTCTTTTGTTACAAAACTTTACATAAAAAATCGAATGCCTTGCAGGCAAGGGTTTTGCAAGTTAGTAAATTAATCTTCACAAAAGTTATTGGTTATAAGATTTATATATTCTACCATATGAGAAAAATATTCAAGATCGCATTCGCCATTGATTACAATATCGCACATATCTTTTTTGGGTTCTATATATTGTTTTCCGGCAGTTTGTATATATTGCCAATGTTTGATTGCATTTTGGTGATCCTGATTTCTGATTATGGCTCTATCCATAAAGCGTTTTTTGCGCTCTTCTTCATTTATATCGATATATACTTTTATATCAAAAGCATCAATAACTTTATCATATACAGAGCACATTCCTTCAACTATAATAATTTTTTTTGATTTAATTAATATAGAATTAGGAACTGATTTACCGCTTCCATTTACTAAATATTGCGGAATGTATATATCTTTTCCTTTTTGAATTTCTTCTAAGTCGTGTTTTAACAAATCCAAATCAAAGTTTTCAGGCGCATCTACATCATAGCCTGCATCTCTTAATAAATCAAAATTGCCGTATTTTTCGATTTTATCTGATATATCATTAAAATAATTGTCGGCAGAAATTATTGAAACAGGCAGATTAAGTTTTTCTATGCAGGTTGATATTTGTTTGCATATTGTTGACTTTCCGCAGGCAGATTGACCGCTTAGCGCTATTAGAATTCTATCGTGGGGTCTGTCTATAAGTCTTTGGGTGAAATCATCCAAAAAATTTTTTTTGTAGCTTTTAATTATTTCTTTTGGTGATTTTTTATCATAATTTATAATCTGCTTAAATTTTGTTTGCAGATAAAATGCAAGAAGAGTTCTTCCTGCTCTTGTTTGGCAGTTTGGTTTTTGTATTTTGTCTTTCATTTGATTTGAAAGAAGATTTTTAACAAGTGTATCCATTTGTTTTTATTAACGTATCTCAATAATTAATTTTGCCAAAAAGTTTTATAATCATAGGGATAATATCTTGGGTTTTTATATTTGTCAGGCTTTTTCTTGCAAGAATAATAATATTTTCAAAATTATCAAGTGGAAGCATATTATTTTTTATAATTAATCTTGTAGCTTCTCTTAACTTTCTTTTAGTTGTATTTCTTACAACTGCCCGTTTATCAACCTTTTTTGAAACCACAAAACCAACCCTTGTCGGGTTGCTTTTGTTTAAGTTTAATTTTCCAATATATAAGACAATGAATTGATTTGAAACACTTTTAGAATTATTATAGCAATTTTTAAAATCCAAAAAACGTTTCAGTCTGTTTTCTTTACTAAGCACGGTTTTTTGCTGTAATTGCTACTTCATGACGGCCTTTAGCACGTCTTGCATTGATAACACGTCTTCCGTTTTTAGTTGCCATTCTAGCTCTAAAACCGCTTACATTTTGTCTTTTTCTTTTTGTACCTTCCAAAGTACGACGCATTTTAGTATCTCCTTGTTGACTTAATTTAAGGCTTGACAATTGATGTCAATCAGTATTAACTATACTATATTAGACAAAATAAGGTGTCAAGTTATGATTAATTTTAATGATAATTCAAATATAAAGCTTGGTGTAATAGGCTGTGGGAAGATGGCAACAGCAATACTTAAAGGGGTTTGTAACAATAATTTTTTAAATGGCAATAATATATATTGTTATGACATCAACTCTTCTGCTTCGTCGTCGCTGGCTGATGAAATTGCTGCAAAGAGTGTTGAAAACCTTGATGACGTCATTAAAACGGCTGATGTGATTTTGCTTGCAACAAAGCCTTTTGTTTTTGATGATGTTATTTCTAAAATTAAAATTAGTTATAAAAATCAGCTTATTTTATCGATTTTAACCGGTATCAAGCTTGAAAAATATCAAAAAAATATCCAAGATATTAAAATAGTCAGGATTATGCCAAATACCCCGGCCCTTGTGAATGAGGCGATGAGTGCATTGTGTCCGGCATCTTCTCTGTCGCAAGATGAGTTTAATTTTGCATATAATTTTATGTCAAATTGTGGCAAAGTCATTAAAACAACAGAAGATAAAATTGATATAATAACAGCTCTGTCAGGTTCAGGTCCTGCTTTTTATTTTAAAATTATAGATACAATGGCCAAAAGTGCTCAAAAGCTCGGGCTAGATTATAAAGAAGCCATTTTGCTTTCGGTGCAAACCGCTTTTGGGAGCGCTAAAATGCTTATGCAAAATGATTTTAATGTAGAACAGCTTATTAAAAACGTTACAACCCCCGGTGGCTGCACAGAAGTTGGAAATAGGGTTTTAAATAGTTCTAAATTAGAAGAAATTTTGGATGAAACCATAAAATCTACGATGCAAAAAGCGATTGAGCTTGGCTAGATATTGTATTTATACTAATAAATCTGACTTTTGGGCAAGTTCTATCAGCTCTTCGGTATTTAAATCATCTTCGGGAATTATTTCTTCGTTAATATCTGCAACAAATTTATCTATTTGTTTTTTAAGAGTTTCTTCAATTTCAAAGCTTTTGTATCCCTGTTTGTTTAGTTCTATTTTTTTGTTATGAAGTTCTTTTAATCTTGAATAAATTGAAGTTATTTTATTTTGTATATATTTATTCTTCTGATAAACAGAACCATTGTATCTAATGTCATAATCAAATCCCGAGAAATATTTGCAATCTTTTGCTGCTGCTATTGCGGTTTTTGCAAAAAATTCAAAATTATCATCGGTAAGCAACACATTATATATACCAAAATACATACATTCTATAGGATTTATTTTTACTATTTCGTCTCCGCCTTCTTGTTTTTCATACCCCAGTGCATAAGAAGTCATTGTTGGTCCTTTTGCGATATCAATTGGTTCAAAGCGGCTGTTTTGAATATCTATAATCATATTATCACCGATAGTATCAAAAAATAAATTTTCCATATGAATATGCGCTGTTTTTTCAAGATATTCATCATAAGCGGATTGAGGCATATTGTTAACAATTTGCGTATAAGCATCTAAGTTTCTTTTGCCTTTTATATCTTCAGAATGTATGCCATCGATATATCTCAATATTGTATAGTCGTTGTCTTTGCCTTTTGCAACAATGTTATTCATCCTTTCGTATTGGTTCAGATTTGTATCAATTGTGCTCAATCTGTCTTGATTAGAATGTTTTGATTTTATGGCAAGGTTCGTATAAGGAATTTTTCTTACTATTCCCTGACCGCCTGCGCCAAGATAAATAAAACTTTGATTTTTGTCTAAAAATTTTTGAATTTTTCTATCTTTATTGCTATCTTGAATTTCGAATTTATCTGCAGCATAAAGTAGCTCTTTTTTGACTTGAGACGGCCTGTACCCCCCCCTTGCACCTCTAAAAGCTATATTAATTCCTTGGTTGTGGTTAACTAAATTAATTCTCATGACTATGTGCTTATATAAAACTCTTGAATAAAAAATCTTGCTATAGTTTATGCTAGAATTTTATTATGAAACAAAACATATTCAAAATGCAAACTGATATGGAGCCTAAAGGCGACCAAATAAAAGCTATAAAAGCTCTGACTAATGGCATCAAGCAAAATATAGATAGCCAAACTCTGCTTGGTGTAACAGGTTCAGGTAAAACTTTCACAATAGCAAATGTTATTCAAAATGTCCAAAAACCGACTCTTGTAATAGCGCATAATAAAACACTGGCTGCGCAGTTGTACAATGAATTTAAAGAGCTTTTTCCAAATAATGCGGTTGAGTATTTTATTTCGTACTATGATTATTATCAGCCGGAAGCTTATATTCCAAGAACAGACACTTTTATTGAAAAATCTGCTTCGATTAATGATGAAATAGACAGACTTCGTCATAATACCACAAGAAGCCTTTACGAAAGAAATGACGTTATAGTGGTGGCATCAGTTAGCTGTATATATGGCTTAGGGCTGCCTGAAAATTATTTTAAAGGCACGGTTAAATTAAATGTTGGTCAGGAATTAAGCAGAAAAGATCTTTTAAATTATCTTGTTGCTGTCCATTATGAAAGAAATGATGTTGATAAAAAGCGCTCAACATTTAGAGCCAGAGGCGATGTTGTAGAAATTGTTCCAAGTTACGAAAATATTGTCACGAGAATTTCTTTTTTCGGGGATGTTATTGAATCTATCACAAGAATTGATTCTATGACAGGAGAAATAGTCGAAAAACCTTCTGAAATTGTAATATATCCTGCTGTTCACTATTTAAACTATGATGAAAACGAAGATGAGACAATTTCTCTAATTAAAAAAGAATTAGATGAAAGACTCGTAGAACTCAAAAACGAAAATAAAATTGTAGAAGCCCAAAGGCTTTCTCAAAGAGTCAATTATGATATTGAAATGATAAAAGAAATGGGCTATTGTTCAGGAATTGAAAATTATTCAAGAATAATTGAAAGGCGCCCTGTTGGCTCCCCTCCTGCAACGCTGCTTGATTATTTTGGTGATGATTTTTTAGTTGTGATTGATGAATCTCATGTGAGCATTCCACAACTAAAAGGTATGTATTTCGGAGATAAATCAAGAAAAGATGTATTGGTGGATTTTGGCTTTAGGCTCCCTTGTGCCAAAGATAACCGTCCTTTGACTTTTGATGAATTTTATTCAAAAATCAATGAAAAAAGAGGGCAAAAGATATATATATCAGCTACCCCTGCTGAATTTGAAAAGAAAGAAAGCGAACAGATTGTAGAGCAAATTATACGTCCGACAGGATTATTAGACCCCAATATTGAAGTAAAACCTACACTGAATCAGGTTAACGATCTTATAGAAGAAATTAAAAAAGTTGTCGAGAAAAAGGAAAGAGTCTTAATCACAACTTTAACCAAAAAAATGGCAGAGGAATTAACAATATATCTTCAAAATAAGGGGCTTAGGGTGCAATATCTGCACTCTGACATAAAATCACTTGAAAGAGTCGAAATCCTTCGTGATTTGAGGCTTGGAGAATTTGATATATTGGTTGGAGTCAATTTGCTTAGAGAAGGCCTGGATATCCCTGAAGTCTCTTTGGTTGCAATAATGGATGCTGATAAAGAAGGATTTTTGAGGTGTGAAACTTCTCTTATTCAAACAATAGGAAGAAGTGCAAGAAATGCAAACGGTAAAGTAGTTATGTATGCTGATAAAATGACAGATTCTATGAATGTTGCAATAGCAGAAACCCATAGAAGGCGCAAATTACAACAGGAATACAACGAAAAGCATAATATCACTCCAAAAACAATTAAAAAATCAATTCAAAATAATCTTTTAACACTAGTTCAAAGCTACAGAAGTGTAGAAGATGTTGTAAGCGAGGCTTTGGTTGAACTGAATGTAGATACAAAAGATATTCCAAAGCTGGTGAGCAAAATCGAAAAAGAAATGAAAAAAGCGGCAAGCAATCTTGATTTTGAAAAGGCCATTCAGCTTCGAGACCAGCTTAAGAAGCTTAAAAGTCTTCTATAAGCAGTTTGGTTTGACAATTTGTTGATATATTATGTACCTATAACTTATATTAATTGTCTATAATCCTGCTTTTGTATTAATTTGTGTAAAAATGAAATATTTATGTTTATAAATTATTGACATTTATCCATAAATTATGTACATTATTCTTGTCACAAAAAATAATTTTTACACAATAAAAATTATCATAAAGTCGTTAGAATTTCAAAGATTTTAACGCGTGATTTGTTTGCACTAATTTATAAAAGCCACTAAAAATTTCATGTTATTTTTTTTGTGTTAGATTACGAGGTTTGAAGTTTTCAAACCTCTTTTTTTAAAGGCTTCTGCCGGAGTACTCTGCCGAACTTGAAGTGCATTGAATTGCGCTTCAAGAGAGAGGGAAGTTAAAAATGGCAAACGTTGAGTTTGACATTTTAGCTTAAACTGTCGATAGGCGACGTAGGATGTTGAGCTTATCGAGCGACATAGCGAGATAAGAAGCGAAACATCCACAGGAGCCTTGGATTATCGCATGGCAAAGACACTTACAATGAATAATTATCTTATTACGATGCTCCGATAAGCCCGTTTTTTCTTAGTATTTCTTCAACTCTGAATGTAAAATCATTTTTTACATCATCATTTTTTTCATCGTTAAATATATTGCCGCTTCCTACAATCAGGTAATTCAAATTGACATCATAATTTACAAAAAGAGTGCGCAAAATTTCAACAGAAACAAAAGTTTTATCATTTTCAACAGCTGATACACCTGATTTGGACAGCCCAATTTTCTCGCCGAATTTTTCTTGCGGCATATTAAGTGCCTGTCGGATTTGCTTGAATCTTTGTCCGGTAGTTGACATACTTTATTGTACTTTCGCTTGTTTGTTTGAACACTCTTATAATGTTAAATTTTGTAAAAATTAAATTGTTGAGTTTATAAATTATTGACATTTATCCATAAATTATGTACATTATTCTTGTCACAAAAAATAATTTTTACATTATAAAAATTATCACAAAATCGTTGAAATCTCAATAATTTTAACGAGGAGTTTTACTATACAATTTTTTAAGGAGTATCCAAGAAATAATCATGAATATACGTGTCCTGTCCGGATTAAGGGCAAAGTGTGCCTTTTCGCTTATAGAATTGCTCGTGACACTTATTATAATGTCTTTGCTCATATCAGCTTTCATGCCTGTAGTAACCAAAAAGCTAAAATCTTCTGCTGCAGGGATGGGTGGTTCAGGTAATGGCGGTTTTTCATCTGACTTGCTTTTTTCTGCTGAATGCGAAAAATTTTCAACAGAAGAATACAAATGTATGATGTGCTCAAAAACCGCCTGCACTTTGTGCTCGACACAGTTAAGTACAACAACGGGATACTATGTTGACCCTGCTGAAAGTTGTACTCCTAAAAATTGTGTAGATAAGTTTGGAAGTAATTGTATGGATTGCAAAAAAGATGCTTGCACAGCTTGTATCCCGGGCAGCTCTTTTAATTCTGAAACCAATGAATGCGAAGCATGTGAAGCAGGATATTATTCTACAGGCGGCCTGACCAAATGTGAAAAATGTCAGGAAGGTTTCATTTCTAATGTTGGTTCATCAAGCTGCAAAGAATGTAGTGCAAATAAACATCAAACAGCGAACGCTGATGGTACAATCTGTATAGATAAATTCTGTGGCGAAAATGAGTATATTGATGGTGCTACTTGTAAGCCATGTCCAAATGGTACATATCAACCCGACGATAAACATCAAAAATTAAGCTGTACATCGTGTCCCAGCGAATGCAAAAGCTGTACGACAGCTGAAATTTGTACAGAATGCGCCGCGGGCTATACCCTAAATGCAGGAAGGTGTACTTTAGGATGTGATCCAAAAACAGTTACATTATCAGGCACCAATACAAAAGTAACCCAATATAATATGGGTGATGACCCAAGCTGTTCAAGAGATGTAATCGAATCAATGGCGGGCATAACATTTGTTCCCGTCGGTACAACCTGCTCGGGTGAACTATGCTGCTGGTATGGAACAACAGCCGTTGGTAGCACATGCACAAATGTAGGCGGTTTATATTCAGGATGCAACAGAACAGTCTGTAAATGGTTTGCTGCAAAGAAAATTTGCGAGTCAATTGGCAAGGGTTGGAAGCTGCCTGATACATCTAATTCTATGGCTAATTGGTATCCTGCTAATTCTAAAGCGGCATCAGGACTAATGCTTTGCGACAACTCGGCGTCTAGTGCCTCGGCCTCTAAGTGTGCCTACGTGGCTAGCTGCCCCGGCTCTTACAATGGTAACTGCCGCCCGCACCACGTGTGGGCTCGCAGTGAGAGCGGTGGCGCTGCCCAGTATAGGCACCTGAATGGCGGTACTTGGAACGAGAATACCCACGATAAGTCGCACGCCTTTGGCGTCCGCTGTGTCAAGGAATAAAATTATACAGACAAACTTTCAACTTAAAACTTAATTTAAATTTGCGCGTTTTTTTCAGAAAAACGCGCAACCGAAAAAATTAATAGAACCAAATAAATATTATAAACCACAATAAAATAAAGATTAAAAAGGGAGAAAACACAAAAAACAATGGCAAAATATTTTCATTTAAACATATACAAAAAGGCTTTTGATTTTTTAATTTATTACACAAACGTTCTTGTAAACTTCAGACGCAGATATAAATATACAATCGGCGAAAATATATTAAATAAAATCGTGGATTTTATCGTTTTGATTTATCTCGCAAATGATGCGAAAAATGAAAGTCTAAGATTAAAATTTTTAAACAAAATGAATTTGGGTTTGCAGTACATCACGGTTCTTTTGCGATTATGTCATGAAACTCAGGATATTGCGCACGAAAAATACAGCAAGCTTGTTGAATTCATGGAAGACATCGAAGGACAGCTCAATGGATGGATAACTTACACTGCAAAACAGCTTGCAAAGAAAACACAAGAAGCACCCGATAACCATGAGCCTCTGGATGACGATGAAATGGCAGTTATGCACTTAGATTAAAAAATATAGAGGTAAAGATGGAAAATAACATAATAAAAAATAACATAATAAAAAAAATTAAACCGGCCGAATTTACATATGATGCACTTGCAAAGGCTTATTATGATTGCAGAAGACACAAAAGAAATACAACTCAGGCAATGGAATTTGAATTTGAACGAGAAAAAAATTTAAGAAGACTTTATAATGAACTTAAAGATGGAAGTTATGAAATAGGTCCAAGTATTTGCTTTATAGTGACAGAACCAAAGCCTAGGGAAGTTTGGGCTGGTGCTTTTAGAGACAGAATTGTTCACCATCTTATATACAATGCTATTTATGAGAGATTTGAAGCAAGATTCATTTATGACACATATAGTTGCATTGCAGGAAGAGGCACCCTAAAAGGTGCCCAAAGAGCGAAAAAGTTTGCCAGAAACATTACCCAAAACTACACAAAAGACGCTTATTTTGTAAAAATGGATATAAAAAATTATTTTGTAAATATCAATAAGCAAATTTTGTTCGATGAAGTTATGAAATATGTCTTTGAACCATGGTTAATTGATCTTATCAGAAAAGTTATTTTTCATGATCCCAAAAAGGATGTTATTATCAAAAGCAATTCAAGAAAACTTTTTAGCAGGCTTCCTGCGTATAAGAGCCTTTTTAACTCTGATGATTCAATCGGGCTTCCGATTGGAAATTTAACGAGCCAATTCTTTTCAAATGTGTATTTAAATCCTGTGGATCAATATGCAAAGAGGATTTTGAAGTGCAAGTATTATTTAAGATATGTCGATGATATTTTGGTTATAGATGAAGATGCAGGTTTTTTAAATCACGCCTATGCTAAAATTAATCGCTTTTTAGAGGATAATTTAAAGCTTGAACTTAATCATAAAAAGAAAAATATAAACCATATTTATAAGGGTTTTGATTTTGTTGGACATGTTGTTAAACCAAATAGAACTTATTTAAGGGTTCGTACTAAGAAAAAATGTTACAAAATTATTAATGAATGGAAAAATAATCCAAATATGTATAATGAGGAGGTGATGAGTGAACTAAGGAAGACAATAAATAGTTATTTGGGTATGATGCGTCATACTGACAGTTACAACTTGAGAAAAGACATTTCGCAAGAAATCGGATGCTTATTTATAAAACTTGATGAAGAATACAGGAAGGTTATGCTTAATATTGCATAAACTGCTGAGCTTTAGATTGTGTACGCCTACGGGTGTATATAGAATAAGCAAAAATTCGTCGGAGTAACCAAAATAATGGTTAATGGCTTATAGTGCAATAAAGAAAATGTGCTGATTGTTTTGCGCATGATAATGAAACTCCGATTATGTTTGCGACTACTCGGCGTCTAGTGCCTCGGCCTCTAAGTGTGCCCACGTGGCTAGCTGCCCCGGCTCTTACAATGGTAACTGCCACTCGTACTACGTGTGGGCTCGCAGTGAGAGCGGTGGCGCTGCCCAGCATAGGTACCTGTATGGCGGTACTTGGTACGAGCTTACCTACGATAAGTCTTACGCCTTTGGCGTCCGCTGTGTCAAGTAATTTTTGTGCAGTTTTTTGTGTTCGGTTTATATGTGTTTTGTATTTCGAGCAGATGGAGTTGTACGCATTACTGATTTTATTTAAGAGGCCTGCGGCTTAACTGCCACGGGCCTTATTTATGGTGTTTGGGAATCATTGCAACTGTTAGTTCTCTTGCAGTGACAAGTTAAAAAATAATGTATAGAATACGTCATGCTGAACTTGTTTCAGCATCTGATGTGTCGGTATAGAACAGAGTTTTTATATTTTATGAATAATTGCTAAGGTCTTGAAACAAGTTCAAGGTGACGGTTAAAAAAAGAGGTTTGGGGAGTAAGGCCCCAAAAACCTCATCTAACACTAAAAAATAAACCTTATTCATCTGAGTGGTCTAATCCGTCATAAACGCATCTGACACTTGCAGTTTCAAAATAGAAGTTGGTTTTTGTGGAAGTTTCGTGTAAAACATGATAGTCATTGCCATTACTTCCTTTTGTACTTGTCCAAACGTTATATGGGTGGCAATAAAGGTATACACCTGCTTGATGCACGCAGCTTCCAATTAAATTGCATTGTACATGCCCTGCTGTTACGTCTGATGTGCACAGCTGCAAACCGTTTTTGCCTTTATTATTATTTACAATATTGGCATTACTTTGCCAGGCTTTTGCTTCATTTAGTGTTGGAAGTCTCCAGTAGCCTGCTTTTGTAAGTCCATTGGCTGTATGCATTTTACAGATGTCTAAAGCAACATTATATCCGCATACCGTTCTATTGCAGCCGCTATAGTTAGCATCGGCGTTTCCTACAGTACCGCATTGTCCGGGACGGCCTGTGTTACCTGTCCAACAACAATTTCCTGCAGAAGGACAATTTGGGTTCGCATTTGTCGCCACTATGTATTTTTGATAATTTTCAGGAATACTTGGTCCGCTTTCGCCATCAACAGTGTCATTTGCGTTATATTTAGATACACACACATTCCTTCCTGCACCTGAATATGCTTTATCTATAAAAATTGCAGTCAGTTTATCACAATCTGCCTGACTTTGTGGTTCTTCTGTTATTAATTGCGGCTTTTCTTCTTGATTTCCTCCATTTGGCTTATTAATAAGCCCCTTGTCCAGTACGCATCTGCCGCTGTTTGCCATATAATCAGAATAACATTCTAAAATTGTAGCTGTCGACAAATTTGGGTAAATTGCAACATATTGAAATATGTTATTGTCTCCAATTGCGTAAAAAACGTGGGCGCCATGGGGATATGTGCCGCTTGTCCAAAGATGATATGAACAGTTATGTCCATTGTTTTTTGCTCCGTTAAATCCATTATTGCAATCGCCTGTATCGTAGCCCGCAAAGGCGTATTTGCTTGTGAGTTGTAATCCGTTTTTCCCTTTGTAGCGGCTGATTATCGGGTTGTCTTGGGCTTCTGAATTTAAAATTTTTGCCCAGTTATCAACTTCCTCTTGTTTAGGAAGTCTCCAAGAGCCTTTAAGGCTTCCATTTGGTGCCCATTCACTACAGGAAATGTCTGCTGCATACCAGTTGCAAAGAGTTCTGTTGCAGCCAGAATATGCACTATCCCCGTTCTGTCCTACCGTGCACTTTGACGGATTTGCAGTGTTTCCTTTCCAGCAACAATATTTATCGCTGCAAGTTCCGCCGCCTACTGTTGTTGTTTTGACTATAGAAGCCAATGGTGTACCGCCAGGATCTCCTGTATTGAATTTGGTTACACATACATTATTAAAGCCATCGTTATTTTCTTTAGATATAAAAAGAGCATTAAAAGGATCGCAATCTTTCTGAGATTCGGGCGAATAACTTGTTTTTGTTGTATCATCTTCTGTTTTTTTGTCCGTAAAGCTCCCGACTGTAACATCTGCTGCTTTGAGTTTTTTTGTGATAATTGGCGCAAATGCCCCAATTAAAAGCGAGATGATAATTAGGCTTATTAAAAGCTCAATCAAAGAAAAGGCGCACCAAGTGACGGGGTGTAAAATAACTCCCCTTG
Organism: uncultured bacterium; assembly: GCA_947428835.1. Taxonomy (GTDB): domain Bacteria; phylum Cyanobacteriota; class Vampirovibrionia; order Gastranaerophilales; family Gastranaerophilaceae; genus RUG14156. The sequence continues at coordinate 74,821 of CANENE010000003.1, read as the reverse complement.
CGCGAGATATTTGTTCCATGTTATTTCCTTTGTTTAATTGTGTAGATTATGATATGATTAAACGAGGGCAGCAAAATACAGAAAACCTAGACAAGTGCCCTATTGTGTAAAGTATGAAGTTTAATCGATAATATTATTATACACAAATAGCAATACTTGTCAATATAGTTACATATTATACAAGTGATAAAAATGACAACTCAAGGCAAAAGACTTAAAAATATTAGAACAATGCTAAATCTCACACAAGAAGAAATGGGTAGCAAGCTTGGGATTTCAAAACAATTTTATTCTAATATTGAAACTGATAGAACTCTATTAAATAATGAAAAGCTTGTATTGCTGTACAAAGACTACAATGTTAACCTTAATTACCTTGTAATGGGTGATGGGCAGATGTTTAATACAAAAACCAAACCCAAAGAAGATGTTATTTTAAAAAGGATAAAAGAAGTTTTAAAGCAGGAAGGTGCTATATAATTTTTTATTCTTCATTTAAAGATAATACCGCCATAAATGCTTCTTGTGGGATTTCAACGCGGCCAACTGACTTCATACGTTTTTTACCACGTTTTTGTTTTTCAAGAAGTTTTCTTTTTCTTGAGATATCGCCTCCATAGCATTTATCCAGTACAGATTTTCTTAAAGCTTTTATATTTGTCCTTGCTATAATTCTTCCGCCGATTGCAGCTTGAATTGCAACTTCGAAAAGTTGCCTTGGAATGATTTCTTTAAGTTTTCCTGTTAATTTTTGCCCGATATTATATGCGCTATCTTTGTGGCATATAACAGAAAGTGCATCCACTATCTCGTTTGCAAGCAGAATATCCATTTTAACAAGATCAGAGCGTTTATAGTCGCTAAATTCATAATCAAGGGAAGCATAGCCTTTGGAGCGCGATTTTAATTGATCGTAAAAATCTGTAATAACTTCTGATAAGGGGACCTGATACTCAAGATTAACTCTGATATCATCAATATATTGCATATTGATAAATATGCCGCGTTTATCCTGGCAGAGTTCCATAAGAGTACCTACATAATCATTTGGAGTAAAAATATTGACTCTAACATAAGGTTCTTCTATATATTCTCTATATTGAGCGGCAGGAAGTTCAGCCGGGTTATCTATTTCAACCATTGTGCCATCTGTTTTATACACTCTATATATTACAGAAGGCGCTGTTGTGATTAGCGAAAGATTATATTCTCTCTCTAACCTTTCTTGCGCTATTTCCATATGGAGCATTCCAAGGAATCCGCATCTAAAGCCAAAACCAAGTGCGTTTGAGGTTTCAGGCTCATAAGTTATGGAGCTGTCTGATAGCTTCAGTTTTTCAAGAGCTTCTTTAAGTTCGTGATAGTCTTCGTTATTTACAGGATACAGTCCGGAAAATACCATAGGCTTTGCTTCTTTGTAGCCTTCTAAAGGTTCTTTTGCAGGATTTTCGGCATTAGTTATGGTATCGCCTACAAATCTTGTAATTTCTTTAATTGAGCCCGCAAAATAGCCAACTTCTCCTGTGTTTAAGACTTCAACAGCGTTTCTTTTCGGATTTAAAAAGCCAAGCTCTACTACTTCAAATTCTTTGCCGTTTGCCATAAACCTGATTTTGTCACCAAGCTTTATGGAACCATCGACGACTTTAAAAAAGCAAATTGTTCCTAAGTAAGCATCATATGCACTATCAAAAACTAGTGCTCTTAGGGGTTTATCGGATGTGTCAATCGGTGCAGGAACATAGTTTACAATAGCTTCAAGTATATTTTCTACACCAATGCCGGTTTTAGCGCTCACTGCAATTGCGTGGGAAGCATCAATTCCAAGTACATCTTCAATTTCTTTTTTAACTCTTTCAACATCTGCCGAAGGCAGGTCAATTTTGTTTATAACAGGGATTATTTCAAGGTTTTGTTCCATTGCAAGATAGACGTTTGCAAGAGTCTGTGCTTCTACACCTTGAGTTGCATCGACTATCAAAAGTGCGCCTTCACAGGCTGCAAGCGACCTTGAAACTTCATAAGAAAAATCAACGTGTCCCGGGGTATCAATTAAATTTAAGATATAATCTTTGCCGTCTTTGGCTTTATAACTCATTTTCGCTGCATTTAATTTAATTGTAATGCCGCGTTCACGTTCAATGTCCATAGTGTCCATAAGCTGATTTTGCATATCTCTTTGGGCAATAGTTCCGGTAAGCTCCAGTAGTCTGTCTGCAAGAGTGGATTTGCCGTGGTCAATGTGGGCAATTATACTAAAGTTGCGAATGTTATCAAGTCTTTTCATACTTATGATTATATAACAAAAGTTTTTTAAGTATAGTTTTAACTTTGCATAATCTTTACTTGAAAAAATATTTTCAGCGTCTTAAAATGTAGATAAACATCACTTATATAATATAAAAGGAATTAACAATGAAAAAAGACATTCATCCTGATTACAAAAAAACAACTATAAAATGTGTTTGCGGCAATGAAATTGAAACCGGTTCTGTTGAAGAAAATATTACGGTTGAAATTTGCAACGCTTGCCACCCGTTTTATACAGGCAACCAAAAAATTCTAGACTCTGAAGGTAGAGTTGAAAGATTCAGAAAACGTTACGAAAAGAAATAGTTGTTTAAACAGTTTTTTGACCGGCAATTGGTCTTTTATGTAAAAGGCTTTGTCGGTCAAAGTTTATTTATTAAAGGATTATTGAGGAATTATTTATGCCAAAGAAGTCTGTGGAAGTTGAATTAATTTCTTTTCCCGAAAATTTATTAGATACCATATATGTTGCATGTCGCACATGTTATAGTCCACAAGGTGCAATTGAAATTTATAATAATTTAAATGCAACAGATGAGCAAAAACTCAGTTTGATTGAAAAAGTTATATCATCGGGGCATTATTCAACAATTGAACACGTGCAAGTGACTTTTGCAATAAACAATATTTCAAGAGCTGCGACTCATCAACTGGTTCGCCACAGACACGCAAGTTTTTCTCAAAAATCCCAAAGGTACGTTAAAGAAAAAGCTGAATTCGACTATTGTATGCCAACTTCAATTGAAGCAAATAAGGCATTGGCTGCAAAATTTCAAAAACATATGGAAGATACTCATCATCTATATCTTGAGCTCATTGCACAGGGAATTAAAGCAGAGGATGCCAGGGCAATTTTACCAAATGCAGCAGCCAGCTCTATTGTCGTAAGTATGAATTTGAGGGAGTTAATCCATCTTGCAAATTTGAGACTTTGCACACGCGCACAATATGAAATTCGCCTAACCGTTAGAAAAATGTGTACTTTAGTTGAAGAAAAAGCTCCTTGGCTGGCCAATCACCTTGTGCCAAAGTGCGAAAGACTCGGCTATTGTGACGAAGACAATTCATGTGGAAAGATGCCTAAGAAAAATGGATAATTCAATGTTTGAAAAGGTTGAAAAGATTGAAAAAAGGTACCAAGAGCTTGGTATCACGCTTTCTAAACCTGAAATCATTCAAGACTATGAAAAGTTTAGAGACCTTTCTAGACAAAGAAAAACAATGGAAGAAACTGTTGAAATTTACTACAAGTACAAAGATGCAGTGTCAGCTATTAATGAAGCAAAAGAAATGCTCCACGTTGAAAAAGATTCTTCTATGCGCGAATTTTTAAATAATGAAATAGCTTCAAATGAGGCTAAAATTGAAGGATTTGAGCACAGATTAAAAGTTCTCTTGCTTCCAAGAGATCCTATGGACGATAAAGACATTATGCTTGAAATCAGAGGTTCAGCAGGAGGCGACGAAGCAAATATTTTTGCAGGTGACTTGATGAGAATGTATCTCAGATTTGCTCAAACAAAAGGCTGGGAAACAAAAATTCTTTCAATAAATGAGTGCGAAGCAGGCGGTGTTTCTGAAGTTGTCATTTCAATAAAAGGTGATAGTATCTATTCGCAATTGAAATATGAATCAGGTGTTCACAGAGTCCAAAGGGTTCCACAGACTGAATCCCAAGGAAGAGTTCATACGTCAACTGCTACAGTTGCTGTAATGCCTGAAGTTGATGATGTCGAAGTCGAACTAAATATGAATGATATTGAAATTACAACAGCCCGTTCAGGTGGTGCAGGCGGTCAAAATGTAAATAAAGTTGAAACTGCTGCGCGCGTGTTTCATAAGCCTACAGGAATTATGATTTTCTGTACAGAAGAGCGTTCACAGCTTCAAAACAAAGAAAGAGCACTTCAAATCTTAAAAGCTAAGCTTTATGATATGGAAGTCCAAAAACAAATGCAGGAAGTTACTGACCTTCGCCGTTCGCAAGTAGGAACCGGTGATAGATCAGAAAGAATAAGAACCTATAATTTCCCTCAAGGAAGATTAACAGACCACAGAATTGGTCAAAATTTAGATGTTAGGGAAGTTATCGAAGGAAATTTGGATAAATTAATTGGTATGCTTATTGAATATGATCAAAAACTAAAACTTGAAAAACTTGCTCAAGATGAAGTTTAACTAGTTTTAGTTTAATTAATAATGTTTTAAAAAGAGGTTTTGAATTTCAAAACCTCTTTCATTCTTTTATATTGAATCACTTGCTTGTTGCTTGATTATTATTTGTTTTCAAGAACGGCTTGCGCAGCAGCTAAAGATGCTTGCGGAATTCTAAATGGTGAACATGAAACATAGTTCAAACCAATTCTATAAGCAAATTTAACACTATCCGGGTCACCGCCGTGTTCGCCACAGATGCCGCCGATTAGGTTCGGGTTAACTTTTTTGCCTTTTTCCATAGACATTTCAATTAATTTGCCAACACCATTGAAATCCAATGTATCAAATGGATTATACGGAAGGATTTTTTGTTCTACATAGCGCTTCAAGAATTTGCTTTCAGCGTCATCTCTTGAATAACCGAATGTCATTTGAGTTAAGTCATTAGTACCAAATGAGAAGAATTCCGCGTATGGAGCGATTTCGTCACTTGTAAGAGCTGCGCGTGGAATTTCAATCATTGTTCCGAATTTGTATGTAACTTCGACTCCTTTTTGAGCCATGACTTCTTTTGCAACTTTTACAAGGTCCTCTTTAGCAGTTTTGAGCTCATTAACATGACCGATAAGAGGAATCATAACGTATGGCATAACGTTTATACCTTGTTTTTTAACGTCGCATGCCGCTTCAAAGATTGCTCTCACCTGCATTTCGTTGATTTCTGGATAAGTAAGACCTAATCTGCATCCGCGAAGACCCATCATAGGATTGCTTTCAGATAGATTTTCAACGATTTTTAGCATATTTTCATCTTCGGTGCAATCTTGGTTTAAAGCACGTTTAGCAGAAACCTTTGCAATTAACTCTTCTTTTGAAGGTAAGAATTCATGCAATGGCGGGTCTAAAAGACGAATTGTAAGAGGTCTTTCGCCAAGTGCCTTAAACATACCAAAGAAATCTTGATATTGCATTGGAAGAAGCTTCTCCAATGCTTCTTTTCTTGCTTCGGGAGTTCCTGCGATAATCATTTTTTGAACCCAGGGAAGTCTGTCAGGGTCCATAAACATATGTTCGGTTCTACACAAGCCAACACCTTCTGCATTGAATAATAACGCATTTTCAACATCTTTAACAGTATCGGCATTTGCTTCAATGGTCAGAGTTTTGATTTCATCTACCCAGCTAAAGAATGTTTTAAAGTTATCGTCAATTTTGGCTTCTGTAAGCTTAACAGCGCCATCCATAACAAGACCTTTACCGCCATCAAGAGAGATAATATCGTCTTTATGATAAACTTTGCCATCGGCGCCGGTGAGAGTTTCTTTGTCAAGATCGATTTTCATATCTTCACAGCCTGCAACACAGGGTTTTCCCATTCCTTTTGCAACGACTGCTGCGTGAGAAGTTGCACCGCCTCTAAGTGTTAAAACACCTTGTGCAACTGCCATACCGTGAATATCATCAGGACAGGTTTCAATTCTAACCAATATTACTTTTTCACCGGCTTCGCCTCTTTGAGCTGCTTCTTCGGTATCAAATACGATTTTACCTACAGCAGCACCAGGCGATGCATTTACGCCATGGGCTACAACGTGAGCGTTTTTGACAGCATCAGCATCAAAACAAGGCAGTAAAATTTGATTTACTGTATATGGGTCAACAAGCTGAACTGCACGTTCTTTTGTAATGACTCCTTCCTGAACCATTTCAACTGCGATTCTAACGGCAGCAGCAGCTGTTCTTTTGCCGTTTCTTGTTTGAAGAATATACAATTTACCTTTTTCGATTGTAAATTCCATATCTTGTACATCTTTGTATCCGTTTTCAAGCTTTTTTGCAATATCAACGTATTGTCTGTACAAATCAGGCATTTCCTGCTCCAGCATTGCGATTGGTTTTGGAGTTCTAATACCTGCTACAACATCTTCGCCTTGAGCGTTTGTTAAATATTCGCCGTAGAATTTATTTTCACCTGTTGCAGGGTTTCTGGTAAATGAAACACCGGTGGCGCAGTCATCTCCCATATTTCCAAATACCATTGTTTGAACGTTTACTGCAGTTCCAAAGTTATGATCGATTTTGTTCATTGTTCTGTACGCAACGGCACGTGGAATGTTCCAAGAACGGAAAACCGCTTCAATTGCCTCTTGAAGCTGTACAAAAGGATCTTGTGGAAAATCTTTTCCTGTAACTTCTTTAATAATATTTTTATAAATAGGAATTAATGATTTCCAGCCTTCGGCTGAAACTTGCGTGTCTTCTTTGACACCTTCTTTTGCTTTAACTTTTTCAACTTCGGATTCAAAATATTTTTGTCTGTCCATATCCCAAGCAACAGAACCAAACATGGTTAAAAATCTTCTGTAGCTGTCATAGCAAAAACGTGGATTGTTTGTTAATTTAACCATTGCTTCAACAGTTTCATCGTTTAAGCCAAGGTTAAGAATAGTTTCCATCATACCCGGCATAGAAACGCGAGCACCGGAGCGAACTGAGACAAGCAGTGGATTTTGACTGTCACCAAATTTTTTGCCTGTTTGTTTTTCAATATCAGCAAGAGCTGTTTTTACTTCATTCATCAGGCCTTCAGGCATTTTGTTACCTGTATTAATATATTCCATACATACTTCTGTTGTGATGGTCAAGCCGGGAGGGACGGGCAGACCCAAATTAGTCATTTCTGCTAAGTTGGCACCTTTTCCTCCAAGAAGGTTTTTCATATCTGCTTTTCCTTCTCTAAAAAGCCATACACGTTTTTGCATCTATATTCCTCCAATTCATAAATAAATATACAAAGTTAGGAAAATTCTAACAAAAACACATTGCAATAGCAAACGATTTTCTTAAACAGATGAAAGAAACACTACTAGCTGCCTGTGGAAAAATTATTTAATATATATTTTGCAACACCTTCGCCCATAGACATACAGCTTTTTTGGACTCTCAAGGCACTATGCGCGCTAAATTCGGCGCCAACAAGTTTGCCCGTTACAAAAAGATTGTCAATATCGGCACTCATCAAACTTTCAATGGGAAGTTCATAGGCGCTTTGCACAATGCTTTCAGTGGATTTATTGAAAGAATTTGAGTGTATATCAATCCCATAATTTGCTCTTAAAACAGGATTAGGAAAGCTTTTTCCTTGTATTAAATCTTCTTTTTTGTATATATACCTGGTATTTAACCTTCTTTGTTCTCTGTACCCCGTTTGGGTTGATATACTTGTAATAATCGCATTTTCAAAACCCGGAAATTCTGCTGTAACAAAAGAGAAGAGTCTATATATTGCTTTTTTCCCTTCTATGATTTCAAGGGATTGTTTAGCAGGGTCTTGTTTGTAATTGCCGATTCTCGGACAATTAAAACTTACTTGCCCCTTTGCGCCGGCTATAGAAAATATCTGAAAATATGTTCGGTCAAATTCTTTTAATATAGCAGCCTCCACGCCTTTTTTCAAGTACTTGTCCAGCGCCCAAGTAGTATCGGTGCTATTAGTAGATGCGGTTGTAAACATAAGTTCATTATTTAAATCGTTTCGACAGGTATTGGTAATATTCCTATCATTGTCTGCATCTAAGACAAATTTAGTAAATCTTTCTATATCAACATTTGAAACAACAAATCTTAAAGAATTTTGCTGTAGTACCTCGTTATCATTTAAAAAGTTGCATTTAGAAAGATATGATAATTTTCCATTACCTGTTGCGTCGACAAAATAAGTCGAATCGATTGGTAATGATAATATATCAAATTCTAAAATCAAACTTTTTATAAGGCTGTCTTTTTTTATAACTTCTTTAATGTCAGTTTCGAAAAGAATATCAAGACTATCTTTAACATCATCAGAGGTCAGAATATCTTCCAAAATGATTTTATTCAATTCAGGATTGAGCCAGCCATCATTTGTAGTTGTTTTATCATTATTTATGGTGTAACTAAACTGTGCATTATATTTCTTTGCAGTTTCAATAAGTTTTTTATAATAATCAGTATTTAAATCACCGACAGATGATTTCATAATGGGGGTCACAAGCCCGCCTGTCATCAATCCTCCAAGGTAGTTATTTTTTTCAACAAGAAGAGTTTTAAGATTATTTTTAGCACAAGTATACGCGCAAGCGCATCCGCTCGTACCTCCTCCGATTATTACAACATCATATTTTTTCATAACGTAAATTAACTGCCTTTGTTAAAAATCTACAATATTATTATATATTATATATAATTGCATATATTTTGGGCAAGAATGTTTCAATTAGAATAAGCCAATTTTTACTAAAGATATGTATTACTGTTATTATTGCATTTTATACCAATATATATGCGAACCGATTGGTTATGATAATGTATATTATGTAACAAGAGCCTTCTTTTTTGATAAATTGATAAAACTATCACAATTATTTTTAAGAGCCCTTAAAACGTATTCTAAGAGCTCTATATTTAATGCTAAATTGTAATTTACTATTTATTAATGTTTACTTACTGTATATCAATTATACAAAGTGTTTGCTATCTGCCGGCTTCACGGCAACCCCAGGCTTTGGTGTCATTATCGTAATCATATATCAGACCATTTTGGCTTTCAGCACTCCAATGTGCGTTTCCGGATTCATCATAATCGCAAAGCGCACTTTTAAATACATCTGTGTTGGTTTTTATTCCTATATTGTCGAAATCAACTCCGGATTTAATCGTTGTTCTTATAAGTTTGCCTTTGTCATCATAGTATGAGTTAGTCTCTCTCATAGTTTTGCCTTGAGAATAGAAAATTTCACGGTTTTTTGTTCCGTCTTCATTATATTCAATTCTTGCACTATCATTATTAACAATGCCGCCATTGGCATCAAATGCCTGAATTTGATAGCCGGAATTTAAATCATTTGTTACTTTAAAATCAGCAGCGACAAGTAGTCCTGATTGATTATTATACGTCTTGCAATATTCATCTTCTTGTTTTAGGGTTATATATGTATTTTCTTCATCGCGGGTGATAGAAGCATCTATTTCGCCGCCACCGGACATAATTTTTGCATCAACATTTTCAAATGTATCCTTGCCTTCTACCAAAGAAACATCATAGCCTGTCATATAAACGCCTGTAGCAAGTTCATAGCCTTCTTCATCTGTATTAGTTTTGGCATTTTCCTGAGATACATCAGCGACATCCGGCAAAAACACCTTATCACCCGGGTGTATTGTGGTTTTTTCAAAATCATCATCAAAACCTTCATTTGCTTCTTTTAAAGCCTCATAGACTTTTTGCCCCTCTTCACTGTATGGATTTACTCCATAGGCATTATATATAATTCTTGACATACAGTCCATATTATCATTTTTGTTTGCATTCCAACTGTCGACTTCGATATAATTTTTGCCATTTTCTTGTTTTAATTTCTCGCCAAGTTTATCTACTTGCAGCAAATTAACAGATTGCGCATTGTCTTTTTCATTGGAATTTCCATCAATATTATTTACTTCCCGAGCTGCATTATTTAGTGCTTCTATTCCTTTTGATACAACATTACCTGCTATTTTGCCCATTATAGATATATTGTTGGGAATATATTCAACCGGTCCGCCTTCATCAAGATACTTTTGTTCAACATCGTTTAGATTAGCTATATCATCATAGTCAGCAAAATAGGAATCTCCTTCATTGATATACGAAAAAGCATCAGACAGTATTTCCATAGCGCCCTGCGGCACATTTCCGTCAAATGCAGCGTTAATCAGGCTGTCGAATTCAACAGCTTCGGATCCATCCTGCATCTTTTCTGCCTTATCATAAGCATCAGCCCAATCAATATTTTCAAATGCGCTTGCATCAAAGTTCTCAGGAACACTGCCTGCAGTGTACTGAATTGTTCCATTTGGCATATTGATGTTGATTTTAATGTTTTCTGACATTATCTTACCTCACTTTCTATGTACTTTGTTTAATTTTAGAAATACTACGCTACGCAACTATAGTTGCATATTAACTTTTTACGGCACAATAAATATTATTCTTTAATCAATTTGACTTAGTATTAATAAAAATTTACATAATATAAAAATATATTCAAATTTAAATAGTATAAATAATTAATCTTGTTCTAAAAAAAACTTCTAATGAAAAATAAAATTGTAGTTGGTACCCTTATAAAAAATTAAGGAGTAAACTTATGCAAAATGTAATAGAAAGCTCAAAAGCAATAAGAATTATGCTTGTAGATGACCATAAGCTTTTTCGCTGCGGTATAAAATCTCTTTTTGATGATAAAGAAGGAATAGTAGTTGTTGCAGAAGCATCTAGCGGCAAAGAAGGTATTTCAAAGATTATTAGCCAAAATCCTGACGTCGTATTGCTAGACCTTGAGCTTGGTGATATAAACGGCTTGGATTTGATTGAAAAAGTCATAAGTCAAAAGCCAAGCGTCAAATTTGTTATTTTGACAAGCCACGTAAATGAACATGTGATAAATAAAGCAATGAAAATGGGAATTTATGGTTATATTTTGAAAGATATCAATTCTGAATTTTTAGATATGATAGTAAAATCCGTTTCAAATGGGGCAATGTGGATAGATAAAAAAGTTGTTCAAATACTGAGAGAATTGAACCCAAATGTTGTTCCAAATACCCAAGTAAGCAGGGCTAATTTTAAAAACACACACGCAAATCTTACAGCCAGAGAATATGAGGTTTTGAAGCTTGTCGTAGATGGTAAATCTAATCAACAGATAGCAGATGAGCTGCATATTTCAGAGCATACTTCAAAAGCACACGTTTGCAATATTATACAAAAGCTTGTTGTAGATGATAGAACACAAGCTGCAGTTAAAGCAATCCGCGAAGGGATTGTTTAATATATTATAACTACCAATCGACACGACGCATATTGATAATATATGTTTGTTATGTTTAAAATATTATCGATATCAGTCGAACCGACTTAATTATACGAAAGGAAGAAACGATGCACGAAAATTTACACGAATGTTTTGAAAAACAAATTAAAAAATACGATCATAAAAAAGCTAAAGAAAGTTTCCAAACTTTTTTAATGACTCATGTTTGTCCTTGGGGCTTAAAAGAACTTATCGAGTATCATATAGAAGAGCTTAATATAGTTGATATTAGATGTTATGAAGATTATACTGACGGACACATTCCGTTTGCAACACATATACCGTTTGAAAGCCTCGAAAACTACATGGATATGTTCCATAAAGACAAGATGAATATAGTATATTGCGCCTGCCAAAGCTGCATGCTTTCGCATAAGGCAGCTTTGTTGCTTGCAGATAAAGATTACCCCGTAAAAGTACTTTTAGGCGGCTTTAAAGGCTGGCATAAAGCAGGATTTGACGTGGTCAAAACGAGTGCAAATGATGACCAATAGGGCTCAATTGCAAGATTTAACATAAAAAAAGCCCAATATACATTGGGCTAAGATTTACTAACGATACAAGAATCTGTTTTCCAACCACTTTGATAATTAAATTTATTGAAGTGGTTTTTGGTGCATTTTCTATGATAGCTAATCAATATAATTTTACAAGAGTCATAGAAAAAATCTTAACATTTTGTTACTATTTTATGTTTTCTATAGCACAGAACTGAATAAAACTGCCTATAAGATTTTCATTCCAAATCTTAATATCAGATTGAGCCCTCAAAATCGTAGGCGCAAAATTCCAAATATATTTAATACCTGCACAGGTAATTTCATCACAAACTTGTTGGGCAACTTTATTTGGAGTTGTTAGTATTGCTATATTTATCCCTGTATCTTTAACTTTTTCTTTTAACATTGCTAAGTCAAATATTTCTTTATCATCAATATATGTACCGATTTTAGCTTTATCAGTGTCAAAAAGCGCAGCAATCTCCAGTCCGAATTGAGAAAATTTAGAATATTTTGAAAGCGCAACTCCAAGGTTACCAGCGCCTATTACAAAAGCTTTTTTTACTATTTTATAGTCAAGCACATCTTCTATTTTTTCTTTCAGTTCGCTAACCAAGTAGCCAACCTTGCATTTTCCTTTGCAATTTATTAGCTTAACATCCTTTCGAACCTGAGTTTCATCTATAAAAAGCAAAGTCGAAATTGTAGAAGATGTTATATAATCTATGTTTTTTTTACTATAGTCTCTAAGAATCGTATAATACTGCGTAAGACGATTTATAGTTCTTTGGGAAAGTGAATTTTTCATAAATGTTCCATTAAAAAAGGAGGGTAAGATTTATCTTGCCCTCCTTAATTTTATTGCATTCTATACATTACCATTGAATGCATCAATATATAGCTGCTTCATATCTTCCATGATAGGATAAACAGGATTTGCGCCTGTGCATTGGTCGTCAAATGCAAGTTCAACCATCTCATCAAGTTTAGCATAGAAGTCATCTTCGCTTACACCAAAATCTTTAATTGATCTTGGTAATTCAATATCAGCCATCAAATCATCAATAGCTTTAAGCAGCAATTGTGTTTTTTCTTCGTTGCTGTTTCCGCCAAGCTTCAATTCATCTGCAATTTGAGCATATCTTTCAATTGCACATGGGAACTTGTATTGAGGGAATGTTGCTTGTTTTTTGGGGCAATCGGTAGCATTATATTTAATTACTTGTCTAATTAATAATGCATTTGCAACACCGTGCGGAATATGGAACATTGCACCAAGTTTATGTGCCATTGAGTGACAAAGTCCGAGGAATGAATTTGCAAAAGCCATTGCAGCTATAGTTGCAGCATAGTGCATTTTTTCTCTTGCAATCGGATCATTTGCACCTTCATGATATGAACGTCCCAAATATTTGAATACAAGCTTTATAGCTTCAAGAGCATTTGAATTTGTGAAGTTTGTAGCCATACAAGAAACATAAGCTTCGATAGCATGAACAAGAGCATCTATACCGCTTGCACTTGTTAGACCTTTTGGCATACCGTCAACAAAATTGGGGTCAACAATTGCCATAGAAGGAGTTAGAGCATAATCTGCAATTGCATATTTAACACCTGATTTGTCATCGGTAATGATTGAAAATGGAGTAACTTCAGAACCGGTTCCTGAGGTTGTAGGAATTGCAACCATAAGAGCTTTTTTACCAAGTTCAGGAAGCTGACAAATTCTTTTCCTGATATCCATAAATCTCATTGCGATATCTTCAAATACTGTATCAGGTTGTTCGTATTTCAACCAAAGAATTTTTGCAGCATCCATAGGAGAACCACCACCAAGGGCGATAATTACATCAGGTTCAAATGGTTTCATAATTGCATATGCTTCATCAATTGTAGATAAAGTTGGATCTGGTTTAACATCGAAGAATACTTCGTGATCAATACCGATTTCATCTAGTGTTTTGATGATGGTATCAGCTGCACCTGAATTGAAAAGAAATCTATCAGTTACGATAAATGCTTTTTTTCTGCCTTCTAATTCACGAAGTGCTAAATCTGTTGCACCACGTTTGAAATAAACTTTTTGAGGAACTTTGAACCAAAGCATGTTTTCTCTCCTTTCAGCAACTCTTTTGTAGTTCAATAAGTGTTTTACGGTAACGTTTTCAGAAACTGAGTTTTTACCCCATGAACCACAACCTAGTGTCAAGGAAGGATCCATACGGAAGTTATAAAGGTCACCAATACCACCTTGAGATGATGGTTGATTGATTAATACTCTGCAAGAAGGCATTTTCTTTGCATAAGTATCAATTCTATCGGATTTTCTTTCATCTGTATATAAAACCGATGTATGGCCGGCACCACCTTTTGAAACAAGAGTGTATGCCATATCAGCAGCTTGTTCAAAGCTTTCTGCTTTATACATTGCTAAAATCGGAGATAATTTTTCTCTTGAAAATGGATCTGCCCAATCTAAAACTGGTCTTTGAGCAAGCAATACTTTAGCATTTTCCGGAACTTCAAATCCTGCAAGTCTGGCGATTTCTGCTGCAGGTTGGCCAACGATTTTAGGATGAGCTGTACCACGGGCAGGATCAATAAATCCAAAGTCGATCAGTTTTTGCATTTCTTTATCAGTTAAGATATGAGCGCCTCTGTATTCGAATTCTTTTAATACTTCTTCGTATACACCATCTACAACCATTACTGATTGTTCAGAAGCACAAATCATACCGTTATCAAATGTTTTTGACATAAGAATTGAAGAAACTGCCATTTTAATATCAGCTGTTTCGTCAATAACAGCGGATGTATTACCGGGGCCAACACCTAATGCAGGATTGCCTGATGAATAAGCAGCCGTAACCATTCCGGGGCCGCCTGTTGCTAAGATGCAGCTAATTTTTTTATGTTTCATTAATTGACCTGAAAGTTCAATTGAAGGAACATCAATCCAGCCTATAATATCTTTCGGAGCACCTGCTTTAATTGCAGCATCTAAAACAATTTTAGCAGCTGCTATAGTGCATTCTTTTGCTCTTGGGTGTGGAGAAAAGATAATTCCGTTTCTTGTTTTTAGAGAAATTAATGATTTAAATATTGCAGTTGAAGTAGGATTTGTTGTAGGAACAATACCTGCTAAAATTCCTAAAGGTTCAGCGACAATTTTAATTCCGTTTGGTTTATCTTCTTCAATTACGCCGCAAGTTTTAGTGTTTTTATGTTTGTTATAAACATATTCTGCTGCGTAGTGATTTTTAATAATTTTATCTTCAACAACGCCCATTCCTGTTTCTTGTCTTGCCATTTTTGCAAGAGGAATACGAGCTTTGTCTGCTGCTGTTGCTGCCGCTTTAAAGATTTTGTCTACTTGTTCTTGGCTGAATGTAGCGAATTCTTTTTGAGCTGCAGCTACTCTGTCGATTAATGCTTCAAGTTGTTCAGCAGTTTCAACAAGAGCAGTTTCTTTGATTTCTTCTGTAGCTGTCATTTTATTCTCCTTTTCGTGATAAAAATCTCTATTAAAATGATACTACATAATTTTTAAATGTCAATTATACACTTTTGAATGCATTATGTAAATTTTTATTGCTAGGCAAAAAAATTTGTAAAAATAAAGTAAATTTTACATTTTCAGCTGTTTTGTCAGTTTTGTTATCAGGTAATTTAAAGGTTTGAAATGAATTTTTCGCTTAACTTTTTACCCATTACAAAATATTTTGTATAAAAAATTACATAATAATCCTAGCCACACATATGTAAAACCTAAATTTAATAAAAATTATGATTCTTTTGAAAAAAGCACAATAAATTTAAATACTAATTCGGTTGTACAATTTTTGGGCAAAAATTCCACTGATTCTAATGCAGCAAATACAAAAAGAATGCTTTATACAGAAGATGTTGATTGCGGCTTTGTTCCGATAAAAACATACGCAATACCACAAGGTTTAGGGAGAGAAAGAGCAATTTTTGATATGCTTAGCTATGAAAATCCCGAAAAGAAGTATTATTTTGAAGGGGAAGATGGAAAGTAAAAGAAAAAATGGAGAATGAAGCGCTAAGAGCTATACATACATTAGCAGATAAAAATAATTTTGATATAATGTTTATAGGTTATGATAAAAATTGTTCCGTCGGACGCAGCACAGCACTACCCGGAAGAGACTGCGATGCATTATTTGTGATAATTGATACGTCCAAACATGAAGAACCTTGGTTTGCAGTGCAAATGCGCTGGCAGTTTAAGGATTTAGTCAACCAAAGAATTCTTAATACTCCGGCAAATAGTCTGCCGGAGGTATTGTCGACCGACTTTATTGAAGAAGGACTTGAGCTTGCAGATTTTGCTTTCAAAGATGCAAATTTTAATGCTATGGATTTAGAACGTTTTAAAGAAAATTTATTTGACGATTCAAAGGATTTTGTAAAAGCCGGAGAATTTAATATAAGGCTTGCTGAAAGATTACCTTTAGATGCATGCACCAGGGATAAGTTTTACAAGACTGCAATGTTTGTTGAGCTTATAAGAAGTGGAAAAATTATTGAAAATAACTTTAACGAAGCATTTTTAAATAGAATCAAAAAGTCGCCATTATATGAATATAGCAATATTATACATCAGGAAGGATTTAGTGAACTACCAAAAGCAAAGCACAAAAAAGAACAGAATTTGTGAAAAATTTTTACAGATTAAATACTAATGATAAATTTACTGTAGTTCGCGATATGATTCATTCCTCGCTATATATGAAAGATGCTGAAAACGAAGGCCTTTTTGTAAATATAGGAGATGATAGAATAGACGAAATGGGCAATATTCTTGATTTATATGATATGTTAAAGAATAAAAAAATATAATAAAAGACTACATAAAGTAGTCTTTTATAAATCTGGGGCGGAAGGACTCGAACCTCCGAAATGCCTGGACCAAAACCAGGTGCCTTACCACTTGGCGACGCCCCAACGGACAGATATTATAATAATATATAAATACCTTTTGTCAAGAAACAGTATTATTCTTCGCTGGAGTTCTTTGAAACACTTGTTATAGCATTAATCAGCTCTTGTACAAAATCTTCTATATAAGCTGATGTTGTCATGCCATTAATTACAACATCAGCCATGTCCATAGTTGGCCTTATGTGGCGGAAAGCTGTTTGATTAACATCATGGAACTGCATTTGAGCAGCAACACCGGTTTTTCCCCTGCTTTCGGCACGGGCAAACCATCTTTCTTTCATTGTTTCAAAAGGAGTATAGACATATATTTTAACATCAATAATATCTCTTAAAAGGTCTTTCAGTACATATAATCCTTCATTTAAAATAAGTTTTGCAGGTTTTTTGAGAATTTTATTTTTTGTGCTTTTACATGTAACAAAATCATACTCAGGAGAATATATTGTTTCACCGCTTTTAAGTTTAATTAAATGTTCTTTCATTAAATCAAGGTCGATTGCATCAGGTGTATCAAAGCTAAAGCCTGATTCAAAAAGTTTTTCATAATTTCCTGCTGCTTTAAGTTCCTTTGAAGCATCTCTATAATAATCATCACAACTGATTACACAATAGACGCTGTCTGTGTCAGATTTCACACAAGCTTTTGCGGTATTGTGCACAAGAGTAGTCTTTCCTGAGGCACTTTCTCCAGCAATAGAAATTATGAATGTAGAGTCTTTCTCCAATATCGCTTTTCGTGCAATATTAAAGATAAATGCTTCATTTATTCTTAATATAAGAGGTTGTTTCTGCTTTCTGTCTTTTAAGATAACTTCACGTATATTTTCAAGAATTTTAGATATTTTTGAAATAGATGCTATTTTTTTGGCTTGTTCTATCTCTTTTTCACTAATTTCACTCATTTTAGACCTTATTTAAATGCTACTATTCGTCTGCAAAATCAATCTGCGCCCCGCCGCTTTCATTTTCTAAAAGTTTATATGTCATATAAGCCCCTGTGGCAACAGCTTTTGGGTCGAGCTGTGTTTTTTGGGCAATTTCAATTATTGCAGTATTTAATTCCGGATTTTCATCTTTTATATAGTGTATCATCTCCTTGCGCCATCCTTGGATATCTACAAGCATTTCAGACACTACATTTTCCATATTTTCTATACTTATAAGAGGTTGCATGGTTAATATTATATTAAAATATATAACTTCGGTCAAATCTTATTTAAAAAATAACCTTATTTTTCATCAAAATGCTGCCTGAATAATTTCATAGAACAATATGAACCACACATAGTGCAGGGTTTTCCTTCTTTTGCAATTTGAAATTCATCAAAAACTGTTCTATCTATGGAATTATCTATCTGTCCCGCCCAATCGAGTTCTACTCTTGCTTTTGAGATTTCAAAGTTTTTATCCACAGCTTCCTGGTTGCCTCTTGCCAAATCTGCCGCATGGGCTGCAATTTTAGCAGAAATTATCCCCTCTTTAACCTGTTGAGCATTAGGAAGGCTGATATGTTCGGCCGGTGTCACATAGCACAAGAAATCCGCCCCGTTCATAGCAGCAACAGCCCCGCCTATAGCAGAAGTTATATGATCATATCCTGGTGCGCAATCGCAAACTAATGGCCCAAGCACATATAACGGAGCATAGTCGGTTAATTGTTTTATTGTTTTTATTGCATAAGAAACCTGATTTAAAGGAACATGTCCCGGACCTTCTACCATAGCTTGTACACCAAAATCTCTTGCACGTTTAACAAGCTCACCCAAAACAATTGTTTCAGCTACCTGCGCTCTATCATTGGCATCATTGGTGCATCCGGGTCTTAAGCCATCGCCTAACGATAAAGTTACATCATATTTTTTAACCAAATCTAAAAGTTCATCATAATATTCATAAAGGGGATTTTCTCTTCCTGTCATTTTAACCCAGCAGGCCAACATAGAACCCCCACGGGAAACAATGCCCGTGAGTCTTTTTTGTTTTTCCAATTGCTCTATAACAAATTTTGTAACTCCGCAGTGTACTGTTATAAAATCAACACCGTCTTTGCACTGCTTTTCAATATCAGAAAATAATTTATCTTTAGATAGCATTGAGATATTTTTATGCTCATCAAGCGCTTCTTTTCCTGCCTGATACATAGGAACGGTTCCTATTGGAAGATTTGTTGCTTTTATTATTGTAGTCCTTGTTTCGTCAACATATTTTCCTGTAGATAAGTCCATAAGAACATCTGCACCATACTTTTCAATAACTTTTACTTTTTCAAGCTCTTCTTCTATTGAAGATTTTTCATTCGAAGTTCCGATATTAGCATTAATTTTTACCTTCAAACCTTCACCTACTGCCACAGGAGTGCAATTTGCCCTGGTGTTATTTTTCAAAATTACAATTCTGCCTTTGGCGACATTTTGTCTTATATATTCAGCATTAACTTTTTCATATTTGCTTACAGCAAACATTTCATCTGTTATATTGCCCTTTTTTGCTTCAACTATCTGATTCATTTATCTCTCCTTGAATTGCATTATATTTTTAAGTTTTTAATTTCGTTTTGCTGTTTTCTATTTAATAAACAAGTTTTTCCTAAAACTTGTGAGCCAAAATAGATTTCAACGTAGTTTCGTATAATTTCAAGCTTATAAAAAGCTTGCTGTAAATTCACATCGCCTATAACAATGCCATGATTTTTCAATAAAACCGCATTATATTTTTCAAAACGCTTGCCTACAGATTGGGCAAGTTCTATGCTTGAAGGACAAAAATAAGGAACAAGCGGAATTTCATCAAATTCATATACAAAATCAGGGATTATAGCTTTTTTAATCGGAATACCAGCAACTGCAAAGGAAGTTATCAAAGGGCAATGACAATGAATTATAGCATTTATATCATTTCTTAGAGTATAGATTTCGCTATGCATAATTTTTTCACTTGATGGTTTTTTATTGCCATCTTTTAAATTGCCGTCATAATCTATTAAAACAATATCATCTTCGCTCAAATCATTTGCACAGGTGCCGCTTGCAGTGATGAGAATACCTTCCTTTGTTTTAATAGAGATATTGCCGCTGGTTGAAGGTGACATTCCTTTTTGATAGAGCCTTTTTCCCCAATATAAAATTTCGTTTTTTACTCCCGTTTGCACAAATTCCATTAATTATCTCCAAATCTTTTCATATAATATTGTACTAAAAAAATGTTTATGTTTAAATACTGTTAGCAATATTTTTTTTAAATATTGACTTTATTGAAAAGGTTGGTTACAAAACCATTAGTAATATAAAAACTCATACTTCAAAAAAAGAAAAAAACATCACCTTGGCTTTGCATGCAGGTTTTTGTTATGGTGTTAAAAGGGCGGTTGACACCACAAAAAAACTCAAAGAAGAAAATCCTGATGCTAATGTTTATGTTTTAGGTGAATTAATACACAATTCCCATGTTATTAATTCATTAAATAATCTTGGAATTATAACTTTAAGTGAAATTCCGTCTTGCCCTGCACAAAATAATGATATATGTATTATAAGAAGTCATGGTGAAAGCATAGAAACTTTTGAAAAATTAAAATCAAAAGGCTATAAAATTGTAGATTTGACCTGTCTTGATGTAAAAAAAGTTCAAAATAAAGCAATAGAACTTTCAAAAGACAATTGCTTGGTAATTATTTTAGGCAAAAAAGAACATCCTGAAGTAAAAGCGATAAGTACCGATGCGCTTATGTTTGCAAAAAATAAAGATAATATTATTATTGCCCAAAATATTTCAGAGCTTAAAGTATTGAAAGAAGAAATTAAAAGTGCCCAAAAAGTTGGAGTAGTTTTGCAGACAACCCAAACAAAAGAATATTTATTTGAAGTAATTGATTACCTAACGTCTGTTTGCAGGGTCTTAAACGTACAAAATACCATCTGCCCTTCTACCTCTTTAAGACAAACGGAAGCAAAAAAACTTGCAAATAAATGCGATCTTATGATTGTAATTGGTTCTAAAAAAAGTGCAAATACAACACATTTAGCCAATCTTTTGAGCAATATAACACAAACAATCCATATAGAAGATGATTTAGAACTTGACAAATACAAAGACTTAATTAAAAGCAGTCTCGAAATAGGGATTACAGCAGGTGCTTCAACTCCTGATGAAATTATAAATAATGTAATAAAAAAAATAAAAATATAAATTAGAAAGGACAAAATAAATGAGTACAGACACTATGTCAAACAAGGAATTTGAAGAATTATTATTAAATTCTTACACCTACAAAATCAATGTAGCAGACGTTGTTAAAGGCGTTATCGTAAAAAAAGAAAAAGACGGATTTTTAGTCGATATCGGAGCTAAAACGGAAGCATTTTTGCCAAATCGTGAAGTTTCAAATTTCCAGGATAAAAATGTCGATGAAATTGTTAAGCTTTGGGATGAAAAAGAATTTTATATCGTAAAAGATGAAGAAGATGATGAAGTCGCTATTCTTTCCCTTAAAAAAGTTTCTTGCGCTCAAGCTTGGCAAAAACTTTCAGATATTAAAGCAAACAACGAAAACGTTATGGCAAAAGTTTTATCTTCTGTCAAAGGCGGTTTAATTGCTGAAATCGAAGGCTTAAGAGGATTTATTCCATCAAGCCAATTAAGAACCGGAACACCAAGCGAAACTCAGGTCGGCCAAGAAATTGAAGTTAAAATTCTTGAAGCTGATCCAAAAAGAAATAAACTTATTCTTTCTCAAAGACAAGTTTATACTCAACAAAGAGAAATGGTCGCTGATGAAATTATTTCAAGACTTGCAGTTGATCAAATTGTATCAGGCGAAGTTGTAAGAATTGCAGATTTTGGTGCATTCGTTGATATCGAAGGAATAGACGGACTTCTTCCAATTTCTGAAATTTCTTGGGAAAGAATTAAACACCCGTCTGATGTTATTCAATTAGGTCAAAAAATCGAAGTAAAAATTATCAAAATTGATGAGGACCTAAAAAGAATTTCTCTTTCACTTAAAAGAATGGGTGCAAATCCTTGGGAAGAAATTGTTGATAAATTTAAAGAAGGCGATGTTATCAAAGGAACTATCAATAAAATAACTTCTTTTGGTGCATTTATCAATATTTACCCGGGTGTTGAAGCACTTCTTCCTTCATCTGAAATTTCAGATGGTCAGGTCAACATAAATACTATGTTTAACCTTGGCGATGAAGTTGAAGTTTTGATTAAAAAATTCACTCCTCAAGAACACAGAATCGGACTTTCTATGAAAGACATTCAAAAATAGTCTGTTTTTTAAATTCAGTAAAAAAGTGCAATGAGTTTCTTTGCACTTTTTTATTTTGATTTTTGTTAAAAATTATTAAGAGAGGCAAAAAATTTTTTTGCGGGATTTTATATGAATACATTTAGTCAAGATTTAATATAGGATACTAACATGCAAATACGAAGCATAAATAATGCCAATTTTGTGCACCAATTCAGATTTTCTACCCATCTTTCTTCAGCTAATAGTATTAATTTCAGCGGGACTGATACAATTACGCTAAATAGACCTTCTGTTGCGTATAAAAAAGAAAACAAAATAAACCAATTAAAAAACAGATATATTGAAATAAAAAAGTATAACCCTACTAAAAGTGCTCTTTTTAGAGCAATGGCATTAGATGACACAAATTATGCCAAATTAGTGGAAATCTTAAACACATCTTTAAATAGAAAAATAAATCCCACCGACAAAGAACCGGGTTTTGACCTTTCATACAGCAAAGACAACTACAACGGCGTCATTGAAGAAAGAATGAATCTGGGTTTTACAAACACTTTTGGTTATTATAGCAGTTTAAATACTACAAGCGAATCAGGCGCCTTAAATGTAAAAAGAGCCACATATGAAAAAGATGGAAGAAGAACATCCGAGCTTATTGACAAAACTGCTTTTAATCCAAATTATCAAATTGAAAATAAATTTAAAGAAGCGCAAATAAGAACAGCAGAAAGTATGCAAGAAGGTGCAACTAAAGAAATTTCAATAAGCAATAAAGATAAACAAAAAATCTTAAATTACTCATACACCAGAAAAACTGACAGTAATTCAGATAATATCAGTTACAATATAAATGGAAAAAAATACACAGTAAAAGTTCAAGATAATGGAAAAATCATTATAACAAGCGGAGACAAAGGGCGGCTTGTAGATTTATCGGATAAAATTAAAGAATTTAATAAAGGAAGAGAAACGCTAATCGAAGCATTGAAAATTCTTCCTCCGCAGATTTTATTCGGACTTGATGAAAACTTCTCAAAAATTCTTCCAACAACTTCAAAAAGCTACTATCAAAGGCAAACAATGTATGTAAATACTTATGACCCATATTTGGCAGCTAAATCTATAATGGATTCAACCATAGAAAGATTAAGTCGCAGACCAAAACTCAAGACTAACAAGCAACCAAAGGGCTCAACCCGCAAAAATTCACTTTTGCAAGACAAAAAGCTAAACAGTATTTTTAAAAAAGAACAAATTGAATTCTTGCATTGGCTTTTTGCCCAATCAGACGGTCGATTAATAAAAGAAAAAAGCTCATATATTAAAAATATTCCTGTAGAAAATGAGCTTATGGAAACAGTTAAGGCAATCAGCGATATGCTATGGACTCAGGAATACGAAGAAAATAAAACCGATGATGAATCAAAACGCATTCTTTTGAATTTCTTCCCCGAAACGGTAAGTTATGTTGTTTCGCAATTTGAGCTGAATGCAGTCTAATTAGTAATAAGGAAAATAAGTTATGAATATTAATTTATGTCCCACAGCCAAATATGATAATAGTAATTTTTCAAAGTCATTTCCTGTTTTATCCTATCGGCAGCATTTAATTAACCAATCCAAAAACGATATATATTTTTCGTCAAATGGCCCCATTTCAACAAAAAGAGAATTTATGAACAAGTATAATTTCTCTTTCATAGATAAAACAAAAATAGTAGCTTTAAATGCCGGGGATTTTGAAGAAATTAAATCAATGTTGAAAACGCAAAATTCGCTTTTAAGAAACAGTGACACTCAACTAAATATTACAAGCAAAACCACAGACTTATACAACTTAAAAGAATACCGTCTGCTTCAGCCTATGGTTAAAAAGGAACTTGTTAGAACTAAATACTGCCTTGAAAATGTCATTGATTTTACACAAGACAAATCATACTCAAGGCACAACCCTCCTACATGTGAGTGTAAAATTAATTTAACAGGAAATAAAGATTACTGTGCCGGTTTAGAATTCAGTAGAGGCAATACAAAATACAATAATTCGAAATATCAAAATTTCTTGTATATATATGACAAACATTCGACCTATCCTGAGCCTTTTTGTACATATGAATTAAAGCATACTCAAAAAAATCCCGATGTCAGCGAAACACAGATTAACGGTATAAAATATGCTACTGAATTTGTCGATTTGAATCACATCAGAATCTCAACCGATTTTAACGAGAAATGTTTAGATTTTGAGCAACGTGTATCTTGTGATTTTGCTGATAAAGATGAAATTTTAAATGCTCTTAAAGAAATTCCCGCACCTTTGCTTTTGTATCTTGATTCAAATGCCGACTCAATAGATTTACAAACATCGCATACATCTGATTCCAAAGAAAAGGGCAGATATTTGATTGACACAAAAAACACTTCAAGATATGCAATTCAAACGCAGCTTATCGATCAAATTATCGGATCTGTAATATATAACAGCAATGTATTAAAAAATGAAAATGTATTAGATGAATTTACAGATGAGCTTCATAACTTTGCTGCTTTAAAAAATAACAACATGCTTCATGATTGCTTTAAAAATAACCGCTATGCACTTGTGTTTGAAGCATATATGAATTGCGAACAAGAAGACAAAATTTTAGATATAATTGCAAATACAATAATGAGTTATTTATGGAATTGTGGACACAGTCCGGCAAATAAGGAAGCTATCGCATTTGTGACAACCCATTTTCCGGAAACCATCTCAAGTATTATTGCTAAATTAGATAGTATGCAAGAACTTAATTTAAATAGAGAAGATGTCTTTAATATCCTCGAAAGTTAGCGATTTTACAATATTTCTATCTATTGATATTACGCTATCAACAAGAGAGCGTTTTTTGGATTTGAGTGCTTGGATTTTTTCTTCAACAGTATTTTTTGTAATAAGTCTATACACAAATACTTTTTTAGTTTGCCCGATTCTGTATGCTCTGTCTGTTGCCTGGTCTTCAACAGCAGGGTTCCACCAAGGGTCATAGTGGATAACATAATCAGCGCCCGTTAAATTCAAGCCGGTGCCGCCCGCTTTAAGAGACACAAGAAAAATAGGAATAGTTGGGTCGTTATTAAATCTTTCAACAACTTCTTGCCTGTCTTTTGTCTTGCCTGACAAATATTCGTGTTTAATACCTTTTGTTTCAAGCCAGTTTTTAATTATATCAAGCATTCCGACAAATTGAGAGAACAACAGAATTCTGTGTTTTTCTGCTATAACTTCTTCAAGCATTGTCTGAAGCTGCTCAAATTTACCTGATTCATTTATACCAAGCCTGCCTTCTTTGTCGTATAACCTCGGGTGGCAGCAAATCTGACGCAAGCGAAGAAGAGCAGAAAATATTGACATTCTTGATTTTTCAAGGCCAACAGTTTCAATTGACTTAAATAGCTCTTCTTTGGTTGAATCAAGCACTTGTAAATATAAATCTTTTTGATCGGGTGTAAGTTCGCAATATTGAACTGATTCAACTTTATCAGGCAAATCTTTTGCAACATCTCTTTTCATTCTTCTCAGAATAAATGGATATATTTGAGTTTTTAGGCGCTTTTGAACTTCGGTATCTTCGTTTTCGACAATAGGATTGACATAACGATGATTAAATTCATTGGCATCAAACAAAAACCCCGGCATTAGAAAATCAAATACAGACCATAATTCTTCAAGTTTGTTTTCAATAGGAGTACCTGAAAGAGCAAGTCTGTGAACAGCGTTTAACTTTTTGCAGGCTTTAGAAGTCTGGCTTTGGGCATTTTTGATATTTTGCGATTCGTCTAGAATAACATATCTGAATTTTTCTTTTTCCAATACTTCAATATCTCGGCGCACAAGTGCATAGCTTGTTATAACTACATCATATTTTGAAATATCTTTAAACTTATCTTTCCTTAGAACACCTGTTAAATTTAAGTATTTTAAGTTAGGAGCAAATTTATCAATTTCCTTTTCCCAGTTAAAAACAACTGTTGTAGGGCAAATTACAAGAGATGGCATTTTGGCATCTTTTTCTTTTGCTTTTTGAAGAAGGGCAAGAGTTTGAACAGTTTTTCCAAGCCCCATATCATCTGCCAAAACTCCATTTAAGCCATACTTATATAAAAACCAAAGCCAACTGTACCCTTTTAGCTGATATTCTCTTAAATCTGCTTTAAGGGATTTTGGAAGAGGAGTTGTATCCATATCAGAAAAAGTTGAAATTTCCTTCCAAAACATGGAAAACTTTCGGCTCATTTTTAATTTTATGCCCATTTTTTCCATTTCAGAGATAACCCCTGCACGATAAGTTTTAACTATGTATTTGTCCTCATCATCTTTATAAACATCATAGGTGTTAAATGACTTCAAAAGCGAAAAAATATCATCTGTTGGAATATTAACCTGACCGCCGGATGGAACATTGTAATACTTTGAGCCTTCATATGTTAAATCAATAATTTTTTCAAAATCAAGCTCTTTATCATGCGCAAGCGCTTTTAATTTTACATAGAATTTATCGGTACCATCTGATGTAAAATCAATATCAGCAATAATTTTTAGCCCGTCTTTATTTAATTTATAAAAATCAAGATTATCTTTTTCAATAAATTCCCAATTAGGTCCTGCTTTGGAGATATAATAATTATAGAAATCAATGGCAAATTCTTTATCAAGTGCAAGATTATTAGATTGAACCGGAGCAAATCTGCATGCCAAAAGCATCTTATAGGCAGCTTGTTCATATTCCATATCGCGCTTAATCCAATATAAAAGTTCTCTTTTTGGATCTTTTATTGTTACATAGGGGCTTTTGTATTGCTTTTGATAAGGAACTTTGACACCATCATATTCAAATTCAAGCGAAGCTTTAAGTGATTGGTCATAATCTACACCAAGCTCCACAATGCATTTTGGAGGACGTTTTTCAAAAGTCAGTTTTTCCATTTCTTCTGACATATTAACCGTCATGACTTTTTTAAGCTTTGGAAGTTCTTCATAGATAAATTTTCCGCCATCGGCATCTTTTACGTCAGAAAAACTAGCCTTGGTAAGATTTTGCGGAATGACGCTAACTTGTGTATCGGCCTGGAAAATAACATCTTTATATCTTCCCCATTTAAGTTGTCTTGAAAAATAACGAACTTCTTCAAAAGGATATATTTCATCAATATCATTCCTTTTCCAATACAGACTTAATAAAACATTTCCAACATAAGAAAAGTTAACGTCCAAACACAAATTCCAAACATCAGAGGCAAATTTGATTTTTTTGTGCGTTTTAGCATCAATAACGTCGTCCATTTTGGATAATAACTTAAAAAATTCATCAAACTTATTAATTTGAATGTCATACCAACCGGATTTTTTATCCAGTCTTGAAATTGCAAGAAGCCTTTTAAACATCAGTACTTCAAGCTTTTGGGAATTATTTAATTCAAAATTTTCTTCTTCTTTTTGTTTTAAAATAATTTGTTTAAAAACTGCTTCCAGGTCACGTATGACTTTATTAGTGTGTCTGTTCATAACCAAAATGGAAAAGAAATTTTGTCTTCTTTTGGGATTGAAATGAAAAATAAAATCACCCTGGGGACTGTCATTCATTGGCAAATCTTCATCTAACAAGCTTGGTTCAATATTTAGTTTTTCATACAAAAATTCGTCCCAATAATGATTTTTTAAAGAATGAAATGCAAGAGCAATAGCATGCTTACACCAAGGTTCTTCAAGAGGACAGTTGCAGCTCGGTCGCACATCTGATTTTGTAAATTTAATACCGGTCTCATAAAAAGCCTTGAAGTTTCCTTTGACCTTAGCGCGCACTATATTTTCATTAAATTTAACATCGCCAACCATGCCTTTTTGGAAGGTTTCATAGCCCCTTCTATATGAACCGGGGCGCGAATTATCTTTTAAAAACTTGTTATTAAACGTATATTTCGTCTGTTGTTTCAAAGTCATCCCACGACAATCTTTATATAAAATAAAAGTTGCACCTTTTCTAATGCCAAAACTATAAAGTTAATAAAAGTGCTTTATTACTTATAGATTACCATCAGCATAGAAAAAATGCAACTATAAAAAGATTTTTAATTTAAATTATTTTAAATAATATGACATTGAAACGTTCGCCCTTACCGTAATTGCTCCGGGTTCAATTGTTTCAACGGCGCCGGCATCACCTGCAGCGTCTTCTGTCATCGCCATTTTCATAGAAGAATTTGCATAGTATCTTGGTTGAACAACACTTGAACTCAATGAGCAATATGCATTGATATTTTTTGGTTTATCAAGCTGGCTATTTGCCGCAGAAGACAAGTATTGAGCCCTATTTTTAGCAGTTACGATTGCTTTTGCCATCATTTCATTACACAACTGTTCGCCATTTTCAATTGAGAAGTTTAATCTATCTACTTTTTTTACACCCTTATCCATTGCAGTTTGAATAATTTGAGACACTTTAGATAAATCTTTTAATTTTACTTCAAAACCGTTTTTTACTTCATATTTTTGAAAAATTCTAATTTTGTCCTTGTACGAATAAACATTATTTATGCTAAATGCTATAGTTTTGATGCTTTCTTTATCGGTTAATTTCTTTTTAATTTCAGTTATGGCAGCGTTAACCGTTGCATCATTTTTAGTTTTTAATTCTGCCAAATTTGTACCCGAATTTTCAACATAGAATCTAATTGTTGCAGTATCAGGTGCGTATTCGTTTGTAACAGATGCATCTGCTGATATGACAGATTCCATAACTTCTGCTGCCATGCAAGGAATAACAAGCAGTGCAAGTAGGGCAATAATAGTTTTTTTCATTTTCAAACCTCCTTTTTTATTTTAACTGATAATTTCTAATAATTCTTTTTCCGATAATATTGTAATACCAAGCTCATGAGCCTTTGCAGCTTTTGAGCCCGGATTTTCACCTACAACTACATAAGTTGTGTTTTTAGAAACACTGTTTGGTGTTTTTGCGCCTAATTCCTTAAGTTTGCTTTGTGCCTCTTCTCTGCTTAAAGTTTCAAGGGTTCCTGTTATTACAAAACTTTGTCCTTTGAGCTTTAAATTAGTAACGCCGTTATATTTATTTTTAATTCTTACACCAAGCGCAATTAATTCATTAATCATATTAATATTATTTGTGTCACTAAAATACTCAACAACACTTTTTGCCATTTTTTCACCAATACCGCCTATAGTAGAAAGTTCTTCATAGGTTGCTTTTTCAAGCTCTTCTATTGTTCTATAATGCTGAGCTAATATGTCACTTGATTCTTTACCAACAAACCTTATCCCAAGTGCATTTATAAATTTGGACAGAAGCGCATCTTTTGATTTTTCAATAGCAGAAAGCAAATTGCTTGTGGTTTTTTCTTTTACCAAGTCAAGGGTCATAAGCATATCAGGGGTTAATTTATAGATATCTGACGGCAAACGTACATAATCTTTTTCAATAAGCTTTTCTATGACGTTTCCACCAAAACCATCTATATCCATTGCAGCTTTTGATACAAAATACTCAAGCCTGCCCTTTATTTGAGCAAAGCATCCGTCTTTATTAGGACAATATGTTCCAACCTCATCTTCTGAAAATACAAGTCTGCTTCCGCAAACGGGACAGTTCTCGGGCAATACTAAAAGTTTTGAATTATTGGTTTTTCTTGCTTTAACAACTTTTGGGATAATTTCCGCCGCTTTTTTGATTAAAACCTCATCATATAGCTCAATATTTAATCTATGAATTTCGTCAAAATTATACATAGAAGCACGGGAAACAACGCTTCCTGAAAGATTTACAGGTTCAATTATTGCAACAGGGGTCACAACGCCGGTTCTGCCTACTGAAAATTCAACCTCTTTTAACGTAGACCATACCTCTTCAGGGGGAAACTTAAATGCCGTTGCCCATTTTGGAGCGCGGGAAGTGAAGCCTAATTCTCGTTGTTTTGCAAAAGAATTTACTTTAATTACAACTCCATCAGTTGCCCAATCAAGCTGTTTCCTTGCTTCTTCTTGATACTTACAATACTTAATAACTTCATCCATATTTTTGCATTTTTTATAAGAATTAATTCTAAAACCGAGTTTTTTGCAATAATCCATAGCATCAGTATGGCTCAAGATTCTTTTTTCATCAGAGCTGTTTAAAATTGCAGTATAAATAAAAATAGATAAATCGCGGCTTGCAGGAATTTTAGGGTCTAGTTGGCGAATTGAACCCGCCGCAGCATTTCTTGGATTTGCAAAAGTTTTTTGATTTGCTGCCACCTGCTTTTCGTTTAACCTTTTAAATGAAGAAACGGGCATATAGATTTCACCGCGAACTTCTATATCAACATCTTCAAAAAGCTTTAAAGGTATAGATTTAATGGTTTTTAAATTGTTTGTAATATCCTCGCCTGTAACTCCATCGCCTCTAGTCAGCCCCTGAATAAATCTTCCTTTTTCATATGTTAAACTTACAGCCAAACCATCTATTTTAAGTTCACATGCAAGCTCTATATCATCGTAATTGTTGTTAAGCAGCGACATTTGCCCTGAAGTTGTAACTTCGCCAACATCTTTTAATACTCTTCTGTACCATGCACGAAGTTCATCGTTATTATTTGAGTTATCAAGACTATAAAGCCTGACTTTATGCGGAATTTGATTGAATTTTTCACTTATGCCGCCTACTCTTTGGGTAGGGCTATCAGATGTTATATATTGAGGAAACTTTTCTTCAAGCTCTTTTAGCTCACGAAACAGTTTGTCATATTCATAATCTTCGAGTTCAGGGCTATCTTCAACGTAATATTTATAAGAGTTTATCTCAATTAATTTGCGTAAATTTTCAATTCTTGCTTGTGCATCCATAGAACATATTTTAATATAAATATATGAGTATAATCAAACTATTAAATAAAAAGCTTCAAAGAACACTTTTTACAACACCTTCGCATAATCAGCATGCTATTTTTTCAAAAGAATATGAACCCTTTTTTAAGCATGATTATTCTGAACTGGAAGGGTTTGATAATTTATCTGACCCTAAAAATGCTATACTAATGGCGCAAGGAAAAGTCTCAGATATTCTGGGTACAAAGCGAAGCTTTTTTGTAACACAAGGTGCAACAACAGCCATGCTTGCCTCTATGAAGGCACTAATTAACCCGGGTGACAGGGTGCTTGTTGCAAGAAATGTCCACAAATCGGTATTTAATGGTCTAATACTCACAGCCGGAATTGTTGACTGGTTTCTTCCCGAAACAAACTCAAAATGGGGAATTTATACAAAAATCGACACTGAAAAACTAAAACAAACACTGGAAATCGGTGACTACAAAGTATTTATTATGACAAGCCCTACTTATGAAGGAATTGTCTCCGATATAGATGAAATTTCAAATATATGCGCAATGCATGGAGTTTATTTAATCGTAGATGAGGCCCATGGAAGTTTGTATAATTTTTCCGATAACCTTCCAAAAACTGCAATACAATTAGGTGCTGATGTTTCAATAAACTCTCTTCATAAAACCGCAGGCGCCCTCAACCAAAGTGCTATTTTAAATGTTTCAACAAAGCTTGATGTTGACATACATCTTTTTCAAAAAGCGCTGAATATTTTACACACAACAAGCCCTTCTTATCCAATATTAGCCAATATTGAAGCTTGCATCAGCTACTTAAATTCAAAAGCCGGAAGAAAAGAGATTGATGATTTAATAGTAAATATCGAGCAATTTAAAAAAGAACTAACGCGTTTTGGTATTGAATTTTATGAAAGCGATGACCATGACCCAACAAAGATACTACTTAGAAAAGAGGGTGTTTCTGGTGTAGATTTGTCGAACACATTATTTGAACAGTTTGATATTGAAGATGAGATGAATAATGATATTTCCGCATTATTCCTGACAGGTATTGGCACAACTAAGCTAAAACTTGATAAGCTCAAAAATGCTCTTAGAAAAGTGCCTACCAACC
Source organism: uncultured bacterium (assembly GCA_947428835.1). Taxonomy (GTDB): domain Bacteria; phylum Cyanobacteriota; class Vampirovibrionia; order Gastranaerophilales; family Gastranaerophilaceae; genus RUG14156. Next base: position 42,751 of record CANENE010000003.1, on the reverse strand, counting down.
CTTCTTTTATTCCGTATGAAATGGATTTTCAGCCCTTTCCTTTGGTTAAAGTGCAGCCGGTTGATACTTTTAATCGCGATTTCTATTTCGTGAATAATAATGATGCGCTTTTAAAAATTTCAAACAAGCTTGTAATGCCTTATCCGCCCGGAATTGGTTTATTATATCCCGGTGAAGCCATACAAAGATGGCATTTAAAATATTTAGGCAACGACGTTGAAATTTTTAAAGAGTAAAGAGGTATATATGAAAAAAAGAGCTATTGTAGTAGTAGTTGATTCTATGGGTATAGGCGCTATGGAAGATGCTAAAGAGTTCAATGATGATTCAAGCTGTAATACAATAGTTAATATTTCAAAAAAAGAAAACGGACTGAGTGTGCCAAATATGGAGGCTATGGGTCTTGGCAATTTGGATGACATTATCGGAGTAAAAAAGGTAGAACACGCAACAGCTGATTATGGTATATTAAAGCTTAAATCCAAAGGCAAAGATACAACAACGGGCCATTGGGAAATGATGGGGCTTGTGCTTGATAAACCTTTTAAAACATATAAAAAATTTGATGATAGTCTAATTAATGAATTTATAACTAAAACCGGCTGCAAAGGAATTTTAGGGAACTACCCTGCATCAGGTACTAAAATTATCAAAGATTTGAATGATGAACATCAAAAAACAAAATATCCTATTATCTATACATCATCAGACAGTGTCTTTCAAATAGCGGTTGATATAGATTTAATCCCCGTTGAAACATTATATGACTGGTGTAAAATTGCAAGAAAACTGTTAGATGATGGCAATTGGGGAGTTTCCAGAGTAATTGCAAGACCATATAAAATAAATAATGAAAAACCTGCAAGAATTGGTGAATTAAGACACGATTATTCGGTTGCGCCATATAAAGATACTATTTTAAATACTCTTGAAAAAAATAATAAAAAAGTACTTGGTATCGGAAAAATATTTGATATTTTTACAGGTTCGGGAATTACTGAAAAAATCCTCACAAAAGGCAACACCGATGGGCTCAATAAGACTCTTGATTCCATAAAAAATAGTGATGCTGATTTGATTTTTACAAATCTGGTTGATACCGATATGCTCTATGGTCACAGGCGCGATTCTTCAGGCTATAAAAAGGCAATAGAAGAAATTGATAGTTACATTGAAAAATTTATCCGATATATGACAGATAATGATATTTTAATAATAACAGCCGACCACGGATGCGACCCGACATATATTGGAAGCGACCACACAAGAGAAAAGGTGCCTTATTTGATGTATAGACATAATTGCGCAGGTAAAAACATAGGCACAAAAGATTCTTTGAGTTATGTTAGTGAGGTTATAAGCAGCTATCTTCTATCATAAAACATTAAATTTTTGCAATAACACCTAATTTATTGTATTTTTAGTCTATGAAGCAAAATATTTTTGATAATAATGAATATTTGGTTACAATTCTAGACAGACTAACAAGATTAGAGCCTGCATATGTAAGATATAAAAGAGTATTTTCGGATATCATTAATAAATATCAAAATATTAACGCTAAAAATTTAAATGACGATGAAATTATAAATATTGCAGAAAATATCTTTACCTCCAATTTGCCATCAAACAACGAAAATAAAATTAAAAACATTTTGATTGATTTAGAAAGAAAATATTTTAAAAATTTTGACAAGTCAATGATTTCATATAAGTATTTGTCTTCTGATATCAACTACAGTGAAATTATCAATAGAATTAAAGATATACAATCTGATTTAAAAAATATCAATTGGCTAAAAGAAATTAATAAAAGCAATTGCGCTATAACTGATTTAAGAAAAGAAAAGAAACTTCTATACCCAATTGAAAAAGTTCTTCTTGTTGAAGGACAGACAGAACTCATACTTTTAAAAACGATATTTAAGCTTTTTGATTTTGATTTAGACAAGGAAGGCTACTTTGTTTTTAGGGCTGATGGCAAAAACAGACTTGCAAGAAAATACTATGAATTAATCGAATATCTTGAACTTCCAATTTTTATTTTGCTTGATATTGATGCACTTGAAGTCAAAAACCTCATTAAAACAAAGCTTCGAAAAAAAGACACAATATATTTATTAAAAAGCGGCGAATTTGAAGACATTATCCCGAAAGAACTTATGATAGGCGCTATAAATAACTACTATAAAAATGATTATCACTGTAAAATTGATGATTTTGCAGACAATATATCAACTGTTGATAATCTTGAAACAATTCATAGAAAATACGGTTTTGGTGATTATAAAAAAGCAAAATTTGCGTTAATTTTAAAAGATTATATTAAAAAAAATGCGAACAGAGAAGATTTTAAAAACAGTGAAATAAAAGATATTCTTAAAGCTTTGCAATAAGCCCTTCTTCTTTTAAAATAATTTTTACATTTTGCCTAAAATCATCTGTTATACTTGTTTTAGCAGAAATAAAAGGCTCTTCAAGCCCTGCTAAAATATAGTTTATATTAATATTGAAATCAGATAACAAGCAAACAAGTTTTTCATTGTTCAAAACATTTCTATCTGCTTCTATATTTGAAACATATTGCTTAGAAACACCAAGTTTCTTTCCCAGTTCATCTTGAGAGAGATTTAATTCTAATCTAATTTTCTTTAAGCGTTGCCCTTGTGTCGACATTTTTTTAATCAATACATATTAACTATTGTAAAATAGTTTTATTATAGATTGACAAAGTTTTAAAATAACTGTACAATCATATTATTCTAACAAACTATTTTCTATAACTATAACATATAAGCGAAATTTTTACATGGGGTTTTGTAAAAGTTATTTTGGCTTATGGTGAATTAGTTAAAAATAGCCAAAATTAAGATAACTTTAGCTAAAATCTAACAAAAGGAGTAACTATGAATTATAAACATAGCACAAGTTGTTATGGTAAATTTTGTGCATTTTCTTTGATTGAAATTCTAATTTCTTTAATCATCATCTCTCTTTTGGTTGCAGCATTCACGCCGATTATTACAAAGAAGCTTAAGGCATCAGATATTTCAATAGGTTCTTTTGGAAACGGAAGTAATGTTAATATAACGCTGGAGCGGCAGGTAACCAAAGAAGATTGCGATAAATATGATGCTTTATTTATCCCTGCTGCAATGAACGGGGGAGTGAGAAACCTTTGTGTAACTAAATACAATATGGGAGACAATGAACTTCCTTTGGCAGAAAGCGTGAAAAAACTTAATGTTGGACAAACATGCAACGACAAAGATAAAGGGAATTGCTGCTGGAGCGGAAATACAAGTACAACCTGCACAACAGGCAAGAATGGAGACGGCGATTACTCGGGATGCAATAGAACTGTATGTCAATTTGCTGCTGCAAATGCAAGTTGCGCCTCTTATGCTCCAAACGATGAAAATGAAGGAAGTTGGAGGCTTGCCACAATTGAAGAACAAACAAACTGGGGAAATAATTTAACAAATTTGCAGACAAATAAAGGGAAAAATGGTCTACAGATGTGCAGCTTACAAGCAGTTGACGGCTCTGATACTTGCGATTATGCTGAAAATTGTATAGGTGCAAATGATAACAACAGGTGTTATCCCTATGCTTTTATTACAGGCGATGGTGAAGGGGCTCATCACTATTTCAGCGAAGGAAAACTTATAAAAGTAACAAGCACATCTGATAATTTTGCTTCCAGTACAAGATGCGTGCTTGATAGTATTGCTGTTGATATATCGGAGCTTCCAAATGGTGGCGGAATAAAAGATCCGACAGTAAATCCTTTTTATGGAGAGCCCAAAGACCAGGCAGATTGTGATAAGATTGTTGCTATTTTTATAGATAAAAAAATGTCAGGAGCAAACAGAAACATCTGCGTTTCTAAATATAACGTAGGAGACGCTGGTCCCGATGGCTTTGGACCGCCTATACCTGAAAGCTTTACACAATATATAATGAACATCGGACAAAGCTGTCCATACAATGGAAGCTGTTGTTGGAAAGGTAAAACGGCAGGCACATGCGGTATCACAGGTAATGCAGGGGCAAACTATAGCGGTTGCAACAGAACAGTCTGTCAATGGAATGCAGCAAACGCTGCCTGTAGGGAATATAATGCCTTTGGAGCTACTGCAAAAGGTGCCTGGAGACTTCCTAAAATTTCAGAATATAGTGTTTGGGCACAGAATTTTAATGTATTAAACAACAACAAAGGAAAAGACGGTCTGCAGCTTTGCACACGTGAGGCTACAGGCGGTTATGTTCAATGTTACTACGCACCAAATTGTCCGGGGTCTGCCGGGGGAAGTTATTCTGCAGGATATTGCTTCCCGCATCACAACTGGACTGAGTCTTCTGCAGGTTCAGGCAATATGTATTATGCACCAATAACACCAAACATATCATCTTCTATGCAACATACCCTTGCTGCAAGTGCAAGATGTGTTTATGATGGTATTACTAAGGCTAATAACTACGAAGAAGATTTAAGCGGTTATGATGACTCCAATGCCCCGAAAGACGAACCCAAATCTCAGGCTGATTGTGAAAAATTAACCGCAATTTTTGTTCATAAAAAGTACGCCGGCGGCATGAGAAACTTATGTGTAAGTAAATATAATGTGGGAGACTCGGGTCCAAGCGGCTCAGGCCCAAAAATTCCTGACAGCTACAAAAATTATGTTTTAAATGTAGGACAAAGCTGTCCTCATAGCGGCTATTGCTGCTGGAAGGGCAAAACTGCAGCCGGTTGTTCTATGACAGGAAACGCAGGTGCTGATTACTCGGGATGCAACAGGACAGTCTGTCAATGGACACCTGCAAATGAAAGCTGCTTAAGCTGGACAGCAAACGGAAAAACCCAGGCAGGAAGCTGGAGACTTCCAACACAAGCTGAATATTCAAGTATGGCTAATTATTTTAATATCATCAATAACGACAGAGGAAAGGACGGTTTGCAATTATGCACGCATACTCCTTTAGGAGGTTATGTACAGTGCGAATATATAGGAAATTGCCCCGGATCGGCAAGCGGAAGCTATTCTAACGGCTACTGTTTTGCACATCATAATTGGACCGAAACTTCAGCAGGAACAAATATATACTATGCTCCTATAACTCCAAATTCAACTTATAGTGCTAATCACACTTTAGCAGCAAGTGCAAGATGTGTATATGATGGAACGGTAAGAAAAAAAGGAAATATAAGCGATTATGATGATTCAAATGCACCTGATGATGAGCCTAAAAGTCAGGCTGATTGTGATAAATTGACAGCTATATTTGCACATAAAAAATACACAGGCGGCGGAAGAAACCTTTGTATAAGCAAATATAACGTGGGAGACAACGGCCCAAACGGTTCAGGCCCAAACATTCCATCGGAATATAAACAATATTCTTTAACTGCTGGACAGTCCTGCCCTAAAGCGGGCTATTGTTGTTGGAGTGGCGCAACTGCACAAAAAGGAAGCTGTGGTATGACAGGAAACGCAGGTGCTGATTACTCGGGATGCAACAGGACAGTATGCCAGTGGAATGTATCAAATGCCTCTTGTAAAAGGTATACAGCAGGAGGAAAAACACCCTCTAATTATTGGAGGCTTCCGACTAACAGTGAATTTACCAATATGACCAAATATATGGAGGAAATTAATAATAACAGAGGAAAAGACGGTCTGCAGCTGTGTACACGCGAAATTACATCGGGCTACGTTCAATGCTACTATGTAGGAAATTGCCCCGGATCGGCAAGCACAAGCTATTCTAACGGCTACTGTTTTGCACATCATAATTGGACACAGTCATCAGCAGGAAGCAATGTTTATTATGCCCCTGCCATGCCCGATAACGTATATAGCGGCACATATACTTTGGCTGCAAGTGCAAGATGTGTTTATGACGGGCAGGAAAATATAAATTAGATTTTCATGTTATTTTTGTGTTAGTGGTGGCGGTTTTTTATCGCCATCCTTTTTTTATATTTATCATTGTTATGCAATATTCAAACACTCGTCACCTTCGAATTTGTTTCAGGGCCTGACAAAGTATAGTAAAATATAAAAATTTATCATTTCACCCCAACATATCGGATACTGAAACAAGTTCAGCATGACGGATTAAAAAACATTCCTTACCCAAAAACACAAAAAAAATCGGCACAAAAGTACCGATCTTCTACTTAGTACATAGAAAGGAAGGAAAGGTTAGGAAAAATGTAGGTGTGTATAAGTCTTTTTTATAACCTATCCATTCTTTAAACTGTCAGCAAATACAAAACTATAAAAAGCTCCCTTGATATCTCGCGCATATAGAATTAATACCAATATCATTCCATGTTCTAACAATAAATTAACCAAATTTACAATACTTAATAATCAAATTTACACTTAAAAAGATATTATTGCCAAAAACACTATTCTGCTACAATTATAGAATATGGTAAAGTTTACACTTAAAAAATAGCCTAAAAATCTTTTCCCATAAGGGATTGAGGTATATTTATCATTGTGGTATAATATAAGTAGAGCATACTAGATATAAAAAGAGTTTAGGAAGCAAATGATTAACTTAAAGACAAGTGAATACTGTCGGAGTTATTGTGGTGTCTATTTAAGCGAATATATTAAAAATAAAAAATCGCAAGACACCAAGCTAAACCTTATTTTAATTTTTTTCATTATTTGTGTCTTGCTTGCGGTAATCGGTGTTTCAAAGCCCATATTTGCTAAAGCCGATACTACAAAAACAGTTGTAAACACACAGCAGAGTATATATCTCCAAAAAAACTTTGAAGAAAATATAAAAAACAAATATGCGGGTTCTTATGTAACATTTCCATCTAAAGGAATAGCCCATATTAAAAAAACCCAATACATAAATTCTAAGCCCATAAGAGTAAATATAGTTGAAGTAAATACCAATGTAAATCCATATCTAAAAATAAAACCACAAATAGCAGGAAGGAATTTAAATTCTAAAACAACGGTTAGAAGAATTGCAAGGAAGGATAATGCAATAGTAGCAATTAATGCAGGCTTTTTTAAACCTCAAACCGGAGCGCCCTTAGGAGCATTAATGATAGATAAAGATATTCTGTCGGGACCAATTTATAATAGAGTAGGAATTGCAATTTTTGAAAACAACGGTAAAACCAATTTCAAAATGATGCCGATTGATTTTAATATAATAGCCTACACAAAATCAAGAATGCTTAAAGTAAACAATATTAATCAGCCACGAATGCTAAGAAGTGACATTCTTTTGTACACCTCTAAATGGAATAAGTTTTCTCCATATGCTCCTCAAAATGGCGCAAATATACTGATTAAAGGAAACAAAATCACAAAAGTATCAGCAAATCCGATTGAAATGGAAGAAGGTGACCTTGTTTTACAAGGCAGCAAAGATATTATGCACTCTTTGGCAAAAGACGGTGAGATTTACATAAATATAAATCTTTCACAAGAACTTCAAGGCGCAAGCCATATCATAGGCGCCGGTCCCTATTTGGTTAAGGATTCACAAGTTTATGTAGATTATAAAACACAAAAATTTGAAGCAATTGCAGGTAAAAACCCAAGAAGCGCAATAGGCTTTAAAGATGACGGGACATTTATCATAGTCACAGTTGATGGAAGAGAAAAAGCATCAGTTGGAATGACATTATTTGAACTTGCAAAATTAATGAAAAACATAGGATGCCGGTATGCAATGAACTTTGATGGCGGCTCATCAAGTGCTCTTCTTGTTAAAGACAAAATAGTAAATAATGCGGTAAACAAAGAAGGGGTAGCAGTATCAAACGCGCTTACCATAAGCGAAATAGGGCCCGATAATTCTATGATATCAAGTTTATGATAAATTACCTGCCTTTTATAAGAAGTCTCATGGCATAAGGAATATATTTTAAAAGATCAGATGCCAACATTCCATACTCGCTTAATTCTTTTGCTGCCATTTCGCCTGCAACACCATGGATAAACACAGCCAAAACCGCAGCATTTTCTTTTGAAACGCCGCTTGCTAAAAATCCGGCTATCATACCTGTCAAAATGTCACCGGTTCCGGCTTTAGATAGTGCGCTATTTCCTGTATCATTTACATATACCTTGCCATTTGGAGTTGCAATCACTGTATGATGCCCTTTTAGAACAACAATGTTTTCTATGTCGGAGCTGATTTTTTTAGCCCAGCCAACTCTATCGCTTTGAATTTCCTGCACATCAACACCTACTAATCTTGCAAGCTCCATTGGGTGCGGGGTAATTATAGTATTAAATGGAAAATCGTAAAAATTTTTGCTTGCGCAAGCATTTAAGCCATCAGCATCGATAACAAAAGGAACTGTAGACTCCCTGTTTTTCTTAAGAAAATTTACAACTAGGTCGACGGTTCCGCCGTCAAGTCCAAGACCACAGCCTATCGCAACAGAGTCTGCATTTTCTACAGACAAAAGTGATTTTAAGGCAGATTTTGGAATTGTGCCAGTGTCACTTTGCCCTAAATCAAAATATGTTAAGTCGGAAACTTTTGCAGCTGTTAATCGAACAACTTCGCTTGTAGAAGCAAGCATTGAATAGCCGGCACCTACTTTCAAAGAAGCCAAAGAAGCCAAATGCGCAGCACCGGGATACATAGAAGAGCCCATAATATTTAATACATGACCATAAGTGCCTTTATTAGAATCTTGAATTCTTCTTGGAAAAATTTTTAAAATATGCTCTTTACTTGGCACAATGACGTTATTTTTAGATATGTTATTTTCCATTTTGTTGTCCTTTTAATGGTTTTAGTTAATGCTAAATTGTCTATATGCTTCATATGCAGCTATTGCAACACTATTTGAAAGATTAAGACTTCTTGTGTTTTCTTTCATTGGAATTGTAGCACATGTTTTATTGTTTTGATTTAATATATTTTCAGGCAGTCCTCTCGTTTCCGGACCAAATACAAAAAAATCGCCTTTTTTATAATGAAAATCAGTGTAAATATTATTAACTTTTGTTGTGAAGTAATAAAAGACGCTTTCCTTATTTTCTTCAACCAGCTCATCTAATGTTTCAATCTGCTCTATATCAAGCTTGTCCCAATAATCCAAACCTGCACGCTTAAGATGCTTTTCGCTCAAATTAAAGCCAAGTCTGCCGACTAAATATAATTTTGCACCTACACAAGCGCAAAGTCTGGCAATATTGCCTGTATTTTGCGGAATTTCAGGTTCATATAAAACAATGTTTAAAAAATCAGATTTTGACATATCTTAAAAGAATCTTTTACTTTCAAATACAACGGGTAATCCTCTTAATACACAGAATACAACTGAAATCCAGGCACATATTAAGCCTGCCATATAAATAGTGTGGTCACTATTAAAATTCAAATGCCCTGCAATCAATAAAAAGAATGCTGCAGCTTTGCAAAGTGCATACGTAAATCTTGAAAAGTTAGATGCAACAATAAATTTAGCAACAGGTCCTTGCATCATAGTGTCTTTACCAAAAGCAGTAAAACCTTCTTTAAAAGCAAGGGTTCTAAGTGAATCTGTTATAATGCCTCTTGTTAGGACAATAATTGGAATACACACATTTATCCAGCCAAGTGTGGCAAAAATAACCCAAAATACATTTTCAACAATTCTGTCACCCATAATATCAAGTAAAGAACCTAATTTAGAAGAGATGTTTAATTTACGTGCAACAAAGCCATCTAAGCCATCGAACCACATTAAAATCGCAGTTAATACAAGTGCAATTATATATGATGTTTGGCAATTTGTGCAAAATAAAAGCCCTGCAACAATAAAGACCAAAAAAATTCTTGTAAGTGTGATTATATTTGCTAAATTCTTCTTTATCATATTTATCTCCTCATCTTTACCCAATTAATTCTTCATTTATGATTTGGGCAGCTTTTGCCGCACAATCGAATTCATTAAGCATACTTTTTGTTTTCGTAAGCCCCTCTTTAATATAAGCTCTTTTATCTTTATTTTCAATCAGTTCTATTATTTCTTTTGCAATTTTATTTGGTTTTGCATCAAACATCAAAAATTCTTTAACATAATCAACGCCTGTTATGATATTTACCAAACAAGCTCGCTTTATATTTCTTACAAGCAAATACACAAGATAGAAAAATAATGGACCTTTGTAAGCTATTATCATAGGAGTATTATACATTGCGGCTTCAAGTGCCACAGTGCCCGATGCTAAAATCAAAGCATCACTATAGGCAAGAAGCTCATAATTTTCATCGCTTAAAGTTTTATAATTGACATTAAATGCATTTTCTTTTAAGCTTTTTGCTTTAGAAAAAATAAATTGTGTATCAGGCATAGTATTTTCAATTATTTTTACAGCTTTAATAAAAATCTTTAAAAGAAATTTTATTTCAAACATTCTTGAACCCGGGAAAACACTAATGAGCTTTTTATTCATGTCGAGATTATGTTTTTTAAAGAAACCTTCCTTATCATCAAGCTTCGGAATTTCAGATATTATAGGATGACCAACATAACTTGAATTGATGCCTGCTTCATCATAAAAATCTCTTTCAAAAGGAAATATAGTTAATACCTTGTCAATATTTTTTTTGATTGTTTTTAGACGGTATTTTCTTGATGCCCAAATTTGAGGAGGGATAAAATAAAAAGTTTTTATGCCTTCCTTTTTAAGGGCTTTTGCCATTTGCAAGTTAAAAGCACCGTAGTCTACAAGCAAAACAAGATCAGGTTTAAAATTATTTTTTAGATAATTTATAATATCAATTCCAAGCCTAAAATGACTTATTACAGAAGCAGGTGTAAGACCTACTTTACCCATTTTTTTGTGGTTTCTAAAAAGCTTTACTCCTGCATTTTCAAGATTATACTCGCCAACACCTTCAATTATAATATCAGGATTTTGCTTCATAAGTTCAAGTGCTACTTTTGAAGCATGAAGATCCCCTGAATATTCTCCTGTGATTATAAATACTTTTTTTGCCATAATTTTATGTTAAAGCGCAACAATAACCATTTTATGCCTATTTGCAAAATCAACCATTTTGTCTCTATCTACAATTATTGTTTCGCCGCTTTCAAGTGCAAGGACATCTGCACCGTATTTTTTCATAGTTTTTATTGTTCTTAAACCAACCGCAGGAATATCGAAGCGTTTATCTTGTGCAGGTTTTGAAACCTTTACAACAACTGCATTTTTTCTTCTTGCAAGTTTGCAACCGCGTTTAATACACCTATCAGTACCTTCTATGGCTTCAATTGCCATAATCATTCTATCTTTCATTACAACAGATTGGCCGATATCAAGACCACCCATTTGTTTTGCAATTTTAAAACCGTATTCAATATCTTTGTTTTGGTCGTCAGACGGATTGAGCTCGGTTAAAACCCCTTTTTGTATCATTAAATTTTTAATAAAAATAGTCTGATCAAGAATTGTAACACCAATTGCTTCTAATTGTTCAATGATTTTTAGCATAATTGCATCATCATTTAATTTTTTCATTTCTTTCAAAAGTGCAATTGCGGTTTTTTCCAAGCGAGGGCGTTTAATAAGCATTGTTTTAGAAACTTTTCCCAAGAAAGTCAGCTGTGTAATTTGTTCGTTTATTAAAAATTGCTTTATGGAATCAACCTGCCCGGGGCCATAAGAAACAATTTTATCGCAAGTTTTTTTAAGTTCTTTATAGTTATCTGATGAAAGTGAAATGCAAATAACCTCAAATCCGTTTTTCTTTGCACTTTTTGCCATTTCAACAGGTAAATAACCATCACCGGCAATTAGACACTGTTTATGATTTAAAACTATACTTTCCATAATTTATAAGCTAAACTCCAATTCGTCCTTTTTATTATCTTTGCTGCTTTTGCTGCTTGTGTCCTGGTCTATGCTTGTTTTAACATTACCTACAGCCTCAAATTTTCTAGGATTCATTATCATTGTAATTTTATCAGCTTCGACTGAATTTACACCCTTTTCGGTAATTTTAGAACGACCCGTAAAAACTATTTTTTCAGGCTTATTTGTTTTAGGGTTAACGTGCATAATTGCTTTTGGCCCGACTGCAACATAGTCAGCATATTTAACATTCACTTTTCCTGTTGCCATAATTATATTTGAAAACCTGTTGTATTGCTGGCTTCTGGCATTTATTATGACTCTATCGCCATTATCAAAAGTGACATCGGAAATAGAATTGCCGCTTACGATAATATCGCCTCTAAGTTTTGAATACTGGATATTATCACCTTTAATTATGCTTTTATCCTGTTTCAAAGTAGCGCGACTCGACAGTCGAAGGTTATGGACATCACCTTTTTTATCCATAAGAGCAAAAGCATTATCTGCCGTTGCAGTTATATCTTCATAATTAATTACAACAGAACCAATTGCCTTCATAAGATTTGTATTTGTATCATACTCTTGAGTGTCGGCAGTAATAATTACTATTGGCTTTTTATCCTGCAAAACATTTGTCTGCGCATTTCCCTGAGCAACAATTACTTTTTTAATTAAAGAAACTTTAATAATATCGGCTTTTACTTCGTGTTTTTTGTTATCTTTGGTTTGGCGGGCATAAGGCTTGTCAAAAAAAGTTGCAAGTGAAGGTTTTTTTGTAGCAGGTTCAAGATCTAAATCAGCCCTGGGGGAAGTAACTACAACGTCACCTACCTGAACTTTAACATCTCCTGTAAAATAACCCTTGTTTTCGTCAAAATGGATATCTTGCTTTTTTGATTCAATTGTAATGGCAAATACGCTATTTACAAGCAATAAAACTAAAAATAATATTAATATTTTAAAATTAATCTTTCTCATCATGTTTAATCTAGCACAAAATTACAAATTTGTGTATTTTTTCTTATCCTCATCATTTGCATAAATCTGCGTTTTAGCATTACCCATTATTTTAAAATTTGTTAAATTGGAATTAAAAATGGCTTTTTGCGATTTTGTAACAATTTTCCCTTGCTGAACATATTGAACATTGCCATTTGCAAGAATATCTTTATCCTGACCTTGCCAAATAATTTCATCGGCATATAGTTGCGAACCGTTTTTGCTTACAAATAAAATATCTCCCGTTAAAACAACTTTTTTTGTTTTTTCGTCATATGCACCTGTCGAAGATTTAAAGCTTACTGCAACCTGCTGGTCTTTATCATAGAAATTGCCAATTATATTATACAGCTTTACATTATTATCGATAGAAGCATATTCACCTGATTTTGCATAAAATTCCCAATATTTTTTTTCTTCTCTTGTTTCTGTAACGATAATATTTTTAACAACAGCATGCTGACTTTTCATTTTATCATCTTTGCTGTTCTTCTTTACCGTTTTTGTAATCGCCCAAGACCAAATACAGCCCCAAATTATTACCAATATTAAAATAAATATTGAAAATTTAATTGCACGTTTTTTTGTAAAGCGATATCTCATGACCAAAATAATAGCACAAACCAAGGAAAATTACCAAAAAAGTGGTTGCTATCTTGTAGTTTAGAATGTAGAATTATTAAATGAAAAAATTTTTGATATCTGTATCTGTTGTTTTTTTGTGGTGCATTTTGGCGGGGAATATTCTAACCTGTCAGAATCATTCGAATGCAATTGAATTCCAAAATACAATAACTATAGATAACATACAAACTTTAAACAAAAAAACAAAAGATTTAATTACAAGTCACCAAGCAGACACAAAAATACTTGCATATTCCACAAGAACCCAGTTTTTGCAGAATCTTACAGGATTTGATGCAGCAAAAAGTTATAATAAAAAAGAACTTGATACTTTAACATATAATTTAAAATTCAAATCTACAGCCAATCATGTTAATAAAAACGAAAGACTTCTTTTTGCAATACATCCTAACGCCCCATAAGTGCAATTTATATAAATACGTTTAGTTGCACACACAAAATTAGGAGAAATTGCTTTATGGAAAATAAAGATATTAAAACTAATGATAATTTTGATGCGGTTGAAAAAATAGACGGCGGAATATTTTTTACAGTTATCTATACAATTGCATTAACCCTTGCAATGTGGCTTGGAAGCAACATTATAAACTAGGGGTTGAAATTTAATTTTCAGCGTTGCATAATATGAGCACAAAGGCAAATACCACTGTCACTAACATCTATCGCGGGGTAGAGCAGCCTGGTAGCTCGTCGGGCTCATAACCCGGAGGTCGTCGGTTCAAATCCGGCCCCCGCAACCAATTAATAAAAAGAGTTTCAAATAAAAATTGAAACTCTTTTTATATGTATATTTCGAAAAACCAATACAACAATTTCAACATTACATTCATGTTAAAGATTCATATTTTTATTTTTTTTAACCTCAATTAAAGACTCAACAACTGCTATTTGATTTTTTAATTTTAAAAATTCGGTTCTTAAATCCTTGCCGCTTGCCTGAAACTCTGCTGCTTCTTTTTCCTTTTTAATATCAGCAGAAATTTCTCCAATTGCATTCACTACAACCCCTACAATTACATTCATCACTATAAATGACGATATCAAAATAAAAGATACAAAATACAACCAAGCAAAAGGGAAAGACGAAATTACGGGACGAGCAATGCCCATAGACCAACTTTCAAGGGTCATTACTTGAAAAAGAGTATACATTGACTTTCCAAGCGTTCCAAACCAATCAGAAAAATCTGCACCAAACAGCATTGTTCCCATAATTGAAAAAATATAAAACAAAATAAGCAAAAGCCCGGAAGCCCATGCAACGTTTGGTATTGAATCAATTATTGCCTGTACAATAATTCTAAGTCTTTCCAAATGAGCAATTAATCTTAAAGCTCTGAGGGCTCTTAAAATTCTAAAGACGCGGAAAGAAGAAAATACGCCACCTGTAGGCAAAAGGGAAATTAAAACTATTATGAAATCGAAATTGTTCCAACCGCTTCTAAAAAATTTTCTTCCATAGCAAAATAATTTCAAAATAATTTCGACAACAAAAATACTCACACAAATATTTGAAATTAAATCGAAAACAAAATTAAAACGCGAAGTAATTACAGGATAAGTCATAATACCTAAAAGCACAGCATTTACAATAATTACAGCCAAAATAAAATTTTGAAACAGCGTACTTTCAACAATTTTTCTAATATTATTTTTTAATTTCTTTTTGCCAAATTCATTTAAAAACATTTAATGCATTCCTTTATAATATTATTCGTTAAAATATTCTATCATGTTAAATTTAAGCACAAAATTAATGTAAAATTTTATTAAAATTATGCAAGCTATAATTTTTGCAGATGCAAGTGCTTGTTTCCATTCTTTGGTTCCTGAAATTTCCCAGCAGTTTTTATGATATGCTAAAGCATCTATTTTCATCCTGCTTAGATAGCCCAAGTTCCTTAATTTTTTCTTTAGCTTCCTGCGGGGTTATTTCTTTTGCAAGAAGTTCATCATAAATCTCTTTTGCATCTATCTGTTTTTCAAAAATTGACATTATGTGTCCATTTATGTTTTATTTTTTCCTGGATTTTTGCAAACTCACTTCGAATTTCTATTGTTTCTTCTGTTTTAGTTGGAACTTTTCGTGTCTTAAATTCTTCAAGAGCATTTTCATTATTTTCTTTGTAAGTTTTAATTAATTCTAACTTGTCGCTAAGCCAAATCTGAAAAGCTTCATTATTTATAGTTGTTAAAAACTCGAGATTTTTCTTATCGGATAGGTCAATAAGATAATCGGCAGAATTTGTAAGGCGACATGCATTTTCTGTTATAATATTCAATTTCTCTGCAAAAATTGCCTCTGTAAGAGCATTTTTAGATAATTCTTTGCCTAATCGCTTTTTTAAATCTGCAATTTTTATAAGAGCCGGATTTTCGTGCCTTGCTCTTAATAGAATATCTGTCATAGTTGAATCAGAAATATCATAGATATCATTGTCTAAAATATATCGTCTGATTTTATATGCATTGTTTCTTAAACCGCAATTTACAATCAAATCCGCTTTGCTGCCGTATCCAGGGCGCACTAAATCAGAAGCGTGAAAGGCTTTTGTTGTATTTATGTTTTCGCATCTGACACTGTTTTTTTGGCAGGCTATTGCAAATCTGTCAGCTTCGGTTAAAGGTAGGTTTGCATCCTTATTATCTTTTTTCTTCTTGATAGCCGCAAATTCCTTAATCGCCGCGGCATTTCTTTTATCGGCTACATCAAAC
This sequence comes from uncultured bacterium, assembly GCA_947428835.1. Lineage (GTDB taxonomy): Bacteria > Cyanobacteriota > Vampirovibrionia > Gastranaerophilales > Gastranaerophilaceae > RUG14156. The sequence continues at coordinate 26,543 of CANENE010000003.1, read as the reverse complement.
AAAAAAGCAACCGGCATAACCATTCGAATTATATTCTTTCATCCCATACGGAATGAGTTCTTTTTTATAAAAAGCATTATTAATTGTTGAATCCCTTCATATTCTGTATTTTTTCTTAAGCTCATCAAAAGTTAAAATTTCATCTTTTCTTTTTGAAATATTATCTAAAAATTCTTTGTTTTTTCCTTCTAAGCGAATAAAATTTTCACCATCCCGCATTCTTAATAAAGGCGTAAAATTATGATCTAAGCAAAGTTTTTCTACCACATGCACCAGTAAATTATAAATTCCTGCAATTTCTTTGTATGATATAAAATTTTTAAACAACTTAGATACATCAGCCGAGCGTACTCCAACAATGGTACCTTCTACTTCAAGGTCTTTATCCAATTCAAAGATTTTAGAAAAAGAAAGGTTAAGATCACCCGTAATTCTTTTTACATTTTTAAACAATCTTTCTTCATTAATGCCGGCATCTGAATATGAAAAATATAATTCATCACGTTTTTTGCCAAAAGTTGCTTCAAAATATGATTTATAATCACCGTTTATTGTAATTTCATTAGTTTCAAAATCCGAATCAACATCGTACCCTAAAGTTTCAAAAGCAGTTAAATCATCGTCTTCTTCAAGAGAAGTTATAACTTCTTTGCCGATTTTTTTAAAGTAATTGTATGCTTTCTTTTCTGTGTCGAAATTTTTAATGGAGATATATTCATTTATTTCAACATTTTGTCCGCATACTTTAATAAGAATGTAAACAAATGTTAAAAGATAAAATAAAAGCATACAAAAATTGTATGCCTAAATCATATTTTTAAAGTTGCGTAAATTAAAAAATTTCCTACAAAAATTAAATTCTTAATAATTATTTACAAAAATTTTATATTTTAAGATACAATTTGACGGCAGACATCAACCCATTTGGTAAAATCCGAGTACTTTTCAAGTTCTTCTATAGAAAGTTCTATTGCACTATTAGAACTGCCGCAGGCAGGAAATACGGTATCAAATCTCTTAAGCGACATATCAAGATAAATTTTCACGCCTTCATTTACTGCAAAAGGGCAGACTCCTCCAACTTTGTACCCAACCAAGATTTCTACTTCATCAGCTGATAACATTTTTGCTTTAGTTAGAAAAGTTTCCTTAAATTTTTTATTATCAATTCTAACGTCCCCTGCTACAACTACAAGAATTGCGCCATCAGCCGTTTTAAAAGAAAGAGATTTAGCTATTCTTTGCGGTCTACATCCTAAAGCACTTGCGGCAAGCTCAACTGTAGCACTTGAAACGTCAAATTCTAAAATTCTATCTTCTATATGAAATTTTTTGAAATAATCTTTTACTTTTTCAATTGACATTATGAAATAAAATTATATTCTGTTATGCCAAACGCCGCCATTTCTATCAATTAATGCATCATAGAAAGACCAAAGCCTAAATACACCGGTTAACCCTAAAACTGCATGGGTAACATTTTTTTCTGTTGTTTGTTTATTGATTGCTTGTCCGATGCCGGGCCAAATAAGCAAAGAACACGCAGCAGCACCAACACTTCGCCCGCTAACACCTCTATCTGTTCCATGAGTACTTTGAGCAAATGAAGGAGCGCAAGCAAAACACATTGCACATAAAACTAACATTAAAATAAATTTTTTAAACATCATAACTTCCCCTTTTTCTATTCCAAAGACAATTATAAAATAATTCTATCTTGGTGTCTAGAAATTTATAGTTACTTTAACTTAAAAACTCACTATTGATTTCAATTTCGCTCAATTTTTTCCCATATTTTTTTGTTTTTAAATCAATTCCATAACTGTGGAGTTTTTGAGCAGTCTTAAAAAAGTTTGAATTTACTGCCATTTTTTCATATTCTTTATTAAATTTTACAGCCAAATTGTTTAGATTCTCTTTCATTTCAAAAAGTTCATTAGAATGTCTTGCAATACTTTCATAAAGCCTTGATGCGGTTTCAACAATATTTTCTATATTTTTATCTTGGATTTCTTTTGCCCACAACAATTTAACCAGGCGAATAACCGTCAAAACAGAAGAATTTCCGACGAGTACTATATTTTTTTCTGTTGCATTTTTAACGACAGATAAAAAATCGCTATCAGTATAAATAAGAGTAATCACAGGCTCTATTGGAATATACATCAATATAAAATCCACTGTTTCAATTTCAAGAGCAGTTTCATATCGCTTATTTGCTAAATTATTTACAGTGTTATTTAAATCTTTTATAAATTCAGCCTTTTTTAAGTTTTTTAATTCCGTTTCAAAATTGTCTTTAAATTCCATATATTTTTCCAAATTCAGCTTGCAATCAATTAAAATTGCTTTATTATTTGGAAGACAAACAAGATAATCAGGGCGGATTTTATCACCGGCAGCATTTGAAAAGGTCGGCTGTTTTATGTAGTCAATGTTTTCTCCATTAAAACAAGCCTTCAAAACATACTCAAGACAATCCTGTCCAAATTGACCTTTTAAATTTTGATTGGTTGTTAAAATACTTGTCAATTTACTTGCGACTGCAATAGCATTCTTTGTTTCAAAAGAATTTATCTGAGTTTGCTTTTTAAATTCTTCAAGAGAATTTTTGAAATCATCAATTTCTTTTATAAAATACTTTTTATTCGAATTGCTTGAAGATATTTTTAAAACCACAAAAATGAAAAACATTCCAAGAAGAAATGAAAACAATGCACTAATCGCTATTATAATATAATTTTCCATTAATTTAGCCTTTTATAAAATTTAACAAAATTATAACTTTTTTAAATTCTTTTTGCAATTTTGTTCAAAAGGGATTAAAATTAACTAAGACAACTTGAAAGGAAATGGGATGGCGGCTAAATTAAAATTAACAATAATAATCTTTTTGTTTTGTTTAAGTGTAGCTCCTTGTTTTGCAATAAATTGGGAACAACACAAAAGTCCAAATGGTGCTACTGTTTTTCTTGATACAGACAGCATCAAAGTAGTTGACGGATATTACTTTTATAATATTAAACTGAGACTTCCGGGCAGAAAAGACTTTACAGTAAGCACTATACAGTCTAACCATTCGCATCCTTTTAGTGCATGCATTAATAACTATAAACCTGCTGAATATGAAGCTTTAAATGGCGATTACGACAACATAACCAAAAACAAAACCGAAAACCTGGAGGCAATCACCTTTCAATCCTGTGTTCATACTTGCTATAAAAGAGTTAAGACCATATTACAAGGTGCAAATTCGCAAATAACCATAAACTAAATAAGCTTGTTTTCTTATATTTTTTGCTTTGTTTGTGTTATAAAATAAACATAAAAAATAAAGGAATATATTATGAGCAGCAAATGTCCTATATGTAATTATGAACTCAATGAATTTGATATTTTTTGTTCCAGATGCGGATATAAAATTAAAAAAGAGCCCGAAGTCGAAAAAGTTAAAGAAGTAATGAATAAAACTTCTGATTATGAATCATTCTTAGAAGACAAGGCACAGCAAAACAACGAAAATACGAATAAAACTGATGGTGTTTCTCAAAACAGGCAAAATGAATATTTTTCTATTGAAAAAGCAAGCATTTTTAATAATACCATGTTTAACTTTATTGCTTATATGATTTTCATAGTTATGGTTCTTGTTGTAGGGTTTTATATTATATTATCAAGCCAAAGCGCAACTAAAGATGCTCTAAATTTTAAAAGTATGCTCAAAAACCCTATGAAAATACCCATGCTTGTAGAGCCAAGCAGCTTTGAAGGAATTAGGACCAATTTCTATGATATTGAAAAGTTTCTTCTAATGTATATGAAATATTCAAAAGATACAATGGATATCAAAGAACAGGTTTTTGCCAATTACTTAAATGAAATAAATAAATTACCAAACATAAGTCAAAATCTTACCACAAACGAAATTAATGAGTGTAAAAATATCAGCTCATCTTTTAAGGCGCAAAAATGCACAAACAAATTAAATAAATTATATTCTAATATTGGAATAAAAGCATACAGTAAATCAGCTAACGTATACTTGTATCCGGATTATTCTTATATCAAAAAGACATATTCGCCATATTTATCAAGTGAATTCAAACAATATTTGGCTTTAAACAAAAAATATAACCATCCTTCATCATACGGTTATGAAATAGAAATTAAGCCAAAAAAACTTGCAGATAAAATATATGATTTTGAAAAAACTTATAACACAACAAACAACGAATATATTAAAGATTCCGCCAACCATACACTATACAAAGACTTTAGAATCTTTATATTCAATCCTGCAATTTATGCAACAACAACACAAGAAATGGCTCCTAATTTCAAACAGGCCTATATTTATTATATAAACACCAAAAAGCAATCAGCCCTAACCCCTGTTATAATAAGTCTGTTGGACAAACAAAAAGCCTATAATGAACAAAATTTCATAAACGATTATCCCTATCAAATACATAATGAGGAATCCGGCAAAAATATTGAAAGTTCTATGTTTAATGACATTTTCAAGGACCTTAGAAACAGTATGAGCCAAGATAGTGAAATGCAGCTTGAATATATCTATAATATGACAACAGGCAGTTTTGAAAAATATAATAAGTCAAAACCAGTCTTGACAAGTTACTATCTATTTTCAAAAAGCAATGAAAACAACAATATAATAATTTATACAAATACATATTCTCCTTTTCAACAGCTTAATATCCAAAGATTTTCAGAAACTTTCCTTGTTGGAAAAGATTTATACATATTAAACAGAAACAGACTAGCAATTTATAAAGTTATTTTTAATGGAAAAACATTTAATATACAGACAGTATCATTTAGTGATGTAACTTCTCTTTTTCCGGGTATTGAAGTCATAAATATTGATGAGCGCAATAACTACAATATTCTTTTAGAAAAAGATAACACAAACAAAAATTATATTATTCTTTCAAGATATTCTCAAGGATTTGAAGACTATAAAATTGACACTATTCAAGGAGAAGTAACCGGACTAATGCTGCCAAACATGTTTAGCGTCAATTCCTATAACGATGTTATTGTTTCTTTTCACAATAAAACTGTTAACCTCGATGAAACTACAGAAACAAGCCCAACTTATAAATTTATAATTAGGACAAAAGGTAATAATGAAGGCTTGCAAAATTCATCCATAACAAATTTTGATGTGCAAACTGCAGCCGAACAAAGCACAAGCACAGAACAACAAAAGCCAAATATAATGCCAAAAATTGAAAATAATAACGAAGAAGTGAATCCAAAAGCAATTCAAACAACAGCGCCAGCTCAAAAACTTGATCCTCCGGCTGATGATGCAGAATAATTTAAAATTTTACATTGCATACAAAAAAGAGCCATTTAAAATGACTCTTTTTTTTAAATAATTCGACAAGCTAATAATTTACGCTTGTCTTCTTTGCTTAACTTTTTCAACAAGTTCATCAAATTCCTGAGCATTGATTGATTCATTTTCCAATAATGACATTGCAAGCTCGTTTAAAATGTCTCTGTTTTCAGTCAATATCTGTTTTGCAAGAGCGTATTTTTCATCGATGATTTTTTTAACTTCCATATCAATTTCATACGCAACCTGCTCAGAATAATCTTTAGACTGACCAAAATCTCTTCCCATAAAGACATGTTCTTGGGGTTCGCCATAAGTCATGTTGCCCATTTTATCAGACATTCCCCATTGAGAAACCATATTTTTTGCAAGCTTTGTTGCCCTTTGCATATCATTAGAAGCACCTGTAGAAATGTTATCCCCATATACAATTTCTTCTGCTACACGTCCACCAAGCAGATTTGTGATGTGCGCAAGAAGCTTTCTTTTTGTCTGATGCTTGCTATCATCTTTTGGAGTATACCAGGTAAGCCCTAAGGCCCTTCCTCTTGGGATAATTGATATCTTTTGAACTTCCTCGCAATCTTCTAAAAGTTTTAAAATGACTGCATGACCTGCCTCATGGTAACTTGTTCTTTCTTTATCTTCCTGAGTTAAAACCGTGCTTTTCTTTTCGATACCTGCAATTACTCTGTCTATAGATTTATCTATATCTTCCATAGTAACAGCTTGTCTATCGTTTCTTGCAGCCAAAAGGGCAGCTTCATTTAACAGATTTCTTAAATCGGCACCCGTAAACCCCGGAACCCTTTTTGCAAGAAGTTTTAAATCAACATCAGCAGCAAGTTTTTTATTTTTAGCATGAACATTTAAAATTTCTTCTCTTCCTTTTACATCAGGCTCATTTACGTATATTTGCCTGTCAAACCTTCCGGGACGGAGAAGGGCACTATCTAAAATATCAGGCCTGTTTGTTGCTGCAATTACAATTATATTTGTATTTTCATCAAATCCATCCATTTCAACCAACAGTTGGTTTAACGTCTGCTCCCTTTCATCGTGGCCGCCGCCCATTCCGGCACCACGCTGACGACCGACTGCATCAATTTCATCTATAAAAATCATACAGGGTTGGTGTTTTTTAGCTTGTTCAAAAAGATCCCGAACACGACTTGCGCCAACGCCTACAAACATTTCAACAAAATCAGAACCGGAAATAGAAAAGAAAGGAACTCCTGCTTCTCCTGCAACTGCCTTTGCCATTAATGTTTTACCGGTACCAGGTGCTCCAACTAACAAAACTCCTTTTGGAATTTTAGCACCCAATGCGGTATATTTTTCGCTATTTTTTAGAAAATCAACAATTTCCTCAAGCTCTTGCCTTTCTTCATCAATACCTGCAACATCTTTAAATGTAATTTTTATTTTATCATCTTGCAGCAATTTTGCCTTAGATTTACCAAAATTCAAGGCAGATGAACCCGTCTGCTGAATGCCTTTTAGTATAAGAATAATCATTATTCCTATAAAAACAATAGGTAAGATTACAGAACCCAGCATACTCATCCAGGAACCTTCCTGTGGCTTTGCAACATTAATTTCAACATTATTATCTTTTAAAAGATTTATAAGAGTAATATCGTTTCCCGGAATCCTGACTATATATTGAATCTTTGGTTTTGGCTGAGTTTTACCAACATTTAAAGGAAGATTAATATTTTTATTTGTATCTTCCTTGACTATGCTTTCTTTAGGAAGCGCTGTCAATGAATCGCTTGACATTGTGACACTTTCAATTGAACCCATTTGAACTTTGTTTAAAAACTGGCTGTAAGAAATTTCGCTGGTTGAAGTATTGGGTCCTTCAAAAGCAACTGAAAGCAAAGCTATAAGAATAATTGCAACAATTATTACTATACCTGTTGATTGATTTTTATTCATAAAACTCCTTAATATTTAAATATTTATTGATATTATAACAAAAGAATAATAAAATGTTAAATATAACAAGGGAGAAAATATGGCAAGAGTTTTTTTGTCACTGGGTTCAAACTTAGGCGACAGAGTAACAAATATACAACAAGCAGTAAGCAGTCTTTCCATGAGGGATGATATTAAAATCATAAAAACTTCTTCTTTTTACGAAACCGAACCCTGGGGAAACAAAAATCAGCCTTGGTTCGTAAATGCCTGCTTAGCATTGGATACGTCCTTAAAACCAAATCAACTTTTAAGGCTTTGTCAAACAATTGAACTTAAACTTGGAAGAATAAGAGATGAAAAAGAACGCTATCAAAAAAGGGCTATTGATATAGATATTTTAATGTACGATAACGAAATAATGGCAGATGGCGAGGTCCTTATTATTCCGCACCCTTATATGCACAAAAGAGCATTTGTACTTGTTCCGATGCTGGAAGTTAAATCAGACCTTGTTCATCCTGTTTTCAAAAAAACAATTAGCGAATTATACGATGAACTTGCAAATCCGGAAGATGTTTTTTTATATGGCACGGTTACGCAGCAATGATAAAAATTGCAATTGTAGGTTTAGGTCCAAGTGGTATATATTGCGCTATTCACATACTGGAAAAACTAAAGCAGAAAAATTTTAACAAATTTTTTATAGACATATATGAAAAAGATTTTCCTCTAAAAACCATGCTTCCAACAGGAAACGGAAGATGCAATATAACAAATGCTGCCTATGATATTGATGAATTTGTTGAAAATTATCCCAGAGGTAAGCAATTTTTAAAATCAATATATTCAAGATATTTCAACTTTGATACCATTGAGTTTTTGGATAGAATTTCAATTCCAACCGTTATTGAAGAAAATAATAGGGTATTTCCCGTTTCGCAAAGTTCAAAAGATGTTAGAGAGAAATTTCTTACATACTTAAAAACTTTTAATAACTACAAAATAATAAAAAAAGAAATTTCCAATTTTAGTGATTTAAAGAATTATAATTTTATTGTAATTGCAGCAGGAAGCAAAAACAGCGAAAATCTTATAAAAAGCTCCAAACACACCTTAGTTCCTTTTAGAAAGTCGCTGGTTGAATTAAAAATTAAAGAACAAACAAATCTTCAAGGAGTGAGCATTAAAGCAAAAGATGGGGATTTTGTTTTCACAAAAGACGGTATCTCAGGGCCATTAGCCTTTAAAATTTCATCCATAAACGCTTATCAAAAAATGCCATATAAAATAGAAATCAAGCTCTTTGATGAAGAAGAGCTGTTTAATCTCATCAAATTAAATCCTAAAAAATCAATAGGTACAATCATTTCAAATTTAATACCAAAAGCCCTTGCACATTATATAATTGATGATTATACATCAAAAGCTGCAGAAATATCCAAAGAAAAGCTTAAAGAATATTCTAAACTCAATTTAAATATTTTATCTACATCAAAAAAAGGTGAAATAGTGCGCGCAGGAGGAGTTGATTTAAATGAAATCAATAATCATTGCTGCTCAAAAATCAATAACAACACCTACTTTGTAGGCGAAATACTAAATATAGACGGCTTTACCGGAGGATATAATCTGCAAAACTGCTGGTCAACAGGATATATCGCAGCAAATAATATTGTAAAAAGAATACTTACAAACAAATAATATTACTTACTTGCCGGTTTTCTGCCTCTTTTAGCAGTTTTTTCTATATTGCTTTTTTGGATTTCAATGTCAAATTTTGCATTTTTTGCAACTTTTTCAATATATTTTATATAGTCTTTAGGCTTAACTTTTGCAACTTCCAAAGCAGAGATTATCATCTTCACTCCGGCAATATTCATTGCCAGGTTACGAGTGAGATACAAAATTGCTTTTGCTCTTTCAACATCATTGAGACTATATACGCGCCTGTCTTTATTGGTACGCTTTGGCGACAATATACCGCATTTATCATATATTCTCAATGTACGGGGATGTACACCAATAGATGAAGCAACACAGCTTATCGGTAGTAAAGGTAAATTTGGCTTTAATAGCATATCATTATCATCTTTTTTCATCTTAATCTCCAGAACAACGGCTTGGGTGACTAAACAAGTGTGCCCCATAAATCATAACAATTAACTTTTGTAATTGTGACATCCACTATATCGCCGGGGTTGACATATTCATCTGTTTTGATGTAGACAAGTCCGTCAATTTCGGGAGCGTCACGATAACTTCTAGCTACTATTAAATTATCAGGCTCGATATACTCAATTATACAAGGAATTTTTTTTCCAATCAAGTAGGAATTTATTTCGAAAGAAATTTGCTTTTGTAATTTCATTATCGTATTTTTTCTTTTATTTTTTACACCTGCCTTTATTTGGGGCTTTAGGCCATATGAATATGTATTTTTTTCTCTTGAATATGCAAAAACACCAAGTCTGTCAAAGCGCATTTTTTTAACAAAAGTACACAAATCTTGGAATTCATCTTCCGTTTCCATAGGATAGCCAACAATAAAAGTTGAGCGAACTGTGACATTTTTAATTCTTTTTCTAATTTTTGTAATAAGTTTTGTATAATCAAAAGCAGGACGGTTCATTCTTTTCAAAACTTCTATATTGCTATGTTGAAGCGGAATATCAACATATTTTACAACTTTGTCTAAATCATTTATAGCATCTATAAGCTCATCGGTGAAATTCATCGGATACGCATACATTAGCCGAATCCAGCTTAGTTTTTCTATTTTATTAAGTTTTTTTAAAAGCTCTGCAAGCATTGGTTTTTTGTATATATCAAGACCATAGCTGGTTGTATCCTGTGCAATAAGGATAATTTCAGCAACCCCTTTATCCGCAAGCTCATTTGCTTCTCTTACAATATCTTCTATTTTTCTTGATTTATACCTGCCGCGAAGCTTTGGAATTACGCAATATCCGCAGTTATAATAGCATCCTTCTGCTATTTTTAAGTAAGAAGAAGCTCCAACAGTGATCTGTTCGCGTTTGATATCTTCTCTATAGCAATAATCAGGTGCCTCATCTACACAATAATAATTTTTGTTTTCAATTGCCTCAATAATTTTGTCATAAGAAGAAGTGCCGATAAACCCTTCAACTTCGGGAAGAAGTTTGGCAAGCTCCTCTTTATGCTTTTGAACAAGGCAGCCTGTTAAAATTACTCTTTTACCCTTATTTATCATATCAATGATTGCACTGACAGATTCTTTTTCGGCATCTGATATGAATGAACAAGTATTAATTATAACGGTTTTGATATTTTTATCTTCAACGTCAAGAGAATACTTATAGCCGTTTTTAACAAGCAGACCAAGCGTGAGTTCTATATCTATAAGATTTTTTGCACAGCCAAACTGTAAAATTCCAATGGTTTCTTTTTTCATAGACATATTATCTAAATAACTTTAACAAAAAGCAAGGAAAATTATTTTTAAAATTTAAAAAAATTTTTAGAAAAAAGGCAATTTTTTAGAAGAAAAATACTTTATTTATATATGTTCGAAGGAGTTTACAATTCACCATATAACGAATACCGTCAAGATAGAGTGCCCGGCGAATTCTACTCGCGCAAAGCACAACGGATGGGCTTGAATTTAAATACAAGTAATATAAGAAATAAATATATTCTAAATGCGGACATGTATACTAAAATCAAAGAAGAAAAGAAAAAAGATACAAAACTTATTATTGGCGCAATTGGAGGTATTATCGGCAGTATTGGACTTCTTCTTGCAGGCAGAAAAATAATCAAAGGTGAAAAAATACAAAAACTTATGAACACCATAAAAGAAAAAATACCTTTCTTTAAAAAAGGTGAAAAAGTAAAATATACGACAAAAATAAAAGAAAATATTTCAAATTTCTTTAAAAAATTCAAGAAAAAAGATTCTTAATGAGCGAAACCTGCATCAATTTCCAGGTTTGAAGAATTTCTTGCTTCAACTGCAAGCTTATCACAAAGTTCATTATATTTGTTGTCATTATGCCCTTTAACCCAAATAAATTTTATATCATGGGTCTTTTTGGCATTTAAAAATTCTTTCCATAAATCAATATTTTTAACAGGATTTTTGGTGCCAAGTTTCCAATTTCTATCTATCCAGCCTTTGAGCCAATTTTGATTGATTGCATCAACTACATATTTAGAATCACTGTATAATTCAATATCACAAGGCTTTTTTAGTAAATTTAGGGCATAAACTACAGCCATCAGTTCCATTCTGTTATTTGTTGTCATTTCAAAGCCTTTTGAAAATTCTTTTTTATAAATTTTTCCACTATTGTCTTCATATAAAAGCACCACTCCAAAGCCCCCTTTTCCGGGATTATTTGCACAGGCGCCATCTGTATATATTTTTACAAAAGATTTCATAAGCACAATCTTAGCATAAAAACATTTCTTAATAACCCATATACATAAAACTTTTTTTATGTTTGAATGGTTAATGCAAAAATTAAGAATATCGGAGAGTAAGGACATATGATTATTGTAATGGAGCACAATTCAACTCGTGAACAATTAGATAGAGTTGTAAAATATATTGAAAACAGAGGCTTAAAGGCACAAATTAACAATGGTACGGTTTTGGATGTTGTTGCCGTTTTAGGAGACAAAACACAATTAAATGCTGAAAGTATAGCTGCTATGGACGGTGTCTATGAAGTTAAAAAAATACAAGAACCATACAAATTGGTTTCACGCGCAGCACATCCTGAAGATACCGTTATTTCTTTTCCAAACGGTGTTAAAGTAGGCGGCTTGGAAAGGCCTGTTTTGATGGTTGGACCATGTTCTGTTGAAAAGGATTTTGAAGGACTTTTAAAGGTTGCAACAGCTGCAAAAGAAATGGGCTGCCAGTTTTTAAGAGGCGGTGCTTTTAAACCCAGAACAAGTCCTTATGATTTTCAGGGGTTAGAAGAAAAGGGGCTCCAATATCTTGCGCAGGCAAGAGAAAAAACAGGACTTTTAGTAGTAACAGAAGTTATGGATACTATGGATATTGCTCTTCTTTGTAAATACGCAGATGTATTACAGGTAGGCGCCAGAAATATGCAAAATTTCAAACTTTTAAAAGCTCTTGGAAGAATTAAAAAACCAATTATGATTAAAAGAGGACCTGCGGCAACTATTAAAGAATTTTTGCTTGCTGCAGAATATGTTGTATCTAATGGCAACCCGAATGTAATTCTTTGCGAACGAGGCGTAAAAGGTTTTGACAACCAATTTACAAGAAATGTTCTTGATATTTCAGCTGTTCCTATTATAAGGAAATACTCGCATCTTCCAATTATTGTTGACCCATCTCATGCAACAGGAAAAAGATTTTTAATTGAGCCTATGGGAAAAGCAGCTTTAATTTCAGGAGCTCACGGATTAATGTTCGAGGTTCACCATGATCCGGACAATGCTCTTTGCGACGGCGCGCAAAGCCTAAATATAGAACAATTTAAAGAAACTGCAAAAGCATTTAATAAACTTATCGGAAGAATTGATTACGATAATAAAAACAACAAGTAGTCTAAGGAAAATAAAATGGCACTTACATTTCAAGAATTAATTTTAAATTTATCTAAATACTGGTCTGATATGGGCTGCGTTATTGCGCAACCATACGACATAGAAAAAGGTGCAAGCACTATGAATCCTGCAACCTTTTTAAGAGCACTGGGGCCCGAACCATTCAACACTGCAATGCCTGAACCTTGCAGGCGCCCGACAGATGCCAGATACGGCGAAAACCCAAATCGTCTTGGACATTATTTTCAATATCAGGTAATACTGAAGCCTTCTCCTGATGACGCACAAGGACTATATTTAAATTCACTTTCAGCAATGGGAATTGATTTAAACAAGCACGATGTAAGATTTGTAGAAGATAATTGGGAATCCCCAACCTTGGGGGCTGCAGGTGTAGGCTGGGAAGTATGGCTTGATGGGATGGAAATTACACAATTTACATATTTCCAGCAAGTCGGAGGCATAGAAGTAAAACCTGTTGTACTTGAAATTACATATGGCTTAGAAAGAATTGCAATGTATCTTCAAAATGTTGACAGTGTATTTGACATCAAATGGAACAATGATTTAAAGTATGGCGATATCTATCTTCAAAACGAAATTGAACAATCAAAATACAACTTTGAAATCTCAGATGCAGACAGATTGTTCAAATTATTTGATATAGCATCAGATGAGGCAAAAAGCTGTATGGAAAACGGCATAGTACTGCCTGCTTATGATTGGGTCTTAAAATGTTCCCACACATTCAACCTGCTTGATGCAAGAGGCGTTATAAGCAAAGACGAAAGAGTAAATTTTATAAACAGAGTAAGAACTCTTGCCTCAGGAGTTGCAAAATTATATGTAGAACAAAGAGAAAAATTAGGTTATCCCCTAATTAAAAAATAAGCAGAAAGAAAAGTATGCATAACGAAGATAATAATTTAAACACAGGATTTGAAAAAAAAGAATTGAATTTAATTTCAAACTTTACAAAACACCTTTTTACGCTAAAAAGTCCCGATAGTATGATAAAACAGGCACAAGACGGTGGTCTTAAAAAAACATTAAACGGCTTTGATCTAATAATTTTAGGTGTAGGCGCAATCATAGGAAGCGGAATTTTTACCGTTGTAGGTATAGCTGCAGCAGGTTCGGCTGAATCAATTGGCGCAGGTCCCGGACTTATTATATCAATGTTATTGGCTTCACTTGCCTGTATATTTTCAGCTCTATGCTACAGTGAATTTGCTTCAATGATACCTGTTGCAGGAAGCGCATATTTATATACTTATGCAACAATGGGCGAGTTTATGGCTTGGATTATCGGCTGGGTTCTTATGCTTGAATACATTGTAGGCTACATTGCAGTTGTAAGTGCATGGAGCGGATATTTTATGCAGTTTTTAAGAGGTTTTAGCTTCTTGCCCGATTGCATAATAAACCCGCCGGTATATTTAATTCACGATTATTCAACAGCTGCAAGAGAACTAATTTCTCAAGGAATTGATCCATCGACGGTTATTCCAAGTTTTATGGGAATCCCATTGTGCATAAATGTTCCGGGCATTTTAATTACATTATTAATTATTGCAATTCTTATAAAAGGTATGCAAGAATCTACAAAAATGGCAGGATTGATGGTTATAATAAAACTTGGCGTTGTTGCTCTTTTTGTAATCACAGGCGCTTTTTATGTAAAACCTGAAAATTGGATTGGAACGGGCGGTCCTTGGTGGGAAACTTTTGCGCCAAACGGTTTATCCGGTATTTTTATGGGCGCATTTATAATTTTCTTTGCCTATATTGGTTTTGATGCAATTGCAACAGCTGCAGAAGAAACAAAAAACCCGCAAAAAAACCTTCCTATAGGAATTATAGGCTCCCTTGCAACTTGCACGGTTGTATATGTTTTAGTTGCACTGATTTTAACAGGAGTTGTTCCTATTGATAAAATTGATGTACACGCCCCTATCGCTTCTGCTATGACAATGGTAGGCCAAAACTGGGTTGCAGGTTTAATTTCCATAGGTGCTCTTACGGGTCTTACATCAGTTCTGCTTGTACTAATGCTTGGCGCAACAAGAATACTTTTTGCAATGAGCAGAGACGGATTTTTGCCTAATATTCTTCAAACACTACATCCAAAACATAAAACACCTCACATATTAACAATAATTGTTGGTATAATTTGTATTTTAGGTTCTTTATTTCTGAATATTTCAACAGCTGCCGAACTTTGCAACTTTGGAACTTTTGCTTCATTTATTATTGTTTGCGTTGCAGTTTTAATTTTAAGAAAGACCGAACCTAACAGACCAAGACCATTCAAGGTCCCTTTTTCACCAATTTTGCCTTTGATGGGAATAATATGCTGCAGCGGACTTATGATTTATTCTATGCAATTTTTAAAAACCTCCAGATTGCTTTTCCCTGTTTGGGTAATACTTGGAATAGTATTCTATTTTACATATAGTTATAAAAAACAAAGAGAAGCCGAAAATGCACAAGAAGTTTCCTTTGGAGACAACGAATGAAAAATATTATAAAAAATCTTTTTACAACAAAATCAGCCAAAGAACTTATTGAAAGAACAAAAACAGGGTCGCTTAAAAAAACCTTAAATATCTGTGATTTGTTTACTATAGGAATAGGTGCAGTTGTTGGAACCGGAATTTTAACAATAATAGGAACTGCCATTCAAGGAAGTGCTGAAAACATAGGGGCAGGCCCGGCTATTACAATTTCTATGATTCTTGCAGCTTTAGTTTGTGTTTTTCCTGCTTTATGTTATAGCGAAATAGCATCCGTAATTCCTGTTGCAGGAAGCACTTATACTTACACATATGCAGCTCTTGGTGAATTTTTTGCCTGGATTGTAGGGTGGGTCTTAATGCTCAATTACGTTATAGGCAATGTAACAGTTGCAAGTGCGTGGTGTGGCTATTTAACACAATTTTTAAAAGGGTTTTCAGCGCATTTACCTTCTTTTATAATTAACTTTCCACTTTTTCTAAGATCAGATGTTCGCTCTATATGTTATATGTGTGAAAATTACGGACTTGACCCGCACAGCCAAATGCCTTTTATATTTGATAAAATTCCTTTTGCAATAAATTTGCCTGTAATATTATTAACATTATTTGCAACACTAATACTAGTTAAAGGCATTAAAGAGTCAACAAGATTTGCAACCGTTATGGTTGGGTTAAATCTTTTAATGATTTTTTCTTTTATAGCAGTAAGCGCTTTTTATGTAAGACCCGAAAATTGGTTTGGTACTATGGGAAATTGGTGGACAACATTTGCACCAAATGGAGTTCATGGTATTTTTATGGGTACATTTATCATTTTCTTTGCCTATATTGGTTTTGATGCTGTTTCAACAGCGGCAGAAGAAGCAAAAAATCCCCAAAAAGATATACCTGTTGCAATTCTTGGAACATTAACTTTTTGCACAATTTTATATATCCTTGTTGCGCTTGTACTTACAGGAGTAGTTCCCGTAAGCGGAATTAACCCGTCTGCCCCCATTGCAGCGGCACTTCATATGATAAATAAAGATTTTCTTGCGGGTTTTATATCTATTGCAGCTGTCTGTGCTTTAGCATCAGTTTTTTTGATCTGTCAGCTTGCAGCAACAAGAATTTTATATGCCATGAGCAGAGACAAATTTCTCCCCCGAGTCTTAAGGGCAGTCCATAGAAAACATAGAACTCCTCATGTTATGACATGGTTAGTCGGAGCAGTAATTATTGTCTGCAGTATATTTATGGATTTGAATATTTCTGCACAACTATGCAATTATGGTACCTTTACCGCCTTAATTGCAATTTGTATAGCAGTCATAGTCTTAAGAAAAACAGAACCTGATTTGAAAAGAAGTTTTAAAGTCCCGTTTGTTCCATTATTTCCTCTTTTAGGAGTTATCACATGCACAGGACTTGTAATATATTCATTTAACCAACTTTCAACAAGCGTTTATATGTTTGCTTTGTGGGTTATCATAGGTATCATAATATACGCTTGCTTTAGTTATAGAAATCTAAGATAATAAATTAAATAATGTATTTATTAAAACCTAAATATACTTTATAATACAAGAAAAAGGGAGCAAGTATGCAAAAAGTATCTGAATTATTTATACAAAATATAAAAAATCTTCCAATATGGGTCAAGCAAGTTATTGCAAAAGAAATTATGGAAGATTTGACTTCCAAAATAGATGAATTTAAAGAACTCGTGCAAGATAGTGACTTGTTCCAATATATGATTCCAAAGCTTACTTTTAAAGGCAAACAAGAACTTACAGAAAGATCTATGCGTCTTTCTGAAGGATATTATGCGTTTCTTCAAGATAGTCTTGAAGGCGATACAATATTTGAAATGACTCTTAAAAATAATTGGACTTTAGCTGATACTGCAAAAATATTTATAAGGCTTATTGAACTTGAATTTGTGCAAGTTGAAAATTATGCAACAAACAAAAAAATCGCAATTGCAATGTTTGTTGCAGGAAAAATCAAAACAGGCGAATTCTTAAAAAGAATCGGAAAAATTGATGTTCAGCAGCTGGAGCAAGCTATAAGATATCAAAAAGAATTGAACGACGAAGGCCGCCATATCAAAATGGCAAGTATATTAATCAAAATGGGCTTTATTACAGATAAAGGATTAGATAGTCTTCTTCTTTTAAAAGATGAAGCAAGGAAAAGATTGTCTACAATTAGCTCTTTAACTTCTGTTGACTATGCAAAAACAGGAAGCGAAAATGAGCAATTTATAAGACTTCAGAGAGAAATTGCCCGACTTGAAAATGAAAATATCATAATGAAAAAACGTCTTAAAAAATTATTGAATATCCAATAACGCATATGGATAATGAACATAAAATACTTTTAAAAACCACGCGCAGTGGATTTGACGATGAAATATACTACGGTTCTTATTATATTTTTAAAGATAATAAGATTCAAAGTTATTACGGAAAACATCCAAAGAATATTTGTTTTATGCGATCTGTTGCAAAACCAATACAAGCAAGTGTAATGTGCGACTACAATATCATCAGTGATTATAAGCTCAAATCATCTGACATTGCGCTTTTTATGGCATCTCACGCAGGAAGCCCCACGCATATAAAGCATTTAAAAGAAATTATGGCCAAACATAATCTTAAAATTTCTTCACTTGAGCTTGCTAAAGCTAAACCGCTTGATATAAGGATCTTTAAAGGCAAAAAAACAAAATTGCACAATAACTGCAGCGCAAAGCACATAATGATGCTTATAATGTGCAAATATCTTAGCTTAGAATTAAAAAACTACACAAATCCAAATCACCGCTTGCAAAAATTAATTCATAAAAAACAAAACGAGCTGACTAACTTCAAAAGTGAGATTTTAACCTACGATGGTTGCGGCACACCACTTTGGGGTTTGCCTTTTGAAAATGTATTGATTGGCTATAATAATCTTATAAAAAACCACGAAATTTTGTTTAATTGCGCAATTAAACATCCATATCTTTTTGGCGGATTTGAAAGATTTGACACCGAAATTATCAAGCTTGGCAAAGGTAATTTATTTGCAAAAGTAGGTGCCGGCGGTTTCGTTATTATTTATAACAAAAAAGAAGATATGTTTTTAATGATCAAAATGGCACAAAATAATAATTCTCAAAGAAGGCTTGTTGCTTTAAATATGTTAAATAAACTCAACTGGATAAGTACTGAAATCACTCCCCACGGTTATAATCAAAAACAACAAAAAGTTTGCACATATAATTTTAAATCGGGATAATCATTTTTTATTGTTATTTTTAATTGAATACGCTAAAATTTATATATGACCAGTGTAAATTACATGAATCTTAAATCGCGTGTGCAAAAACAGCAGAAAAAAAAGATTAGAAAAATCAAATTTTATCACTCTTTTTTAACTATCGTGCTTTTATTATGTGTTTTTCAAATAAGCTATAGCGCGCTATTAAATCTTGCAAAAATTGTCGCATATCAAGCAAAAATTATTAAAGCACAAGAACTTAAAGCTCAAGCACAGCATAGAAACGAAAACTTAAAAGGTGAGGTTCAAAACTTTAGTTCAATGTATAAGGTAGAATCTATCGCAAGAAATAACCTCAAGATGGCTGCAAAAGACGAAATATTGATTATCATAAATCAACCTGCACATGCAGAAAAGAAAATTGATACACTACCTGATAACAAAGTTATAAGATTTTTAGAAAATTTTGCCCAAAAATTTATAACCGACACAGGCCAAGAGCAAAATCAGCAGTAACTTTAGTTTTTATTTTATCACCCTGATTCTTCGGTTTGTTTTTATGGAAGATATTTGAGACACTGCATTATAAGCGTACTGACGCCTTCTTATCATAGCATTTGTTATAAGCTCATTTGCACAATAAAAATTCTTTGGTTTTCTAAACGTTTCAAACATTATTGCCCCTTAAATTTCTCTTATTTAATATATCGGCATGTTCTTCAAAAATCTTTAATCATGTTTAAGTTTTATTAAGAATAATTGTTAAATTATATCGGTTGTATAATAGTTATATGAAAAAAGTCAGAGTTATAGGAGCAGGCTTAGCAGGAAGCGAAGCTGCAATATATTTAGCCAAAAACTCGATAGATGTTGAGCTTATTGAAATGCGGCCAAAATATACAACAGGCGCACATAAAACAGAACTTCCGGCTGAATTTGTATGTTCAAATAGTCTTGGTTCAATGGATTTGCTCAATTCTTCAGGCTTATTAAAAAAAGAGGCACAAATGCTTGGCTCAATCCTAATTGAACAAGCTGTTATCAATAGCGTACCTGCCGGAAACTCTCTTGCAGTGGACAGAACGGGATTTTCAAAAGCAATAGATGAAATAATAAAAAATCACCCCAATATTACCCTGATCAATGAAAAATATGATGAAATCGATTTTAATGTTCCAACTATAATTGCAACAGGACCATTAACTGATGAAAAATTATGTAAAAATATAAAAGAAGTTTTCAGTGAAGAAGATTTTCATTTTTATGATGCAATTGCGCCAATTGTTGAAAAAAGCTCAATTAATTTTGAAAAAGCCTTTTATGCTTCAAGATGGGACAAAGGTGAAGCAGATTTTATCAACTGCCCTATGAACGAAGAAGAATACAAAAATTTCTACAACATTTTAATCAACGCAAAAAGAGCGCCTTTAAAAGATTTTGAAGCAAAGTATTTTGAAGGCTGTATGCCAATAGAAGTAATGGCGTCAAGAGGAATTGATACTCTTAGATTTGGCCCTATGAAGCCTGTCGGACTTTTTGATAAAAGAATTGAAACATCATTTAAGAAAAATCAGTTTTGGGCAGTCGTTCAACTTCGCCAGGATGATAAAATTGCAGATTTTTACAATTTAGTCGGTTTTCAAACAAACCTTGTTTGGTCAGAGCAAAAAAAACTTATACAAAGCATACCCGGTCTTGAAAACGCTATTATAACACGCTATGGTGTAATGCACGCTAATACTTTTATTAATTCGCCAAAAATTTTAAATAAACATCTGCAATCTAAAAAATACCCAAATATCTTTTTTGCAGGACAACTTACGGGAGTTGAAGGCTATGTAGAAAGCATTGCAACCGGACTTTTTGCAGCAATAAATATAAAAAAATACATAAATGACACCCCTATGATAACATTATCCAACTCAACAATGCTTGGGGCATTGATTGATTATATAACTTTTGATAATCATAAAAATTTTGAACCGCAAAATTCAAACTGGGGAATACTGAAAGAAATTCAATTGGACAAAAAACAAATGAAAGATAAAAAGCTCAAAAATACCATCAAAAAAGATAGAGCCTTAAAAGAAATTGAAAATATAACTAAGGAGATATAAAATAATATGCGTTTTTTAACAAAAAAGATTCAGGAAATGAGCGCAAACATTGCAGTATGCTATATTTTTGAAGATAGCCTTGAAATCAGCCCTATGTTCGAATATTTAAATAGCCTTTCAAATGGAACCTTGTGCAAGCAGGTTTTTGAATATAAAATGAATAAAGGCAACTTTCTTGAAAGCTTCAAAATGGCAATTAACAATGAAGTAACAGCGCTTGTTGTAGGACTTGGCAAACAATGTGAATTAACAAGGAAAAAATTCTCTCAAGTTGTTGCTAATACTTCAAGACTTGCAAAAAATATCTCCAAAAATGCAGCAATTGCTTTTGAACTCCCAATCTGCCAAATACCAAAAGCAGATATAGCACAAATTACAATAACAGCTTCAAGAATCGGCCTTTATGAATTTAATAAATATCTAAAAGAAAAGATAGAAAAAATAGATACAATAGAAATAATTGACGATAATTTAACGGTTGAAATTGAAAAAAATATACTAATCGGCGCCTATAGCTCATTTGCTATGAAATTTACAAAAGATTTGGTTAATGAATCTGCTCAAGTTGCAACGCCCTCTTATATCTCGCGCGTTGCAGAACAAATTGCAACAGATTATAATTTGGAAATCAAAGTCTATGACAAAAAACAAATTAAAGCATTGAATATGAATGCATTTTTAGCTGTAGGGCAAGGGAGTAAACATGAACCAAAGTTCATACACCTGACATATAGACCCATTGGCACACCTAAAAAGAAAATAGCATTGGTTGGCAAAGGAATTACCTTTGATGCCGGTGGAATGAATATAAAACCTGCAGCTTCAATGCTAACCATGAAAGACGATATGACAGGTGCTGCAAGCGTACTTGGTATTATTCAGGCAATTGCAAAATTAAAACCTCAAATAGAGCTTCATGTGATAAGTGCACTTTGCGAAAATATGACGTCAGGCTCTGCCTATAAACAAGGTGATGTCTTAACTGCAATGAATGGAAAAACAATTGAAGTCGATAACACAGATGCCGAAGGCAGAATTACTTTAGCAGATGCTTTATGTTATGCAGATACATTAGGAGTAGATGAAGTTATTGATATCGCAACATTAACAGGAGCAGTTGTTGTCGCACTGGGAAACAACATAACAGGCGTTCTTGGAAATAATCAGCAACAAATAGATAACTTTAAAAAATGTGCGGAATTATCATGTGAAAATGTTTGGCAAATGCCGATTTTAGACGAGCTCAAAGATAACTTAAAATCTGAAATTGCAGATTTTAAAAACACAGGCGGAAGAAATGCAGGAACTTCAACCGCTGCTTGGTTTTTATCTAATTTCACACAATCAACATCCTGGATGCACTTAGACATTGCGGGAACCGCCTGGCTCGATAAATCAAACAAAGAAACACTTTCAGGGCCTACAGGGGTTATGGTAAGAAGCATAATCAGATATCTGCTTACAATATAAATTCAAAAACTACACACCAAATAACATGAATACACAAAACAAAAGCTTGCAATTGATATAATATCTTGCAAGCTTTTAAGTTCAATAGTTGTAATTTATAAATTAAAAGAAACTTGGTTTTTTAACATTTTGAGAACCTTGCATAGCTTCCCAATTTGCCGCCATAATTTTCTTAAATGATTTTAAAGCAGTATCTTCAAGTTCGCCAAGTTCTTCAGCATTGATAATCAGTTCTCTCAAAGGAAGAAGAGCTCTTTGATCCCTCAATACACCAAGCGCTGCAGCAGCACCGGCTCTAACTAAATCATTTTCTTTATTGTTTTGCATAACTTCGATTAATGCAGGAACTGCCTTTTTATCGCTTAACTTACCCAGTGAAGCAACCGCATAAATTCTAACATTAACCCATTCATCGTTTAACATACCAATTATTTTATCAACGCACTTTGGATTTCCAATTTCGCCTAAAGCACGTGTAGCATCACAACGAACGTTAACTTTTGCATGGTCTAAAGATTCAATCAACGCATCAGTTGCAACGTCTCCAATTTCAATTAGTGCTTCTGTTGCAGTAATGCAAACTTGAGGATTTTCGTCATTTAATGCTTCTACAAGAGGTTCAACGACAATATCACCGCCTAAACGGCCAAGTGCACGGGCAGCACGAACACGAACATCAACATTTCTATCTAACCTTAAAGAATCAATAAGAGGTTGAGTTGCTCCTACATCACCAAGTTCGCCAAGTGCGCGGGCAGCATACAAACGAACAGAACCGTTTTTATCGTTTTTAAGAACATCAATCAAAGGTTCAACGGCTTGAAAATCACCCATTTCGCCAAGAATTCTTGCTGCATTATATCTAACTTTTTCAGAATTTGATGTTTTTAAATCTTTAATCAACTCTTCAAAAGATTTTTTCGCTGTTTTTTTGCGATTGTTCACACTAATTGTCATTGTTTTCCTCCAATAACATTTCACACTACTACATATATTTATAAAAACATTTTATTTAAAATAATTGACCTTTTTGTTGTTAATTTTAATTTTTATTACGAATTTTAATTTTTCTTTATCCCTATTGTTAATATTATGTCTAATAATCATATCTCCTTAGGTATTTAAATTAACTTTAAACACTGCTTTGTTATATTATCATTTTTTTTGGTGTTTGTCTTACATTATTTGATTTAAAGGTCGTTTTTTTAAAATTATTTAATTAAACTTAGTGAACATTAGCATAATTACGTCATTTTTATGTTAAGAGAATTTAACATAAAATTGCATTTCAAAATTTTTATGCATAGTTGGCGCATGGGCCAAGTGTAAATTATACAATTATTGTACTACTTTTATTCTATATTAGCCTTCCCCAATTGGAGAACGATAGGGCAATAAAAAAGGCTTCCCATTAAGGAAAGCTTTTTTAAAATATGCCCTGGGCCAGACTTGAACTGGCACGAAGTTATTAGCCTCATCGGATTTTAAGTCCGACGTGTCTACCGATTCCACCACCAGGGCAACTTAAATTATCAAATTATCAAACTTTATAAAATGATAATACAATAAAAAGATTTATTGTCCAGTCTTTTATCCATGCACCTGTTTTAGTTGCCTTGCGCAGCTTTTTCTATAACGGCATTCATCTCGTCAACCATAGCATCTACATCAATACCATGGACTCTTGCACCTGCATCTAAATTTTCAAAATGTGCAGCTGCACAACCGATACATCCCATGCCAAATTTTGAAAAAACTTCCAGTGTTTCAGGATGGCTTGTAACAATATCCATGATTCCCATTTCTTTAGTAATTTTATCCATAATTTACCTCGCTTATATTTATTTCTATTGATCTGATTCAAAATTTTTCTTTAATAATTTATCAAAATCTGACGGCTTAATATCTTTAATAAAGTTCCTAAATTCCTGCGCCTCTTGTTCATCTTTTTCGATATCTGTTGAAACAAGACCGGAAGCTAGAACATTGTCTGTAACAAATATGGGCACATCGGCACGAAGTGCAATTGCAATAGCATCAGATGGTCTTGAATCAATCTGCAGTTCCCTGTCTAATTCCTCATTATACATATATACAGTTGCAAAATAGGTCTGATCATCGACATCATTGATTTCAGCTTTTGTAATTTTATAGCCTGATTGTTCGGCAATTTGGTTAAACAGGTCATGGGTCATAGGACGAATTGAATTAATATTTTCAATTTTCCTGATTATGGCGCTCGCTTCGGCCGAACCTATCCAAATCGGAAGCGCTTTTCTGTTATCTTTATCATTCAATACAACAATAGGCGAGCCTGAACGCGTATCAAGCGCAATTCCCATTACTTGCATTTCAATCATTTATATCTCCTTTGAAAAACTTACAAAAGAAATTATACCACCAAAAAAAAATTTATATAATACACCTTTGGCAAATTCTACCATGACAAATAACTTTGCCAACTAACCCAAGGCTCATAAAATCGTCATGGTTAATATATTGAACCATAAAATCTTTGTTTATGGATTTTACAACAATTTGATTAATATTCACACTCAAAGCTTTTAGATAAATTTTTCCTTCATAGGAAAATAAATATATCGTACCATCCTCAATTTCTAAATACGTTTCATTATCAACTTTTTCTTCTAAGACTACAAAATCACCATCGGAAATCAAAGGTTCCATTGAAGTACCTACCGCATGACATACAAAATAATTTTTATCCTTTTGCCATGGGAAAAAGTCAACCGGAAGCTTGTATTTTCTTTTATCATCAGACATTAAAACACGCCCGTCCTTAATAAAACAAGGAGAATTCGGATAATAATCAAGCTCAACAAATTCCGTGTTTACTTTGTTATCTTGAAGACAGGTAATATCAAATTTTTCTTTAAGTGCTTCATAGTTTTTTTGTGTTAGTTTCGCTCTGCCATTTTCAATTTTGCTTATTTGCTGTTTTGTAACATTTAAAATATCACCTAAGTCTTGTTGGCTTAAATTATTTTCAAAGCGTAATTTTTTCAAATTTATTTCTGACATTTCTGTTATTTTATCCTTATTGAGTTTACTTAATAAACTAGTTCACCCTATTTTGGTTGACAAAGTAACATACATGATATATATTTATACTAGAGCGCGGATTTTAAGCTGTTATTTGAAATAGAGCGCTATATAAATCTTATAAACTACAACCAGTAACAATTATAGGTAAAATATCTAATTGTTGCAATATTTATCTAACACGAAATAGGATCTAACACACATGAAAAAAAGAAGTCTAAGCCCAATAGGGTTATTTTTGTTGTACAAAAAATTTTTTAATAAATCCAAAGCATTCTCCTTGATAGAGATTTTGATAAGCTTGATTATAATCTCTCTTTTAGTTGCAGCATTTACTCCGATTATAACGAAGAAATTGAAAGCATCAGATATTTCAATAGGTTCTTTTGGAAGCGGAAGTAATGTAAATATGACATTAGAAAGACAAGTTACCAAAGAAGATTGCGATAAATATGATGCTTTATTTATCCCTGCTGCAATGAACGGAGGGACAAGAAACCTTTGTGTAACTAAATACAATATGGGAGACAATGAACTTCCTCTTGCCGATAGTGTTAAAAAGCTTAACGCAGGAAGCACATGTAGTGATAATGAAAGCTGTTGCTGGAGTGGTGCTACGTCATCTCCTTGTACAAACGGAAAAAATGGAGATAGTGATTACTCGGGATGTAATCGAACAGTATGCAACTTTCAAGGAGCAAATGCAAGCTGCGCTGCTTATGCTCCAAACGATGAAAATGAAGGAAGATGGAGGCTTCCAAATAAAGATGAATTAATTAATTGGAGCAATAACTTAAACTCTTTAAATAATAACAAAGGAAAAGAAGGTTTGCAGCTTTGTTTTGATTACGATTATACAGGTGCAAATACCTGTAGAGCAGCGGCACAATGCATAGGTGTACCTGACAAATACTGCAGAATGTTTAACTTATGGTCAAACACTTTAAGAGATGGTTCTGATGTATATTTTTCATACAGTTTCAATCCTGCGGCAGGCTCAGGTGACACAGGACATCAAAGTAATTCCTATGCATATTCAACCAGATGTGTACTTGATAGTATCACTGTTGATGTATCAGAACTTCCCGGAGGAAATGGTATAAAAGACCCGACAGTAAATCCATTCTATGGAGAACCAACTTCCCAGGAAGATTGCGATAAGATTGTTGCAATATTTATAGATAAAAAAATGTCAGGAGCAAACAGAAACATCTGTGTTTCTAAATACAATGTAGGAGACGCAGGTCCTGACGGGTTTGGACCTCCGATACC
>CANENE010000002.1 GCA_947428835.1 uncultured bacterium | reverse complement strand
AAGGCAATATTAAACTATTGCTTTAGGGTTGCTATATTTTTGGTATTAATGAGAATCCACATATATGCGATTTTTTACACCACAGTTGCACCATTATTAAATCCTTTAGTGGAGGATATGGAGCCTTTTGTAGACATTGGCATTATATTTTTCTTAACTTTTCCAATATACTGTTATTTTTGTGCAAAAATTTGTGGCTTATTTAAAAAACTTGATAATTTAAATTTTCTCACCGCGTTATTAGTTATAGTTTTTGTTGATATTATGCAAAATTACTCCTGGAACTTTGCCATAGAATTGTTTCCTTTTAAGTTGGAATATCGCAATTTCAATGGTTATATAATTATTCTGTCCTTTCTTTTCTTTGTTTATAAATTCTTTAATTATTTATCCAAAAAATACACATTTTTCCAAAAAATTGGTTACTATTTCTCAGCTGAATTTTATAAGGATTTGTATTTAAGATTGAAACGATGATGCGCGCAATACGTCATTGCGAGGCTTTTAAAAAAGTCGCGGCAATCCAATGCATTGATGTGGGTATACCAACTCATAGAACCCGGATTGCTTCACTTTGTTCGCAATGACGTGCACCAACTTATATCTGCGCAAATAACATCACAAAAGCAACAACTACAAGAGCGGGGCCAAAGGGCATAAAACTATAATTCGTCTCATAATCATCGCTATCAGGATTTAATCGTTCGCGTTTTTCTTTGATACTTCCTAAAATATTTTTAAGCGCCCAAAGAAGCACAAGAGCAAGAATTAAAATAGTTACACCATAAAACCCATACTGCTCAAAATTAAAATACTTTGCAAACCCCATATAAATCATAGAAATAAAAACCAATATATATGAATTAAAAAGCCTAATTTTATTTTCTTTAAAAGAATGATAGGCAAGTATCGGAAGTGCCATTATCCCTTGAAGCAAAATAGAAGCTAAAATCAAAATGAGCAATTTCTTAAAGCCAAAAATTGAACCCAGCGCAAGTACTATAAGGCTATCTCCAAAACCAAAAACTCTTTGTTTAATAATTAATTTTGAAATCTGAGAAATTGCTTCAAAAGCAATAAAACCACAAATAGCGCCAACTAATGAGGTTTTAATATCTATATCAAAAAGCCCCATACAAGATCCCAAAAGTCCAAAGAATAATAGGATATAGCTATGGTAATCTACGATGACTTTTTGCTTAAAATCCGTTGTGAATAATGCAACCAAAAAGAAAGAAAATATACAAACAAATACGCCCTTAAGCCCAAAACCAAAAATCATAAACGACCCTAAAAATAACAGTGCCGTTATTAACTCGACGACAGGATATTGAATCGATATAGGATTTTTACAAAAAGCACATTTTCCTTTCAAAAACATATATGAAAACAAAGGTATATTCATATACCATTTCAGCTGATTGTTACACTTAGGACATTTTGAGCGTGCAAAAACAATGTTTTCGCCACTTAAGCCCCTTAAAATCACGACATTTAAAAAGGAACCAAAACAAAGCCCAACTATAAATATATAAGCGTACAAAATCAGACTGTAAACATCAATATAGATGCTATTCATATTGTTTTAAACCTTTTTTTGAAACAATTTCAAAGAGCTTTTGAAGAATTTTCTTAAGCTTTCTTGAAACCTGCATCTGACTCATATTAAGTTTTTGAGAGATTTCCCTTTGGTTTAATCCTTCATAATAATTTAGTGTTACAAGCTGCTGTTCAATAGGATCAAGTCTTTTTATAGCATCATCAAGTATCATTCTGTTTTCATAGCTGTTGAATGCTTCTTTTTGGCTTTCATCTTCAATTTTTTCAACAAGAGAAAGAGAATTGTCGTCTGTGCCTATAATTTGATCAATCGAAATTGTTGTAGTTCTTCTATCTAAATTATTACATTCTTCAACTTTTTCAGGAGGCATTTGAAGAGCTTCAGCAATATCCTTATCAGTTGGAGTTCTTCCTAATTTTTCAGTCAACTCCAATGTAAGCTTGTGAACACGAAAAGAAAGTTCTTTAATTTCCCTGGGCGCTCTTATGATTGTTGTTCTGTCCCTTAAATAGTGGCGAATTTCGCCTGTTATAAGATAAGTTGCATAAGATTTGAAATTTTTTGAAATCTCGGACTTATATAAATCAACCGCTTTTACAAGACCGAGCGAACCAACCTGTGTTATATCTTCCACAGGGTCAGTCGAACGCCTTGCAAGAGAACGTGCAACTTTTTTCACAACAGGCATATATGCAAGGACTATAAGTTCTTTTAGCTTCTTTTTAGTTTTTTCATCATTAGTTAAACGATATTCGTCAAGCCACGCATTGACTTCATCCATTGATAGTGTATTGTCTTCCATTGTTTAACCTTTTAAATTACTTTTCGCTCCAAGAATACATTTTTCTAAGCTCTTTTCCAACTTTTTCAAGAGGGTGTTCGGCTTTTAATTTTCTTGTTGTTTTAAAGTGAATTTGATTTGTATTGCATTCATTAATCCAATTTCTTGCAAAAGTACCATCTTGAATTTCAGATAAAACTTTTTTCATTTCTTTTTTAGTTTCTTTTGTGATAATTCTTTTGCCAATTTCATAATCACCAAATTCTGCAGTATTTGAAATTGATTTTCTCATTGCTTCAAATCCGCCTTGATAAATCAAATCAACAATTAATTTCATTTCGTGAATACATTCAAAATAAGCATTTTCAGGAGCATAACCTGCTTCTGTTAATGTTTCAAAGCCTGCCTGCATAAGAGCGCATACACCACCGCATAGAACCGCTTGTTCACCAAATAAATCCGTTTCGGTTTCAATTCTAAATGTTGTTTCGATAACACCTGCTCTAGCTCCGCCAATTCCTGCAGCATATGCTAAACCGTTTGCAAGAGCATTTCCTGATTCATCTTTATGAATTGCAATTAAACAAGGAACACCTTTTCCTTCAACATATTCGCTTCTAACAGTGTGTCCGGGACCTTTTGGAGCAATCATTATAACATCAACCCCTTTTGGAGCTTCGATTAAATTAAAGTGGATATTGAAACCGTGTGCAAAAGCAAGAGTCTTGCCTTCCGTTAAATTTGGTTCAATTTCTTCTTTATATACTTTCGCCTGCAATTCATCAGGAAGCAAAATCATTATTATATCTGCTTTTTTAGCAGCTTCACTAACGGTTAAAACTTCAAGACCGGCCTGACGAGCTTTTTCAGCGGATTTTGAACCTTCATACAGGCCGACAACAACATCCACACCTGATTCTTTCAAATTAAGAGCATGTGCGTGGCCTTGAGAGCCATAACCCATAATTGCAACAGTTTTGCCTTTTAATCTGTTGATATCACAATCTTGCGCGTAATATATTTTAACCATTGTTAACTCCTTTTTATAAGTCTTTATACCTTTAAGTTTAATATTATCAAAAGTTTTTGTCAAAAAAATTAATTTACAGCCGTTAAACTAATTAGGAAAATGAGAATTCAGAGTCTAAAATTATTTAATCCGTGCATATGCACCTATAAGGCCCAAAATAAGCCGGACAACAGCGCCTTTACTAAAAACGCTTTTGAAAATAGTGGCATTAAATCCTTAAGCCTGGAAAATTTGAAAGCAAACTTTTCAAATGCGCAATGTTGGCCCATAGGATTTTTAGGTGGGGGTAAAACAGTCACCCCTTCAAATTCAGATATATTTGAAAATCTCGATTTCATTACCGAAACACAATATCTTTCAAGTTTTAAAAACTATATTCACAGAAAAGGCAAAATCAAAAGAGAAACATTTGAAGCCATGGACAAAGAAAAGCAGCTTGACTACAGACTTTTGGCAAGAGAAACATACGAGCAGCTAAAAAATCAAATGCTTTCTTTAGAACCTGAAAACAGCATAAGGCTTTCTTATGATTTAAAAACCTATCTTGATGAAATATATAAAAAAACAGGCTATAGAATTATCGCAGTAGGCACAAGCCCATCTACAATCGCACAGGGGATGGAATATTTAGGTGCAGAAGTTATTTATCTTCCTTTAACAAATGCAAGAGAGTTTGCAATCGATATTGGCAAGGATAAGATTGACAGTTGCATTAACAGCAGGGATTGTTCAAACATAAATATATTGATTAACTATCTAAAATCAAAAGGCATTGCAGATGTTAATGACGAGAAAACAAATATAATTCTTGATTTTTCCGCATCAGGAACAAGTCTAAATTTTGCTTATAATCTTATTCAAGAAGCAATCGGGCAATCAAAAAAAGCAAAAATTGTCAAATGCGACATGATAAAAACAATTGAAAAAAGCATAAATAAAAATAATCCTATTAGAAAAGACTTTGGTCATTTGTCAGTTTTATCTATGCTATCATCAAATTCTTATATACAAAGAGTTTCGCCAACTCCGCATTTCAAAATCACTAATAAAAAAGCGACTATCAATAAATCCACATACAATGAGCAAAATTGCATTAATCCAGCAGACAAAAGTCAAAAAGAAATTTTTAAAGATTTTGAAGATTTTTCTACCCCATTTTCTAGAATATATTCCATACTTCTTTTGGAAGAAGCTGAACTTTTGGAAAAGTACAATAAACACAAATCCCCGAATATCAGATATTTCTTTAATTTTTTAAATAATAAATAAAATAAAAATCCGACAAAATGTCGGATTATGCTATAAAATCTGCAATATGGAGGAAGGAGTGGAAAAGAGAACAACTTGTATTATTTAAATACCACATATACTTAGTATATAACTTTTATATACTAAGTATTAAGTTTTGTAACTTAACGCTGCAGTTTCAATATTTGTTCGCTTCTTTTCATCTGATCCTCGTATAATTTTGTTTGCGCTTTGTCACCTAGTTTAAGAGCTGTTTCGTATGCAAATTTCTTATAGTTGATTTCATTTTGATTAAGTTCTATTGCTTCATTTACGTATAAAAGCGCAGCTTTATAGTCTTTTAGACCCTCATAGCTTTTTGCCATTTGAAAATAATACTTTGCAACCGAAGGGTTTAATTTAATTGCTGTATAAATTTCATTTCTTGCATTTGCAAATACTTCTATATCATTTAAAATCAAGCCTTTAAAATAATATCCTTCGGCGCTGTTTGGGTCTAATTCCAAATACTTGTCTATACTTGTTAAGGCGTTATCATAATCTTTGAGCCTATAGTATATTCTTGTTAAAGAATTATATATATTTGAACAGGGGTTATGATGTTTTTCGAAATATTCTATTTTTTCTTTTGCTTCATCGTATTTCTTTTCATCTATCAAAATATCAATAATTTCAAGCTTATAGTAGATTGAATTTGGATATAGCTTAAGTGCATTATTGTACATTTCAACTGCCTGATTATACATTTTTAGTTCTTTATAGATATAGCTTAGACTATCAATTAAAATGATATTGTCTTTTTCCTTTTCATACAAATCTTCAAGGGCAGTTTTTGCTTTAGAAAGATTCGAATTTTTTAGATTTATTGTTTCAATTAATATTCTTGCATTGTTGTATACTTTAGAACTTTCATCAATAGAGTTTAAATTTATAAGAGCCTTTTGGAAGCTATTTTTCTTGATTAAAATAAACCCTGAAATGAAATATTTAATATCAAGGTTTTTATTATCTCCTTTTACAAGAGAATAGTTAATAGACTTCTTTAAAGCCAAAAGTGCTTCATCAAACCAGCAGATATCAACATAAATTCTTGCCATATCATAATAAAAATCGTGTTTGTCGTTGTCTATTTTAATAGCATCAGTTAATAATTCAAGCGCTTTTGAAGGGTTATTTCTAGCTAATTCAACTCTTGCCATATAATAATAGATAAGAGAATTTTGCTCATCAATATTTGCGCAATATTTTGCAACATTATCGTAATTTTCACTTTCAAGTTCCATTTTTGCAAGCTCAAGATTAGCCTGAACATGGTTTGGTGCAATTGAAAGCACTCTTTCTAAAAGAAGCTTCTTTTTATCTCCATATATAGAAGAAATCAAATATAATATATTGGCATCAACTCTTATTTCATCATCTAAAGATACAAATAACTCAAGTGCCTCTTGATTTCTCCCAAGTTTTATAAGAATCTTAAAGTAATTATAGTAACATTCAACAGATTTATTCTTCTTACACATGGAAATTGCAAGCTCAAGAGCCTTTTCATTTTCATTTGTATCTATATAAATATCAAAGCATTTTTGAAGAGAATATGTGTGATTTGGATTAATAGAAAGTGCTTTTAGAAATTCATCCAAGGCCCTTTGATGATTATTTAAGCATAGATGCAATGTGCCAACTTGAGATAAAAGCTCAACATTATCTTCGACAACATCATTGTATTCTAATGCCTTGTATAGTGCCTCTAATGCTTCTTTATATTTACCTGCCGATTTCAGAGTGAACGATTTTTTAACAAGTTCAATTTTTTCGGCAAATCTTTGTCTGTTTGTCTCATCCATAAAAATAATTATATTTTATTTTCCGAACTAATTCAATATAGTAATTTTGACTTTTAAAAATAAAACATTAACTAATATATACGCACTATATTTTACAATTTTATTGAAGACAAACAAGCAAAATGTCGTTTATTTCCGTAAAAAAGGAGTATACATCACCTATGAACCTTGCAGCAGGAATAAGATTAGATGCCAACGGAATCGCCCAGTCTATCAACGCAATGCAGATGGATATGGATATCATGGGCATTTTTGGAGAAAATATAGTAGGTTTTGATAAAATTGGCTATCAAAGAAAAGATGCTGTTATATCTTCATTTGCCGAATATCTTGGAACCCATGCACTGTCTCATAGTGTTGATGATATGGTAGGACGTCTTGTTATGACAGATAGACCCCTTGATGTTGCATTAAGCGAAAAAGGATACTTTCAGGTTTTAAATAATGATGGAAGTATAGAACTCACCCGCGATGGCAGATTTAAAATAAACAAAAAAGGCGAACTTCTGACCCAAACCGATCAAAAAGTCCTATCAAGCGGAGGCTGCCCCATTATTTTGCCATATGTTCCTGAAACACTGGATAAAATCAAAATCGGATTAGACGGTAAAATAAGCGTTTTTGATGATGAAAAAAGAGGCTTAATTAACGCAGGACACATCGGAGTATTTTCTTCAGACGGTGCAATGGTTGCACAAAACTGTGTAAAGCAAGGATTTATCGAAAGCTCAAACGTATCTCTTGAAAAAGAATATATTGAAGTTTCAAATTATAAAAGAAGTT
The DNA here is from genome assembly GCA_947428835.1 of uncultured bacterium. Taxonomy (GTDB): domain Bacteria; phylum Cyanobacteriota; class Vampirovibrionia; order Gastranaerophilales; family Gastranaerophilaceae; genus RUG14156. The sequence continues at coordinate 211,865 of CANENE010000002.1, read as the reverse complement.
TTGAAGCAAACAGACAAATGTTCAGATTACAAAACAGCAAACTTTCAACCGCAATTTCAAGACTCGGGCAAGTTTAAAATTAAAGGATAGAATAAATGGCATATAATTTACAAGGAATTATAAGAAAAACAACAACAAATATGTCAATTGAATTTGACAGACTCGCCTATGCTACCCAAAATATTGCAAATATTAATACAAATGGTTATAAAGCGGTCCGATTTGAAGATATAATTGATGCTGATGGCTCCGTCCACGGTGTTGAAAGAGTAGATACTAAAGTCGGCGATTATCTTATTACAAATAACCCCCTTGATGTAGCTCTTCAAGGTGCAGGCTATATCCCTGTTACAACTCCAAACGGAGAAATCAGATACACAAGAGATGGCACCTTTATGAAAAACAAAGAAGGAATGCTAATTACAAAAACAGGCAATTTAGTCGGTGCCGGCATAAAAATCGACGGCTCCTGCGAAAAAGTAGATATCAAACCAAACGGAGACGTTTTTACCTATGAAAAAGTAACCGATGAGCCCGAATATGTTGGAACTATTCCTTTAGTTCAATTTGAAAACCCCGAAGCTCTTAAAGATGTCGGAGGCAGCGAATATGTTGCAACCGAAAATGCCGGTTCTATGAGGCTTGTTGAAGACCATAATTATATTAAGCAATATGGAATCGAAAGAAGCAATCTTGATGTCTTAAGCGAAATCTATATGATCTCAAGAATAAACGCTTCAATACTTGCTTCAACCTCACTTATGAAAGCAATCGATAATATGTATAACGAAGCAATCAATATAACAGAATAATATTAAGGAGCTGATCATATGGGACTAATACCCACACAATTATTAAATACACCACAAAAAATGTTGTCTATTGTCGCAAAAAGGCAAGAAGCATTATCAGATAACATCACAAATATGCACACACCTGGATATGTCAGAAAAGACGTGGATTTTTCACAGTATGTAAATGGCGCAACTTCATCAAATCTTGAAGCAAAAATTAACGAAAAATATGGAGTCAGCCCCGCTTCAAGCTACGCTGGCGGAGGAGAGACCATAAGCACAGAAGATGAACTTGCAAAAATGCAGGAAAATTATATTCTGTATGCAATGGCATCAAGAAATCTATCTAATGTAATTACAGAAATAAAAACAGCGATGAATGTCTCATCAAACGGTTAAAATTAATTTAAATTCAAAAAGGAAATAAATTATGGGTATAATGAATGCTTTTCAAATAGGTACACAAGGCTTAAGTGTCCACGGCAAACGTGTTGAAATTGCAGCAAAAAACATAGCCAATATCGATACTCCAAATTATACAAGAAAAATCCCTTTGTTGTCTGCTAACCAGGACCAAAGCTTTGCAAGCGTGTTATCAAGCGTTGGAAACGGTTACCTTAATTCCACAATAGGCGGAGTTAATTTTGATGGCATAATTGAAGACCCCACGCCGGGCGCTAAAATCTTTAAGCCCGGACACCCGGACGCTGATAGCGACGGCTACATCAGAACATCAAACACAAATCCTATGGTAGATATAGCAGATGCCACAATTGCCCAGCGCGCCTATGAAGCATCTTTAGGTGTTATTTCTATATCTAAAGCAATGGCAACAAGCGCCCTTGAAATAGGAAGGTAATATAATACCAAATCAGCTAATTAAATAAATTAAAATTTACCATATATTTTATGTATGGTAAATTTTTTAACAACAATAGAAGAAATAAAAGCAAGACAAATCTTTGATTCTAGAGGAATCCCAACAATTGAAACAGAAGTTATTTTATCTAATGGCATAGTTGCTTCAGCCTCTGTCCCCTCAGGTGCTTCAACAGGTTCCAGAGAAGCACTTGAATTAAGAGATAATGACAAAAATAATTATTTTTCTAAAGGTGTCGGCAGGGCAATTGAAAATGTAAATGATGTCATTGCGCCGATTTTAAAAGGAATGGTGCCTTTTAATCAGGAAAAAATTGATAATATCCTAATTGAAACAGATGGCACAAATAATATGTCTAATCTCGGAGCAAATGCAGTTTTGTCTGTCTCATCAGCAGTTTTGTGCGCTGGCGCAAGAGCAAAAAAGCAGCCTCTTTTTAAATACATTGGAGGAATTAGCGCAAAAACAATTCCAACACCTATGATAAATATAATAAATGGCGGAGCACATAGCAACAATAATCTTGATTTTCAAGAATTTATGATAGTACCTGACGGTTTTAGCACATTTAAAGAAAAAATAAAAGCCGCAAGTGAAGTTTTTCATAAATTGAAAGATATTTTATGCTGCGAAGGCTATTCCACAAATGTTGGAGATGAAGGCGGCTTTGCCCCAAGTATAAAATGCACAAAAGAAGCAATCGAGCTTATTTTAAAAGCAATTGATAAATGCGGATACTTAGGAAAAATCAGCCTTGCACTGGATGTCGCATCAAGCGAATTTTATAGCAGCAATTATTATGATTTAAGAGGCGAAGAAAAAGTCTTATCAACTCAAGAAATGATTGAATACCTTGAAACTTTGACAAAGCAATATCCAATTATTTCTATCGAAGATGGAATGGCAGAAAATGATTTCGATGGATGGGTTGAAATAACTTCAAGATTTAAAAACAAAAACATCATGCTTGTAGGTGATGACCTTTTTACAACAAACCCAAGAGTGCTTGCAAAAGGAATCGAAAACGATATGGCAAATTCGATTTTAATTAAGCCAAATCAAATAGGTACAATTTCGAAGACAATTGAATGCGTTATCTTAGCCAAAAAATACGGTTATACTCCGATAATTTCCCACAGAAGCGGCGAAACGTGTTCAAGCCTCATAGCAGATATAGGAGTAGGGCTTAATATGCCATATATAAAAGCGGGTTCTATTTCAAGAGGCGAAAGGCTTGCAAAATATAACAGGCTTTTAAAAATCGAAGATATGCTAAATAGTTAGCAGTTGCTGTCATTGTGAGGCTTAAGCAGCAATGAATTGAAACATCATTGTGCATATTTGTCATGCTGAACTTGTTTCAGCATCTGATATGTCTGGATGTAATGATAGATTTTTATTTCACCACAAACCTGATTAGACCCTAAAACAAGTTCAAAGGCGACGGTTATAAGAATTGATACACAGTATAATATAAAAACACTCCTTAAATAAGGAGTGTTTTCTTCCATTATAAATTAATTTCTAGAATTGAAGGCCTGCTTCTCTTGCAGCATCAGCTAAAGCTGCAACTCTTCCGTGGAATAAGAATCCGCCTCTATCAAATACAACGCCTTCAATGCCTTTTGCCATTGCTTTTTTTGCAATATCGCTACCTACTGCCTTAGCGGCTTCAATGTTTCCGCCATGTTTCAAGCCAAGTTCTTTAACTTTAGAAGATGAAGAAGCTAAAGTAACTCCTTTAACATCATCAATAACTTGAGCATAGATATGTTTTGTTGAACGATATACAGCTAAACGAGGCCATTGAGCATCACCTGAAATTTTAAGGCGCACTCTTAAGTGTCTTTTTCTAGCTTGTTCTTTTCTGTTAATTAATTTAATCATTTTTCTTTCCTTTCACCAAAACTGTTTCCTTTTTTTCAAGGTCAGTTTATGTTGGCAATTAACTAATATTTACTATTTTTTACCAGCTTTACCGGCTTTTCTTGCAATGTATTCGCCTTCGTATTTAACACCTTTTCCTTTGTATACTTCAGGAGGTCTCTTTGAACGAATAAGAGCTGCGATATCGCCTACCATTTGTTTGTTTGTACCGGACACTGTAACTTTTGTATTTGCTTCAACTGCAATTGTAACACCTTTAGGTGGTTCAATAATTACAGGGTGGGAATAACCAAGTGAAAGATTGATAGCAGTTCCTTGCATTTGAGCACGGTAGCCGACACCAACGATTTCAAGTTTCTTTTCAAATGGAGTTTTCACACCAACTATAGCATTTGAAATAAGAGTTCTGAATAATCCGTGAAGACTTCTTGATTTTCTATCTTCCGCGTGTCTACTTACAATTACTTCCTTGCCTTCAATTTTAACTTCAATTTCGCAAGGGAATTCAACTTTTTCTTCGCCCTTTGGGCCTTTTGCAGTTAAAAGATTGCCTTCTATTTTAACTTCAACCCCATCGGGGATTGCGATTGGTAATTTACCGATTCTTGACATAATTTTCTCCTTTTGCTTGTCATATATAATTTAAGCGGGAACGCATCGCAGCTATCTGCGATTTAACCCATAAGTTTTACCATACCTGGCAAAGTACTTCGCCGCCAAGTTTGTTTTCTCTTGCAGCTTTTTCTGTCATAAGACCTTTTGAAGTTGATATAACAGCGATACCCATACCATCAAAAACTCTTGGCATATTTTTAGCTTTAGAATATACTCTCAAACCCGGTTTAGAAACCCTTTTTAAGCCCATAATAGCAGAGCTTCCATTAACGTATTTTAAAGTTACGTTGATATATTTGAAACCTTCTTTTTCTTCAACAACATAACCTTCTACATAACCTTCATTTTTAAGAACTTTGATTAGTTCTTCTTTTAATTTTGAATGAGGCATAGAAACTGTTTCATGGTTAACCATTGCAGCATTTCTAATGCGTGTTAAAGCATCTGCGATTGGATCAGTGATTGTCATATTTATTTTTCCTTTCTACTTGCAAGAACCTCGCTAAACCTTGGCTTCGGGTCTTGTAGTTTAGTAATAACAAAAAACCTTTTATAAGGCATCTACAATCATATTTTAAACATAAAAATATTGCAAATGTTTATAAAGTTTTGTTGCTGATATTTTTATTTTGAGGATTTTAGATTGTTTTCAATTTTCCTGAGGGATTTTTTTCTTAATCTTGAGATATACTTTGCACACCTTCTGATTGCAAAATTGCAGTTTAGAAGTTTTTCTAATCCTTCTTTGTTTTCGGCCGTATACAAATTCCATTCGGAATCCACACTTTGGGAAATTAAATTTGTAAAATAAAGTATTGCATCCGTTGGTTTTTGCAAATATGTAAGGAATGTTTCAAAATCCTGCCGCATTTTATATTCTCCTCAGATTATAATAATATTATAATCTGAGTATAGTTAAATTATGATAATTTGTCAAGCAAACTGATTATAATTATATTATAACAAAATTATAACGAGGTATTAATCATGCTAAAAAAGCTTGTACAGATAGGCACAAGTTGGGGAATAATAATTCCAAAAGAAACTCTTGAATTGTTGAAAATCAATCCTATGCTTCACAAAGTAGAATTTCGTGTTGTTGGTGATGAGATTATAATTAAAAAGGCAAAATAAAATTCTACTGGATTGCCACGGGCTAAAGCCCCCGCAATAACGTATACATACTTTTTCACGCACACTTAATGAGCTTATCTCACGTAGTGATTGTTTGAGGCTTTAGCCGAGGTGAGCGAAGTGAGTAAGCGAATTTAGTGTGCCTCTAGTAACTCACGAAATAACCAAGCCGAAGCTTCTTTCTTTTTGGTTCGTTTTTCTTTCTTACTCCTCGCGTTTAACGGGTCTTCAGTCAAAGCTAAACGCTTTGACTTCCAGCCCTCAGCTGCGGGGCGCTTCTTGGCATTTCGGCGTATGAGAGCCCAAGAAAGAAAAACGAACATAAAACAATAAAGAATTGAAGATATAAAAACTATTGCTACAGCAAATACACCTTAGACCCTGAAACAAGTTCAGCATGACGATTATATACATTAATACCTTTAATTCATTACTGTAAGACACATATAATTAAACAGCAAAAGAACACCTTCCATTGAAGGTGTTCTTTTCATCATTTTTCTAACTTACCAAGATGATTTAGTTACACCAGGTAATAAACCTTGATGTGCCATTTTTCTTAGGCAAATTCTGCAGATACCGAAATCACGATGAAAACCGTGAGGACGTCCACAGATAGAACAACGGTTGTGAAGTCTTACTTTAGGATATTTTCCCTTTGCAGCAAGAGCTTCTCTTGTTCTTTCTTTATTTATCATTGCTTTCTTAGCCATTTTGAAACTTTCTCCTATTATTTATTTTTAAAAGGCATACCTAAATTCTTAAGTAAGCTTCTAGCTTCGTCGTCTGTCGTTGCTGTTGTAATTATTGAAACATTCATACCTTTTACGATATCAACTTCTTCATAATGAATTTCAGGGAACAATGACTGTTCTTTTAGACCAAATGTGTAGTTACCGCGACCGTCAAAACTCTTTGGACTAACACCTCTAAAGTCACGAATACGAGGAAGAACAACGCAGACTAATTTTTGGAAGAAGTCATACATTCTATCACCTCTAAGTGTAACCATAGCGCCAACCGGCATCCCTTCTCTTAATTTATAAGAAGCGATTGATTTTTTAGCTTTTGTAGCTAAAGCTTTTTGGCCTGCAATTTTTGTTAACTGGTTAACAATATTTTCAGCTAATTTTGAATTGTGAGAAGCTTCTCCCACACCCATATTAAGAACAATTTTGCACATTTTAGGAATTTGCATGTCATTTTTGTATGCAAATTCTTCTTTTAATTTTGCTCTTACTTCCTTATTGTAGCGTTCTTTTAAATTTCCTGTCGTCTTTGACATTTTCTTTATCCTTTTGTTTAGCCTTTGAAATTCTGCTAATACTATAAATATTATACTACAGCCTGTCGAATTTCAATGCCCTGCTTCATATGCAGTCTATACATCGATTGTTTCGCCGCATTTAACACAAACGCGAACTTTTTTACCATCTTTAACTACTTTTTTAACTCTTGTAGCTTTTTCGCAAGATGGACAGCAAATCATAACTTTAGATGCATCAACAGGTCTTGCAATTTTATTCAAGCCGCCTTGTACACCTGCCATTGGATTAGCTTTCTGAGCTTTAGTCACAACATTTACGCCATCAACTAAAACTTTTCCTTCTTTTAAATCAACTTCTTTGACGTTTCCCTGTTTACCTTTGTCTTTGCCCGAAACTACAATAACACGGTCGCCTACTTTTGTATGAAGTTTTTTATTTGCCAAAGCTTTATTATTTTTAGCCATTTTCCTTCTTCCTTTTGATTAAATTACTTCCGGAGCAAGTGAAATAATTTTCATGAAATTCTTTTCACGAAGTTCTCTTGCAACAGGTCCAAATACACGAGTTCCTCTTGGAGCGCCATCTTTTGAGATGATAACGGCAGCATTTTCATCAAAACGAATAACAGAACCGTCATTACGTCTGATAGGTGCTACAGTTCTAACAACAACTGCTGTCACAACATCAGATTTTTTAACAGGCATATTTGGGTTTGCATCTTTAACAGTTGCAATAATAACGTCACCGACGCTTGCATATTTTTTATTACTTGAGCCCATAACACAAATACATAAAAGTTCTTTTGCACCTGTGTTATCAGCAACTTGTAATCTGGTTTCTTGTTGTATCATGATTTGTTACCTTTTTAATTTCTTCGAGACTACTTAGCAACGCTTACAACTTTATCAAGAGTCCATCTGATAGAACCGGATAGCGGTCTTGATTCGACGATTGTTACAACATCCCCAATGTGACATTGGTTTTCAACGTCGCGAACTTTGAAGTTCTTTGTGAAAGTCATTGTTTTTTTATATTTTTTATGAGCTTTGTGTTCAGCAACTTCAACAACAATTGCTTTTTCCATTTTATCGCTCACTACTGTTCCTTGTTTTACTTTCTTAGGCATATTATTATCCTTACTTGTTTAGTTCTTTTTGTCTTAAAACAGTCTTCATACGTGCGATTTCTTTCTTTTTATTTTTGATTGAAGCAGTATCTTCTAACTGTTTTAATTTATTGTGACCCATTCTTAATGTAAATAATTCTTTTTTAGATTCAAGAATCAACTCATTAAGTTCATCGATTGTTTTTTCTTTTATTTCTTGAAGTTTCATTTCTTACCTGCCTTTAATTACTTTTCTACTACTCTTAATTTGATAGGCAATTTTTGAGCAGCTAAATTTAAAGCTTCAATTGCTTCTGATTTAACTTCAAATTTTACTTCAAATAAAATTCTGCCGGGTTTAACAACCGCTACCCAATATTCAGGGTTACCTTTACCTTTACCCATACGAGTTTCGGCAGGTTTTGCAGTAATTGGTTTATCCGGAAAAATCTTAATCCAAACATTACCACCACGTTTGATTTTTCTTGTTATAACACGACGTGCAGCTTCGATTTGTCTTGAAGTAATCCAAGCAGGTTCAAGCGCTTGAAGACCGAAATCACCAAACTCAAGAGTACATCCTCTTGTTTCAGTTCCTTTCATATTGCCTTTCATTTTTTTACGAAACTTTGTCTTTTTAGGCATTAACATTTTTATATTTCTCCTAATTTGTTCCTATGCTTGTCCTTCAGCGGGAGCTTCGACAGCTTCACCTCTTTTTGGACGTCTTTGAAAACGTGTGTTTTCTTTTCCTTGTGCTTTTTTAGCTTTGATGTTTTGGTCTGCTTTTTCACCAGGCATTAAGTCACCTTTGAAAACCCAAACTTTTACACCAATCTTACCCATAATGGTATCAGCTTCTGCAAAGCCGTATTGTACATCAGCTCTAAGAGTTTGAAGAGGAATTCTTCCTTCTTTTGCCCATTCGCTTCTTGCAATTTCAGCCCCGCCAAGTCTTCCTGAAACCATAACTTTGATTCCTTGAACACCTGCGCGCATTGTTCTTTGCATAGCTTGTTTCATTGCACGTCTGAATGCTATACGTTTTTCAAGCTGCAAAGCGATATTTTCAGCAACCAATTGAGCATCAACATCAATTCTTGCAACTTCTACAACGTCTATTGTAACGGTATGGGTTTTGATTAATTTTTGAACGGCAGTTCTTAATTCATCAATTCCCTGACCGCCACGGCCAACTACTATACCGGGTTTTGCAGTTACAACAGTGATATTAACATTGTTTGCTTTTCTTGCGATGTTAATTCTTGAAACACCTGCAGTGTATAGTTTTTTCTTGATAAATTTTCTAATCACAGCATCTTGTGCGATATTAAGGGCATATTGTCCTTTTTTAGCAAACCATGTTGAAACCCATGGTTCAATAATACCTACTCTAAATCCGGTTGGATGTGTCTTTTGTCCCATAGTTTTCTCCTAGTCCTTTGCTACTTTCACTGTCAAATGAGATGTTCTTTTTAATCTCTTGTACATTCTACCTTGAGCACGAGCTCTGACTCTTCTGTATGTAGAAGATTCATCGGCAAAAATTTCAGAAATCTTAAGAACGTCAGGTGTTGCTCCAAATTTTTCTGAAGCATTGGCAATAGCAGCATTTAGATTCTTTTCAACTATGCGAGCTGCAAAGTAAGGCATATATTTTAATGCTCTTAGAGCATCTGCCACCTTTTTACCGCGGATTAGATTAATAACACGTCTAATCTTTCTAGGCGTCATTTTGATATCTGTTTGTTTTGATATTGCTTCTTGCATTTTATTATTTCCTTAAAGTTATTTCTAATATTTACTTCTTCTTGGCTGTCTTATCAGCGGCGTGACCTCTGTATGTTCTTGTGAGTACAAACTCACCTAACTTGTGACCTACCATTTGTTCTGTAACATAAACAGGAACGTGAGTTCTTCCATTATGTACAGCAATTGTGTGACCAAGCATGTCAGGCACAATCATAGAAGCTCTTGACCAAGTTTTGATAACTTTCTTTTCGTTTTTTTCATTCATAGCATCAATCTTTTTTTGTAAAGAAGGATGAATGTATGGACCTTTTTTTAATGAACGAGCCATCTATTTATGTTCTCCTTTTTATTTTTTTCTTCTTCTTACTATCAACTTACTTGAAGCTTTTTTAGGATTACGAGTTTTGTAACCCAATGCAGGTTTGCCCCATGGAGTTTTTGGATTTCCACCGGGACCTGTTTTACCTTCACCACCACCGTGCGGGTGATCAACAGGGTTCATAGTAACACCACGAACTGTTGGTTTAATACCAAGATAGCGTGTGCGGCCTGCTTTTCCGGTTGATAAGTTTTTATATTCGGAATTACCAAGTACACCGATTGTTGCATAACAATCTTTTCTAACCATTCTCATTTCTGAAGATGGAAGTTTCAATGTAACATAGTTTCCTTCTTTTGCCATTACTTGAGCGGAATTACCGGCACTTCTTGCCATTTTACCACCACATCCCGGTCTTAATTCAATGTTATGAACCAAAGCACCAAGAGGGATTGAATCTAATGGAAGCGCGTTTCCGGTAACGATGTCAGCATCAGGTCCTGAAATAATTTTAGAACCTACTTGCAGACCTTCCGGACATAGGATGTATCTTTTTTCGCCATCGATATAATTAACAAGACAAATTCTAACATTTCTGTTTGGATCATATTCGATTGTCATTACTGTTCCAACAATGCCTACTTTGTCTCTTTTGAAATCAATTACACGATAAGCTCTTTTGTGTCCACCACCGATATGACGGGTAGTAATTCTTCCTGTGTTGTTTCTTCCGCCTGTTTTAGTTAAAGATTTAACTAAGGATTTTTCAGGAGTAGAAGTAGTAATTTCAGAATAATCTGCTCTTGTCATACCTCTTTGTCCGGGAGATGTGGGATTAATTTTTCTAGTTGCCATAATCTTATACTCCTGTCAATTCTTCAATAGGATCGCCAACTATTGTAACAATAGCTTTTTTACCTGATTGAGTTCTACCAAATTTCATACCCATTCTCTTTTGGTGAGAGGGCATATAAACCGTTCTTACTTTCTTAACTTTGCGATTTGGATAACAAAGTTCAACAGCTTGAGCTATTTCAACTTTTGTTGCATCACTTTTAACTTCAAAAGTATATGTATTATTAGCCGTCGCCATCATAGATTTTTCTGTGATAAGAGGCTTTTTAATTACATCGTATAATCTTTCTTTGTTGGTATTTACATTTGCCATTATTTTGCCAACCTTTCAGTGATAGAATTAATTGCTGCTTCTGTTGCAATAATTGCATCAGCTTCAACTAAATCTTTAACGTTCAAATTAGATGGTAACAATAATCTAACGCTTGGAATATTTCTTGCAGATAATACAAGGTTTTTGTTTTCATCTGCGCTTAAATCTGCAATGATTAATGTTTTACCGTTTGCATTTAAATCTTTTAAAACTTTTACCATTACTTTTGTTTTAGCTTCTTTGATTTCAGAGAAATCTTTAACAACAATAATGTTTTCAAGTTTTGCACTTAATGCAGATTTTAATGCTAATTTTCTAGCCTTTTGAGGAAGTGCAGTTTCATAGCTTCTTGGTTTTGGTCCAAAAATAACGCCACCACCTCTGAATAACGGGCTTCTAAGTGAACCGGCACGAGCTCTACCTGTACCTTTTTGTTTCCAAGGTTTTTTGCCGCCGCCAGATACTTCAGCTCTTGTTTTTGCACAAGCAAGACCAGCTCTTGCATTGTTTAATTGTCTTTTTAGAGCAAGGTACATAACATGTACGTTTGGCTCAACTCCGAAAACGGAACCTTCGAGGTTCATTTGACCAAGTTCGGAACCTTGAGTTGATAATATTTTAACTGTTTTGTTTTCTGTAGTATTTTTAGTCATTGTTTACCTCTAATTCCATTTTGTTCTGGTAGGTTTAATTGTAACAAGCTTACCTTCAGGTCCGGGAATTGCACCTTTGATGAGTAATAAGTTTTTGTCAGAGATAATTTTCGCAACAGTTAATTTTGTAACTGTAACTCTTTCATTACCCATATTGCCTGCCATTCTTTTCCCTTTAACAACACGGCTTGGAGTAGTACCTGCACCGATTGAACCGGGAGCTCTATGGTTTTTTGAACCATGACCCATAGGTCCTCTTGAAAAGTTGTGTCTTTTAACAGTACCTTGAAATCCTTTACCGATTGAACGGCCTGTAACGTCAACTTTTTCTACATTGTCTAAAACTTCTAAAGAAATTTTTTGACCAATGGTGAAATTTGAAACATCATCAACTCTAAATTCTTGTAAGTGTCTGAAGTTTTCAAGATTATTCTTTTTGAAATGACCGATTTGTGCTTTAGTCAAATGTTTTTCCTTAGCAGGAACAACACCAACTTGAATTGCGCTGTAACCATCGTTTTCAACTGTTTTAATTTGCGTAACAATAGCTTCTTTGACGGCAACAACGGTAACAGGAATAGATAATCCTGCTTCGTCATAAATATGTGTCATTCCAAGTTTTTCAGCGATAACACCTAATGTCATTGTGTTAAACCTTTCTGTTGTGAGAGCTACTTTTTAAAGTTTTTCTCTTGGTGTACTAACTTTTTGCTTTGTTTCCCTCTAGTTTTAAAGCGAAACTCTGCTTTTACATAGATCACATTAATATTAAATTGTAAATGTGTGTCAAATGTGTTTTGAAGTAATTATAGTTTTACTTCAATATCAACGCCTGATGGAAGATCCATTCTGGATAGTTCTTCTGTCGTTTGTTGAGTTGGATCATAAATGTCAATAATTCTCTTATGAGTTCTCATTTCAAAGTGTTCACGAGATTTTTTATCAACGTGAGGTGAACGAAGAACGCAATACACTCTTCTTTTTGTAGGCATTGGGATAGGACCTGATACAGTAGCATCAGTTCTTTTTGCAGTGTCTACAATTTTTTGAGCAGAACTATCAATTAATTGATGATCATATGCTTTAAGGCATACTCTAATTCTTTGTCTTTTTGCTGTGCTCATTTTTCTTTATTTACCTTTTACTAACAGTCTTTTCGCTGATTAACAAAAAATCAGCAAATATAAGCGTATAATAAACAAAATTAGTCGTCAACAAGTTTTTTAACAAAAGTTTATAATATGTTTACAAAACTATAAAATTTACAAAAAACAAAAACTTAAACTATCTTATACCCTTGTATAAATTTTTTGGGTAAATATTCTGAAAGTGTGATTACCTGAATACACCCTTCAAAATTTAGAATTAATAAAGTATCGTTATCTGCCCATTTTTGTCTTATTCTTCCAAGAGATTTTATAGAGACAACATTATCTGCAAATTCACCTTGATCGGTTTTGGCAATTTCATCTCCGAAATAGGCAATAGCTCTAATTTTAAGTTTTTTTTCATTTTCAAGTGCTTTTGAAGCAGCAAGCTCCAATGGTTCTACAAACCACCTTCTTGTCCAATCGATTTTAGAAGCTGTATATATTTTTTTATTTGTCAAAATCGTACATGTTATGTTTTGGTTTGAAATATTTGCAAGTTTATTTTTTTCATATGCAATTTGAGCTTTTTTAATTAACTTAAAAGCATCGATTTTGTTTTTCAGTTCATCAGCTTTCTTGCTATAGATAACATCTTTTGCCAAAATATTACTTGTAAGCACTCCTTTAAATGGCAGGAGTTCTTTTAATTTAATACTTTTGACAATAAGCTCTTCTTCCTGCCTTTCAAAAGTAAAAACGACAGTATTATCATCAAGAAAACGCTCTGTATTGAACCAGCTCAAACAATCTTCACAAGGAATTATACTATCTTTTATTTCAGACAATTCAACAGCTTGCGCCATTGCAATATATTTTATTTTGAATTCTTTAATGTTTTGCTTCAAAAAATTATTATAAGCATTTACTATAGCGCTTCTTTCGGCACAAATTGAAGATATATCATTTCTTGTGTTATTAAAATTAGTTCCAATTGACCAAAAAGAAGAACTGTCGGAAACACAATAAATATTCGCCCCAAATGCGCGGCGCGTAATGTTTCCTTTTTTTAGATTTAAAAAAGCAAGTTCTTTGGCTTCAAGAAGCTTTTCGATAATAACAGCTTTTTGATTTACATCCAAAAAAACATCGCCCGAAAGAAGAAATCTTATCTTTTCAGGGTTAATTCCATATTTTTTTACAAGTATTAATTCATCGACTCTACGCATAAGCTATAATATTATACTTCAACAAAAATCAATATTCAATTTTGTTTTTTAAAAAGAAAAAACCACCTTTAATATAAGTGGTTTTTTTATTTAAGTCTAATAGCTACCTTATAGTAAATCTTTTTCGTACCATTCCTTTAAGATTCTTGACCATCACTCCTTTCAAACTCGTTTTCTTTCTCAATTTCCACATTTTTAATTCTATGGCTTAAAAGGTCATGCGCAAGGCTTTTCAATGTTAAAAAAGTTTTACAATAGGATAATTGCATAATGGCACTAACCAAATTCAAATTTACATTCTTAACATTATATTAAATAGTTGACAAACAAAATTAAGTACAAAAATTAAAACTTAAAGCATGGCTAAGTTGTAGTAATAAAATAAATAATACCTATTATTGCTGCAATTGACATATATATTATAGGGTCTCTTTTTAACCTGAAAGTCAAAACAAACAAAAATAAAACAAGCAAAAACGCACTTTTATCAACATTTGCCAAAGTTAAATCATTTTTTAATACAAGATTATAAAACAATTTTGCCCCAACTGATGCAATAAGAGCACATGATGTCGGTCTTAAAACATAAAGAACGGATTTAACATAAGTATTTTTTTCAAATTTGTCATAAAGCTTAAATATTCTTGAAGTTATAATGAGCATAGGCAAAATAAGCGCAAAACTCGATATGATGCTTCCAAAGAATCCAAGCGTTTTAAATCCCGCAAAAGTTGCCATATTAAGCCCGATAGGCCCGGGGGTAATTCCTGAAATTGCTATCAGCTGGGTCAAATCATGATAAGAAAACCAAGGATAAATTTCTGCCATTCTATACAAAAAAGGAAGAGAACCGAAACCTCCGCCAAACGTAAACAGGCCTGTTTTAAAAAATTCTATAAATAAAAGGACAAAAGTATTAAACATTTTTTCTCCTTTTAATTGCCCCCATTAAAGCACCAAGCAAAATTGAAACTATAATCAATATTGCAGGGCTTATTTTGAAAGCAGAAAGTAAAAATATTAATACAAACCAAAAAATTGTAAAAAAATCAGTTATGCTCTTTTTCCACATTTCTTTTAAAGTCAGATAGATTAAAACAATAACAGACAAATTTACTCCCCAAAAAAGCCCTTCTATATATTGAAGATGCATAATTTTCTGCATAAAACTTGCAATTAATACAATCGAAATAAAAGGAGTCAGACTCATAGCAAAAGTTGAAACAATTGCACCTTTCATTTTTGCAAGCTTATAGCCGACTAAAATCGCCATATTTATTGCAATAATTCCGGGCAGACACTGGCTGACGCAATAATAATCAAGAAGCTCGTCTTTATCTATCCAGCCTCTTTTTTCAACAATTTCGCTTTGCATAATAGGAATTATTACATAGCCCCCTCCTAAAAGGACGAGACCGATTTTGACAAATACTTTAAATATATTTAAAAGGTTGGCTTTTGCACAAGACATTTATTATATCCTTAAACCATTTATAAATCCGGCGGGAATTGTCGGATTAAATGCTTTGGCATCAACAATTGTGATGATTAATTTTGTTGCCGCTTTTTTTGTTTTTTCATTTACTTTTGAATAAGCAGCAACTGTACCAACCACATTTTTAAATGGCACATTTTTAACTTTTGCCTGAAATCTTATATATGGAATTGTCTTATTTTTAGTTATATAATTTCCTCTTTGAATAATTTTAAAATCTTCAAGAGTTATTATTGAATCTTTAAAATTATTTAAAAGTTCATCAATTTTTTTATCAATTTCTCTTGTTTGAAAATCATCAACTGAAATTTTTTCTTCATTTTTTAAATCAAAAACCGTAATTTTCTGATTTGTCGGAAGATATTTGGCATTTACTTTCTTATATCCAAAGAAATTAAAGCTTCTATAAAGCTGATAGTCAGACGGGACATTTGAAAAATCTGCATAATTTGTTTCTGTTTTTATAAAATCAGCACGCGAAGGATACTGATAGTCATTTATTTTACCTTTTACAAAAGTGTACCCGCCAAAGGCAAAAAATGCAATTAAAAGTGCCAAAAATATAATTTTTTTAATTAAACTTTTTAAACAACCCATAATATCCTCCAAAACAAATTAAATTTAGCCGACAGTGGGACTCGAACCCACGATCTTCGCATTACGAATGCGCTGCTCTACCAACTGAGCTATGTCGGCACCACATATAATATAGCATAAAAAAATTGACAAATTAAAATATTTAAAACAAAATCTAATTGTTAAAAGGAAATAATAATGGATACAAAATTAAAAATCGGAAAATATGAATTTAATTCAAGATTTATACTGGGTTCAGGCAAATTTAATATAGAATTAATTAAATCCGCAATATTTGAAGCAGAAGCTGAAATTATAACAATGGCAATAAGAAGAGCAAACACTTCAAAAGACAATATTTTAGATTTTGTACCCGATAATATTAAAATTCTGCCTAATACATCAGGTGCCAGAAACGCACAAGAAGCCCTTAGAATTGCCCGCCTTGCAAGAGAGCTTTCAGGTGCTGATATGATTAAAATTGAAGTAATAAAAGATAGCAAATATCTTTTTCCCGATAACCATGAAACAATAAAAGCAGTAGAATTATTAAAACAGGATGGTTTTATCCCGATGGCATATATGTACCCTGATTTATCAGCTGCAAGAGATATGGTTTCGGCAGGAGCTGACGCTATTATGCCACTAGCTGCTCCGATTGGCACAAACAAGGGTTTGCTTACTAAAGATTTTATTAAAATTTTAATAGATGAAATTGATGTACCGATTATAGTTGATGCAGGACTTGGAAGACCATCTGAAGCAGCCTATGTAATGGAAATGGGAGCGGATGCCGTTATGGCAAATACGGCAATCGCTACAGCATCAGATATTAAACTTATGGCAAAAGCATTTAAGCTTGCAATAGAAGCAGGGCGTATGGCATATATTTCAAAACTCGGTAAAATAAGCGAATATGCAGTAGCTTCAAGCCCTCTTACGGGATTTTTAGATTAAAGGCAAAGAAATGATAGAAATTGATAAATATTACCCCGATATGGAAATTATAGATTCCGATATCGAAAATTTGATTTTAAATACAATAAAAGACTGTGATTTTGATAAATACACAAATGAAGATATAGATACAGCTTTAAAAAAAGAATATCTCGATATAGAAGATTTTAAAGCCTTAATTTCACCAATGGGGCTAATGAGACTTGAAGATCTTGCAAAATGCGCAAAAGAAAAAAGAGAAAGGTATTTTGGAAAAAATGTCTATTTTTTCACGCCGCTATATATCTCAAATTACTGCGAAAACAATTGTATCTATTGCGGCTTTAATTGCAAAAATAATATAAATAGAATGAAGCTTGATTTTGAAGAAATTGAAAAAGAACTTATTGAAATTCAAAAATCCGGCCTTGAAGAAATCCTTATCTTAACAGGCGAATCCAAAAAGATGAGCGACGTTGAATATATTTGCAATTCTATAAGAATTGCAAAAAAATATTTTAAAAATATAGGAGTTGAAATATATCCTTTAAATACAGATGAATATAAGCTTCTGCATCAGGCAGGGGCCGATTATGTGACAGTTTTTCAAGAAACATACGATAAAGATGTTTATGAAAAAAAACATCAAGGAGGAAGAAAAAGGATTTATCCGTATCGCCTGAACAGTCAGGAAAGAGCAATTTTAGGAGGGCTTCGAGGTGTGGCATTCGGGGCATTATTGGGTCTTTGCGACTACAGAAAAGATACTCTTGCTACGGCAAGCCACATTTATTATCTTCAAAAAAAATATCCCCAGATAGAATATTCTGTTTCAATTCCGCGCCTTCGACCGACCGTTGCGGATAAAACAATCAACCCCAACGACATTGATGAAAAAAAATTGCTCCAGATAATGTGTGCTTATAGGATTTTTCTTCCATACATAAACATGACCATTTCAACAAGGGAAAGCGCTGTTTTTAGAAATAATGCCGTACAAATTGCAGCAACAAAAATTTCATCAGGGGTTTCAACAGGAATAGGCAAACACGACGAAACAAATACCCATAAAGGCGATGAGCAGTTTGAAATTGCAGATAACCGCACAACTGATGAAATATATAAAACTCTAAAAGAACTCAATATGCAGCCTGTTATGAATGATTATATCTATGTCTAAGCTTTTGCGCGCGGATGAGTCTCGTCATAGACTTCCTGCAATCTTTGAATTGAAACGTGAGTGTATATTTGGGTATTTTTAATGCTGCTATGACCTAATAACTCCTGAACTACTCTTAATGGCGCACCGTGTTCAAGTAGCCTTGTTGCAAAACTGTGCCTAAACACGTGAGGAGTCACTTTTTTTGTAAAATTAATTGAATCTATGCAGTTTTTAAGAGCTTTTCTTATTGATTGGTTTTGAAGTCTGTAGCCATTATAGTTTATAAATAAAGGTGAAGACGGTGTAATTTCTTTTTTGTAAATTAAAGCAGAAACATTTTCAATATAATTTATAAGATTATCTTTAGTTTTATCTGAAATTAAAACTATTCTTTCCTTTGCGCCTTTTCCAAATACTCTTATTTCATTTTGTTCCAAATTAAGGTTTTCATAATTCAAACCCGATAATTCTGAAATTCTCATGCCGGTTGCCCAAAGAAGCTCTAATATTACTCTATTTCTATATCCGGCGGGAGTCTCTATTTTTATTGCCCTTAATATTGTTTCAACTTCATCTTCATATAAAAAATCAGGCAAATTCTTATCCTGCTTTGGAATTGGAATTAAATCGACAGGGTTATATTCAATTAACTCTTCTCTATATAAAAATTTATAAAACGCACGAATGGAGGCTATTTTTCTTGCTATTGTTGTTTTTGTGTAATTGATTTGCTTAATAAAATAAAGATACTCGCTGAATTTTTGACTATCTACTTTTGTTAAATCATCCTGTCTAATCCACAACAAAAATGTATAGCAGTCTGCAACATAAGCCCTTATTGTGTGATTAGAAAAATTTCTTTCGCTTTTCAGGTAAATTTTAAAATCTTCAAGATATTCTTTATTTTCACTCATATTAAAATCATTATACACATTTTAGGCAAAAAAAATAAGTATTTCTTCGTATTTAAAAATGTAAAGAAAAATTTTATTATTATATCATTAGGTCCCCTTTTATTGTATTATTTTGATGGATAAATGTAAAAATTTATACTAGAAGGACATTAAATTGCAAAACAATTTTGATAGTCTTGATAATCTTGAAGTGAGAATGCAGAAATCTTCTGTAGTTCAACAAAGGGCAGGACTTGTTGCAGCATATATGTATAAGCAGTTCATTGAATTTCATCAATCCACAATGAACACTAACGATATGTTTACAAAAATCCTTGAAAACCTGGCTGCTGTATTAGAGTATCTGCAGCAATCTTTAAATTCAAGAAATGTTCCTTCTCAAAATATAACTTGTTCGGTTGATTCAAATAAAACCCTTGCTGTTGTTAATATTCTTTGGCACAAAATCAGCTTTACTTCAAGATTTAATATATCTCCCAAGGCACTTCCAAGAAAAGATGGCAGCAGTCCGATGTTTTGCGGAAGAATTTTTGCAATAAACGGTGACTATCAAAAATTAATAAACGATACAGATGATTATGATAAGCAAATGGAAATTATGCTAAATAACGAAATAGCATCATTATATGTTCCTGCGGAAAAAAATCAATCTTCAATTATGACAATAAGACATAAAGACAATCAGGAAATCTATATAAGCCCCTTAGATGCGCCAAGAGAATTTCTTTTAAAAGTTGTTGAAGTTGTCTGCGCAGGGGGCGAATTTCATAAACAGAATTCTAAAAAAACAGGTTTTATTTTTTAAAAACTTTTTGATACAGCAGAGCCGGAAAATATTTTCCGGCTCAAATTTAGTTTGTTCTTTTTCCTACAGGTGCTTGTATTTAGGCTTTTAATGGTCTTACAAGCGTTATTTTCTCTAGCATTTTTTCAAATAAGTTTTTGGCGGGTTCTTCCACTACACGCGCGAGCTCTCTCAATTCATTTTCATACTGAACACTTATCGGGTTGTATTCGCAAAAATCCAGTTCATTTTGATAATCCATTAACTTCATCCTTATTATTCTAACCTTATATTATATATATCGGCACATAAGTATTTAAACTTTAAGAATAAAAATAATTCGTTACATTTGTTAATATAAGTCATTGCAAAGACGAACAGCGTGAGGACGCGGCAATCCATTCAAAAAAAGCACCCTTGAAAATCCAAAGGTGCGTAATCTAACACAAAAAATAACATGAAAAATTGCTACAAATCTTTTACGCATCTTACAGAAGCTACATTATTTATATAAGGCAAAACACCAACACCCCACTGCGCATGTTCATTAGTACTCATAACAGGCTGGTTAGGCTGTGTAAAATTAGAAGCCCAAAAATTTCCGGGCCAGCAAATACTTCTATAGGCGCCGGGACAATTCCCATATGCACATTTTGAAAGACCGTTCCTGCCATCTTGGTTACATAAATTCAGTTCAGCCAAAGGGTTAGTATTTATAATTGCTGAAACTTCACTTGATAAAGGCAATCTCCAGCCTATATTTTCACACATTACCCTTGCTCCTGTCCAATTACACTGGGTTCTGTTACAGCCACTGTAGCCTCCGTAATTTGCATTACAAGATGATGATGTTTTACCAGTCCAACAAGCCGGTTCTAAATTATAATGCACAGAAGAAGTATTATTGCCATTTGTCACCAAACATGCAGAAGTTGTAATGCATCTTTTTACGGAAGAAAAATTTTCCAAATAATAACCATCACCTACATTATATTGCATAACACACAAACACCCGATTTTAATCGAATACTTTGGGCATGGTTTATCAAGCTCTGTTGTTAATTTACAGGTACCATTTATGCATTGTGTATACCCTTCCTTACAAGAATCGCAAATAACGGTCTTTTTGGTATCATCATATTTAAAAGAAGTACAGCCTTTTGAATCTCCAAAATAACATTTTCCGTTATAAAGACTGTAACCTTTTTTGCAATATGTACAATTTCCGTTTGAAGTATTTGAACAAACCGCACAAAATGCTTCATAGCAGCTGCTTGTACCTCCCAGTGAACATTTGTTGTCATAAAGGCTATAGCCTTCTTTACATTCGGCACAATTGACATCATCATAAGTTTTACAATTTTCTATAAAAGCACTGCAAGTATTATTCAACAAATTATATCCGTTCTTGCATTGTATGCAGGTCCCGCTTGAATAGCTTTTGCAATTTTCAATATCAAGATAGCATTTATCATCTTCAAGATGATACCCCTCCTTACAGGTTATATATTGCCCTTCCGTATTTGAAAAACTGCCAACCGTTATTTCTCTAGCCTTAAGTTTCTTTGTGATAATTGGTGCAAATGCACTCAACAAAAGAGAGATAATAATTAAACTCACCAAAATTTCTATCAAGCTGAAGGATTTTTTCATTCAAGACTCCTATTAGTATTACATGTAAAAATTTAAAAATTATAAAGTTATACATAATATTATACGAGCAATACATAATAAATCAAGAAAATATTATAGTTTTGCATAATGTTCTTATGCATAAATTTAACCGATAATTAAAATGTAGAAAGAAAATCTTTTATGGATATTAAAAAACTTTTAGGCAAAAGGCTTAAAGAAATCAGAAAATATAGAAAAATAACCCAAGAACAAGTTGCCGAGTTTGTAGGAATTGAAACTCCAAGCATAAGCAATATTGAAAATGGAAAATATTTCCCAACTGCCGAAAATTTAGATAAGATTTTAAAAATCCTTGATGTCAAACCAAACGATATTTTTACTTTTGAAAGTTTATCAGACAAAGATGAATTAATTAAAGAGATGCTGACATCAATGCAGCAAGATGAGAATCTGACTAAAATAATGTATAAATTTTATATGGCAGTTAAATATTGATAAAAATTGCAACTATAAATTTTTGAAATACAATTTACTTATGAAATTCAAAACAACAAATCTCGAAGATACTGAATTTTTAGCAAAAGCATTTGCATCTTTAATTGATGAAAATGGTCTTTTTGTAACTTTAACAGGAGATATCGGAGCAGGCAAAACCCAATTTATCCGCTATGTTTTAAACTTTCTTGATATTAAAGAAAAAATTACAAGCCCAAGTTTTGTTATTTTAAATGAATACAAATCTTCAATATGTCCAATATATCATTTTGATTTATACAGACTTGAACACAAAGGACTTAAATCTATAGTAGAAGAATTAAGACAGTATTCAAAACAAAATGTTTTAACTTTTATTGAATGGGCAGAATTTGCACACGATGAAATCCCTGCTAACGCCTTAAAAATTGATGTCAGCTACGATAATGAAGATATCAATATAAGATGGTTTGATTTTGAAGATAACAACAATGAAGAAAATCAAACTTTTATCAAAAAACTGGAACAGAAACTTTTAGAAAGATAAAATGAATATACTTGCAATAGATTCAGCATTAAATAATTCTTATATCGCCTTTTTGCATAATGGAAAGACCATAACCCAAACTATTGAAAGCGATGAAAATTATCATAGCTTATATTTAATTTCAAAAATAAAAGAAACTATGCAAAAAGAAAATATGCTTTTTGATAATTTTGATGCCATTGCAGTAAATACAGGCCATGGAAGTTTTACAGGTATCAGAGTTGCGCTCACTGTTGCAAAAATAATGGCGCAGGAGCTTAATCTTCCCCTTATCCCGCTTAATACTACAGAAATTTTGCTAGATGCCTACGAAGCAGATTATCTTGTGATGGATGCAAGACGCGATATGTATTATATAGGTGATAAAAAAGAAACTAAGCTTATTTTAAAAAATGATTTTAAAATTTCCGATTTAAATGGCAAAATAGTTACAGATAAGAGACTAAAAGATATTTGTGAAAATAAAAATCTTATTTGCTTTGAAGAAGAAAATAAAGATATTGCAAAAACTATGCTCAAAATCGCACAAGAAAAATTAAATACACAGCAAGACTTTAATTACCTGAACGTTAGAGCAAACTATATTCAAACACCGCCTGTATTTTAGTCACATTTACTTACATATTTATTTCTGCATACATCACCATTTAACGACCACAATAATGCAGCAAGCCAGCCAAAAAATGTCCATCCTAAAGCAAGATTAAGTATTCCGATTGCAAAAGGATTATTGTGTTTTCTTAAAAGTGCAACCAAAAGCGGTATAAAATATATTAAAAGCGCTATAAAGGACCAACTTATAAGCAAAATGCACACCAAACTTGTAAAAAGTAATGTAAAAAGCTCCATTTATAATTTTCCTTTTTTCTTCTGTTACACCATTATAAATAATTTAAAAAATTATTTATACTAGCCTACATGCTTATTTCGCCAATTATATGATCAAGCAATATTGTCATCGCAGTGCTTGGTTTATGAAGAAGAGTAAAGCACTGACAGTCACTGTTGTTATACAATGCCGCAACATCTTTACATTTTTCCCCTGTTGTTTGAACATCATTATTATCGGGGTCAACGGGACAAATAGATTTAGGATCAACATCCTGGCATGTGTCACAAAATTTAGATGTTGCACACCTGTATGCTATTTTATAGTTATTTAATGCGCACACCTTTGCATTATACTCACCATCTCCGCCATATGCCTGACAATCTGCTTCCATGGCAGGAATATTTGAAGCAACCAAAATTGCTTTTGAACCTGCTTCTGATGAAACCGCTCTATATACATCATATGTCACAACATTGCTTTTTTTGCTGATTCCCGCTGTAACATTTGCACCATCCGCTTTAAAACCTTGTCTGCAGTAAGGGCTTTTTCCTGTTTCATCAGTCAAGGTCAATTTCTCATCTGATGTATTATAAACCATATCGTCTGAACAGTCGACAATTCTAACTAAGCCTGTATATTTTTTACCTTTTAAAACTCTTATTGGAAATCTGTCTATCCAAACTTTATTAGGACCGCTTTCACCATTAATATCTATTACTACATTTTTCATAGAATATTCAGCGCCTTCATATGGTGTTTTCCACTCATTTGCCATACCTTGAAGAGTGATGCCGTTTGAAAATTTCATATTAACAACATCTTTATTTGATTTTTTATCACATTCAACCCTGCCATCAACTGCAACCATATCTGAAAAATGCGTGCAATACCAGTCTTCTGTGGCTCCTTCTTCCTCTTCAAGTGCAACATCGCCATATTTTTCCATAACGGCAGAATTACCCTTGTTCATATTTTTTAGCATGGCATAAGCAAATATTCTTGATTTTTGGGTGTTTGGCTTGAATATATGTACAGCAAATGCTGAAATAAGTACCACTAATATTATTGCAACGGTCAACTCCGCAAGCGTCCAAGCTTTTTTCATTTTGTTTTTAATCCTCTATAAAATCTAAATTTTATTATATTATATCAAATTAGATTATATTTTCCAAACATTCTTCATAAGTCTTAAAATGAGCAAATGGTTCAATATTAAGCTTTTTATAATCAGCATCGCAAACTGTATTATTATCAACAGCAATAATTTTTATATTGTTTTTATCTGCCGCCAAGACACTTTTTGAACCCATAGCAGTTGTCGGAACTATCAGATATTCTATATCTTTGTTTTTAATTAAGCCGTTTTTATAATCATTGATTTTTGGCGCGATTGAAAGAGCCTCCATAATACAGGGAAGATAAGTAGAACTTATCATCTCGGATGAAACTTTTTTATTTTCAACATGTTCTGATATATCATAATTTAAAAACGCCGGACTATGCGCACAGGGTATTTTAAAATTTTTGGTTATAAGATGAGAAATAATAGCTTCAACTCCGCCTATAGGATCAATCCCTATGCCGTTTGAATAATCTTCATCTTCTGTATCTTCATCAAAATAACAAACAACAGCAATTGCCTCAATCCCTTTTTTAACAAGATTATCTGCAGCATCTAAAAGAGTTTTGGGATTTTTTAAATTTCCATAGGAAATCCCGTTTTCAATTTTTATTTCAACTCCAACCTCTTTTTTTGTATATATAATTTCTTGTGTCTTAATGCCTTTAACCATCTCAAGAGCACTTAGAGTGTTTAGGTGAATATTTAAGACATTTTTTGGAATAACGCTCTCAAAAATAATGCCTATTTTATTTTGTTCATAAGGTTTTTTGGGCGTAATTGAAATTTTTCCTTCAAAAAATTCATCAAATAAATAGCCTTCAAGATAGCTCATATCATTATTAATCGCACTAAAAATACCACCATTAACGGCATTTGGATTAATGACTGTATGAAAATACCTGCTGAATTTTCTTGCAATATAGCCAAAGTCACCGGCATATCCTCCAATATCAGCTCCAATTCCTGTTGGGATTGAAATAGCTATATTTTTTTTAGCTAAATTTGGCAATTTGCACCTCTTGCAATTTTTAAAAACAAAGTATCTAGAATAATTTTTTCGGACATTGAAGCTTTTGATTGTTTAAGGGCTTCATTTATATACTTTACATCGCAATTCAACTTTAAATATATTTGGTTATTGTTGATATTTGCTTTAATTAAATCCTTAACATGAGCTAAAATCATATTTAAGACACTTTCAAGTAAAATGTCATCTTCTTTGATTAAATTTGCAATTTTATTTGAAATATCAAAAGCATTTTCATAATTTATATCAAAATAGTTTCCAATAATACTTGAAATATTGTTTGGACTAATCCTGCCAATATCGCCTGAAATTTTAAACACTAAACATCTTGAAACGATAGTTGGAAGTATATCTTCTTTTGATTTTGTTAAAAACACGAATGTTGTATCATCGGGCGGCTCTTCAACTGATTTCAAAAGAGCGTTAAGAGCTGCTATATTAAATGTCTTATATTCAAGCGGTTTAATAGTAAAATTAATTTCTTTGTCTATACCATATTCTTTAAGTTCCTGCATAGTTTGAATATCAGCTTCATCAACTTCATTTGAAGAAAAGAAAATAAAAAACCTGTGATAGTCGCTTGAAAAAGACAATGTCTTTTCAATATATGCTGCTTGTTTAACAGAAATCACCGTTTTTGATTCGTCATCATCAGGTTTAAAATGTATTTGGGAAACATTATTTACACAAGGATGCTCAAAGTTTTTTATCCATCTGCAATTAGTACAATTGCAATCAAACTTCGCTTGTTCTTTGCAATTTGAAATTCTTGCAAGTTCAAGCGCAAATGTATATTGAAGACAAGTATCTGCACCTTCTAAAATAATTGCCTGTGGGAATTTTCTTTCGCCTTTCTTAACCAATTCAAATAAATTTGAAAAATAATTATAAACAAAAGGACTCTTTTTTTGAAAAATTTCATTAATCATAGATTACTTCGCCCCCTTTAAAAAAGCTATTTCATAAGCACCCAAGGCGTCAGTAAGTACACCTGTTTTAAGAAGAAATTCAATTTCAGTAAGGTTTAATTTTAATCTTACAAGTTCTTCTAATTGCACATTTCTGATTTTTTCAAGATTTTTCTTAACTACAAATTCATTTTGATTTAATTGAACCGCCAAATCATAACTTGAAAATTTCTTTGAATATATTTTTAATTTCAAAAGATTTGTAAAAGTTGTTTGAATAAAAGCCAAAGAAGGAAGATAGTGTTCCTTTGAAAGAATATTTGAAATCAAAGAAAGGGAAGATGCCCAGTCTTTTTTTAAAACCAAATCTACAAGGGCGAAAATATCCGCGTTATTTGAGGCGGCTTGTTCGATACTTTCTGATGTTACGATATCGTTTGGGTAAATTGTAAGTTTTATTTTTTCTAAAACATTTGAAATGTCTCTTAAATAAGCGCCTGTTGTTTGAATAATTAAAGAAGCTTCTTTATCTGCAATTTTTAAGCCTGATTCAGCGGCCATTTTTTTAATAATCGGAATTAACTTATATTCTTCATAAGTTTTATAAGATTGAAATTCAACAGGTTTTGTTACTTTAACAAGTTCTTTGTAGATTTTTTTTCTTGAATCAGGCTTCTTTTTGGCTCCTTGCGGAGTTTGACATATCATAACTATATGCACATTATCACAAACGTTTTTAAAGCCTTCTGTAAGTTCTTGGGTTTGCTTATCGTCAAGTTTTTGTTTCCCTTTTGTCTCAAGAAAATAATTAGAAACTTTAAGCTTAACAACGCTTGCACCAAACATCATAGGTGGAGTCCTTAAGACCTCTGAAAAAACCGCAAAAGAAGGATTATCAATGTATCTGTAATTGAGTTCATTGATATCATCCCCTATTGCGTCTTTTCTGATTTTTAAAAAGGCTTTTTCAATTAAATAATCTTCATCGCCCCACAAAAAATGTATCGGCATGTCTTCCTTTTCTTAGCTATTTATAAGTAAGCTTGCTCCGATTACCCCTGCAGTATTAGCAAGTTTGGCTGGAACTATCGAAACAGAATCCCTTTGAATTGGCATAGCCCTGTCATTGATTACATTTCTGATTGGTTCAAGAAGAATATCACCGGCATCGGCGACACCACCGCCTATGATGATTTTTTCAGGGTTTAAAAGATTGATAACAGAAGTTAAACCTATGCCTATAATTTTCCCGATTTGTTTGAATATTTGAATTGAAACAGCATCACCTTGAAGAGCAGCTTGCGCCACAATATAAGGAGTGATTATGCCATCTGCTGCCATTTCTTTATATTTAGCGGATTTTCCGCCTGATATAAATTCTTTTGCAAGACTTACTATAGCAGGACCCGAAGCAAATGCTTCAAAACACCCGTAGTCGCCGCAGCCGCATAAGGGGCCACCGTTCATTTCCATTTTGATATGTCCGATTTCACCTGCAGCATTAGCACAACCTCGAACAAGCTT
Organism: uncultured bacterium; assembly: GCA_947428835.1. Lineage (GTDB taxonomy): Bacteria > Cyanobacteriota > Vampirovibrionia > Gastranaerophilales > Gastranaerophilaceae > RUG14156. The sequence continues at coordinate 184,036 of CANENE010000002.1, read as the reverse complement.
ACCGTTTAAGACAATTCCCGAACCTATTCCTGTACCTACTGTTATACAGATTAGATTTTGGCTTCCGACACCTGCGCCAAAATTAAGCTCACCAAGAGCAGCACATCTAACGTCATTATCTAATTTTGTCGGAATTGAAAATTCGTCTTCAATTATTTTTGCAAGAGGAATATCAACCCATCCGGGAATATTTGGAAGATTTTTTACAATACCGTTTTTATAATCTATTTGCCCAGGCAAACCAAATCCTATTGCTTCAATTGTATTTTTATTTTCTTTAGTTTCATTTATTAAATCTTTAATTGCCTGTTTAATATTAGTAACCCCCGCTTCATAGCCCATTTCAGCTCTGGTTGGAATTGTATTTGAATAAACAATTTTACCTTCAAAATCCACAAGAGCGATTTTTACATTGGTTCCTCCGACATCAACACCTATTCTATACTTTTTCATATATACTCCTTTGACAATATTATTTAAAAAAATTTTAGCACAAAAATAAAAAAAGGGGTTGAATATTGAATAATCAACCCTAATGTATTGCCATCACCAGTTAGATATTTTAATTCTTTTTTATACTAAAATGGTAGCTTTTTTAATATAAGTTTAGAATTATAAAGAAGTTAGAAGTTTACTATACCAAAGTATAATTTTTTTGATAAAATAAATATCAAAGATAAAAAAGAGGAAGAAATGGCGGCTAAATTACCAAAAACAACAAGCAATATTAAGCATGTTCCACCCCATAATCTTGAAGCAGAAGAAGCAGTTTTAGGCTCCATCTTAATGAATCCCGAAAGCATGAATAAAGTTGTCGAAATTTTAGAAGCTGATCATTTTTATTCCCCTCAAAATAAACTTATATTCGAAGCGGCATTTAACCTGTATAACCAAAATAAACCCATAGACGGGCTTTCTGTTACAGAATATTTCAAGCAAAGAAACAAACTGGATGAAATCGGGGGAGTTGAATACCTTGCAAACCTCGGACTTGATACGGTTTTAAGCTCAAATATAGAATATTATAGTCAAATTATTAAAGAAAACGCGCTTAAAAGAAAACTGGTAAATGCCGGAACAATTATCATAGAAGAAGTATTCAAAAACCCGGAAGCACAAACCTCTCTTGAAGTTGCAGAAAAAACAATCTTTGAAATCGCACAGCAAAAAAGTTCGCAAGAAGTGCAGCCTATAACAAATCTTTTGATGCAAACGGTAGAACAGCTTGAATTCAGATATAATAACAAAGGTTCCTATACAGGAGTCCCAAGCGGATACTATGACCTTGATACCCTTCTTGCAGGTTTTCAAAAGTCGGATTTGATTATCCTTGCAGCTCGTCCTTCTATGGGAAAAACGGCATTTGCCCTAAATATTGCACAAAACATAGGAATTCAAAATAAGATCCCCGTTATGATATTTTCTCTTGAAATGTCTTCTGTGCAATTAACACAACGTATTTTATGTTCAGAAGCAGAAATTGATGCCCAAAAAGCAAGAACAGGCGAATTAAATGCTTCTGAATGGGAAAAAATCGCAAATTGCATGAATACAATCCACGAAGCGCCTATCTTAATTGATGATTCATCAGGCGTTACATTATCTGATATCAGGGCAAAAGCAAGAAGAATAAAAACAAAATACCCCGATTTAGGGCTTATTATTATAGATTACCTGCAGCTTATTGAAGATAAATCAACTTCAGACAGATTTCAGGCAATTTCAAGCATATCAAGGGGCTTAAAATCTTTAGCAAGAGAATTAAATGTTCCCGTTATTGCACTATCGCAGCTTTCACGTAAAGTCGAAGAAAGAACGGTTAAAACTCCTATGCTTTCAGACCTAAGAGAATCAGGAGCAATCGAACAAGATGCTGATGTTGTTATGTTTGTTCATAGGGAAGAATACTATGACAAAGAAAACCCCGAATTAAAAAACAAAGCAAAAATTATCGTTGCAAAACAACGTAACGGCCCGACAGGAGACGCCGATTTATTGTTCTTCGGCTCAACTACAAAGTTCAAAAACAAAACCAAGCCTATGGTAGAATTATAGGTCTGTTTAGGTTAAAATCAAAAAATATGACAGAAAAAGAAATATTAAATTTAATAAAAAATTCTAAAAATATTCTTTTAATAACACATGTGAACCCCGATGGCGACACATTAGGATGCGCAAGCGCTTTAAAGTGTGTTATCAAAGACAATTTAAATATAAATTGCGATATCTTGGTTCAAATCAAAGATAATTTCAATTTCCCAACAACCTATAATTTTCTACCGCATATAAAAGATGCAATTAATCTCAGCCAATTAAAAGACGGCTATGATTTAATTATAACACTTGATACAGCTTCGATAGACAGAATCATAGATAAAGCACACACTTTATTTGAAAAATGCACAAATACAATTGTTATAGATCATCACAAAACAAACCCCGGTTTTGGGAAAATCAATTATATCGAAGGCGGCATATCATCAACTGCAGAAGTTATGTTTAATTTATTTAAAAAACTTGATATTAAAATAACATCTGATATGGCACTTGGTTTGTACGCAGGGCTTTTGACAGATACAGGCTGCTTTAAATATGAAAGCACAACTACTGATTCTTTTCAAATGGCATCAAATCTTATTAAAACCGGCATAAATATTTCAGACATTGCAGACAAATGCTACACAAATAAACCCAAAAATATGATACTTTTTCAAAATTATCTTGTAAGCAGTGCTAAGTTTATTTTAAATGATAAGATAGCTTATACTTTAATTACAAAAGATATCATTGAAAAATTTAAAGCAAAAGATGAATATACAGAAGGCATCTGTGAGACTTTGCGCTCAATTTCAGCAGTAGAAGCTGCTTTTGTTTTAAAAGAAAGTGATTATGGCACAAAAATTTCTATCAGAACAAAAGAAGTAAATGCTATTGAAATTGCCCAAAAATTCAACGGAGGCGGCCACAAAAGAGCTGCAGGATGCACAATCAAAGCAAATATTAATCAGGCAGCAGAAAAACTGATAGAAGAAACAAAAAAAATACTTAAATAGGATTTCTATGAGAATTGCAAATTTTATAAAAAAAACATATCAAATCTTAAAAGAATATATAAAAAACCTCGTAAAATGCATTGTTAAAAACGATTTTGCAAACGCAGCCGGCGAAATGGCATATATGATGGCGCTTGGAATTTTTCCTTTTATGCTGTTTATTATGGCGGTGTTTGGCTGGCTTGGCAAAAAAACATTTATAAATAAAATCCTATTCGGGCTTTCAACAGTAGCACCAAGCGGCGTAATTGAACTTATAAATGATGTTTTAAATGAAGTTGTTATTTTTAAAAGCGGCGAATTGATGGCAATAGTTGGGGTTTTTGTAACATTATTTTTAACTTCAAATGCTATGGCTGTCATTATCAAAGGAATGAACAGAGCAAATGACATCCAAGAAAACAGGAGTTTTTTAAAAGTAAGGTTTTTATCTGTTTTGATGGTGTTTGTAAACACTTTTTTCTTGTTTATCAGCATTAATCTTATTGTACTTGGCAAAGTTATTTTAAATTTTATAGGTTTTTACCTTTCAATTCCTTATGAAATAATTGAAACCATTCTTTTTATAAGATGGCCGATTGCTTTTATAACGTTATTTTTACTTGCAACAATAAATTATTATGTACTTCCTGCCAAAGATTTCAGCGTTAAAAGAAAAAGTGTCATCCCAGGAGCTTTGTTTTTCTGCGTATTTTGGTTAATCGGTTCATTTGCTTTTTCTTTGTATGTTAATGCTCTTGGTACATACAATAGAGTGTATGGAACCATCGGAACTTTTGCAATTTTAATGGTATGGCTCTATTATTCTTCCATTATTCTTCTAATCGGCGCACAAGTGAATAACCAAACCCTTAGAAGATTTATTATTTTAGATAAACAAAAAGAAAGAGCGGTTAATTAATAGGTTTAAAATATTTCAACAAGCATATCTTCAAGAATATTTTCTGCTTTATCTGCTTGTTTTAATTTGAACTGTTTTAAGTGATATATCATTTTTTCTTCACTATTTGATTTTGGAGTACCTTTGCCTTTTTTAAGTTTTAACCTGTCTTTCAAAGAAAGGTGTCTCAAATTAGCCCTTTCCTGTAATTTATCCAAAAAGCTGTTTTTAGCCTTACTTATTGCTTTATCTTTGCCCATAGCAGCCGAGTTGCCAAGCATTACGCCTATTGCCCCGCCTATGTCGTCTCTATCAAGTTTTTCTAAATCTTTATCTAGCTTGCCCGCGAATAAACTATTATAAAATTTTTCTGTTTCCATTGCAGAATTATTGGCAGATTGTTTTGCCTTAACAAGATCTCCTTGAGTGGCAGCAGGGATAATGCCTTTTTCCCTCATTATTGTATCTGTTATTCCAATCATCGTATCATTTTTTATTATGTTTGTTTTATACGCTTTTCCGTCTTTGACTTCAAAGAATATTTGTTTAAGTCTTTCACTTACATATTTATAAGCATCTTCGTATTTCATTCCACTTGGAAGAGCAGCACCTTCAAGTGCAAATTTTGCAATATTGTCATAATCGGCATTTTCTATATATTTTGTTAAATTTAAAAATCTTAATGCCTGTTCGGATGACTGTTGCAGTACATTACCTGTATCAATCAAGGTAAATATTTTATTTGGCTCTTTGCCGCTTTTTAATTGCGCGATATCAACAAAGATATTTCCGGCGTGGATATCTCCATGGATGATTTTTCCGTCTTTGCCTATTTTACTAAATTGCTCTCTAATCACATTTTTATATTGGTCAATCATTCTTTGAGCTTCTTTTGTAGACAGGTTTTCTAATCCAGGATTTTGTTCAACCAATTTAATCATTTTTTTGCAATCTGCATAATATGAATCATTGATTATATTATTAATATTTTCAGGCAATCTTGTGCACTTATCATATAAATCTTCTGCCTTATAATAAATTTTACTAAAATCATGCTCGGCATTATAACCCCTAACACCATTTTTAACTTGCGCTTTAACATATTCCTCTTGTGCTTTAATATACAATTGTCTGTCCTTACGATACATATAATTTCCATTGGCATCAGTTTGTCTAAATAACTCATCTAAAGAAAAATCTTTAAATATAACGCCATCACCATCATTCATATATTGCTCAAATTCATCTTTTGTTTTTGTATATTCTTCTTTTGCCTGTGCAAGCCTGCCTTCATATTCTGCTACTTTTTCTTTAGCATTATCGACAGAATTAAATCTTGAAAGATTAAGATAGTCATTTAAGCTTTTCAGAGAAACTCCATCTGCTTTTTCCATTATATAAACACCGTCTTTTACTTCAATCGGTCTTACAACTTTTGCCTGTTTGGTAACTTTAGCAAGAGATGAAGCTGCCTCCATTTCATTATTTAAGTCAACTTCTTTTTTAATTCCATCTGCGATACTTTTCAAAGTATTTACAAGATTTTCTTTTTCTTTATCGGAAATATTATTTTTACTGCAAGTATCATTAATCATCTCCAAACATGCCTGATAATGTTTTTCAATTACGTTTTTATCAAGGCCTTGGTGAATCATCTTAAGACATACTTGTTTTCCGCTTGATTTTTCGGTTGCGATAAATGTTTGCGCAACTGTACCTGATCCGATTATATGATTAATCTGATATTTATCTCCAAATACTTGTCTTAATTTTTCACTTGCCTGTTCAATAGTCCAAGTATCAGGACAGTTTTCTTTTAGAGCTTTTACAATATCATCTGTTGTGTCTATCTTAATAAATCCTGCATTAAGGCTCTGTTGTTGAATTTGTTTAAATTTTAATGCAATTATATTAGTATCTCTTAGTTGTGCAATTTTATCTTCGGTTTTTTGTGCTCCATTTAAAACACTTGCGATAGCGTCATTAGCAAGCACGGTTTCTTCCAATAATGCATATGTTGTTTTGCCGCCGCCAATATCCTGAAGCTGCACATTTTTTAGTTTTTCAATTGCTGAATTTATGCTCTTATCAAGCTTTGCGCTATATGCGCCTTTTTTGACCAGCGGAATTGCAGAAATTAAGGCAGCTCCTATATTTATTTCTTTAGAATCTTTTAAATTTTTAATAAAGTTAGCTGGATTTTTATTTCCCGCGTCTTCTTTATTTGCAATAAAATATCTGTTCAATATATTTCCTGCAAGGTAAATTGGAGCACCTAACGGGCCAAGCAAGCCCACAATCGGCATCATTAAACCATTTATTGCACCTGAAATACTATTTCTGAAGTTTGCATTTTTCTTGTCTTTCTTTGCAATTCTCTTTGTAACTTTCTTTTCGGCAGGTGTCATATCATCAGTTGTATTTGCACTATATTGTTTTGTGCCTATTCTATTGAGTTTTAATACATTCTTTTTAACAAAGCTTCCAATAAACATAGTTGGTATAATTGCAATAGTAGATATGAACTTTTTAGATGTGAATTTATCAATTGCTTTTAGAATTTTCTCACTTGTACCAAACTTATCTATTATTTTATCTATGATTTTTTTACCCATTTTTGAATTTGGGCTAAAATTTTCTTTCAATTTTTCAGGCGTTACGCATTCGGATAACTTATTTACCACCATATCTTTGTTAATATTTACAATACCGTTTATATATTTGGAACATGTATTTTTAAATGCAAAAAATGCTGCAGCACTTGCAGTAATTGATAAAATATCACCGAATACCTGTCTTGTATTTTCTTGTTTGCTTCTGTATTCTTTTATTTTTTCATTAGCTTCTTCAAGCGAACTCTTGCCTTGTTTTGTGCTTTCAATTATTTCATCAAGCTTATTTGAACCCAACCCTATCTTTGTTTTGTTTTTCAAAAAGTTTGCAAATTTTTCGATAAGCCCGTTTTGCATTTTTGCTTCAATTAAAGCATCATCAAGTTTTTGAATATCATCAATAGATAAGGCAGGATTTTGCACCTGTAGTTCTGCAACTTGCAAAGTATTATCTTGTTGACTAGTTGTTGTTTCTTCTTTTAACAAGAAGGGGGGGGTGATTATTTCTTTAGCTTCCAGAGTTTCTTCTTTATTTTCTTCAATTGCCGTCTGTACTGTTTCAGGCTCGCTTTGTTGCACTGCTACATCATTTGCTTTTGTTTCTTGAAGCTCAACTGTATCTTTTTGCTTTAAAGAATCAGCAAGCAATTTATTCTGCAGCAAAGGGCTCATAACGACAGGTGCAGTGTTATTTGCTTGAACTTGTGAGTTGTTAACTTTAAATACATTTAAATCGGCAAAATTATTCATAGATTTCCCTTGTATGCTATAGCTATAAGTATAAAAATCTAAAATCTAAAAAATTGCCACCTTTATTACAAATATTAAAATTTATTAATTACAAACTAAAAGATGGCCTAATTTATTAATTTATAAGCCATCTTTTAAATTTTAATAGTACATACTATTGTATTCATTTATCCTTGCAGCGTGCGATTGGCGCTTAGACTTGGATGGAGAGTGAACATATCGTACACCTGATGATAAAATCACAAAGTGTCCGTTTGTCATAAGCGACTGCCTTGGAGGATTTTGATAATAATAGTTATCAGGTGTTGAATAATTGTTGTTGTTTCCATTTGAATAGAAGTTTACTTGTATATTTTGCGCAAATACACTTGAAAAAAGCATTAATACAATAATAAATAAAGCACGTTTAAACATAAGGCACACCTCCCGATATTGTATTAAAACATTTTTTAGAAGTTTTTTGCGCTTTTTTAAAGAAATTTAATAATTTTTTACACTTTTTTGGATTTTTAGCTTGATTATTTTTTTTGATATTGTATTATAAAGAAGCAAAATATTTGCGGGAGTAATTCAGTGGTAGAATGCTTCCTTGCCAAGGAAGATGTCGCGAGTTCGAGCCTCGTCTCCCGCTCCATTATAAAGAGTAAAATGCCTTTTGGCATTTTTTCTGTTTTAAGATGATAACCCCTCAAAATAAAAAAGTTAAATCACACTAAAACTAATACTTTAAATATATTAATAAATAAATCAGAGTGATTAATGTCGGTGGATTTGATTTACTAATAATTTAAAATATATTATAATATAATGGATAACATTCAATCAAGCCCAATGTTTTGATTTACTAATAATTTAAAATATATTATAATAGTTTTACGCAATTACAAAGATACTGTATGTTTTGATTTACTAATAATTTAAAATATATTATAATATGAATAAATAAGCAAAAAGCGCGCCAATGTTTTGATTTACTAATAATTTAAAATATATTATAATAAGACTGGAAACATTATGTATAGTGATAATGTTTTGATTTACTAATAATTTAAAATATATTATAATATAGACGGGGAGGAGTATAAAGTACCGTGGTTTTGATTTACTAATAATTTAAAATATATTATAATGGAATAGGGCTTGCAACAGACTGGAGTGCGTTTTGATTTACTAATAATTTAAAATATATTATAATAACAACTCAAGGTACTGGAGGTTCTCCTCGTTTTGATTTACTAATAATTTAAAATATATTATAATAGGATATACAAATCTGAATAAATATTATATAATAAATGCATAAGATATTTTAAATTATTAGTCCAATCAGAATTGAACAGAGAATAGTTAATTCCTCTACATTGTACGAATAATCTCATTCTCTAAAACCTTTAAAAATCTAAACTTACAACAGTTATTATAAAACAAAACTACCAAAAAGTCATTTGTTCGGGGATATTTTCACCTATATCTTTAAGGTATTTTGATTTTTTATAATCAGTTTTTTGTATACAGACAGATTTGCTCCATTGTATATCTGTAATAAAAAATATCTGTATGCTGCCGCTTGTTGGAGCTATGGTTTTTATCCGTTTGATATGCTTCTCGGTTTTTTCATATGTTACGCATGCTTTCACATACATTGAATTCTGAAGCATATAATAACCAAGTTTAAGCAAGTCTTTTCTAAATGCATTTGCCTGTCTTAAATCTTCTTTTTCTACAACAGGCAAATCAAAACATACAAACAACCATCCCATTCGATATTTGCTCCTCATAAATTATCTTTCTTTTGCATCAATAAAATCATCTCATTCAAATCAGGAACAACTATCTCCTTAACATCAAAATCTATATAAGCTCTTGTTATTGCCTCAATATAATAATCGATATAATCAATCAATTTATAATTAAAATCCTTGTATTTTAATCTGCAATTTTGCAAACAGCAAGATAAATATTTGCACCAATTCTTGTGATTTTTTTCACCATCTTCCATTTTAAATTTGTATAAATAATAATCTATAAATGGCCTAAATGGCTCCATCAAATCATAAATAAGAGGAATACTCCTATAATTTTGTTTATGATGAATTCCAAGATTCGGACAAAGCCCATGTACCAAAGATGAGCGATAAATTAAAGCTGCTATTACAGCATAGCCGTAATTTAAACAGGCGTTTTCAAAGTTTTTAGCATCTTTATGTTCTCTTTTTGTTTTAACACCAAGTGCTTCAAAATATAGTTTCCAATATTGTTTTGCAATATTTGCTTCGCTTAGCAGGGGTTTATTTATGAGTCTTTCTATATTGGCATTATCACAGCCAAGCAACTTCAAATTTTGTGATTGGTTATTTACTTTTGCCTTCAAAATTATTTTCCACAGCTCATTTTCAAATTTTTTATCTTGGCATATTTGATTTAAAAATGCCTTCACTCTAACTACCCTATCTAAAGCCGCAGACCAACCAACAGGCTTATAATGATTATCACAGTGCAAAACTATAACATCATTTTCCAATAATTTTGCAAGACAGGTATTTGTAAAAGAAACTTGATGTGTTGCAACTATAACCGCTCTTAAATCATCTAAAGGTATTTTATTTGCGCTTTCATCATCATATTTGCAAAATAAAAAACCTTTATCGGTATACAATGAAATATTTGGAATAGTTAAATGTAATATATGATAGCTCATATATTACATTTAATGATTTTTTTCTAATTTTCAAGTTAATTTGAAAATTTCTTAAAATTAGCGTTAGCGAGATTAACGGCACTTGTTACTATTTCTATACCGCTATTGTTTTCAAGCTTAATTGCGCCATTAAACATTATAGTTCTTAGTTTATATATTCCTGCAGGATAAGTATTAGCGCCTGCTTTAAATTCCACAGGTACTTCAACCAAGCAGCCCGAATAAAACATTTGACCTTTATTATAAAGCTTGCAATTCATTTCAAGCAGCTTGTTTTTAACATCTTGCGTTTTGATATTTGCATAAACAGGCATAACCTTAATTGCGCCTTTTTCATTGTAATAAAGAATTTGACCCTTATGCCCTTTTGAATGTTTGAATTGATTTTTAACACCTTTTGTACCAAAATCGGCAAACTCTCCTATACGAGCTCGTCCGTTGGTATCTTTTTCCAAAGCGCCGCAAGAAACAATTGTTAAAACTCTTTTGACTTTAGTTTGTTTTTTGGGATGAACATAATTTTTTAGCATTTCTTCCCATTCTTTTGCTGAAAGATTGAGTTCTAATTTATCTAACAAATCATTTTTAATCACTTCATCAATAATATTTTTTATATTGGTTTCTTTTTGTTTTATTAAAGTAATTGGAACTTTTGATGTAATACAGTCTTTATCATCAACCTTTCTATATCCGTATATTGTCTCAAGGGGTCTAATGTTACCTTTAAACGGTTTTTTATTTGCATAAGGATATGGAATTATTGCATCAATTGCTTTTTTAACTATATCGTATGTAAAGCCTTCAATGACATCAGCATTCATCTCTTTATTATATTTAAAATCTCTTGAAAAACTTACACAAATAGCATCCAAGGCATGATGCTTATCATTGCTTCTATTCTTTTTTACGTCATCACCAAGAATTTTATTGAGGCCATATCTGCGCCTTATTGCAGCAGTAGAGCTTCCATTATTTACAAAAATGTGACGCTTATCGCCTTTTGTTTGCAGGCCCCATCCGAATATTATCACGGTCAATTCTTGTGCAACTTTTGCAATTTGCGCAGTCTCTGCAAGACCGTTATAACTTTCAATTAGTTCTTCGCAATCTTTTGGTTTTTTTGTCAAAAGTTCAAATTTCTTTTTGCCTAATTTTGTTTTTATATTAGACATTCGTTGAAAATACTCCTGCCATCTATCTTTGTCACTTTGCATCCATTCATAGGGAGTGCGGCCGGCTTTATTTTGATTTTCAATCGCATAACACAATACTTTATTGTAAAGAGCATCATTGCCTCCTTTTGCGCGAGGATATATATGATCAATTTCGCATTGCGTTAAATCGCTTATTCCTATAGGTTTTCCCGAATAAATACATTTCATATCCTGAGATTTTAGTAATTTAAATTTTTCGAAATTAATAGAAGAATAAGCATCAACATCTTTTAATTCTTTGACCAATTGTTCATTATATTTTTCTTGTGCTTTGATATACTTTTCATAGTCTGATGCTTTTTTGCCGGGTAATAATGAGCTGTCTGCCCCATCGCGCACAAATTCAAATACTACTTCATCAGGATTGTTAAACCCCTCTTTTTGTTTAATATCAAGCAATAAATCTCTAAGTATTTGCAATCTGTTTCTTACTATGGGATTAGTTATATTTGCAATTAAAATATCCGTTTGTTCCCTAATATCAGAATCTGTTTGTTTTAATTCATTTCTGTTATCAGGAATAAATAAATTATTCCAATCGCCAATCTTAGATAGCATTTGCCTGATTTCTTCTTCCGTAATACCGTTTGGGACATTAGGCTTATCAACAAATTCCGACACATCCATATCAGATGGATACAATTCTCCTTCAAGAATAATTTTATTCATAATTGAACAAGCACGTCTGCAAAAACTTGAACGACCGGAAATATTTGCTTTCAATGGCTCTAATTTATCTAATATAGTTTTCTTGCCGATAACAGCTTCTATATCACCTTTTGTTATAGTAAAAGTCGGATTCTTGCCACTTTTAACCGATAAGAGTTTTTCTTCCCAACTATCTTTTGTCTTTTTTGTTTCAATAATCTCTTTAATTTCTTGAGGGCTTAGCCTTCTTGCAACTCCATCAAACAGAGTGTCCACTGTATTGAATCTTAAGTTTTTTAATTTCATCAACAAAGTAAAAGTAATATTTTCTATAGTTGCCGCTTTAGATACGTTACGTTTAGGAAGCAGTTTGCATTTTGAATTTGCCCTGTTATCAAATCTTGGTATTTTTTGGCACAAAACCCCTTGCCAATCATAAGATGTCCCGCGATATTTTTTAAATTCCGGCTTTAGGTAAGATCCATAAGCCATGCAATATTCACCATATAAAAAATATTCTGCCGGAATTTTATTAAGCCTCGACAGCTGTTTTTGCGCATTTTCCCACAATTTTCTTAATTCTTTTTCAGCAAGATTTCTTGGAGCAACCAAGCCGCTTGTCCTTACTTTGTTTGAATTTTTTACAGATATGTTTTTTGAAAAAGTATTTGGTAAATTTTCATTCCATAAACCAAGCCTTGTTGCGTCGTAATAACAAGGATATTTATATTCATCAGATATTATAAGTTCTTTATCATTTTCTTGCGTATATTTTAAAGTTAGTTTTTCATTTTCTTCATCATCAGAATTTTTAGAATTAGCATTTGCCCAAGGAAGATTTGCATCATATCCCCTTCTTTGAATAGCAGAATGTAAAGCTTTATAAATTTGCCAGGTTTCCAACTGTACATTTTGCAGCAGGGCAATTCTTAATAAACATGAATTATATATAGTGTTATCATTCTTATTTGCAAACTCTTTAGTAAATAACAAATCTTCTTTACTTAATACCGGCAAACCACACTCTTCCCAAATTTTATTAAAAAAATTTTCGCGCTCTTTGTGGGCATTTAGTACTTTTTTAGCACACCTTCTTGTTCTGTTACTTGTAATTTCGCCATGGTCTTTATCAATAATAATTGAACCTGCTTCTTTTATATCAAGACCTTCTCTTATGCAATAACCGATACTTGCCTTACCCAAGTCAAACGCAATAACTTTTTTCATAACTTATACAGCTCCTTTGGTACAATTATACCAAAAAGAGCTTGCAATGAAGCAAATACCACTCAACATACAATCGCAAAAAACTCAAAATTATTTCACAAGTCTTAAATATTTGCTTTCAGACTCATTTTCAATAATATAACTGCAAAGATTAATAAGCACAGGAATCTGCATAATTAAAAACAAAATTACCGTAGCTTTTAAAGATGACATTACAATAAATGATAAAATAACCAATAACAACAAGTATGCTATTTGAAACCAAAGATTTAATATTAAACAAAAACAAGGAGGTGCTTGTTTTGATGCAATCCGGGCAAATGGAATTGTCGCCATAAAATAAGATAATATATAAAGAGGCAAAATAGTTTGTGTGCTTGCTTGTTTAATAAAAGAAGCATAAATTAATATTCCCCAAACACTCATAATTAAGGCACCGATAGATGTTGAAATAAAGGAGCATAAATACGAAAGCCAATTAAAAGACCTGTTGTTTCGAACTTTTAGCGCAATAAAGGCAGGCAACAAAGCAAAGATAAATTGCAATGCTTCTAAAAGTTTCGGAGAAATAACTACTGCAATAAATGAAAGCAAGACTATTTTCCAACTACCTATTATTAAAAGCCAGGCTGCAGCAACGATTCCGATGAATAAATCTAAATTCATCAACGGTCTTGTTAGTGTGTATATATTTTCAGATATTTTTTTCACAAAACAACAATAGCAGTAATATAGCTAAATTGCAAGTTTTTATTTTAAAATCATATTTATACTTTAACTAAAAATATTCTTATACCAATTAATATAATTCATTCAAGGTACGTCATCTTTAAATTTTTAAGCAATAAAAAAGAGCTCAAAAGTGAGCCCTTTTTAAAAAGAAATTAATCTCTAAACTACATAGCACCCTTGATTAAATCGATAAAGCTATCAGCTTTTAGTGCAGCCCCGCCGATTAAGCCTCCATCGATTTCAGGCTGTGCCATTTGTTCAACAATTGTAGATGGCTTAACAGAGCCACCATATAAAATTCTGATTTTATCTGCAACATCTTGAGAGTACAATTTTGCAACAACTTTTCTGATTTGACCGATTGTTCTATTTGCTTCTACTGCATCACAAGACTTTCCAGTTCCGATTGCCCAAATAGGTTCATATGCTATGACGGATTTTTCAACATCACTTGCTGAAATTCCATCTAATGCTTTTGTAATTTGGTTTTCAAGATGAGAATCTGTCACACCTTGTTCTCTTTGTTCCAATGTTTCGCCGCAGCAAATAATTGGAATTAAACCTTTAGCTAATATTGCTTTTGCTTTTTGGTTAATAAATTCATCAGTTTCACCAAACATTTGACGACGTTCAGAGTGACCTATGATTACAAATTGAACTCTAAAATCAGCCAACATATCAAGAGAAATTTCTCCTGTATAAGCACCTGATGGGTTTGGGTTAACATTTTGAGCAGCAAGCGCGATTTTTGGTTCATTTTTAATTAAATCATATGCCTGCCAAAGTGCTGTATAAGTAGGTGCAATAACAACTTCCGGCATTTTTGAAGCATCAAGCGAGCTTATTCCATATACAATTCCATCAACAAGTTCTTTTGCTTCAGCCTTGTTGTTATTCATCTTCCAGTTCCCTGCAATAATAGGTCTTCTTGCCATAATATAACTCCTTAAATAAATATTACTTACAGGAATTATTTTAACACAAACAAATAATAAAACTTATTTTTAAATAATCGCCTTAGTTAATCTTTCGCTTCTTTTAGAAGACAATATGTTTCTTAATTTCATAATTGCCTGTGCATGAAGCTGACAAACACGAGATTCAGAGATATTTATAGCATCGCCGATTTCTTTTAGTGTCATATTTTTATGATAATAAAGAACTAAAAGCACTCTTTCTCTATCAGGAAGTTTTTTAAGTGCGGTTTGAAGCTCGTGTTTAACGTCTTTTCTTTCGGCTTCTTCATCAGGACGATGAGAACTTTCATCTTCAAGTGTATCAATTATTTCTACAGTATCATCTCCAACACCTTTTTTTTCATAGATAGAATTAAAGGTCATATCAGACGTTAAAATTTCATTAACTTTTTCTTCACTCATTCCTAGAACTTTTGAAAGCTCTTTTGCAGTCGGGGTTTTTCCTGTTTCTTGTTTTAATTTTTCACTTGCAGCTTTAACTTGTTTGACTTTTTTTCTCAATGTTCTTGGAAGCCAATCTGAAAGGCGGATTTTATCTATAATTGCACCTCTTATTCTCATCAAGGCATAAGATTCAAATTTTGCGCCTTTATTTGGGTAATATTTCTCAACTGCATCTATCAAACCTTCAAGCCCAAAAGCTACAATATCTTCAAAAGAAAAAGCAGGGGGCAGGGTCATCTTAATTCTTCCTACAACATATTTTGCAAGATAAATATATTGAACAATTATTTTATCACGAACTACCTTATTTTCCCTGTGTGAGAAATACTCTTCCCATAGAGCAGTGAGCTCTTCATCTGATAATCTTGCTATTTTTCCATACGAATCAATATCTATAATCTGACTCATTTTAACTTACGTTCCCCAATATCCTGTGTGTTTGCAATAATCCGGTTACTTTACTTCCAGATTTTTATTTATCATTTGTTTAGATTTTTCAACATTTTTCATTTTTTTATTTATCGCATTTATTTCGCTTTTTAAATGCTTGCAATTTTGAATAGCATTTTCTTTAACAACCAATGCTTCGTTATATTTTGCAGTCACGGCGGCAAGCTCTTCTCTCAATTCCACCTGTGCATCATCAAGATTTACAAGAGCACTGTTGAATTTTTGCTCTTTAATTGAGCTTTTATATATAGAGTTTGCATTTGTATTTGTTGTTTTTGTAACAGTATTTACAGCAGGAGTCAATTTAACTTCTGTTGCATTTTGCTTTGAATCAAATGGTGTTTGAGCAAATGCATTTTGTACAATAAACACGAAAGCAAATACATATAACAGTTTTTTCATCGTTTTCCCTCAAGTTTACATTTCTTAATATTCATTTTAACTTAATATATTTTATTCGGTCAAACGATAATTTAATAATTACTCTTTTTATTTGATTTAATTTTTTGATGATATAATTAAGCATATGGAAAAAAACTATTTAATAGCGCTTGTTTTATCAACACTGGCAGGGCTTTCAACCGTTATCGGAGGATTTGTCACATTTTTTATCAAGAAAAATTCTCTTAAAATATTATCCTTTGGTCTTGGTTTATCTGCAGGAGTTATGCTTTTTATTTCCCTTGTAGATTTGTACCCGCAAGCTTCTGAACTGATTAAAACCCAAATGGGGAACAAATTTCTTTGGCTTGCAATATTATTTTTTGCACTTGGCATATTATGCGCTGTCGCAATTGACTATTTTATTCCCGATCATCTTCAATCGCAAATGTTTACAAAGCAGCTTGGAGCAAATGAAAAAAATGAAGACAGTACAGACATCAAAGAAGATGAAAACGCAGTTATTTCAATAGGCAAAATTAAAAGAGCAGGAATCCTAACAGCTATTGTTGTTGCAGTACATAATTTCCCCGAAGGACTTGCAACATTTTTTATCACAACACAAAACACCATGATCGGGCTTGGTATTGTTTTTGCAATTGCAATCCATAATATCCCGGAAGGAATGGCAATTTCAATTCCGGTTTATCAAGCAACTCATTCTAAAAGAAAAGCTTTCTTGTATTCGTTTTTATCGGGAATAGCAGAGCCCATAGGAGGCATTATCGGTTTTTTAATCATAAAAACATTCTTTCCAACCCTTTGCCTTGGGGTGCTTTTTGCCTTTGTATCGGGAATTATGACATATATTTCCTTAGACACTTTAATTCCGCTTTCAAAAGACTATGATACAGGTCACTATTCTATCAGCGGAATAGTTTTAGGTTTAATTTTAATGGCAGCAACACTTGTTATTTTAGAATTGAATTAAAATTAGTATTAAAAGCGAGCCTGTCCGTTAGGTTGTTTTTATAAATTCTATTATGCTTCAAATTCACTTTTAAACCCGCTTGTTTGAAGATTTTTTGAACTTTTTTTACATCATCAAGTTCCATAACATAATCAACATACAAATTAACAAGTTCACAGCCGGATTTTTTTGCAAGAGATAATACTTGTTTTGAATTTGCATCAACAGAAGATAGATTTATATCAACCATAAACTTGATTCTTAAACGCTCTTTCCTTAACGCATTTAAAAACTTACAAGCAACACTTATGTCTTTTAAGAAATTGTCACAATATATATAAAAATTCTTTATTTTTTTATTTGTAACACCTTTTACAATTTCATCTATAACAAAGCTTGTATCAAATGCCATATTTGAAAAATTAACGGGCAAAAATTCTTTTTTGGTATTTTCTGTTACAAAAGAGGGAACTTCTTCCAGTTTGCTATCAAAATAACAGGGAAATGTCAGTATTTCTTTTTCTTTATGAGTGTAGACAATTTTGTTTTTGATTTGATATGCAATATTTTTAATATCCTTCAAGTTTTTATATCTTATAATTTCATCAAAGCTATTTTCAAAATTTTCTTTAAGAGCGATATCAATTTCAGGGTACTTTTGCATAATTGAACATGCGTTATTGTTAAATACATTACCTTTAACAACCACCACAATATCATCAAGCAAGTCACCTGCTTGGGTAAGAATTGATAATTCTTTTTCAAGATTATTTTCTGTAGTATTAATCACAAGAAAATCAGGCTTAAATACACGCAAATCTCTCAAAAAATCATACACACTTGAAACTTTAAAATCATAGTTTCTAAATTTTGTATCAAATCCTCTTTTTTTAGCTATAGAAGACATCAACATAATGTCATAATAAGGGGCATAGTTATCATCCTTGCTAAATTTAGGATATGTAAAAAATATTTTTTCTTTGCTGTTCATTTTATTTATTTTCTTTTTTTAATCGACTTTTCAAGATGCATCTAATCAAATTATTTGTTACGCAATTCGGTAAAAACCTTGTTAATGAAGCAATTTTAGCATCCATTCCTATGTTATAAACAGTCTTTGGATTTTTCAATTGCACTATAGAGGCAATTTTTTGCGCGGTATTAATCGGATTTTTAGCCTTGAGACTATTTTTTTGCACATTTTTTTTCAAAAATAACATTTCATTTTGAAATTTTTTGGACTCTTTTAAAGTTTGCTCATTAAGAACTAAAGAGCTTTCCCAAAATTTTGTTGCAATTGCCCCGGGTCTGATAGAAACTATCTTAATACCCTTTTCTATATTACTTTCAACAGAAAATAAATTCAACAAAATATCTGCTGCTGCTTTTGAAATACAATATGGCGCAATAAAAGGAAAAACCCCGTATGATGCCATAGAGCTTACATTTATAAGCTTTCCTTTTTTCTGAATTAAAGGCGACAAGTACTTTATAATTCTTAAAAATCCAAAAAGATTAACTTCCAATTGTTTCTTTAATTCAGTCTCATTTAGCTCTTCAATAGCACCTGCTATTGCAATTCCTGCAAAATTAATGATGGTTTCAAATTCTATATTTTTAAACCTGTCTTTAAGCAAAAGAAATTCTTCAACATTTGTCACATCTAAATGAAATTCTTTTACGCGCTCATCTATTATATTCGTTTGTCTGCTTGTAGTATATATATTTATATCTTCAACATTTTTCAATTCATCAATAGTTCTTTGGGCAAGCTCGGAAGATGCCCCTATTATCAATATATTTTTCACCGTATTTGTTTTACTCCTCTTCGATTTTAGATAAAGCGTCACGGCCAACAAGGTTTTCTAATATGGCACGCGATGTTAAATATTCATCTTGCGCTCTTTGTGCGCTTATTTTTGAATTTCTATAGTAAACATCTGCTATAACCATTTCTTCTTTGCTTTTGTTTTGGCAGGCTTTAAAGATTTCTTCTCTTTTTTTGAAGTTCTCTTTTGTCATTTTAGCAAGCTGTTCTTTAGTTTTATAATCTGCATAAAGGTCAACAAGCTTCTTTTGAAGATCATCAATTTTCCTAACTAATAACACCATATCTGTGTCAGAGACTTTTGAAAATTTATAGTTAACTTCCTTATCGTCTTTCATAACGGCATTAACAAGCCCACCTCCAATTAAGGCTCCTGTTGCCATAAAGGGGTCTGCCGCCATAGAAGCTCCAGCGACAGAAGAAAAACTTGCAATAGGTTTTAAAATTTTCTTTAGCGTCGATTCGTTGGGTTTATCTTCATCAGGGTTTGAAAGCTTATATATTGTATACTTCATGGTTTCAGAGCGCTGTGTTGCAGCAGACCAAAGAACATTTAAATCAGCATTGGTTTTGGCACTATCAAGTTCAAGTTCATAGCTTATATCATCAGCAAGATTTCTTAAGGAAAGTTCTGCATAATTAGAGCTTGCTGTATTTTGGCTTTCACCTTCTTCAAAAGCTTTAAGTCCTGTTTTTTCCCCATTATTTGCTACATTTTTTGCTTTTTGATAAATATCTGTTTTGGTTTCTATCGTTTTTCTTTCAACTTTTTCGCTGTTTGAAATCCTACCCAGCATCGGTCTTGGTTCTGTGATACTATCCAATGGTATCGCATGAGCTTTTATCAGACAAAGAAAGGTGAGTATTATTAAAGATTTATTCTTCATTTTTTTCCTCCGCTTTCACTTCTTTCTTGTCCTTTTTAGGTGCTTCATTTGAAAGATTGATTACTTTCTTTTCATAGTTTAAATCTTTTTTATCTATGTTTTGAACAGTTAAATCAAATTGAGCAACATTTAAACTATCAACTGTTTTCTTTCCTGCAAGGCGCATGAGGGCAAGCTGATACTTTTTAACTTCCTGCTTCAAGCGGTATTCTTCAATTAATTCTTCTTCCCATTGGTTGGAAGTTATTGTTATATCAAGCGAATCATCACTTTCAAGGGCTTTTGCATAATTTTTATTATGAAGCAATAATTGCTCTCTACATTTTTTAAGCTTAGTTAGAGCACCTTTATATTTATAATAATCAACAATGATTTCGTCTTGTAAATCTTCTACCAAACTTGCAAGTTCTATTGCTTCTGTATCTGTTATAGATGGATTTTGGAGCTTTTCGTTATTTTTTTTATTTATCAAATTATTAGCAAGTTTTCCTGCAGCATAGCTTCCCGATTGAATTCCATAGTTCATCCCCAAAAAAGAAGGAAGCAAGGCGGCACCTGATACAATTGCGCTCATTGATTTTGCAAATAAAGATGAATGCACTCTTCTTTGTTCGGCCGGAATTGCAAGCTTTTTCAAACAAAAAGCAATCATGGGATTGTTACTCACTGTTGCATTCCAAAGGTTTTCAATATCTTCCATATCAGCTCTTTGCTGTTCATTAATATTGTGCTGTGCTTCCATTGTATCGTTTACAAACAAAGACCCCTTAAGGGTTTCAACCTGGTCTTTATATTTAATATCAAAACTTTGAACCTTGTCAAGCTCAACAACTTCAAGCGCTTGCAGGGGTAAAAACAGATTCAAAATCAAAGCTATTGAAAAAAATCTTTTCCACATAATTAAATATTAGCATATAAAAAAATATTTGGTTAATTTTGAAGATTAAAATATATATGTATACCAGGGACGGTTCTTATTTGCTTCTTTTTCAAGAAAATTTTGATTGTAATCGGAAAACGTATTTAATATTTTATGCTTTGTAACTTCGGGATAATTTTCGGCGGCTTTCAGGTATTCTTGCGCGTGTTTTTCTTCTTCCGGCGTTAATTTAGAATGTTTGTTTCTGATATCATCATAATATTGTTTATTAATAAAAATCGGCAAATCGTTTTCACTTAAATCAGGGTTCTTTAAAAGCCTATTAATTATTGAAACATGGTCAACAAGATTATATTTAATACCCATCATATTAAATGTTTCATTTTCATATTTTTTGGGATTTTTATTAATTTCTTCCAGAAGTTTTTCAAAATCTTTTTTTACTTTTGCATCTTTACCAATATTAGCCGCTTCTTTTTGCAAGATACAATAGTTCAAATTTTCAATTCCATTGTCCAAGCGGGACATTAAAACAAATTGTTTTGTATGAGTGAGTTCATGTTCAATTAAATAATTAAGGTGAGTTTTTGAATACAAAGGATCATAAGCATAATCAGGATTAATATATAACTTTGAAGAATTTGGGACAAAAACTACGTCACTATTGGATGTTTCTCTTTTTATTTCAAAAGATAAATCAGTATTATTTTCACTGTTAAATTTATCTATGGTTTTTTGAATATTTGTTATGCAAGCTTCTTTTTTGATATTTTTTAAAATTCCGCTTGCTAAAGCTAAAGTCCCAAAAAGCAATGTCGGACGTACAAAAAGCTTTTTAGACGGCAGATTAAGGGGTCTTGTCACTCATCATATAGTTTTGTTCCCTCAAGATATGATTCAACAATACCAAGCTTTTCTATTTCTTTTTCTTTTTTGTAATTAAAGAAGTGTTTTTAACATTAACACCACTAACATCCATAGACATGATAGTTCAATTAAAACATGAAAAGAAAATTTATTGCCTGATTATACATAAAGCGCTTTTGCTTGCAACAATATTTTTTTGTAGTTTAATAGAAATGTATAGTAATTAGGTAGTATAAAGGAGAAACTAATATGACAAAAGTCGCAATTAACGGTTTCGGAAGAATCGGCAGAAACACTTTACGCGCTGCAATCAGAGAAGGTATTTTTGATAAAATCGATTACGTTGCAATCAATGACCCGGGATTAACTCCCGCTAACGCTGCTCATGTTTTCAAATATGACTCTGTTATGGGAAGATTTTGTGGCACTGTTGAAGTTGCTGAAGATGGTCTAATCATTAATGGCAAAAAAATCTTATTCTTTGCTGAAAAAGACCCTGCAAACCTTCCTTGGGCTAAACTTGGCGTAGAAGTTGTTGTTGAATCTACAGGCTTCTATACAGATGCAACAAAAGCAGCTGCTCATATTACAGCTGGTGCTAAAAAAGTTATCATTTCAGCTCCTGCTAAAAACGAAGACAAAACAATCGTTCTTGGCGTTAATGAAAATGAATATGATCCGGCTAAACACAATGTAATTTCTATGGCATCTTGCACAACAAACTGCTTAGCTCCTGTTGCTAAAGTTATCAAAGAAAAATTTGGTATCGTTAAAGGTTTAATGACAACTGTTCACAGCTACACCGGTGACCAAAGAATCTTAGATGCAGGCCACAAAGACCCAAGACGTGCTAGAGCAGGTGCTTTAAACATCGTTCCTACAACAACAGGTGCTGCTAAAGCTGTTGCTTTAGTTCTTCCTGAATTAAAAGGAAAATTAGATGGTTTTGCTATGCGTGTTCCAACTCCTGACGTTTCACTTGTTGACGTTGTGTTTGAAACAGAAAAACCTGTTACAGCAGAATCAGTAAATGCAGCTTTAAAAGAAGCAGCAGACGGACACGTTCTATGCTACAGCGACGAACCCCTTGTATCATCTGACTACATTGGTTCAGCTCAATCATCAACTGTTGACTCATTACTTACAAAAACAATGGGCGACAATATGGTTAAAATTATTTCTTGGTATGATAACGAAATGGGTTATTCAACAAGATTAGCTGAAACTACATTAATGGTAGCTTCTAAACTATAATTTCAAAAAGAAATTAAACAAAAAGACTGTAAGAAATTTTCTTACAGTCTTTTTTATATAAAATCATCCATCTTTTTATATTATTAATTATAGCGACGAAGACAATATAGAATCTATTTCAAGCAAAATATCATCAATACCTTCTTGTGTTTTTCCCATGCCTTGTGCAAGTTGAGGACGACCACCGCCGTTTCCTCCCAGTGCTTTTGCAATTTTTGAAACAATTGCACCTGCTTGAATAGTTTTAGTTAAGCCATCTGAAACTTTTGCAATAATGAATGTTGTACCATCATTTTTCATTGAACAAAATACCACAACGCTTTCGCCAAGCTTTTTAGACAGCATCTCTATTGCAAGCTTAGTTGCACCCGGAGCAAAATCGTCAATTTTAGTTATTAAAAGTTTCTTACCGTTGATTTCTTTTGCTTTTGAAATAAATGTAGCAAAACTGTCTTTTGCTCTTTGCGCTTCCATATCGCCTATTTTAGATAGAAGCTCTCTATTTTCTTTTGTTAATTTATCAATTTTATCTTGAATTTCTTCGGCAGGGACTTTATTTTGAGCTGATAATTTATCAAGCTCGTCTGCTTTGTGGCTTAAAAGTTCAAAAGCAGCATCAGAACAAACTGCCTCTATTCTTCGAACACCTGATGAACTTGCAGCTTCAGATACAATCTTTACAAGCCTTAAATCTTTAGAGTTGTCTACGTGACATCCTGCACAAAGCTCTTTGGAATGGCATGTATCGTTATCATCATTGAAGCTTACAACTCTAACAGTGTCGCCGTATTTTTCACCAAACAGCGCCATTGCTCCTGTTTGATTAGCTTCATCTAAGGACATAACTTGTGTTGTTCTTTTTAAACCTTGCTTAATCCAGTTATTAATTATATTTTGAACTTTTGTAATTTCATCTTTAGACATGGCACGGTTAAATGTAAAATCGTATCTTGTTTTATTTTCATCAACCCAGCTTCCTGCCTGATGAACATCTTCACCCAATACTTTTCTTAAAGCGGATTGCAACAGGTGAGCAAGGCTATGGTGTTTTGTAATTTCACTTCTTCTTGAAGTATCAATTTTTGCTTTAACGCTATCGCCTTTTTTCATTGGGTTTTCTTTAACAATTGTTCTATGGACAAAAATATCCTGAACTTTGAAAGTTTTAATAACTTCTAAACTCTCATTTCCAATTATAATCGTACCGCTATCTCCTGCCTGTCCGCCACATTCAGCATAAAACGGAGTTTTATCCAAGATAATATCATATACGCCATCTTTGGCATCATTTAAGTTATTACCTTTTTCATCAACAATTGATAAAACCACAGCATCTGCCTCATTTTCATCGTAGCCCACAAAAACAGTATTTGGATTATTTATATAATTAAGATCATCTGTTATAACAACTTTTTGCATAGCCGCACGAGCCATCTCTTTTTGGTTTTGCATAGCAGCCTTAAAACCATCAAGGTCGACTGTTAGGCCATTTTCAGATGCGATTTCGACAGTAAGTTCATAAGGAAAACCATAAGTATCGTGCAATTTGAAAGCAACTTCGCCCGAAATTTCTTTTACGTTATTTTCTTTTGCTTCTTTAATTGTTGATTCAATAAGCTGATATCCCTTATCAAGAGTCAATTTGAAGCGTTCTTCTTCTTTTAAAATTATGCTTTTAATTTTTTGTTCGTTTTCTTTTAATTCAGGGTATTGATTAGAATATCTATCGATAACCGCATCTATGACAGGTTCTAAAAATGGAAGTTCTAGCCCCAATAAATACCCATGGCGCAATGCACGCCTTAGTATCATTCTTAAGACATAGCCTCTTCCTTCGTTACTTGGAATAATGCCATCAGCTATCATAAATGAAACGCATCTTGCATGGTCTGTGACTATTCTTAAGGAAATATCTGTTTTTTCATCTTGTTTATATTTTTTATTTGAAATTTCACAGACTTTATTTAATATATGTTTTAAAACATCAGTTTCAAAAGTGCTTGTAACACCTTGGCATACCATTGCAATACGCTCTAAGCCCATGCCGGTATCAACATTTTTCTTATCTAATGGCGATTGATTACCTTGCTCATCTTGGAATAATTCAGTAAATACCATATTCCAAATTTCAACCCATCTATCACATTCACAAGTTGCAATAGAACAATCATCCGAGCATTTTAATTCTTCGCCAAGGTCATAGTGGATTTCACTGCATGGCCCGCAGCTTCCTGTTGGTCCCGGAGGACCCCAAAAATTATCTTTTTTACCTTTTCTTAAAATATGGGTTGAATCAATATCTGTCGTATTTTTCCAAATTTCAAATGCTTCATCATCTGTTTCAAATACGGTTACCCAAAGTCTTTTTTTATCTAAGCCAAGATAATCTTTGCTTGTTACAAATTCCCAAGCCCAAGGTATAACTTCTTTTTTATAATAATCACCCCAAGCGAAATTACCAAGCATCTCAAAAAATGTATGATGCCTTGGAGTCCTTCCAACGTTTTCTATATCAGAATCTTTTCCGCCCGCGCGTGCGCATTTTTGGCATGTTGTAGCTCTAGGCGGGTTATAAGGCGGCTGTTCAATTCCTAAATAATATGGAACAAATTGAACCATACCGGCACTGGTTAAAAGCAAAGTCGGATTATCCGGAACCAAGCTTGCGCTTTTTACTCTTGTCGAATTGTGTTTTTTTTCAAAAAAGGATAAAAATCCTTCTCTTATTTCATCAGTTGTTTTCATCATAATAGCTTTATAGTAGCACGTAAATATAAAAAATAAATATTATAATTTTAGGTTTTGGGCTTATAATTAACATTTATTTTATTAATATCAAGAAGGTATTTTTTAAGTTCTCCAATATTAACATTTTCTTCAAACAAATCTTTGCTTTCAATATTTTTTAAAATTTCATCTTTCGTTTTTTCAAAGTTACTTTTTTCACCTGACAACTTTAAAACAAGCTCATCTATACTTCTTGCACCTGATGTTGCATAGCTTGATAAAATTTCTTCTTTTGTTTTTCCCACAGGCAATTTATAAAGCCACTTCAAAGTTTCAATATCATTATTTGAAATATTAACAACTCCATATTCATGGGGCACATACATAATATCACCTTTTGTTGAAGAATGCCCCAAGCCCACACAATGCCCTATTTCATGAAGGATTGTATGAAAAACCTCATTTTCATCCATATATTGCCTGTGCAATATGCCATCTGATAAACCGATTGAAAGTTCTGCCGAATAGTATCTTCCTGTTTTATCAAAATTAAAAGTACAAGAACCAAGAGATTTTCTATCCACTCTTTTCCAGTCAATATTAACTTGAGAGTCGTAAAGATTCATTGTTCTTTCAAAGGAAACAAGCCCCCCGGTTAATTTTTCCCAGGTATTAAAACCCTCTATTATCATAGAAGTATATTTGTATTCATCATTAGCATTGCCTTTTGATTTATACCAGGAGAATTTTCCTATATATACTTTTAAAGGCATGACATTATCAGGCCATCTTGACAGCCTGCCTTTGTTAAACGAGCTTTCTACGTATGTTTGCATATAAATATATAATAACATATAATATTTTTAGAAAAGAAGAATTTTAATAAAGGAAAATATAATTATGATGAATATGATGCAGGTTATGCAGCAGGCTCAAAAAATGCAAAAGAAATTTAAAGAAGCGCAAGCAGAACTTGAAAAAACAGAAATTTCAGCAGATAGCGGCAATGGAGCAGTTACTGCAACATTAAACGGACAAGCTAAATTTCTTTCAATCAAGATTAAACCTGAAGCAATTAATCCTGAAAACCCTGAAAGTGTTGACTCTGAAACAATTGAAATGCTTGAAGATTTAATTACCCAAGCTCTAAAAGATGCTACAGATAAAGCAACAAATCAGATGGAAGCTAAGATGAAATCTGTTACAGGCGGTCTTTCAATTCCGGGACTATTTTAAAATTTAAAATTTTTTCCCTGAAAGCTGTTTCTTTGAAGCAGAATTTTATCTATATTGTTTAAAATTTCAAACCTGCGATTAACCCATTTAGGTTCAAGTGTAGTTTCGCTGTAGCCTGTTCCTGCTATTCTTTGAATTATGCAATTTTTAGGTAAAATCTCCAATATGTCACAGACAATTTCGCAATATTGTTCCACAGTAAGCAAATAAAAAGGTTTTTCTTGATATAGCTTCATCAAAGGCGAATCATTTAATATTGTAAGCATATGGACTTTAATGCTATCAATATTAAGGTCTGCAAGCTTCTTTGCAGTTTCCATCATCATAGATTTATTTTCATTTGGAAAACCAAGAATTATATGCGCGCAAACCTTTATTCCTCTTTTTTTCGTTTCAATAACCGCTTTTTCAAAGCATTTATAGTCATGACCCCTGTTTATTAATTTTAATGTTTCATCATGTGCGCTTTGAAGCCCGTATTCTATCCAAGGATGAGGGTAGCTGCTTATTAAATCAAGCTTATCATTATCTACACAATCAGGCCTTGTTCCGATAGATAGACTTACAACTCTATCATCAGATGTTGCTGCATCGTAAACTTTTTTTAAAGTAGCAATATCTGCGTATGTATTTGTAAAAGATTGAAAATATGCCATATATGCTTGCGCCTTAAATTGAGCGGATAATTTTTCAATTCCAGCTTTTATCTGATTTTCAATTGAAAGAGCTTTATCAATACATCTTGAATAACTTCCGACAGCATCACAAAATATACAGCCGCCCCTTGAAATTGTCCCATCTCTGTTTGGACAATAAAAGCCCCCATCAAGTGTGATTTTATAGACTTTTTTACCAAATGTTTCTTTTAAGTAGCTGCTAAAAGGGTAATATCTTTTTTCCATAAATTTTTTATACTTTTTTATCAAAAAATAACCAAACTATTTAAGTTATGTTATAATTTTATCAAAAATAATTTTTATAAGGGTAGAAAAATATATGTCATATAATTATGGGTTAACTATAGAAGAGCTTGAAAGAAGGACTTCAACTGATTGCCTTTTAACAAAAAAAATGCTTGATGTTGATGCACCTGAATTTGCTTCACTAATAGACGGTGACAAAAAAGCATTGTCATACCTTGTAAAAGCTGCAAGGATTATCGAAAAAATTAATATGCAACTGGATAGTTCTCATAATCTTGCTTTTAAAAAATTCTTAGAAGAAGAAATTAAAAAAGGCAAAAAGGAAGCTGAACTTACAAAAATCCTGTTTGATGCTCAAAAAGGCATTTTCGCTCTTGATTGTGAATCTAATCTTGTGATTTTAGCAAAAGACCTTGAATTAAAAAAAGGAAGAGGATTTTATCCTGATGACCTTAGTATAGAAGAATTTCACAAAATTCTAATTAAAATGCTAAAAGAAAACAAAATTGAAGATGTAAGAAAAATTCTAAATCAAAGAAGTGTTATTAAAAGAAAAAATGATGAACTTATCGCAGTTGATTATGTTGATGAATTTCACGAGGATTTTAAAAAAATAGCAGAGCTTTTATTGAGAGCAAGCTGCTTATCAACTAACAATAATTTCAACGAATATCTCCGCCTTCAATCACAGGCATTTTTGGTGGCAGACCCTATGCTTGATGCTTATGCTGATAAAAAATGGGCACTATTACAAGATACACCACTTGAATTTACCATAACAAGAGAAAATTATACTGACGAAATGACAGAAACTGTTATGGAAAACCCTGAACTTAAAGCACTTTTGGATGAAAATAAAATTGAAGCTGTTTCAAAAGATTATTTAGGCGCAAGAGTCGGAATTGTAAACAAAGAAGGCACTGACTATATCTTAAAAGTCAAAGACTTCCTTCCTCTAATGGCACAAAATATGCCTTATAAAGATGAATATAAACAAGTAATTTCAAGCGACAGCAAAATAAGCCAAACTATGGTAGATGTGGATTTAGTGGAAGTCGCAGGAGATGTTGGGGCATTCCGCGCAGGTATAACTTTAGCTGAAAACCTTCCAAATAACGACAAACTCTCTTTAACCATAGGAGGCGGAAGAAGAAATGTTTATCATAGACAAATAAGATTTGCGACAAGCGAAGATGCTAAAAAGAAAATCCAGCAAAGACTTGATAATATTTTAGATAAGTCGCTCCATAAATATTATGATGATAAAATGGACCATCCTTTTACCATAGGCCATGAAAACGGGCACTCATTAGGGCCAAGCGAAGGCACAGAAGGTCTTGGCAAATATAAATCAATTATAGAAGAAAATAAAGCCGATATGGTCTCTCTTTCTATGCTTGATATTTTAAAAGACGCGGGGCTTTATAGCGAAGAAGAAAAAATCAAAATTATTGTAACATACGCAGCAGACAATATGCTCAAATCAAAACCCACACTATCACAAGCTCATAGAGTCCGCTCGGTTATGCAAAATTATTATTTCATAAAAGAAGGGGCAATAAACATAAATTCTGAAGGCATTTTATCTGTAGATATAGACAAAATGATTCCGACAGCTCAAAAAATGCTTGCCGAAATCATCAAAGTTCAATTGTCAAATAACATTGAACGCGGCGAAAAATACGTAAAAGATAATTTCATTTGGACGGATGAAATGGAAATTATGAGTCGAAAACTTAAAAAGATTTCCAAAAGATTAAACGGCAAAACCGAACAAAAACTTGCAGATAAATTATTTGAAGAGCAAATATAAAAAGATATAATCTAACACAAAAGATAACATCTGACACCCAAAGGATTTTTATAACAAAATCCTTTGGGCAGGATGTTATTATATCTAGTCTATTTTGCACATTTCACTTAAACCATCAACAAGAACAAATCTTCCTATTGGAAAAGCCTTGCAATATTGATTAATACTTTCCATAAAACATTTATTTTCGCAAAATCCCCCTGAAATACAAATCTTGTCGGGATTTTTTGCAAAATTGAACGCATTATATGCAATTCCATGGACAAATTTTGAAATAGCAACGCTTGCTTCCATACCTTTAGCAACATCATCCATAATTTTTTCCAGACCAAAAATGCCGCAGGTGACGGTATATTTATCTTTTTCAAATTTTAAATCATCTGCTTTTAAATTATAAAACTTTAAAAGCATTTCAATAGTAGCACCCGTAGCACTTGCGCAGGATGTATTCCAGTCCATATCTGAAAATTTTTTATTCTTATATTGAACATATTTAATATCGCGCGAACCCAAATCAAGCACTATAAAGTCATCTTCCAAATATTTTTTGGCACCGTATGCCAAAGCTACAACTTCGTTTTCATAAATTCCTTTGGTCTTAACAAGGCTGTGACCTGTGCATTTATCGTATTGAATTTTTTCTTTTCTAAATTTAGAAGTCAAAAGAACGCTATAGTCCCTTTTTTCACCATCTTCTGTTAAAATTTTTGTCCAGGTAGTTCCTGCATCCACATATACTTTTTTCATAAGAAAATACTACCTCAAAGTCAAGAAAGCTTCAATTTTGGCTTTTATACTATTTGTTGGAATATTATCAATATCTATATAAAGCCCTTGATGTTTGTTTGCAAGATATTTTGCAAGTTGATTTTTAGCACAAAAAGATTGAGCAAAAAATACGATTGGCATACCTTCTTTTACATAAGTTTCTATTTCAAAGTCTCCGGGGTATCCTGCTTCAACCGCTCTTGTCCAACCAAAAACTTCAGTTCCGACGGGAAATAAATCCAATATATTAAGATCATTTGGGGGCACTCCCCAAAAGCCAAATTTGGCTTCTGTTTGTTTTAGGTGGGAATAATCTTTTCTTTCATAGATATTCTTTGTAATTAAATTGATTTTTTGTTTCAAAGGAATATCGGCTTTTGAAATCGGAAGAGAGAGGTTATTTATATCAGGGCACTTATCTTCAAACACTGTTTGAACAACTTCAAAGCCATCTTTCTTTAAAATCTCACTTACAAAAAAAGCGCTATCACATTTATCCTTGCCAATAGGGGCCAGTATTTTAATGGTTCTGTCTTTAAAATGATATGCGTTATTATATATGTTTTTGATAATGACACAATAATTATTAGGCGTCATTTGAATGTCTGGGCTACCATAATCAATATCCAAATCAAGCCACATGGCATCAGGATATTCAAGTTTAGTTTTATTTATTATATCAATATTTGGATAGCCCCAAAAAGCAATTATATCTTTTTTCATAGCAATCTAATTTTATCATGGGAAAAAATTTTTTTCAGGAGTTTTATATAAATGTACAAATAAAACATAAAAAGAGGAATCAATATGAAAGTAAATTTTAATCCCGCTATAAACAATGTTAATTTTAAAGCTCTAGATAAAAAATCAGAAAGACTGCTTCGCTCAGATATAGCAAAATATAACGATTCTACAAAAGATTTAATCGAAAAACAAATTGAAAAAGAAAATACGAAAACTGATAGAACTGTCAAAATCTCGTCTTTCAAAAAGACTGATAAAAATCGCTATTATTTCCCAATTTCTTATAGAAATGTAAAAGTAAAAAATAATCTTACAGGCGAAACTTATAAAACCACGATATGCTGCGATGAACCTGAAAGCTTTGCTGCAGTTATATCAAGAATCAATAGCATTATGTAAAAGGACATGATATGCAAATCACAAATTTAATGACCAACTATAAGCTAAATAATATAAATTTCAAAGCTCTTGACAGCAAATCCGAACAAAATATTCGCAAAGATATTTCGCATTTTGATGTCAAAACAAGAATAGCAATTGAAAAACTGATTGAAAAAGAGAACAAAAACCAATATAGAACAATCAAGCTTTCATCTGCCAAACAAGGTAATAATGTTTATGGCGAACCTGTTAGCTACAGAACTGCAATGGCAAGCAGCAATCTGACAAATGATTTTTATATAACTACAATAAACTGTAATAATCCAAAAGGTTTTAGTAATTTATTAATGAAAATTGATTATATAATATAAATATAATAAAACAGAATACTAAAATGCCAAAATTATCAAATAATTTTGGCATTTTAAATTTTAATTTATCTGTTTATTTTATCTTTTTGCAATAACCCTTGCCGCATGGACGCCACTTGCACTTGCCTGCATAAGGCCGCGGGTTACGCCTGCGCCATCTCCGATTGCAAATAGATTTTTTACTCCTAATGTTTCAAGTTCATCCGAAATTAACACTCTTGCACTATAGAATTTAACTTCAATACCGTATAAAAGAGTGTATCTGGAAGCAACACCGGGGGCAATTTTATCAAGAGCATAAATCATTTCAATAATACTTAGAAGCTGTCTATAAGGAAGAACAAGGCTTAAGTCGCCTGGTGTTGCGCATTCAAGTGTCGGCTGGATGATTGATTCTTTAATTCTTTGCGGAGTAGAACGTCTGCCATCCAATAAATCGCCAAATCTTTGAACTAAAATACCACCTGATAGCATATTTGCAAGAGACGCTATATGCTGACCATATTTAATCGGTTCATGGAACGGTTCTGTGAATTTTTTAGACACCAAAAGGGCAAAATTTGTATTTGGGGTCTTTTTGTCAGCATAAGAATGACCATTAACAGTTGAAATTCCATTATAATTTTCATTTACAACTTCACCGTTTGGATTCATACAGAAGGTTCTAACCTCATCGCCAAATGTTGGTGAATGATAGATTAATTTTGATTCATAAAGGCGAGATGTTATAGGTTCCATAACAGGTGCCGGAAGTTCTACTCTGACACCAACATCTACTGCATTATTTACCATTTCAATTTTATTTTTCAAAAACTGTTGGGATAGCCAATCAGCACCTTCGCGCCCCGGAGCAACTACCACATAATCTGCTAAATATTCTTTGCCGGTATTTGTCGTAAAACCTTTAATAGTGTTATTTTCTATTATCAGCTCTTCAACTTTTTCATTATTTATAATTTCAATTTTATCAAACAAATAGTCCTGCATAGATTTCAATACGGAAAGAGATTTTTCCGTTCCAAGATGACGAACCGGAGAGTGGACAAGCTTAAGTTCAGCCAAAGTCGCAGCATGTTCTATATCAGCAAATTCTTCTCTGTTTGTTCCAAATACTGTCTTGGTTGCACCATGGTCAAGATAAATATTATCGCAATAATCTATCAAATTTTCAACTTCACTATATGGCATATAATCTACAAGGTGACCGCCAACTTCAGGAGTAAGCGTCAATTTACCATCAGAGAAAGCACCTGCGCCGCCCCATCCACAAAGAAGTCCGCATGTTTTGCAACTTGGACATTGTTTGAGTCCTTCTCTTATTAAACATTTTCTTTTTTCAATTCGGCTGCCTTTTTCAATTAAAACCACTTTCCAATCGGGTTTTAATTTCACGATTTCTAAAGCAGTAAAAATCCCTGCCGGCCCTCCGCCAACTATTGCAACATTATACATCTGTTTCATCCTTTAAAACTTAATAAACCAGTGGGAAAAGCATCCTATCTTATTTTACTACAAACAAATTAAATGAAAAAAATTTTCTTGAATTTTTAACAAACCTTTATTAATATTAACTTAAGGAGAAGAAAATGAACGGAATAAACGAATATAAAATTCTAAGTTATGTCCCGACTGTAATTGAAGCATCAAGCAGGGGCGAAAGATCTTTTGATATTTTTTCAAGGCTTTTAAGAGAAAGGATTATCTTTTTAGGCTCTGAAATTGATGATGATGTTGCAAATTCAATTGTAGCACAGCTTTTACTTTTGGACAGCGAAAATCCGGAAAAAGACATAATGCTCTATATAAATTCCCCCGGTGGTGTTATAACTGCCGGAATGGCAATTTATGATACAATGAAACTTATAAAAGCGGATGTTTCAACAATTTGCTTGGGCGATGCCGCTTCAATGGGTGCTTTTCTTCTTTCAGGCGGTACAAAAGGCAAAAGACTTGCGCTTCCAAATTCAAGAATAATGATTCACCAACCCCTGGGCGGAGCAAAAGGACAAGCAACTGATATTGAAATTGAAGCAAAAGAAATTTTAAGAATGAAAACAATGTTAAATAGTTTACTATCCGAGCACACAGGTCAAAAAATTGAAACTATAAGAAAAGACACCGAAAGAGACAACTTTATGACAGCAAAACAAGCGCTTGATTATGGTTTGATTGATAAAATAATTACAAAAGACTAAAAAGAGGTTATATAGCCTCTTTTTTATTGCTTAAATTTTTCCTAAAATTTTCAACTTATAGTCAAGTCCGATTTCTTCATAGCTTAGTACCGCAACATCCATAAACATTTGAGATACAAGCACAAAAATAACCTGTCTGAATTCAGATGGAACCACAAGAATTGCATTATTTGAAATAATATCTTGCTTAGTTTCTTTTAATATTTTTTTGAACTTTGAAAACTTGGATATATCAATTTTAATACTGTGGCTGTCTTCATCATTATTTGCCTGTTTTTGCAAAAGTTCAATAGTTTCTGCATCTATTTCATAAGCAAATATTTCTTTATTTTCATTTGCGACATTTTGAGAAATTTGCCTTGATAGCGAAATTCTGATTTTTTCAAGCAAATCTGCTTTGTTTGGATCATCTGAAAAATCATTAAGTTTTTCAAATATATAGATAATATCTTTAATGCTCACTCTTTCTCTGATTAATTGAGTCAAAAGATATTTAAGCTCTGAAATACTTATATAATCGCCAACTATGCTATCTGTAAGGTATGAATTTTCGTTTGCAACAAATTCTACAAGTCGGTTTAAATCGTTATAGTCAAATATTTCTTCAACATGCTTAATTGCAAAATAGCTAAGATAATTTGCTATATATTCACTTGGCTCAATTCCTTGCGTCCAATAGTTTTCACAATTTGCTTTTTCAATCCAAACTATTTTTCTTTTTGTAAGCGCATCTTTCACTCTATGGGAATTTTTAGGATACGAAGTCATATTCAATTCATCTTCAAAAAACATAAGATGGTTTGGATATGCTTTTGCATTAACCAAAGAAACGCCATGGACATTTATTGAAAAATCAAATTCTTCGAGCTGTGTATTTTCAATAAATTGAACTTTTGGAATAATATAGCCCAATTGGTTTGTAAGCTCTTGTCTGACTTTTACTATCTGTGATAAAAGATTTTTAACTTCCTTGGGGTCGCACAGGCAATAGTTTTCTTTTGAAAGACTGATTGAAAGCTTATCTTCACCTAAAAATTCAGACATCTTGGATGGAGCCAAAATCTCTCTCAAATCACGCTTTAAATCGTTTAACTCATCAATTTCTTTTTTGACTTCATCATTTAAAAATTCTCTTTCTTCGTCTTTAGAACTTTCAAGGAATTTTTTGACACGTTCGATTTTCTCTTTTTTGTCTCTGATTTTCTTTTGAAGATTAAGACATAGTTCATACGGCTCTTCTTTTGTATAAAGCATTTTTTCAACAGCACTTCTAAAACCAATTAAGTCATCTTCAACTTCCCGGTTTTCAACTTCTTTTACAAAGATGCAGTTGTATACTATTTTTGAATTTTGTTCCGCCTCATAAATTGAATACAAGTCCCAATCCTGCTGAGACATAGCATTAAGAGTATTTTGAAGCAAAACCACATCATCAGTTGGTATTTGTTTTATCGAAAATTCTTGCCTAAATTGTTTATTCATAAAATAATTCTATCACAAGCAAATTTATTTTAAATGTTTTTTATGGTAAAATTAAGCCATGACTGGAATTAATTTTAAAAATATAAGTTTTTCTTTAGATAAAGAAAACTGGTTTATTGTTTTAGCAATAGTTTTATCAATTGCATATGTGAAAATTTTCAACCTGAATGAAATCTACGAAAATACCCTGCTTGAAAATTTTCAGCTTATACCTTTGATAGCTTCTTTTGTTTTATGTACCAAAGCAAAGAAATACAAAAACTTCTTTAAAGCAATTGCAATTGTTGTGGTTTTCATGTTTTTAAGAGAACTTAGCTATGGAAGAACTATATTTTGCCTGATGCCCGGAGACCCTTATAATACATACCCATGGTCGCATTATAAATACGGTTTTTTGGTAAATTATATAGTAGGTGCTGCATTGGGACTAAGTGCTTTATGGTTTATTATTAAAAAAGTCTATCTTGAAACTTTTGAAATTCTAAAAACGACAATACTGCCTTTTTGGACATTTTTTGCATCATTTGGGCTGGTTGCCATACAATTGATTTCTGAAAAAACCCTTCATAGCACAATCATAGAAGAAATTTCGGAATTTGGTTTATATTTTGGGATTTTAGCTCTTGTTTTAATCTATAGAAAACAACTTGAAAAAAATCTTTAGATTTTTAAATAATATTGAAACAAATACGGGGTTACTTACGTCTATAGTAGTATAATGCCGTATTTGCTACCTAAGCTCTTACTTTTGTAAGAGCTTTTTTTATTAACTTTTGTAAATTTTTATCCAATAACATTAAAGAGGGGGGGGTAAGTGTCGTAAACATAAATAGGTGACAAATTTATAAAGAAAAGGTGTGTATTATGGCAGATGTAACAAACGTAACAGGCGCAGGAAAAATAGACGAGCTCTTGCAGCCCAAAAAAACTGAAGATAACAAGCAAAATACCGGCATTGAAACTCCTGTAAATGTTTTTGAAGAAACGGCAGGTGACAATGAAGTACTCAATCAAAATAAGTTTGAAGAATTCGGGAAAAAATTATCCGAAAAATATGGAGTAGATCTTTCTGATGAAGAGGCGGACGAACTGAATAACTATCTTTTGGCGATTGCCCAAATTGACAATGAAGAAGGTTTGTCTCAAAATGATTTACTTACCGCAATTTCAGAAGAAGATTTTAATAAATATCTCGAAGATACAGAAATTGATAAAAATGATGACACCATACAAACGCCACAAGATGCTTATGATGCCATTACAAGCAAAAAAACGGCACCTGATGATGCTGAAGAAGAAGATGGATTTAAAATTGTAAAAGATAAAAATGGAAACGTTATAGAAAAATATGATTCCGAAGGAAATATTGTAGAAAGTCACGGAATAGAATACGATGAAAACGACAAAATTTCATCTGATTACGTATGCTATGGAGCTGATGGCGAAATAACAGAAACTAAACAATCAAAATATGAATACTATGAAGACGGAAGTACAAAAAAAGAAACAAACACCCGCTATAATGCGAATGGTTCATTTAAAAGTGAAAACACTATAGAATACGGAAGCGACGGAAGCCAATATATAACGGATGATAACGGTAAAACAACAACATATATCACACTTGGCCCCAACGGCAATATGCTTGAAAACAATACCGTTGTATCATCCTCACGAAATAAAACTGACAATAAAACACTTGCAGACACAATTGCACAAGGCGCGCAAATAGCTACTGCAGTAGGTATGGAAGCCTTGCAAGGAATAAATCCAAAAGGAACCATTCAAACCCAAGCTCTTGGCGATAAATTGAAAACAGATGAAGAAGGCAACAGCTATATTGAAGTTGACGCTTGGGATGCAAGCAAAGATGATAATATGGACTGCATGTCAAGAATTATCTATAATACCTACGGAGTAAGCTTGTATACAGACGAAGGACAAAAATTATATGATGAACTTGCACAAGCAAACGGATTTGATGCCGATTATAATAAACAAGTAATACATCCGGGGCAAAAAATCATTATCCCAGGACAAGAAACACAAGAATCTGTCGATTCTAATCAAGAAGCAGATACCACCAATGCAGCTCAACAAACTGATATAACTGAAACTGCACAAGCCGAAGCAACTGAAACTACACAAGCCGAAACAACTGAAAACGAAATATCAAATACAAATGAAACTGAATTGCCTGATAATATGAAAGCCACATACGATGAAAAAGGCAATGTAACAGGCTACGACAATACCTATACACAAGATGACGGAAGCACGATAAACGAACATTATGATTTAAAAAATCATATGACAAATAAAACCATCACAAACAGCGACAACAGTAAAACCATAATAGACTATGAATACTATGCAACAAATGATAGTGTAAAAATCGAAACAACAACAAATTTCGATACAAATGGAAACATAGTATCAAAAGTTATAAATGACAAAAAGGCAGACTTGCAAACAGATCAAACATTTGACCAAACAGGAAGAGTGCGCACTGAAACAAGCATTTGCGCATCAACCGGAAATCCGATAAGTTATGCAGAACATAGCTATGGAAGCGACATTACTCATCTTGTCGAAAAATATAAAGATTCAAGCAAAACTGAAAGAAGATCGATAAGTTATGAATATCCAAACGGAAATAAAATTCTTACTTTGTTCAGCCATGGTACACCTACTTCGGAGACTATGAAAGATAAAGATGGAAATTTATTAACCGAAACAACATATAGTGTAAATGAAGATGGTCAAATAATCGGAACCAAACACGACCTTAGAAATGATAAATACGAAATATTTATTGCATACGAAAACGGCAGAATGAACCAAACTATTGGATAAAACATAGAGGCTGAAGTTCATTCTTCAGCCTCTATTATTATAGAATTTAATTTCTACTTAATATTTGAATATGTCCAAGCATCCTGGTTTGGAGTTTCAATTGCTTTAGATGTTGTTTCTTCATCTTCTCCTGCTTGGGCGCCGCCATGAGCGATTGGTTTATAGACTCTGTTAAAGTATTCTATAACCATTCTGTCTGAATTAAAATATGCTTCAGATGTTCTCATTGCTTGTCTCATCAAGCGAGCCCATTCTTTTTTGTTTTCATAGTATGTAGGAATAATTTGATTTTCTAAAGTATCCATCATACATTTATGATCTTTCCAGTGTCTTTCTTCCCAAGGAATATCATCATCTAAGCCCGGATATTCAATTGTATAACCGTTAATTCCGGGGAATGTTCCTTCAACTGTCCAACCGTCATAAGTTGAGAAGTGAACTGCACCATTCATATTAGCGCTCATTCCTGATGTACCTGATGCTTCTAATGGACGAAGAGGTGTATTTAACCAAACATCTGAACCTTTTTTAAGTTTAGCAGATAGCGCCAATTCGTATCCGGGAAGTACAACAACATTTTTCATAGAATAAGATTGTTTTAAAATCTTGTTGAACATTTCTTTACCCATAGTATCATCAGGATGGAATTTACCTGCGAATATAATTTGAACTTTGTTTTCATTTAAAAGTTTTTCAATTCTTTCTTTATCCATTAAGATAAGCCAAGCACGTTTGTAATCAGCAAATCTTCTTGCCCAGGTAATTGTAAGAACATTGGGATCAAAGCGTTTGCCGTGATTATCTGAAATGTATTGGAATAAATCTTTTTTCATTTCATATTTTGCAGCAAGCAATTCTTCATCGGTTTTTGCTTTTGCAATTCTTTCATCTTGCCAGTAGTGGATATTTACGGCATTTGTAATAGCTCTGATTGGGCATCTGCCATCAACCCATTCCCACATTTTGTTAGCAACAAGCCCGTGAAGCTGGGAAACTGCGTTTGCAACTCTTGACATTCTAAGTGCAGCAACGGTTAAAGAGAAGTTTTCGCCACCTAATTGAACAGCTGTTTCTCTTGAAGCTCCTGCAAAGAAGCCGCCTTCGAGTAATGTGTCTACCCAGTGTACTTCGTTACCTGCAGCAACAGGGGTGTGAGTTGTAAATACTGTCTTTTTCTTAACAGCCTTAAGGTCACCATTGTATTGTCTTAATAATTCAAATGCAGCAGGAAGAGCATGACCTTCATTTAAGTGAATTGTGTCATAGTTATATCCTGCAGCTTGAAGAACTCTGACACCGCCTATACCAAGAACAGTTTCTTGCGCAATTCTGATTTTTTCATCGCCGTCATATAGCTTATGAGAAATTTTTCTTGCCCATTCGGAATTTTCTTCAATATCAGTTGTAAGAAGATAAATAGGACATGTGCCAAATAAGCCGGGTTCTACTCTATATGCTTTAACAGTAACATCTTCACCAAAAACTTGAACTTTGGTTGAAACATTAATATCTGTTAAAAAGTCATAGTGTTTTCTTATGTATGCAACTTCAACATTACCGTTTTCATCAATTCTTTGATCATAATAACCAAAAGACCAAAGCATTGTAACACCAACCATTGGCATTTGAAGATATCCTGCTGATTGCATGTGTGATCCTGCTAAAAATCCAAGACCGCCTGAATACGTAGATAAAGATTGATCAATTGCAATCTCCATCGAAAAATATGCTACGTTTGGTAAAGCCATAAATTTAATCCTTTTAATACTAACTACGTTCACTTAATAAAATATTAACATAAATATGAATATAACCAAGGTTTATTCAATTTTTGTCAATAAGCCAACATGAATTATATAAAAAAAATTTTTTATTGCAAATATTTAATTAATGATGGCTCTGATTGTCTCAAGATCCTTTTTAAATAAGTATCTTGGAGAATTTTCTTCCAAGGAATGATATCTTAAAAGATAGGAAGGATGGAATATTGGAAAAAACTTTCTGCCGTCTTTTTCAAAAATTTTTCCTCTTGCTTTTGTGATGGTTAATTTTTTGTCATCAATAAAGCTTTCAAGAGCAGTTGAACCGACCAAGACGATAAGTTTTGGATTAATAAGTTCTATTTGTTTTTCAAGAAAATTACAACAA
The DNA here is from genome assembly GCA_947428835.1 of uncultured bacterium. Taxonomy (GTDB): domain Bacteria; phylum Cyanobacteriota; class Vampirovibrionia; order Gastranaerophilales; family Gastranaerophilaceae; genus RUG14156. Next base: position 143,640 of record CANENE010000002.1, on the reverse strand, counting down.
GCTGCTTTTTCTTCCTTTGTTGGTTTTCTGTTTTTTGGAGGGCGGCATTTCAAAGTATTTGCAATATAAAAATCGCCATCTTTGAAGTTGGTTTCAAACATAAATTTTCTAAGCAACTGTCCTGCGCGTCCTATAAAAGGAATACCTGTTTCATCTTCATTTTGTCCCGGGGCTTCTCCTATAAAAATAACAGGCGCATTTGAGCATCCGTCAGAAAAAACTATATTGGTCCTTGTTTTACAAAGTTCACAATTTTTACAATTATTCGCCTCTTGTTTTAAGGCTTCTAATTGTTTTTCAATTTGACTCATCTATAAAAATCCTTAATCTTCCTTAATTTTGCCTTAATTTGCTTTATATTCCACTTCAAATCCAAATAAGCTTGAAACGGATTTATCATCGTGTATTCTTGAAATTGCTTCACCCAACAAAGGTGCAACACTTACTTGCTTGATTTTTTCAGGGATAACAGTATCTTTAAGTGGAATTGTATTTGTCACAATAACCTCTTTAATAGGTGATTGTTCGAGTCTTTCAAGAGCAGGACCCGAAAAAACCGGATGAACCGCGCAAACATAAACATCTTTTGCTCCTGTTTCTTTCAAAATCCTTGCCGCTTCGCAGATAGTTCCTGCTGTATCTATGATATCATCAAACATAACGCAGACTTTATCTTTAACATCACCTATAATATTGCAGGCAATTGCGCTATTGTGCTTGTCTCTGCGCTTATCAATAATAGCAATAGGCGCGCCGACTTGTTTTGCAAGCGCTCTTGTTCTTTTAACTCCACCCATATCAGGTGAAACACAAACAAGCTCTGAACCCATTGTATCGATATTTTTAACATAATCTACTATAACAGGTGTTGCATATATATGATCAACTAAAATATTAAAGAAACCTTGAATTTGACCTGTGTGAAGATCCATTGCAAGTACTCTTGTAGCTCCTGCCTGGGTTAATAAATCCGCAACAAGTTTAGCTGTAATTGCTTCTCTTCCTGACGCTTTTCTGTCTTGTCTGGCATAACCATAATATGGAATAACAGCGGTAATTGATTTAGCAGAAGCTCTTTTAAAAGCATCCAATAAAATCAAAAGCTCCATAAGGTTTTCATTAACCGGATCGCATATGGGCTGAACTATAAATACATCATCGCCTCTGACTGAATCTTGAATCTGAACATAAATTTCGCCATCTGAAAAGTTTTTTATAGTTATGGGCTCCAAGCTTGTTCCTAAATACTGGGCAATTTCTGTTGCAAGTGCATTATTGGAACGGCCTGAAAAAAGCTTGATATCGTGTGTCGGAAGTATTTTTTGAAGTTGTTTTAGTTCAGTTTCAAGTTCAAGGCTCATTTATTTTCTCCTTTTTTAGTCTTAACCCAGTCCTTAAATTCTTTTTGCGGGCTTCTTGTAAGCGCAAGCGAATTTTCTTCTATGTCTTTTGTAATACAGCTTGATGCTGCAACAAAAGCATCATGTCCTATATGAACAGGGGCAACAATTACACTGTTTGACCCGATTGATACATTATCTTCAAGTTTCGAAACTTTCTTTTCTTTTGTAATTGAATTATAGTTTGCAAAAATTGTACCTGCACCAATATTTACATGGCTGCCAACGATAGCATCGCCCATATATGTTAAATGACAAACATTGGTTTTTTTTGCTATTTTTGCATTTTTTAATTCAACAAAATTTCCGATTTTGCACCCTTCTTCTATATCACAGTTGCCTCTGATATGAGTCATTGGGCCAATTTTACAGCAGCTTGCAATTTTATTTTTACCATTGATATAGGTATTTGGATAAATTGTAGTATCTGCTTCAATTATAGTTTCAGGGGATATAAAAGTAGTATTTTTATCAACAATAGTGACACCTTCTTCCATTAATTTATCAAGATATTTATCTTTCATCATAAAAGAAGCCTCTTGAAGATTTGTTCTTGAATTAATACCAAAGATTTCTCTGTTGTCATCAATTTTAAAGCCAAGGGTCTTAAAGCCTTTTGAAACAGACCATTTAACAATATCTGTCAGATAATATTCGCCTTGAACGTTATTGTTTTTAAGTTCAGCAAAAGCATCTTTAATTTTTACCCAATCAAGCAAATAAATCCCTGTATTTATCTCTTTAATTGCTTTTTGAGCTTCCGTTGCATCTTTTTGTTCAACAATGCCTGCTACGTTATCCTTTTCATCTCTTAAAATTCTTCCATAACCAAAGGGATTGTCGAATTCTGCTGTCATAACAGTCAAAGAAGAATTATTTGAATTATGAAATTCAACAAAACTTTTTAAAGTATCAGCTTCAATCAATGGTGTATCGCCGCAGGTTATAAGAACAAGCCCTTTAAAATCTTTTAATTTATCCATTGCCATTGAAGCAGCATGGCCCGTTCCTAATTGTTCTTTTTGTAGAACACAACTTGAATTAGCATAGTTTTTTGCTATATATTCTTCAACAAGCCCGGCACCATGACCTATTACAATAATGTTTTCTTCTACATCAGGAAGCTTTGAAACACTATCTATAACCCAGCCGACAAGTGGCTTTGAAAAAATCTCATGTAATACTTTTGGAAGCGAAGACTTCATTCTTGTGCCTTTTCCGGCTGCAAGAATAATTGATTTTAATGCCTTAGTTTCCATACTTATCGCCACTTTAAAAATTCGCTTCTTAACATAATAATTTTCACACGAAAAAAGTAAACTTTTAAGGTTTTTTAAAACAAGCGCAACAAATTTTTACATTAAATTCTAACAACCAAAAATTTAGAATCTTTTAGAGCAACAAGAGAGTGTTTTTCATTAGCTAAAAACGTAAAAATCTCACCTTTGTTAAGTTCAAATTCACTTATATTGCCGTCATTATTTACTCTAAAGAAAACTCTTCCTTCTATAACATAAACATAAGCATTAACAGGACTAATGTGTTCTTTAAAAATCTGGTCCTTTTTCATTGCAACAATAATACTTGCAAAGTCTCCGTTTTTAGATAAAATTTGCGTTTTAACGGTACTTTCATCAAATTCAATCAAGTCTTCTATTTTATAAATTTTATGTTCTTTTAGATTTTCCATTAATTTCTCCTTTTTTATAACTTTAAAATGAAGGAGAAAACTTTTAATTCGCCAATTTACTAATTTTTAGAAATTACAAAAACTGCTTCTTCTGATAAGAAATTTGCAATATTTCTCATTAAAAATCCGCTTGCGACTTTGTGTCTTTTTAAATAGAGTGATTTTTCAATTTTTATATCTCTTTTTTTACAAAATTCAAAAAAGTCGCTGATGGTCAAAAGATGCACATTTGGCGTATTATACCACTCATAGGGAAGTTTTTTATATTTTGGCATTTTGCCTTTTAAGAAAAGATAAAACCTGACTCTCCAATATGCAAAATTTGGAAAAGAAACAACCGCTTTTTTAGCAACTCTCAGCATCTCGCTCATTACAAGCTCGGGGTCTTTTGTAGATTGCAAAGTCTGATTTAAAACAGCCCAATCATAGCTTTTATCTTGAAATTCATCTAAACCCTTATCAAGGTCTTTTTGAACAACACTCAAGCCTTTTTGAAGTGCACTTAAAACAGAATTTTCATCAATTTCAATTCCCAAGCCCTTAACATTTTTGGTTTTTCTCAAAAGCCTAAGCAAATTCCCCTCACCGCAGCCAAGGTCCAAAACGCTTGAATTTTCATCAATCAACGAACAAACTATTTTGTAATTAAGGTTTAACATTATTTAAGCTTCTTCCTTTAAAAAACTCTTTATAATCTTTGTCTGCGCTTCAAATTCCAAAAGGAATGCGTCATGCCCGCATTTGCTTTCAAGCTCGACAAATGAGACGTCTTTATTTAAATTAATCAAGGCATTAACTATTTGCTTGGATTGTTCGGTTGTAAAGAGCCAATCCGTTGAAAAAGAAATTATTAAAAACCTTGAATTACTGTTTTTAAAAGCATTTTGAAGCCCCCCGAATTCTTCAACAGGGTCATAATAATCTATTGCTTTTGTAATATACAAGTAGCTATTAGCGTCAAACCTGTCTACAAACACTCTTCCCTGGTGCTCCAGGTAACTTTCAACCTGAAAATCAATTCCAAAATCAAAGCTCGGATCACCTTTAAATTCGCGCCCGAATTTTTTTAGCATGGCATCTTCGCAAAGATAAGTTATATGCCCTATCATCCGTGCAATAGAAAGCCCTTGTTCGGGGTGAACACTGTCATAGTAATTTCCGTTATTAAAATTTTTATCGGATAAAATCGCATTTCTTGCAACTGCGTTAAATGCGATTGATTGGGCATTGAGTCTTGCAGATGAAGCAATGATTATAGTATTTGTAATAATTTCAGGGTATCTTATAGCCCATTCCAAAGCTTGCATGCCACCCATTGAGCCGCCGGCTACAATCAACTTTTTAATTCCAAAATAATCAATAAGCTTCTTTTGAAGTTTTACGATATCTTCAATTGTGATAACGGGAAATTCAAGAGCATAAGGCTTATTTGTCTTTGGATTAATGCTGCTTGGACCGGTTGTTCCTTTGCAGCCGCCCAGGATGTTTGATGAAATGACAAAATATTTATTTGTATCAAATGCCTTATTTGGCCCTATCATATCGTCCCACCAGCCGGGCTTATTGTTTTTATCTAAAAAAGCCGCATGGGCATCTCCCGTTAGAGCATGGAGCACCAGAATTGCATTGTCTTTATCTTCATTTAATTTGCCATAAGTTTCATAGGCAATTTCAACATTAGACAATGTTTTTCCCGATTTCAGCTCAAGGTTGCCTTCTACTTTTAAAATTTTCGTTTCAACAAAATTGGTTATTCCCATAATTTTATTTTATCATCTACTACTAAAGTATAAAAATTTATTAACTATTGTATAAAATTTTGAAAAAAAGCTACAGTTTTTTAAAAAAATGCCGATATGATAAAATATAAAGTAAAACGATTGGGTATCGATAATGAAAAAAGCAAAAAATGAAAACACTTCTTCAATTTATTCAAGAAACATTAATCTTCTTGAAGATGATCCGATTGAAGAAATCTTTGCACTGAATTTGGGAGATTTCTTTGCAGAACAGCTTATTAATCCTGAATTTGTAGAAAAAATTTCTAAAAAAGCAAAAGACAAAGATAAAAAACAAAGCCTTAAAGAACAGCTTAAAGAGCTTATTTCAATATACTCTATTGATAACACCTTAAGTCTGCTTGGCTTCAACAATAACGAAGATTTTATTATTTATAATTCAATTGCAAAAACAATAAAAATCATGCTCAATTTGGCAGAATGCAATATTTTTCTAGCCAAAAAAGGCGAACCTCTTTATCACAAAGGAACTTCCGAAGAACAGCTATCCGATAGCAATATCTCAGACTATATCAAAGAAGTCATGGAAAAAGAAGAAGAAAAGTGCTTTGAAGAAAATGAACTTCAAATTTCGCTTTTCCCAATGAAAAATAACTTTGAATGTATTGGTGTCATTGAAATTATAAGAAGAGTCGAAAGACCTTTGGAATTTGAATATGCAGATTTAATCCAAAATATGGCAGGACTGTTTGTAACATCTTTGGGACTTCAAAAATTAATCGATGAAGTTACAAGAATTTTAAAGATAGAAGATGTCTCAATTATTGAGCTTCAAAACCTAAGAGCGCAATTAACAGCCATAATAGGTGACCTTGGCGACCAGCAGCAGTCTTTTGTCGAAAAGCTTGCATACGCATCTGATCTTAAAGGTCAATACAAAAGAAGCCACTCTAATGATTGCGCTAATTTATCCAAAGAAATCTGTATTGAAATGGGCTTAAACGAAAAAACAACAGATTTAATATACTACGCAGGCCTTCTTCAAAATATCGGAAAAATAACACTCAGTGAAGAATTATTCACCAAGAAAGAAAAGCTAAGCCAAAAAGAATGGGGTGAACTTCAAAATTCACCAAACGCCGGAGTCGGCCTTTTGATGAATATTAATTTTATGAGCGAAGTTGTACCTTATATTAATTATCAATATGAAAGATATAATGGAAAAGGTTCCCCTGAAGGCTTAAGCGGAAATTCGATTCCATTAGGTTCAAGAATTATAGCGCTTGCCGGTGCATATTGCGCTCTTACTCAAGATAGAGCTCACAGGAAAGCAAAAACAAACAAAGAAGCTATTGAAATTTTAAAACAAGAATCAGGAACAAAATGGGATCCAAAAATCGTTGATATTCTTGTTAAAATAAAAGAAAAATAAATTTAATAATAAATGTAAAAATCGGAAACCTAAAAAAGATTTCCGATTTTCGTTTTTGTTGTTCTCTATACTTAAACTGCTTCATCTGTCATTCTCATAGCTGCAAATACTTCTAGTGCACCAAGTACATTATCGTAACCGAATTTTTGAACAGCTGCGGCATAAGTTCCTTCTTCTTTTTGCAAGAATATCAGGATTTCTTTGCCCTTTTGACTTATGCTTGAAGGAATTTTGGTAATTCCGCCATCTTTGATTGATTGAATTGTACTTGCAATTTTATTGTCATCAATTAAAGCACTTTTTGCCGCTTTTACACCGTCCGTTGCAGTTTTGATAGCATCTTCATTTTTTGTCTTTTTAGCTTCTCTTAGTGTTTTATTTGCATCTTTTAAATCTTTAACCAAAGCTTTATGGTTCTCAACTGCAGCTTTTTTATTTTCTTTCATAGTATGCAGTTTATCAGTTACTGTTTGTTTTGCCTGACCGAATACAGTTTCTTTTTTGGCATCTACAAGAGCTTTTTGGGCATCCTTATGTATTTTAATTATTTCTTTAAGTCCGTCATCATCAGTGTCAAAAGCCTTTTTAAGTTCTGCAATGATATTTTTAGAATCTGTTTTCAATCCGTCAGGTATTTCTTGACCATCTGCTTTGGCTTTAATACGCTTAGCTTGTATTTTATCATACTCTTTAATAGCTTTTGCTTGTTCTTTTGAATAGCCTTCATTAACCTTGGACAAATCCTTTTGGGCTGTTTTTACATTGCTATAATCATTTTTTACGGTGTTTATAATGAATTTTCCGTTGTTTTTAGTAGATGACAACATATCTTTTCCAAGGGCTTGCGCAGTTTTGGTTACTTTTTCCATACCTGTCAAGCTATCATCAAGCTGGCTTAGAGCACTTGTTTTACCTTCGGCTTTTGCAACTGCAGCTGCGGCATCATCAAGACCACTTAATCCGGCAGTTGAAGTTGATTTTACAGCACCAACGCTTGCTTTAGCTCCAACAACAGAGCTTGCAACAGTAAATCCGCCGGCACCAATGTTTTGCCAGGCTTCTTTAGCTTCTGCATCGGTTTCGGCACTCATTGCCTTGCCAACACCTTTTGCCACTTGAACACCTCCTGCAACTGCGCCAAAACCACATGCAACAAGACCTACTGCAGGAAATGCTACGCAAAGAGCACCCATTCCAACTGTTAACAGTGTTTTACCTAACGAAAATTTACCTTCTGAGTCCGTAAAACATCCTTTAATTCCATTTACTATTGATTTTCCGACACCTTTTAGAGCATTCCCTACTGCGCCAAACAAACCAATTTTACCGTCATCTTTACCATCGGTACAGCCCGAATTGTGAGACAAAGACATAATATCTTCGTTATTTGTCTTCATTTGCAAAAGCGCTTGCTCGGTTTGCGGATTTGTAGCTTGGGCAGTCGAACCGGTATAATTCATATACCTGGCTTGCTGCTGAGCTCTCTGCATTTGTGCAGCAGACTCAAAGTCAATTCCTGAACCCATTGTGTGTGTTCCTCCTTAAAATAAAATTCCTCTATAAATCAATAAAGTATTTTTTGATATCTTTATTGATAAAAAATTTTCATATATTAAGAATTGTTAACAAAATAGATTTGTTATTTATGCTAAAATCGAATAATAAAAGGAGATTTTATAAATGATTATTTTAGATAAACCATATGTATCTGATTTTTTAGTTGAAACAATAAAAGAAAATAATTTTAAAGTTTTGGATAATGAAATTGCAAGAAATTATTTTGAAAAAAGCGAATTGTCAGATGCATCCTGCATAGAAAAAGATGAACTATTCTACACAAATTCCGAAAATTCAATAAATTGGATATTTAAAAATATGCCAAATTCTACTTTGACAAAGATGATTGATATATGCAAACAAAAAAGCAAGTTTAGAAGCCTTCTTCAAGGTATTTATCCAAACTATTTCTTTAAAAGTTTTACATTTGAAGATTTATTTAAAATTAATGCAAAAAATTTCCCTTATCCTGTAATTTTAAAACCTGATATCGGGTTTTTAAGTTTTGGAGTGTATACTATAAACAACTTTAATGAGTGGCAAGACACCCTTTCAAATCTAAAAAAAGATATCAAAAAATTTGAAGATATTTTTCCAAAAGAAGTTGTAAATACATCTAATTTTATTGTAGAAAAATTAATAGAAGGGGATGAATACGCACTTGATGCTTATTTTGATGAAAATAGCGAAGCCGTCGTTTTAAATATCTTTAAGCATCCGTTTTTTAATGACAAAGATGTTTCAGATAGAGCCTATTATACATCTAAAGAAATTATAGAAAAAAATCTTGAAAATTTTAAAAATGTCTTGGATAAAATTGGGACTGCTCTTGGCTTTAAGAATTTTCCATTTCATCTTGAACTTAGAGCAAATGAAAAAGAAATTATCCCGATTGAAATAAATCCTTTGCGTTTTTGCGGCTGGTGCATAACAGATATCGCGCAAAATGCCTGGGGAATAAATGTTTATGAATATTTCTTTAACAATAAAAAACCTGATTGGAAAAGCATTTTAGAAGCATCAGATGATAGCTATTATTATTTTACAATCGGAGATATTCCATCTGATATCTCAAAGCAAAACATTAAAATTAATTTTGAAAAATATCTAAAAAATATCTCAAATCCGCTTGTTATAAGAATAATAGATCCGAAAGCCAATCCTGTTTTTGCAATTATTTTTGCAAAAACGAATAATTTAGATGAAATTAAAAATATTCTTGAATTAGATATGCACGAATTTATTAATTGCTAAAAACGCTAAAAGCCTTGATATTGTTTTTATAAGCATATTTAAAGATAGAATCTATATCATCTGTCGAAGGGTTTTGAAGCTTTATCGTGGTTGAAATCCGTCCGTCTTTTGAAATATATTCATAAGCGGTTTTTAGAGTTTTTAATTTTGCATCTATTGAAGTTCTATCTTTTCTATCTTCTTCAATACCATTTGTTGCCTTAAACATAATTGAAGGTGTTGTGGTTGGAGTAATTGCAAGGCTCATTTTTTCTTTGTCGCAAGCATTTTTTATTATCTGCAGGCAATTTTTTAAAACTTCAAGTGCTCCAGCGCTTCCATAATCAAGATTTAGTTTCTTTAATAAATCAGCGTAACCAAAAACACCAATGGAAGCATCAGATGATATTTTTTTCATCGAAATTGCCAAAATATTTGCGCATTTTGAAAGCTTAAAATAATCAGCTTTTCCATTTTTAAACATATTGGATAAATTGATAGATGCAGTTTTTAATGTTTCATTTTCTTTTAATTTTTTAGCTGCACAGCAATCGCAGATGTAGTTTTTGTCATTTGAAAAAATAACCCCCGGTTCTCCTTTTAATTTCATTGAATTTAAAAGAGTATTGTATATTTTAAGGGTATTTTCATCTTTGTTTTTAAGTTTTTCAATAAAATTATCATCAACTACAACAGATAAATCAAAACACCAATCATCATAATTTACTTCATCTTTTAAAGTTATAAAATCCAAAATCTTATCGTGGCCGATATTTAATAATCCGATAAAAGCAGGCGGGCGAAAGTAGTTTTGGCTTTTTTTAATATAATTAGAATTAATTTGTTTAATTGCGCCAATAGGATTATTAAAATTTGAAAAATTAATCCCGATTCCAACCCCATCGGATGCATATTTATCCAAAATCCCAATATAATCTTCGTTTTCAGCCAAATTCAGCGCAACAGCACTACTTATTGTTCCATTTAAAATAGAACTTGATAGAGCAATATCACCATTTTTTAGATAATAAGAAAATAGGATTTTGCTGTTATCTTTAATTAACTTATTTGAAACCTCATCAAAAAAAGCATTGATATTGGTATCAGGCGATATTATATTTCTTTTTACTAAAATTTCTTTGTTGATTTCATTTTTAAAATCAACGCTACCAGCTATACTGTTTTTTAAATAAACATTTTGTTTTAAAGAAACAGTATTAGTTTTTGGAATTTGAAAATTTGTATTTATCATAGAACTCTACAGATTTTTTAAATCTTCGGTTGCATCAAGTTTTCTAACAAGTGCTTTGATATCCCCTTTGAGTTTAAAATACTCCTGAAACTTTTTTGTTGTCCTGATATTAAAACTTCTTCCGTTTTTATCTTTGGTTCTTGAGATAAGCCCTTCTTTTAATAATTCTGCAACATGCTCATAAGCACTTGCGCGCAATTCTTTCAGATGAGTCTGGCGGATGGGTTCTTTAAGGGCAATTATCGTAAGGGTCTTTAAAACAGCAGGACGAAGCTCAACAGGACAGAGCTTTTCTACTATATCCATATAATCGTGTTTAACCTGGATAATATAGCCTGATTCGTCGTCGATTTCTAAAGCACCATTTCTTGAAGAATAATCAAACATAAGTTCAAGCAAAGCTTCTGATACTTTTTCTTCATCTAAATTTAAAATTTGCGCAATTTCAACAGGTTCCATTGCTTTTGATGTTATAAAAAGCACTGCTTCTATTTTTGCTTTTAAAGTTTCCATATCCAGTTCGGCCATATTTTATGCACCTGCTTCTTCTTTAACTTTTCTTATAAATAAATCGCTGTAAAATTCTTCCTGATACAATTCCCATTGGTTTTCTCTTTCAAGAAATAAAAGAGATACATAGGCATTTGTCTTGTCAAAACCGAGAACACAAAGGTCGCGAAGTTCTATTTCTTCTTCTGTTTTAAAAATTTGAGTCAAGTTTTGGCGCATCTTTTCAACCATTTCTTCAATATATTCTTCGTGAGCAAGGTTTTTAATATCAGATGCTTTTAAATTTGCATAGTTCCTGACTCGTCTTTCTTTTCTATCTAAAGCGCCTTTTATCGCATATTTCTTTTCTAAATTTTCATAGAATTGAATGTGTTTTAAAAGGTCATCTAAAGTCACATTTCTTTTTCGATTTAATCTGACGGATGTTCTTCGCTGCAGCACTTCATCAAAAGACACGACATTATTAGTTGGGATTTGTAATTGTTCATAATCTCCATCCATAAAATCATCGTCATCATCAAAGAAATCTTCAGGTTCAAAATCTTCAATTGTCACACCTTTTAAGATATCAGATTTGATTTTTAATAATATCGAAGAAAATAGAATTGCTTTTCCGACACTTCTTAAGCTATCTTGTTTTAATTCTTTAATTCTTGCAGTGTATTTATCGTATAAATCAACAATATCAATATTCCAAGGGTCAATTTTTCCCATTTTAACAAGGTCAAGGATAATTTCTATTGCATCCGTTTCAACATTTTTTTTAATGCCTGATTTTGAAATAAATTCGCTATTGCCTTCAAAATCCGCTCCTTTAAAATCTACGAAGCCATCCAAGACTTTTGCATCTATCGCGCTGCTTGTTGAATTATAAAAATTTTCTAACTGTGTACTCAATTACTTCTTCCCCACTACTCGGCGTTTACCTTTTCGCCTGTTACTTTTGTAACCCCTTGGTTTTTCTGAGTTACGCCAACCATTCTGTCAGACCTGTCTATCATAGGCTTTCTTAAAGAAACGACAATAAATTGCGCTTCTTTAGACTGTTTTGTAATTATATCCCCCAATCGCTCTACATTTGGCCCGTCTAAGTGCATATCAACTTCATCAAAAGCGTAAAAAGGAGAAGGGAGATATTTTTGAATTGCAAAAACAAAAGCAAGCGCAGTCAGTGATTTTTCGCCACCTGACATGCCGGCTAACTTTTGATTTTTCTTGTCTCTGATGTTTGCTTCAAAAGTTAACCCTCCCATAAACGGGTCATTTTCATTTTCAAGAACAAGGGTGCCTTGTCCTTCTGATATTTTTGCAAAAATTTCTTTGAAATTTGTATTTATGCTATGATAAGCATTTAAAAATGTATCTTTTTTAAGGTTCTGATAACCATCCATTCTCAAAGTTATTTCATTCTTTTCGCTTTCCAAGGTATCAACTTTTTCTCTATAGCCTTGCTGTTTTTCATTTACTTCATCATATTGGGTTAGAGCCATCATATTAACAGGCTCTAGATCTTCCATTTTTTTGTTTAATTTAGATATTTTTGAATTAATTTCATCAAGTGAAATTTCAGAAGGAACAAGAGAATTTACATTAATATTTTGCTCTTCAAATTCTTTTATGATTGCTTCAAGTATAGGCTCTAATTCTCTTCTTCTTGCTTTAAAGCTTTCTTCCTGTTCTTTTAATCTTTCGATATCATCGGTGTATTTATTTTTATTTGTTTTGGCATTTAAAAGCTCTTCTTGAATTTCATCTCTTTTTGTTTGAAGCTCGGTTAGGTTTTTTCCAAGCTCAACAATTTCTTTTTCCAATTCGACAATTTCTTTTTCAACTTCTTTAGCTTCAGCTATAAATTGCTTCTTTTCTTCTTCAAGTTTTATATTATCATCGGTTAGTCTTTTGATATCGTTTTTACGCATTGTGATTTGATTTTGCTGGAATTTGATTTGATTTTGGGATTTTTCAACTTCATTTTCTTCAAGCATTATATTTTTTTCAATAGCTTTGATATCATTTTCCACGCCATCTGTTTTTTCTTTTAATTTATTAAGCTCGCCTTCATCTATCAATTTTTCAACTTCTGATAGTTCCTGTTGTTTTTCTTGCATTTTTTCTTGCAATTTAATATGGCGGCTTTCAATGGCATTTAATTCTTTTTCAAGCTTTGCATTTTTTTCTTTTAAGGCTTTTAGTTCATCTTCACCATTTTTAATGGTTTCAGCCGCTGTTTCATTATTGGAAATTAAATTTTTAAGTTCAAGTTTAGCGGAATTCAAGGCACTTGTAGAATTAATATATCTTTGTCTGATATCTTCAAGATGTCTTTCAAGTTCTTTTTCTTTCGTATTAAATTTTTTAACATTTTCTTCAAGTTCAATTAAGAGTTTTTTATTTTTTTCAAGCTCTTTTTCCTGATTTTTATCAAACAAGCTTCGATTTGTTCTTTTAGCACCGCCTGTGATAAGACCGCTTTTTTCCGTTATATCGCCTTCAAGTGTTACTACTCTATATTTTCTAGCCAATTTCTTTGCAGCAACTTCATCTTCAACAACAAGCGTTTCGCCAAGTGAAAAATAAATCGCATCTATATATTCGTCATCAAAATCAACAAGATTTATAGCGTAATCAATAACACCTTTTTCTTTTGGAAGGGCGAGCCTTGTCGGAGCCTTATTTATAATGCTCATCGGAATAAAAGAAGCCTTGTCTCTTCCTTGAGAGCGAAGAACCTGAATTGCTCTATAGGCGACATCAGGGTCATCTACAACAATAGATGAAGCTCTTTTACCTAATGCTACACTGATTGCTTCAACGTATTTATCTTCAACATCAATTAAATCAGATATTGTTTTATGAACACCTTGAATATTAGCACTTATTACAGTTTCAACCCCTGACAGATTTCCTGAGGATTTATAGGCTTTTTTGTTAATTTCAAGAATAGCTATTCTTTTTTGAAGCTGCTGAATTTTAAAATAGTTATCTTCTTTTTCGTTTTTGGTTTTATCAAGCTCTTGCGATTGTTTTGTTCTCAAGATTTTACAATCTTCAAGTTCTTTTTGAATAGTTTCTATTTGGATATTTAATTTATCTTTTTCATCTTCAAAAATCTTTGTTGAATTAATGAGTTTGTCTAAATCCTCTTTAATTTTTTTGGATTTTTCTTTGTTGTTATTAAATTCATTTTCTTTTGGAAGAGTCTCTTTGATTAAAGTATTTTCATTTTCATTTAGTTCATCAAGTTCTTTTTTTAGTTTATTTCTGTTTTTGATGTGTTCGTCTGCTGATTTATTGAGCCCTGTCATTTCGGTTAAAATGTCTGTGAGCTCCTGCTTTTTGGCTTCCAATTGTTTATTTAAATCTTCAAGAATCTTGTTTTTTTCTTCAATATTTGCTTCATCTTTTTTAATAGCATTTTGAAGTGATTCAATTCCGTTTTTGAAACTATCTATAGATTTTAAATTTTCAAGAGTATTTTTTTCAGCCTGAGCAGCAGCCAGATTTTTTCTATCTACTATTCCTCTTTTTTCTTCAACTGTTTTTTTAACTTCAAGCTGTTTTTCTTCGCCTTGGGCTTTGACTTTAGCATTTATTTCATCGTATTTTAGCTTAACATCATCTATTTTGCTTTCAATTTCTTTTAATCTTTGAGCTGCGTCTTTTTTGGCTTTTACATTATCTAAGATATTTTGGTGAACAAGTTCTAAGCTTCTTTTGATGTCAAAATATTTTGCGCCTTGAATTTGATTTTCTAAAACAGTTTTTTCTTCTTTTAATTTTTTGTATTTAAGCGCAACTTCTCTTTCTTCTTTTAGTTTTTCGATTTGCTCTGATATCGCGCTCAGTAAAATATTTGTTTCATTTACCCTATCTTCAACGCTTTGGATTTGCTCTTTTGCAAGAGCGATTTTTCTTTCAAAATCAGCAGTTCCGGCTATTTCATCTATGATTTTTCTTCGCTCTACGGCAGAACATTTTGTAATTTCGGTTACATCGCCTTGCATCATTACATTGTAGCTGTTTGGAGTAATATTAAATTTTTCAAGTTCAAGATGGATTTGTGTTAGAGTTGTTGGTTTATCGTTATAAAAATAGTTAGACTGTACACCGTTTTTGCCTTTTTTTATGTGTCTTTTGATACTGAAAACATCTTCGAAGTTCTTTTCATCACCAAAGATTACTTTGACACTGGCCTCGCCTCTTTTGTTGTGGTTTGTAATTAAATCAGCAGCACCCGCTTCCGTTCTAAGAGAACGATTGGTAGATAATCCAAGCGCAAATAAAACGCTATCTATAATGTTGCTTTTGCCCGAACCGTTGGGACCTGAAATCACAGTAAAACCTGGAAACAAAGGGACAGTGACATTATTTGCGAATGATTTAAAATTATCTATCTCAATTTGTTTTATATACATCTTAAAAATTTAATACTTATAAACAGTCTAGCTATACTAATTAGACAATAAACCGTTAGAGCATGTCAAATTTTATATAAAATTTAATATCTGTTGAGGATATATTTTTTTGAATTGATTTTGTTGAATGTCTTGCTTTGATGCAAAACAAAATATTTGTCTTTCAAAAGATTTATTCTTTTAAAAGGCCAAAACATAAAAGTTGCTCTTCCAATTACTCTATTTTTATCCAAAAATCCCCAAAAGCGGCTATCTTGAGAATTGCCTCTGTTATCCCCCATCATAAAATAATTATCTTTTGGAATTATAAAAGGACCGCAGTACATTCCTGTTTGGCAAGGCGTCCAATCGCTTTTTGAATTTATATAAGGTTCGTCAAGTTCCATATCATTAATTAAAATTTTATATTGACCATTAGAATATTTAACTTCAAATTTGTCATTTGGCATTCCAACCACTCTTTTAATAAATGCAATATCCTTACAAAAAACACCTGATAATCTTGTAAAAACTGCAAGAGGGCTATTAGATAACTCTATTTCGGGCGGATAAAAAACCAAAATATCTCCCCTTTTAATATCTTTATGAGGGTATTCAAGCTTTTCTACAAATACTCTGTCATGTTCTAAAATAGTAGGGCGCATAGAACCTGATGGAATCCATCTTAATTCGCCTATAAAATATCTTATTATAATTACACAAACCAAAACAAAAATTATTGTTGATAAAATTTCTTTTGTAACAGAAGTGGATTCATCCTCGCTATCATCTAATAAAACTTTCTTTAAGAAATATCCTATTCCTTTTTCTTTTGTATTTTCAATAAGCTTTTTAAAACCTTCTTTTTGTTTTGAGAAAAAAATCAAAAAATCTTCTTTCGATTTTATATATAATTCTTTCATGTTAAAAACAATAGCAAGCACAATAAACCATAAAATAAATGATACTGCTAAAACAAGCAAAAACTTGTTAAAAGTTTTATAAGGCGCTGAATATTTGTCATTTAAAGGCTTTATCTGCAGAAGCGAAGAATTTTTATATGTATCAAATATAAAATCAGAGATATTATCTGCTGCTTGAACAATATTTTTGTCCATCTTATATGGAATTGCGATTTTTAAAGTATCTGCTTTATCTATATACGTATATTTGATTTTATATTCTTTTATTTTTTCTTCAATTTGGGCTTCATCAATATTTTGATTATTTATAGAATATTCAAGAATTGTTCCTCTTTTCAAAACAAAATTCAGGTGTTGATTGTTTATGTTATACAAAAAACAAACAGCAACAAAAACAACAATAAATAAAAAAGTCTTTATGTTGTCTTTTAAAAAAGAAATTATTGTTTTATTTAAAAAGTCTTTTATTTTATTAAACAATTTTTACCCGCCTTCTAAATTAAAATAACAAATTGCAAAGAGCAATAATATCATCTTTATATTTTGAATTTTCAATATTTTCAAGTGCCTCTATGGCATTATTTTTATAATATTCAACCTTCTCATCTGCCATCAAAATGAATTTTTCAAGGTCCTCTTTTTTGAGATTTTCAATCTCTTTGCTTTTAAAATTTTCCAAAGAAAAGTATATCACAGCAAGAGTATAATTACCATTTCTAATATCAGACATATCTTTTTTTGTAATATTTTCAATATCATTTTTGATTTGAAAAGCAACAGAAAAATTGCAAACAAAGACTTGAAGGCTGTTTTTTATATTCTGGCTAATTTTTTTATTAAGAGCAAAAAGAGCCAGTAACCCTGCCATAAAAAGATTTCCCGTTTTATTGTAAGTTTTTTTAATATAGTTTTCAAATGGCACAATTTCGCCTGTTTTTTCATTTTGATTGATTTCACCCGATATTGTTTTTTCAATTTTTTCCGAAATAATTTTAACAATTTCGATATTTGTACAGGCTAATTCTTTCAAAGCAAGCGCTAAAAGCATATCTCCAATTAAAATTGCTTTTTTAATGCCTGAAATTTTATGGACAGAAGGGTTATCTCTTCTTTTATCGTCATCATCTATTATATCATCATGAATAAGACTTGCATTATGAATAAGCTCTATTGATAATGCAATTTTTTCAACTGCCGCATCATATTTTACATTTAATATCTTTGCAAAAAGAAATATCAAAATAGGACGTAATCTTTTTGGATTTGAAAAAATAAATGTCTTTAATTCAGCTTTAAAAACTTCTAGCAAAGAATCTTCAATTATCTTACTCAAGCTAGATTCGAAAGATATAAGCTCTTTTTTGGCTGAAATATTTTGACAGTATTTTATGAATTCATTTTGCATTTTATCTTAGATGATAAATTTACCATCTTCATATATTAATTTATCATCGGCAAATATTTTTCCGCCATTTTTCATATTTTTAATCAAATCCCAATGTAGGCCTGATTGGTTTTTGCCGCCTGCTTCAGGATAGCTTGCGCCAAGCGCCATATGAATTGAGCCGCCTATTTTTTCATCAAAGAGAATATTTCCTGTTACATCAACTATTCTCTCGTTTGTTCCGATTGCAATTTCGCCAACAACTTTCGCACCATCATCTAAATTAATCATATTTTGAAAAAAGTCGTTACCAATTTCGCTATGGGCATTTGTAACGCGGCCGTCTTTGAATTCGATATACACTTCTTTAGAAGTTGACCCGTGGTAATTTTGAGGAAAATCAAAGTAGATTTTACCTTGAGTGCCGTTTTCTACAGGAGACGTAAAAATTTCTCCATCAGGAAAATTCATATTACCGCTGCATGGAACCCAGGTTCTATCTGTTACATCGAAAGTAATATCCGTTTTATCGCCAACTATATGAAGTTTTTTTGTGCCTTGAAGAATAGAGGCAATTCTATTTTGCTCTTTTTCAATTTCCATCCATTTTTGAGTCGGATTTTCAACATCTAAGTAACAAGAATTTATCAAAAATTCACAATAATCATCATAACTCATAGAGGCTTCTTGAGCTAAAGCATTTGTCGGATAATCGGCTATAACCCAGCGCATATCTCCTTTTGCAGACCTTTCCAGTCTTTTAGCAAGTATCGGATGAGTCGCTTTAGACCTTTTTGCAAGCTTATTAGCGTCAGCCTTTGCCATTGATTTGATATTGTTTGGAGCACCGATAAATATCATAACATCAGCTGTTTCGACTTCAATTTTACTCATTTCATCAATATAGCTTAATTGATTGTCATTAGCGTATTTAATGAATTTTTCCGCAATTCCGTCCATAGAGACTCTTACTATCGGATTTGCACCATTTATCAAACAAAGCTTGTAAATCTCGTTAACGAGAGGCTTTGCTTCATAGCCTCTTGCATAGATTATTACAAGGTCACCTTCTTTAACTTTTGTTGAATAGTTAACCAATACGTCAGCATATTTTTCGATTAAAGGGTTATTCATTATCTTCGCTTTCTTCAAGTTTACCATGGTAGGCAGCTTTGTCTCTTAAAGTACAGCCTCTTTTAGAACTTCTTACAAATTCAACAAGGTTATCTACATATTTGTCGCCTTTGAATTCGCTTTCTATTAATTCAAGTGCTTGTGTTGTATTATATGCTTCATTTCTTAAAATTCTAATAGCCTTATGGATTGCATCTCTTGAAGCTTTATCTACACCTTTTCTTCTTAAGCCGATTGCATTCATTCCAACGGGCAGACAAGGAATTCCTTCGGCTTTACAATATGGAATAATGTCTAAACGAGCAGCAGAAGCTCCTGAAATAATAGCCATTTCACCAATTCTAAGATTTTGATGAAATACACTCATACCACCTAAAAAAGCACCAAATCCCACATGACAATGACCACCTATTGTCGCTGCATTTGCCATAATGACATTATCGCCAAGCACACAATTGTGCGCAACATGGGTATAAGCCATAAGCATGCAGTTATTTCCAATTATTGTATTACTTCCTTCGCCGGAAGCTCTATTTATAGTTGCAAATTCTCGTATCCAGCAATTTTCACCAATGATTACTCCTGTGTGTTCTTGTTTATATCCAAGATCCTGCGGTTCTCCACCAATTGAAGCAAATGGGGAAATTCTTGTGTTTTTGCCAATTTTTGCATACTGTATATTTGCATTTTCACCTATTCTACAACCTTGCGCTATTTCAACACAGGGACCTATAACGGTATATGCGCCAATTTCAACATCAGGTGCAATTTTGGCAGTTTCATCTATAATTGCAGTTTTATGAATTGTCATTTTGTTATCTTCTTTCTTAAATTTACTTCAATGCTACAGTTAAAGTTGCTTCTGTGCAGAGTTTGCCATCCACAAAAGAACGCCCTAAACATTTTGCAATAGGGCCTTTAACCTTTAAGCATTCTGTTTCCATTTCAAGTTTATCTCCAGGGCGAACTATATTTTTGAATTTAGCATTTTCAACACCGGCAAATAAAGTTAATTTTCCTTTGTATTGTGCCATTGTCATTAAAATTGGAGCAGAAGTCTGAGCCAATGCTTCAATTTGCAACACACCAGGCATTATAGGGTTATTTGGAAAATGCCCTTGGAAAAAAGGTTCATTGAAGCTTACATTTTTATAGCCCTTTGAATATTTGCCCGGAACACATTCTGTTATTCTATCTACTAATAAAAACGGGTATCTATGAGGAAGCATCTCTAAAATTTGAGCATAGTCTAAAGTGATTGGCTCGATTACGTTTGTTTCCATTGCTGTTTTCCTTATTATTTTCTATCTAAAATTTGTTTTAATGTTTTGGCACATTCTATATGAATAGCGTGGCCTGCTTCTTTAACAAGAATATTTGCTTTCATTTTTAAAGGATTATATCCTGTCAAATAAAAATCACCTATAATATCTAATATTTTATGCTTGATAGGTTCGCTTTTTGACCTTAATTCACTGGTATAGCCACCATCATCTTTTAAACCAAGTGTATTTTCAATGGTTACACCTTTTGAAAAACCTGCAGCCTGTAATTTATCAAGATCACTTAAATAACCAAATGTCCTTGCTTCAATAATTTCATTTAGGTTTTCATCAATGTTTAATGCAGCCCACTTGTTTTCTAAATCAGGGTGTCTGTAGTTTACCATATATGTAATATTTGTGGGCTTATCTTGATTGTTCTTGTTATTTTGGGAAACAATAAGACTTGAATTATTATTGTTATAAACCAAAAGACCATCAAATTGCTCAACAGGTTCGCTTTCACCATCAAAACCAACTTCATTAAATTTTTCTATCCAAACCTTGGCGCTTCCATCAAAAATTGGCATTTCAAAGCCTTCTGAACTAAAATAAACATCCAATGCATCAATTTCTAATATTGCACAAGCTGCCATAAAATGTTCAATAAGTGCAATTTTTCTTGCAGCACCCACTTCAACATCAGCAAGCACTACGCAATGCTCTGTAGATACAACATTTTCAAGCTTTGCTTCTACAACTCCATCGTTTATATAAAAACGAATACCTTTTTCATCTGATGGCTTAATTTCAAGCTCAACGGGAGCCCCTGACATAAGTCCTGCGCCATTTACTTTAAAACTAGATTTTACCGTCTTCATTTAAAAATTTCTCATAATCTTCTAACAAATGCTGATATTTTTTGTATTTTTGCACCATGACTTCAGCTTCATCAAGGTATTTAAGTCTTTTAATAAAGTCTTTACGAAGAACACCGGGGGCTCCCATAACGACTGATTTTTTGGGAAATGATTTGGTAATCCCTGCTTTAGCAAGAATTATTGAATCATCTCCAATTTCAACGTGGTCTTTAAGACCTGCTTGTCCTGCAATTACTACTCTGTCACCTATTATACAACTTCCTGCAATACCAACTTGCGAAACAATTGTACAAGCTTTTCCAATTTTACAATTGTGGCCAATCATAACTAAATTATCAATTTTTGTTTGATCACCTATTATTGTATTTTCTATTGTTCCTCTATCTATTGTCGTATTTGCGCCGATTTCAACATCATCTCCTACAGTAACTGCTCCAAGCGATGGTATTTTAAATACTTTAACTTCAGCATTAGCTTCTTTAATCGCACCTTCTTTTCTTGCCTGTTCAATATTATTTGGAGATTCGGTTACAAAAGAAAATCCATCCGCACCAAGACTTGCACCATGATGAATTATACAGCGGTTACCAACTTGTACAAAATCGCCAATATTGACACCAGGGTGAAACAAGCAGTCTGAGCCGATTTTTGCTTCTTTGCCTATATATACATTTGGTTTTAAAACAGTATTATCGCCAATTTCTGCATTATTTGAGATATAAACATTTGCTCCGATTGAAACGTTTTTGCCAATTTTAGCAGTTGGTTCAATAACAGCAGTCGGATGAATTTCTCTTGGAGCATCAGGACCGACATAAAAAGCATTTAAAAGCTTCATAAAAGCAAGTCTTGGACGTTCCACTTCAATAGTTGATATATTTTCAAAATTAACACCTAAAGGAACAAGTGCTGCTTTTGCTTTGCAACTGCCTAAATTTTCAATTTCTTCTTCATTCATTGCAAGTGCAAGAGTGTTAACATCGGCAAGCTTTGGAGGCGCTACTTTTGTAATTTCAACGTCCTCTTTTTTTGTTAATATGCCGTTTGTTAGCTGAGCTAATTGTTCAAGAGTGTACTTTGCCATACCTTTATTACCTTCTATTTGCTATTTGCTGTATTAATTATTGTATATCAACTATCGTGCTTTTGTCATCTTTGTAACAAATTATTTATTTTTTATTTTTTCAACAACATTCGTTGTAGATTTGCCTTCAACCAAGGTTACAAATTCAACTTTTATATTATTTTTTATTGCAACTTCAGCTTCAGGGAGATTTTGCATATTATAATCAGCTCCTTTTGTATAAATATCAGGCTTTAATTCTTCCAATATACAAGATGGCGACAATTCATCAAAAATTACAACATAATCTACAAAATTTAATTCACACAGAATTTCTGCTCTATCATTTTCATTATTTATGGGACGATTTTCGCCTTTAAGCTTTTTAATTGAACTATCAGAATTTAAACCGACAATCAATATATCGCCAAAATGAGCGGATTTCTTTAAATATCTTGTGTGCCCGACATGGAGTATATCAAAACATCCGTTTGTAAAAACTATTTTTTTATTCTCTTTTTTTAATTTTTCTTTCAGACACTTTAATTCTTCTTTTTTTACAACTTTTGCCATAAATTTAATTCCTTTTTAAAAAATTTGCCCTTAGATTATAAATCAAGGGCAAATATTATTCTGTTTTTAATTTCTACTTTTCTTCGCTTTTGCCTTTTTCTTTTGCTTCTTTTTTCTTTTGCTCGGCAACTTGCTTTTGAATAGCTTCATCAATTTGTTTTTTTAGATATCTTGGGCTGACTTTTTCATCAACATATTCAATATCGGCCGATTTTTTCAAATCTTCAACATATTTTTGCACACCTTCAAATTTCTTTTGCTGGGTTAAATAATTACGAAGATCACCTTTAACTTTTGATAGGGGCTGCTGGCCTGCAGCTTGTTTTTCTTTAACAAGGATAATATGTTCTCCAAATTGTGTTTTAACAAGTGGCCCTACTACTCCAGGTTTTCTAGTAAATGCTGCATCGGAGAACTCTTTTACCATTTGTTCTTTTGTGATATAGCCCAAATCTCCGCCTTTTTCAGCACTTTGAGGGTCTTGGGAGTATTGTTTTGCAAGCTTTGCAAAATCCTTGGGATTTTTTTGCGCTTTTGCAAGAACTTCTTTTGCCAGTTGTTGTTTCTTTTCAATTTCTGCTTTTACTTTTTCATCAATATTAGCTGAAGAAAGTTTTGCTTCTTTATCAGCATCTACTATTGCTCTTTTGATATTTTCAGGATTTGTATCAATTAGAATATGTGAAACTAAAACCCTTTCAGGTACATTAAATTGAGCCTTATTTTCTCTATAGAACTTTTCAATATCAGAATCAGATACTTTAACTTTTACAACCTGGTCAACGAGCTTATCCATTTTAACTTCTGCTTCCATGTCGCTGTCGAATTTTTCTTGAGATATTTTATTATCTTTCAAAACTTTTTCAAGTTGTTCTTTAGAACCGATTTGTTTTGCTATTTGTTCTTTTTTAGCATCGATTTCTTCTTTTGTTGCAGTAATATTTCTTTTTTCAAAATCCTGCGCTAAAAGAGTTCTTACAATTATGTCATTTGTATATCTTTCTTTCAAAGTAAGCATGGGGTAGCTATCTTTCTTTTGAAGCTCTTTTGGCAGATTCTGCATCTGTACATTTTTGATTCTGTCAAAATCTGCATCATATTCTTGTCTGGTTATTTCCTTATCGTTAACTTTAATGACAACATCGCTGTTTTTTGTACAGGCACAAAATAGTAATGTTGAACACAAAACGGTAAGTGCTAACTTTGTAAACTTCATTTTTTCCTCCTTATATTTATGAATAATATTTATTTGTTCTTAAAACTTAAAACTACTTCAGATATATAATAAAACAAATCAGCCAATTTGTTAAATATTTCAGCAAAATCATCTTCACTTTTGTTCATAAGCAAAAGCCCTTTTGTGTTTTTATTTTGTTTTAATTGCACACTATAGCTGAAATATTGGGTAATTTTGGGATTTATTTTAGCCTTTAAAAGATTCCATTCCGCTTTTTCATATGGAATATAAATTCTAATTTGATTCCCTTGGCTGCGAACAAGAGAAACATTGGCATTCGTTGCAAGAATTCTTAATTTTATTAGCTTAATTAAATTTAACACACATTCGGGAATCTTTGAAAATCTGTCTTTAAAATTCAATTCCATATCATTCAATTCGGAAATTGTTGTAACATCAGACAATCTTTTATATTCAAGAATTTTTTGCTCATATGTTGGTGCCCAATCATCCGGAATATATGCTTCAGCACTTATGTCAATAACTGCAGGGGTAACTTTTTCTTTTCTTTCTTTGTATGGGGAATTATTTCTTTTAAATTCAATATCTTCAATACATTCTTTTAAAAGGCTGCAATATGTATCAAAACCGACATTTTGCATTTGACCGTGCTGTCTTTCGCCCAAGATATTTCCAACTCCTCTTATTTCAATATCGCGAAGAGCTATTTTATAGCCGCTTCCAAGGCTTGAAAAATCTTTAATTGCATTTAATCTCTTAACTGCTTCATCATTTAATTCTTTTGATTTTTTATAAAAACAATAGCAATATGCTTGTCTGTCAGACCTTCCGACTCTGCCTCTTAATTGGTATAATTGCGCTAGGCCGAATCTGTCTGCATCATGGATTATTATTGTATTTGCATTTGGAATATCAAGCCCGGATTCAATTATTGTCGTACACAATAATATGTCAAATTCTTTCATTGCAAATCTTGTCATAGTTTCTTCAAGAACTTTTTCACTCATTTGCCCGTGAGCAATTTCAATTCTTGCATTCGGGACAATTTTAGAAAGTTTTTGTTTAAAATTTTCGATAGTTTCGACTCTGTTATAAAGATAAAAAACTTGTCCTTCTCTTTGAATTTCCTGATTTATCGCATTTTTTACATAGGTTTCGCTATATTGCCCTACATATGTTTTCACAGGAAGCCTGTTTTTTGGGGGAGTATTTATAACAGACAAATCTTTAATACCCGATAGCGCCATATTAAGTGTTCTTGGAATGGGAGTTGCGCTTAAAGATAAAACATCTATATTTTCTCTGAATTCTTTGAGCTTTTCTTTATGCCGCACTCCAAATTTATGCTCTTCATCTATCACTAAAAGCCCGAGTTTTTTAAAATTAATATCGTCCGATAGAAGCCTGTGGGTTGCAATAACGATATCAATTTCACCATTATTTATTTTTTCAACTGTTTCTTTTTGTTCTTTTTTGGAACAAAATCTGTTTAAAAGCGCAACTTTTACCTGAAAAGGGTCAAATCTTTCTTTTAAGGTTTCAAAATGCTGCATGGTTAGTATTGTAGTTGGCGCAATAAAAGCCGCCTGATATCCGCTCATTATAGCTTTAAATATTGCTCTTAGAGCAATTTCTGTTTTTCCAAAGCCAACGTCTGCGCATATCAATCTATCCATCGGCTTGATATTTTCCATATCCTTTTTAACTTCAACAATGGCCTTCATTTGATCTTGGGTTTCTGTGTATTCAAAATTATCTTCCATTTCAGCCTGCCACGGAGTATCAACTTCAAAATTGATTCCATCAGCCGCACTTCTTTTTGCATATAAATCAAGCAGGTCATAAGCGATAAGTTCCACTTCTTTTTTGGCTTTTGCTTTAGTGCTTTCCCAAGCGCTTCCACCCATTTTGGATAATTTTGGCTTAATAGCGCTTCCTCTATAGCGGCATAGCATATTAATCTGTTCTGCCGGCATAAAAAGCTTATCGCCTCCAAAAAACTGAATTTCTAAATAATCTTTTACATTTCCATCTAATTCCTGCTTTGTAAGGCCGTTATAAATACCAATCCCGTGAATAGAATGGACAACATATTCACCTTCTTTAATATCATCTATTGAATCAATATAATCTTTTGAAGATTTATTTGAATAATATTTTTTAATTGTAATATCTCTTGTGTGCTTAGAAAAAAGCTCTTTGTCTGTCAAAAAAACAATTTTATTTTTTGAAATTTTTTCATCTTGGCAAATAGAACCCGAAAAAGAAATATCCTGTAGATAAGAAATTTTTTCGGAATATATTTCATTTTCATTCAAAATTTCTTTCAGACGGTTTGTATAATTAGAACAGATTACTATTTCAAAATCGTCTTTGAGCATATTTTTTATAAAATCCGCTATTTTTTCAACATCAGAATAAAAAACAGGAGGCAGGGATAAATTAAATTCAATAATTTTATCAAAAGCATCATCACTAAATTCAAAGAAATTATCAAGCCCTACTAGCTTATATTTCTTTAGTTCTTTTTTTATATAAGAAAATTCCGTATGATTTAAAATGTCTAATGGCATCTTTAGATTAAATTGAATATTTGATGTATATTGATTTTTATAGTCACTATCAATATTTTCAAGCTTTGATAGTATTTGAGAACTTTCTTTAAAAACAACAACATAGTCTTTAAAAAATGACAACGTATCTTTTAAATTTTTATTTATAATTCCTTCAAAATATTCTACCCCTTCAAAGTATCCGGTTTCTTCTATTTTTTCAAGAAGCTCATTTTTGATTTTCAAAAAAAGCTCCTTTTCTTCCCCCAAAAAACCATCGGCTGCTTTTATATTTTCAATTTCTTTTTTGAAATCATTCTTTTTATTATCATCCAAAATGAATTTATATAAAGGATAAATTGTCGCGTTTTGTGCTTTTTTAAAGCTTTTTTGTGTATGAGGGTTAAAATATCTGATATCTTCAATAGTATCAGCGAAAAATTCAATCCTGATTGGATTGTCATCTAAACTATAAATGTCTAAAATATCCCCTCTTAAGGAAAATTCGCCAACATCAACCACATTTGTGACTCTTTTATAGCCAAGCAAGGTTAATTTTTTTGCAATTTTTGCATAGTCAAAATTTTCTTCTTTGTTAAATTGAATTAAATTATTTTTGAAAAAATCTATATCAGTAAATTTTTCGAGCAAGCTCTTCGGATAAGTAAAAACCAAATCAGGCTTATTTAAAATTATATTAATTTGTTCTTTGTAAATATAGTAGTTATTGTCAAGCTCACTATAGGGACTGATTTCCTGTGCCGGAAAAACCACACTTTCAGCCAAAAAAAGATTATTATAATCTTTTTGATATTTTAAGGCAAACTGCTCATCAGGCGCTACAAAAAGAACCTTTTTGCCATTCTTTATAATTGAATTAACCAAAAGCAAATCAAAGGGTGCCAAAAGCCCCGATAACGAAATCTTCCCTGTATTGTTGGAATTAAGAAATTGATTTAGACAATCAAACTTTATTTCCTCATTTAGTTTTTCAAAGGTCATAGTTATTGCTTGTTGTCGTCTTTCATTCCGATATTTTTAAGTCTTCTTTCAATATCGCGCCACCAGCTCAGATTGTCTTTGTACAAATATTGATATCCTTCGAAATTACCTGATGATATTTGCTTTTGCTGATTATCCTGCAATTGCTCGAATTCACGCTCTAATTTATGACAAAATTCTTTTCTGTCTAAATTAAATTCTCTAAAACTTTTAACTTCGCCAAATTCAAGTATAATTTCAGGTTTATCCTGTCTTAAAAAAGAATAATTAACACTAACAGGACAAATATTGACTCCTCCAAAATTTTTAACAGCTTTTTCGACCAAATAAGCAAGTCCCGTTTGAAAAACTTCGGGTCTATAGTGAGGGGGCCTTATAATTCCCTGTGGAAAGAGCCAAAAATTAACATCGGGTTTATCCAAAGTAGTTGCAGCATATTTAAGAGCTTTTATGGCATCTTGCGGACTTTTTTTGTTAACGGGAAAACAGCCTATGTATTGAAAAAGGGGAAATCTGTTCATCTCTTCAATCATAAGACGAAGCCTTCCTTTCATCACCCTTCTTACAATGTTATAACCAACTATTCCATCCCACCAATTGTTGTGATTTGCATAGAATATAATAGCTTTTGTCTTGTCTCTTTTTTCAAGGTTACTTATCCCTTTATACATAAAAGAATAAAATCTTTTTCTAACCATCTTCCAAAAAACATAATCAGCAATCATAATCCAAAAAGGATTATCTTTTGCGGTTCTAAACTTTTCAACCCTATTTCTTAATATTGTCGGCGGAGTGTCACTATATAGATGTTTTGGAGTTTCAATAGTTTGCATTATTTATCCTCTATTATACGATTTAACTGACAATGTGCCTTGAAAGACGTAAGTTCTTTTTCTATCTTTTTAACATAATTATCAAGTTCAAGTTTTTTTGCAAGCTCAATTGTTCTATTGTACATTCTGATAACATTTTGAGCATAGTTATATTTTGATTTTTCAGGCTCCTGAGCAAGTTTTTCTCTTGCAATTTCAACTTTTAGCGCATTTAATCTGACTTGCAGATATAAAAGCTCGTTTGCATTTGCGCTTTGAAGCGCCAAATCACAATACATTCTGGCATTTTCTTTGTCATTTAATTTTAAATAAGCTTTAGCTAAAAGCTCCTGGAATAATATTTTGAAATAATAGTTGTTATTTTGAGCATTTTCACATATTTTAACCGCTTTTTCGCAAATTTCTATACAATACATATCAGCTTTGCTTCCGGCAGTTGCTGCGGCGCTGACATACCAAGCCAAAAGTGCCCCGAATGCAATCTTTTTGGAAGAGAAATATTGCATTTCTCCTGTTGCAATTTCAATTGCTTTAAGATAGCTTTTTTCTTCAAGATATACATAAGCCAAAAGAGTTTTTAGCATATGTTTTGAAACTTCGTCGCTGCTGTTATCTGCATACGCTGCAGCTTCAAAAAGCTCCTGCTTGATTGTTTCAACATCAAGTTTTAGGATTTTATTTATAATATTAATAATATTCCATTTGCTGACTAGTGCAGGACTATCTATTATATATGAATAGTCTTTCAAGATATTCTGCAATATCGTATCAGACTCTTTAAAATAACCTTTTGAAGTATTTGCAATCGCTGTAGCATATGCTAAATTTACTTTCAAATAGTCTGTTTTTGGACTTTTTTCTTTGCCTATTACTTTTTCAATTTCACTTATGAGTTCAAAAGATAACGAACTTCCTTGAATTGCGTAGCTTTGAGCAAGTATAATATTCGATTCTATCCAAGCTGAAAAAATCTCATTTTGCGAAACTATAGTGTTTTTAGAAAAGATATTCAGATATTTTTGCAAAACAGGATTAATTTCACTATTTACAAGACTTGCTATTTCTTCCCAAAGACCAAGCTGCAACAGCGCCTTTAGTTTTCTTGTTTTGATTAATACTTTTTGAAGCTCAAGCTCTTTTTTATTTTCCTTTTTATCAGGCACAAAGTATTTCAAGACATTATCTACAATTTCAACAACCGCACTATAGTCTTGAAGAACATATGAACTTTTTACGATAAAACCTGATAAATCAATGATTTTATTAATATCATCATTTTTTTGAGCCGAAACAAGAACGTTTGTCAGATAATCCATTGATTCTACAGGATTTTTTTCATAAAGAAGTTTTCCCAAACGCTCCATTATATTGTTTTTAGTAAATTCAAAATTATCCAATTTAACATTTTCAAGCAAAATTAAACTTTGCTTCTGCGCCATTATGTATATGTTTGTATCGCCTATATAGCTTGCATATTGAAGATTTCTTGTCCAAAGTTCAAAAGCAAGAGAATTTTCACCTGCTATTTGTGCCAATATTGAACAAATCAAAGGGCTTGTAGTTGTTTTTCTTAAAAGCTCATTTAAAAGTTTTTGGGTGTAGCTATTGATTGAACTGTCTTCTTTTGCTCTTATATAGCAATATGACCAGGTTAGCGAATTTTTAAACTCATAAATATCATCAAATTTGCGCTTTAAATAGCCTTTTTTATCAAGACCTTCAACTACTGAAAAAAGCATAGCATCATCATATGTAAAGACATTTTTTAATAATGTATAATCGGGCTTGTCACCCAAAAGTGAAGCCACAAGGATAAAACTATATTCTTCTTCACTTTGGCTTTTGAGAAAATCAAGTCTTTCAAAGAAGCACTGCTCAAGTGTTTTTGGAATTTCAAAATCTTCTTCGGGTTTTTTGTACATAACCACATGATTTTGCGAAACAAAATACCTCTTTTCAAAAAGATATTCTATAATTTGCTCTATATAGGCAATATTACCTTGTGCATTAAGAGCGATATCGCTTAATAACTCGACAGGAACCTGAGCTTCCTGTCCTAGAATTTTTTTAGCGTAATCCTTGCATTCTGTAATTCCAAAAGGCCTTAGAGAGATATTCAGGCAATTTGTATTATTTAATTTGTTTGTTTGAAAATAAACCGTTGCAGATTGCTCATTTTTATATGCAACAACCATTTTACTATCAC
The DNA here is from genome assembly GCA_947428835.1 of uncultured bacterium. Lineage (GTDB taxonomy): Bacteria > Cyanobacteriota > Vampirovibrionia > Gastranaerophilales > Gastranaerophilaceae > RUG14156. Next base: position 113,422 of record CANENE010000002.1, on the reverse strand, counting down.
GCTCAAAATAATCTTCGTTTACCAAATATTTTAAAAACGAAAGTGATGATTCATCTATCAAATCAAAATCATCAATTATAAAAATGACGCTTTTCTTGTGTCTGAGGCAGTCGAAGACATCTTTCATATATTTAAAAGTAATTTCTTTGTTAATCAGAATATTTTCAAAATAATCTTTTTTAATTGGATAAATTAGATTTGCAAGAGTTGAAAGAGTTTCTTCATCCATCTTATCAACTCCAAGCTTATCCAAGACTTTCTTTTCAAAGTTCTTTTGGTTGAATTCTTCTTTTAAAACAAGAGGAAAATCAAAATATCTCGTAAAGAAACTCTGAATCAAGCCGTAAGGACTAACTTGTGTCAATGCTGAACATTGTGCATATAATACAACAGTATTTTCAAGCTTTGATTTTCCAATTCTAAAATACAAATCATTTAAAAGATGAGTTTTGCCGGCACCTCTTGGAGCATTCAAAGAAATCAGGCTTGTTTTATTTGAAGGTTTTGAAATGTTTTCCAAAATAGTTTCAAGCGCTTTATCATATTTTTCATCTTCTGATTGTTCAAAAACGGGTTTTTGTTCTAAAAATATCATCTTGTATGAATCAGGCGAAATTTTAATTAAAGATAAATCAGAATTCAATTTGCCATATGTTCCGTTTGAAACGATAACATCTTTATCTATACCGTATTTAAGCTGGGCTATGTAGTTGTCTTTTGAATCCCTTGCTTCATTAAGTGTAGAAACTGCAAATTTATAAGTAAGCGTTGCAGCCAAAGTCTTTTCAAGAATATCATTGAATTTGTTAAATTCCACCTCAAATTGGTTAATTTTAACAAGCATATTTATTGATTTTGAGTAATTAAATGTAAATTTAACAGTGTGACTGTCAACAAATTCCATCGTTGTTCCAAAGACAATTTTTATTGTTGTTTTGATATTTTCTGCAACTTTTTGTCTAAAGTCGGCTTTGTTATATTTTTCAAATATTTTTTCAAGATTTGTAAAATCGATATAGAAAATCAAAGGCGTAATTTCTTCTTCGACTATAGTTTCTTGCTTTTGGCTTGTATCAGGCTCTTTTGTATCATTTTCAACTATTGGGGTTGTGTTTTCATTTTCAAATTCATAAGAGCATTTTCTGCAGGTGGAAGACGATGCGTAGTTTGCGCTGTGGCATTTGGGGCAGAATTTAACAAATGTATAGCCGCATTTCTGGCAGCTGACCGAACCAAGACGGGTGGGAAATCCGCATCTTGGACATTTAAAGACCAATCTTAAATTACAGTTTTTACAAACAGTATCCTCTTTTGATACTTTGCTTTTGCATTTAGGACAAATCAAAATAAATTATCATCTCAACATAGTACTACGAGATAAATTATAATACGGAAAATTAAAAATTAAAAATTTATTGTAAACTTTTTTAAATTTTTTAAAACAAATAATCTGTTTAGTAGTAAGATTTTGTTATGAAATTAGGAGTTAACATAGATCATATAGCAACTTTAAGAAACGCTAGAAACGAAGGCAGGCCGGATTTAATTGAGGCGGTTAAATTAATCTTGCACCATGACATTTCTGCTATCACTATGCACCTTAGAGAAGACAGGCGCCATATTAAAGATGAAGATTTAATAAATGTTAAAAACTTAAATGCTCCAATTAACCTTGAAATGGCTGCAACAAAAGAAATTCAACAAATTGCGCTTAAAATTTTACCTCATAGTGTATGTATAGTTCCTGAAAAAAGACAGGAACTTACAACAGAAGGCGGACTTGATGTTTCAGGACAAAAAGAATATTTAAAAGAATTTATAAAACCCCTAAAAGAAAATGGAATAATAGTAAGTCTTTTTATAGATGCCGATAAAGAACAAATTGAAGCAAGCAGATATATTGGTGCTGATTACATCGAGCTTCATACAGGAACTTTTTCAAGCGCATTTAAAAAAGGAGACTTTGCATCAGAACTTGAAAAACTGAAGCAGGGTACAATTTTAGCCCAAAAAATCGGATTAAAAGTTAACGCAGGTCATGGTCTTGATTATGAAAATGTTTCTCTAATGAAACAAATTCCTGATTTGAAAGAGCTGAATATTGGCCACAGCATCATTTCGAAGGCAATTTTTACAGGCTTGGATGTTGCAGTTGAAGAAATGATTAAACTTATAAAATAATTAAAAATTTTCTTGACTTTAATTTTTGTCTTAGATATATTTAAAAATGCAGATAGGTTGGTCGCCTCTAAATGCTTAACCAAAATAAACTAAAGTTAGCTGCGATCCCTTAAAAGAAAGGATACATAATGTACGCAATAGTTGAAACAGGCGGAAAGCAATATAAACTTGAAGAAGGAAGATATACAGATATCGAATTGCTTGATGCTAAAGCCGACGATAAAGTAACTTTTGATAAAGTAGTAATGCTTGTTAACGGCAAAAAATCAAAAGTTGGAACTCCTTATGTAGCTTCAGCTACTGTTGATGGAACTGTTGTAAAAAATGATAAAGCTAAAAAAATTATCGTCTACAAGCAACGTCCCAAAAAAGGAACAAGGGTAAAACAAGGTCACAGACAACAATTCACTCGTGTAATGATTAATAAAATCAACACAAAAGCAAAATCTGCTAAAAGTGAAGAAGCAACAGGAGAAGAATAAAAATGGCACATAAGAAGGGTGTAGGTTCATCAAAGAACGGACGCGACAGCGAAAGTAAGCGATTAGGCGTTAAAAAATATGCCAATGAACAAGTTGTTGCAGGAAACATAATCGTAAGACAAAAAGGTACAAAAATTCATCCGGGAAACAATGTCGGAATGGGTAAAGATAATACATTATTTGCACTTGTAGATGGTGTTGTTAAATTTGAACCTTACAGAAGAACAAGAAAACAAGTTAGTGTTTACGCACAATAACTAAAAAGTGAAAATTGAAAATTTAATATGGATGGGAGCGTAGCTCAGTTTGGTTAGAGCGCATGCCTGTCACGCATGAGGTCGCGAGTTCGAGCCTCGTCGTTCCCGCCATATTTTATATATATTAAAAAAAGGGCGCAATTTTTTATATGTTTTGGTTTTATACTAGAGTAACTTTAACAAAGGATAGTAAATGATTCAAAATATTGCGCAAAATTATGCTTATATTGGTGGCGAAAAAGGTGTTTACGATAGCAAAATTCAAAACCCTTCCACTCGATACGGAAGAAATTCTGTTGATAACTATAAAAAATATCTTACTTCTTTCTGCATTTCACCTATAGAACTTCCCGATGTAAAAGGTCTCAGTAAAATGGATAACGACACATTTAATAAAGCCATGGATAAATTAGATGAGTCTGTTAAACAAATGAATGCTCAAAATATGCCGCCTGTTAATTTTGAGCATAAATACATGCCATATAATCCTAATTTTCAATTTATAGATAAAGATGCTCTATTAGGTACCGCCTATGAAGAAATGGGCAAAAGAACCTCTATGTCAACAGCTGAACTTACTCAAAATATGCAAACAACAGCTAATATTGTTATAGGACAAAACGCACCTCGAATGAATGCGGAATCATTAGATCTAAATAACGACGGTTTAATAGATTTAGGAGAATATTCAACCTCAATTTTGCTTGAAGATGCTCTAAGTACAAACGACAATTATTTTGATATAAGAAATATTAATGGAACTCTTACAAACAAAGGTGAAAATGCTCTTTTTAAATACGGCTTAAATTCAAACTACCCGATTGCAAAAGCGACCTATCATCAAATTTATAATGCCTATGGACTAAATTACGCCCAACAAAATTTTCTTCATAATCTAAATAATATTGCATAAACAGTTTTTTTGCATATAATTTCTAATTATGAAAAAGATTTTATGTTTTGGAGACAGCAACACCTTTGGCTATAACCCAACCGACGGGTCAAGATTTGATATCAATACAAGATGGTGCGGTATTTTAAAGCAAAAACTTGTACCTTTAGGTTTTGAAGTAGTTGAAGCAGGTGGCAACAACAGAAAATGTTTTATAGATAACATAAAAGAGCTTGATGGTGCTTTGCTTTTGCCTGATTATTTAAATCGAGACTTTGATTTTGTTATACTTGCCCTTGGAATAAATGATATTCAAAAAATGTATAAACCTGATGATAATGAAATTAAAGATGGAATAATTAATCTTATAAATATCGCTAAAAACCATCAAAAAAATGCCAAAATCATTATCCTGATCCCTGCAATTTTAAATGTTAATGTCACAAAACATCATTATTTTTCAAATCTTTTCGATGAGTGGTCTGTTGAAAAATCAAAACAAATTCCAAAAATATATCTTGAAGCCATAAAAGAGCAAAATGTTGGATATATTGATTTAAATAAAGTTACAAAAACCTCTGATATTGATGGACTCCATCATACAGAAAAACAACATAAAACAATCGCTCAATATATATTTGAAAATTTTAAAAATAATCTAATCGCTTAAAAGCACTTCTACAACCTTATAAATATTTCTGATTTTTTGTTCATTTTGTTCTTTAGAAATTTTTTCTATAAGCTCTTTTTTTAAAACACTGCAATCATTCAAATGTTTAAGGCAAAAAAGTTCATCTATTTCAATATTTAAAGACACAAGTATTTTTTCTAATGTCTCGGCAGTTAGAAAATTTTTGCCTATTTCAATACCCGACAAGCTTCTTTGGGAAATTCCTATCATATCCGATAATTGACTTTGGGTTAAGCCGTTTTTTATTCTTAAATTCTTAATTTTCCTGCCAAGCAACTCTTTAATTGTCATAAGTTAATTTTAATATTAATCTTGAAATTTAAAAAACAATAAACATATTACACATTTAAAACAGTTATTTTCAAATTTTAAGATGTTATATGTCTAAAATATTAACTTTTGTGAAGTCATAGAAGAGTTTTAATATCTGTATCATAGCCAATATATGAATTTTAAACTCTAAAATTTGGCAATTTTAAAAAGCAAAAATACTTTTCATAAATATGAAATTTAAACAGTATGTTTTAAATAGTAAGAGTTTATAGTTCAACAAAGGAGAAAAAATTATGTCAATTTTATCAGCAACATTTAGACCCGCTTCAGGATTAGAAAACGCAACACTAGGACAAAAAGTAGACTGTACAAAAGAAAAAATGGTTTCAGGAGTTAAAAATATAGCACTAGCTGCAGGCACAGGCATTTTAGGAGGAATTACAATGGGCGGCGTTCTTAAAAGCGACACGCTATCAGGAAAACTTGCAAAAAGTTTTGATAAAGCAATTACACCAAACCTAAAAACAAAAGTAAAAGAATTTCTTGAAAGTGCAGCAACTACAATTAAAAACAATCCTTCAAAAGCTAAAGCAGCCGCAATCGTTGCAGTACCGCTTGCCATTATTGCAACAGTACTTTCTATAAAAGATAATCGAGATAATGCAAAAATCGAAGGCAAGCACCAGGAGAGAGTCGATAACACCAATCAGAATAAAAATGCTTAAGTTAAAAACTATAAAGGCACTACAAAAGCACTACTTTTCAAAACCCTCCGATATCGGAGGGTTTTTATTTTAAATAAGTTCTGACTTTATCTATATTTTCATTTGCAATTATTAAAGGACGATAAACAATTTCGCCTCTTAATTCATAATCATCTATATTTTCACCTTTTGCCAAAATTTTTCTGCATATTTTTCGCTCTATTGCCTTAATATCATTTTCAAAAAAATTTTTGTATTTTATTTCCGCATTTTGCACAGAACCTGCATAATGAAGCCAGGGGTCGATCACCACAAAATCTTCAAAATCGCTTCTTTCTTTATCTCCCATAGCTGTTAATACGGCACAGTGGTCAATTCTGTCTTCCAATATTGTTGTTTCAAGTGTGTTTTTATTTGTAAGTTCAATTTCATAAAATATTCCTGTAATTTCCGCCTCGCAGCCGTTTTTATATAATTCGGCCAAAGTACCAAGTGCTCTTTCATAGCAATGAGCAAGCTTATGTTTTTTGACTTTATCTAATATTTCATCTGTCGGCGCACATTTATTATCTTCAAAATCCCTGATTGTTCTATGATATCTTGTTGAAACTTTATTGTACAATTCAGTTGCCCTTGCATTTCTTGTAGAATTTTTATCTTTAAGGCATTTGTAATTAATTCGGGCATAATTTGGACTGAAAGCCAAAAATTCATTTTTGGAATCGCGCATTATTTTATCCGCTGCTTTTATATCTTTCTTTTTTTCTGCGCGATTTTTGGCACCAAATCCTATTTTAGCATTTATCAAAGAGGGGGGGGTGAATATTCTCATACAAAAATAAAACCCGGGCAGAAAAATTATTGCTAAAACCTAAAATAAATAAAAGGATTATATGTATTTGCAGCAATTGAGCTAACGGAAAATATAAACAAAACCAAAAGCCATATGTTGTTAATCAGTGCCATTGAAATTTTGTTTTTGTTTTCAAGCATCTTTGAAAACAAAGGAACCGAGCATAATATCGCCGCAACAAATGTTATAATTTCAATCGTATCTACATAATAGCTCATATTATAGACAAAATTTGCCTTATCCAAATGCAAAATTCCAAACATATTCATTAAATATTTAAGTGCATAATTTATATCATCTGCTCTAAAAATCACCCAGCCAATCAAAAAAATCAAAATGCAGTAGATATGTTGAGCCGTTTTTGCATAAATACCAGCGTATTTTTCTTGCAAATCTTTTACAGAAATCATTTTTTCAAAGATTATAAAAAGTCCATTCCATATCCCCCAGACAATAAATGTCCAATTTGCCCCATGCCAGATACCCGTTAATAAAAATACAATAAATAAATTTCTATAGGTTTTTATTTTGCCGCACCTATTACCGCCTAATGGAATATAAACATATTCCTTAAACCAGGTTGAAAGCGATATGTGCCATCTTCTCCAAAATTCCGTTATTGATTTTGAGATATATGGATAATTGAAATTTTCTAAAAATTTAAAACCAAAAATAAGCCCAAGTCCAAGCGCCATATCAGAGTACCCCGAAAAATCAAAATATATCTGAAAAGCATAGGCAATAGATCCAAGCCAGGCAATAGAGTGTGAAAAAGCATCAGGACTTTGAACAAAAACCTTATCTGCAACAGCTCCTAAAGTATTTGCAATCAGCATCTTTTTAGATAAACCTATAATAAACCTTTTTACCCCTAAATCCACCTTTTCAAAATCGACATCTCTGTTTTCAATTTGCTCTATTACATCATGGTATTTTACAATCGGCCCTGCAACAAGCTGCGGAAAAAGGCAAATATATAAAGCAAGCTTATAGATATCTTTTTGAGCGGCGCAATCTTTTCTATATACATCAATAACATACGATAATGCCTGAAAAGTATAAAAAGAAATACCAATTGGCATTATGACATTTAAAAATTCATGGTTTGTATGAAAAATATTATTAAAATTATCTATCAGAAAATTAAAATATTTAAAATAAATAAGAAAAGATAAATTCAAAAGTACGGTTAGAATCAAATACGGTTTTTTGCTGCTTTCATTTTTTTCAATAAGAATCGCGCCAAAATAGTTAATTAAAATAACACTCAGCATCATAGCAAGATATTTAGGTTCGCCCCAAGCATAAAATATCATACTTGCTATAAGTAATACAGGATTTTTAAGTTCTTTTTTAACTATAAGATAGAAAAATATAACCAAAGGAAGAAAAACACATAAAAATGTCATTGAACTAAAAAGCATTTACACTTCCTCCATATTATCTTTTATCAAAAACAGCAAATTAATTTCAACCATTTCCAATATAACTATATCAGCATCATCCATATAAGAAAAATCAACATCATACTGCCAAACATATTTAGATTTTTTAAAAGATGTTGAAATATATGGAATTAGATTAATTGCAAAAGAATCCCTAAACATCAGTATCTTTTTGGTACCTTTGCCGCTGCAGTACTGAATGTCGTTGTTATTTTGAGTTTTTTGACAGCTATAACCTTCTACATAAGGTTTTTTATATTGGATATCTTCTTTTATTTTCAATGAAGTCGGCAAAGACGCATTTAAATCACCGGGGATATCATTATCATCAATAAGCTTTTTATAATTGAAAACAGGATTTTTAAAATCTTTGTTTATTATTTTCATAATATCAAGATAACCAAAATACGCACCAAGCTTATTCCAGTGTGTATCTTTCTTATAATATAAGATTCCTTTATCTTTGTTTTTGATAATATTATCTTTCAGATAAATTACCCTTACATCAGAATTTTCTTTCAAATACGAAACCAATTGTTCCGATAAACTAATTGAATCTTTTTGAGGCCTAATCAGCTCGCTATAGAATTCAGAATATACTTTTGCTTTAGATGGAGCTATCACAAAATAAAACTCTTTGTGTCTTGCTTTTGCAAGATTATTTATTTCTTCAAGTCGTTTTTTTGCAAGTTCTAAATCTTCATTGGAAAACGTATTTTTATTAGTATAAGAATCTACAGCACTATTAATACCATAAAAAAGCCAATTATCCTTGCCTTTTATAACTTTTCTTGTTCTTAAATTTTTAGCAATTATAAATTGATTATAATAAAGGTCAATCAAATCACGCCTTAAGAAAAATCTATCCGAAAACCATGCATTAAAATCTTTTCCATAATTATAATTAATTTTTCCTTCTTGCGTTACCATAGGCGAATATTTCTTCAATACCCTGTTTTCTTTTTTAGAAATATTATTTTTATCAATATTTAAAGCAGGCAAACATAAAAGCACAAAAAAGATCGAAAGAAATACGATTTCTATTCTTGATTTAGATTTTAAGGTGCTAAAATCTGCAGCGTAGTCGATTAATTTATAAAACAGAAGAAAAGATAAAACCAAAATTATAATAAATATCGATATTTCAAAGCCTGCAGGTCTAAATATTTGCAAACTATCTTCACAATATAATCTTACATTATCGCTTTTTGGGTAAATAATAAGATTATTATTTTCAATTTTTAAAATACCGCCTTGAAGCTTAAATTTACTTGAAACAAAACGTTTGTTATTTATTGAAATATCTTTTACGACAATTTTTTGATTAGCATTTGCAAAATCAATTCTAAGGCGTTTTGCTAAAAACAAATCTTCAACTAAAAACTCGTTTATCCCATTTTTAACAACTAAATTTGCACGCTTTACTTTTGAAAAAAAATCATCATCGTGTTTATTTAAAACCACGCAAACATTTAATGGGTTTTTTATTTCAAAATCAATATCAACTTTTATAGGTTTAAAAATCAACCAAAAATTTTTTGCCAAAACAAGTATAATGACAGCTATAATACCTGCAATTATGGCTCTTTTTCTAACACCAAGCATTTTTTAAACTTAATTCCATCAATTACTTACAAAATCCATAGTAACATAAAATTAAAAAATGTTATCAAAATGTTGTATATAATTTATTTTTGATAATATAATATCAATATGATAAGTTCATCCGACAAAAAAATTGCACTGTACCCCGGCAGCTTTGACCCCATTACAAACGGCCATTTAGATGTCTTATACAGGGCAAGCAGGATGTTTGATGAAGTTGTTATAGCAGTTTTGAATCACCCTTCAAAAAAACCTTTTTTATCGGTTGATAAAAGAGTAGAGCTTATTAAACAATCTGTTGAAGATTTGGAAAATGTTAAAGTAGCAAGTTTTGAAGGCTTAACTGTAAAATATGCAAGAATGATAGGGGCAAAATTTTTAATTCGAGGCCTAAGGACTATTACAGATTTTGAATACGAAGTTCAATTATGCCAAACAAATCAAGTAATCGCACCTGATATTGAAACAGTATTTCTATCTACAAAACCCGAACACAATTTTATCTCTTCAAGCATTGTTAAAGAATTATCAAACCACAAAACAGACATTTCAAAATTTGTTCCAAAAAGTGTGGTACAATATTTAAAAGAATATAAGAAAGGTTAAAAACAAAATGGCAGAATCAGTAAACAAAATGTTTGATTTGATTGACGATTTAAGCGCATTGTGTGATGATGGGATTCCGATTTTTCCGGGTCGGATGATTGTCAATACAAAAGAACTGTACAAAATTGTAAATTCGTTTCCTAATGCCATATCTGATGAAATAAATGATGCAAGAATCATATTAAAAAAGAAGGATGAAATTTTACAAGAAGCTAAAATACGGGCTGAACGTATTATTCAAGATGCAGAAAATGAAAGATATAAGCTTTTAAATGAATCAAGCCTGAATAAAGCAATGGAAGAACATGCCGAAAAATTCAGACAAACTGTTTTTGACGAATGCCAGCAAATCAAAATGCAAGCATTCAATGAAGCCCAAGAAGTCAGGCTTAATGCTAAAAATGAATCTCAAAGGATGAAAGAAGAATCGCAGCAATTTGCCCAGCAGCTTCTAAATAATCTTGAACAAGACTTAAACAGATTATATCAACTTGTCATGAATGGCCAGCAAAAACTTCAGGAAATGAAAACTCAAGATAGCGTTTCGCAGTATAACGACTAATTTAGTCGGCTATTTGGCATCAAATCCCAAATCCAATGTTGGTGCTTTTGTGACAATAGCGCTTGTTGAAATTACGTCTACTCCCGTGCGCGCAATGCTTTCAACATTATCTATAGTGACACATCCCGATGCTTCAATTATTGCTTTTTTGTTGATAATTTCAACGCATTTTTTCATTGTATCTGTATCCATATTATCAAGCATAATAATATCAACATTATTTTCAAGAGCTTCTACTACCTGTTCGATTCTATCGCATTCAACTTCAATTTTATGAGCGTGGGATATATTTTGTCTGACTTTTTGAACAGCTTTTGTAATGGAGCCGCCTAAAAAAGCGATATGATTGTCTTTCAGCATAACGCAGTCCGAAAGGTTAAATCTGTGCAGATAGTTTCCTCCGACTTTTACCGCATATTTTTCGAAAAGTCTGAAATTTGGAGTGTTTTTTCTGGTGTCCACTATTCTTGTTTCGTATTTTTTGATTATATCATAAAATTTTCTTGTATAAGTTGCAATTCCTGACATTTTTTGAACAAAATTCAGTGCCAGTCTTTCTCCTTCAAGGATAGTTCTCACATCTCCTTTGATTTTTGCAATTTTGTCACCTTTTTTTATAATGTCGCCATCTTCAAAATAAAATTCTATTTCAACTTTATCTTTTCCTAAAAGCTCAAACACTCTGACAAATACATCTTTGCCACACAAAACACCATCTTGTCTTGTAGTTAAAAATATTTCAAAATCGTTTTTGGTATTTTGAGCTATGCATTCGGTTGTGATATCGCCATAATACATATCTTCTTTTAGAGCAGAAATTATAAAATCATCTATTGCAAAATTATTTAAGCAAAATTTCGTCATTTAAAATTTCCTTTCTCTCTTCTTGCGAAACACAATCCTGCCTATAATGTGCACCTATTGAAAATTCTCTTTTCAAGGCAGCATCAATAATAAGCTTTGAAACTATAATTGCATTTTGAAGCTCATATTTTCTTCTGTTTTCTTTAAAATTACCCTCTAAAATGGTTTTTTCAATTTTTTCTATTTTAAATAATGCTTCTTTAAGACTCTTTTGTGTTCTTATAATCCCAACATTGTGACTCATTGCGACCTTTAGCTCGTTGAATTTCTCTTCTAATAATTCTTCATTGCCATCTGACAAAATATCAACATCAAGGTTTTCAAACTTTTCAATTATTTCTTTTATTTTAAAACTGTTTTTCTTTGGAGGAAGTACAGTATCTTTACTAAGGATTGAAGCAAGTTCGCCGGCAAACACAGCGCATTCTAAAAGGGAATTGCTTGCAAGTCTGTTTGCCCCATGGAGCCCTGTTGAAGCACATTCTCCTATTGCATATAGATTTTTAATTGTTGTTTTTGAATTAATATCAACTTTAATTCCACCCATAAAATAATGTTCACAAGGTCTTACAGGAATTAAACAATCAGATATATCAATATTGTTTTCTTCACAAAGATAAGTTATTGTGGGAAATCTTTTTTTGAATTTTTCAAGCCCGATAGAAGATATATCAAGATTTACATAATCACTATCCGTTTTTTCCATTTGGGAAACTATCGCCCTTGCTACAACATCTCTTGGAGCAAGATCTCCTTTTTTGTCATAATCAAAAGCGAAGTAACTGCCTTTTGTATCAACGAGCTTTGCGCCTTCTCCTCTGACAGATTCTGAAACTAATGGCATTGTGGCTTTATTTTTGCAATATAGAGCAGTCGGATGGAATTGAACAAATTCCATATCAGCTACTTTTGCGCCGGTTTTATATGCAAGCGCTATACCATCTGCCGTTGAAACAGCAGGATTTGTAGTCTCCAAATAAAGCTGGCCTATGCCACCTGTTGCAATAACGACATTGCTTGAATAAATTGCTTCATATTCATTATTTTGCCAATTGTAGCTAATCAAGCCCTTGCAGGAATTATCGGTATCAATAAGCAATTCAAGTGCCATAGTGTTATCATATATTTCGACATTTTTGGCTTTTTGGATATTTTCAACCAATGCTTGTTCAATAATTCTTCCTGTAGAATCACCTTCACTGTGAAGAATTCTAGGGCAGCTATGGGCACCTTCCATTGTGAAATTGAGCTTTCCTGTCTCGTTTCTATCGAATTCGACACCAAAACCTATTAAATCATCAACAACCAAAGCAGAATTTGTTGAAACAAATTTAATAGTATTTATATTATTCAAACCGCAGCCTGCTTTTAGGGTATCTTTTATATGGAGCTCTATTGAATCTTTACTGTTTAATTCAGGAATAACACTTACAATCCCGCCTTGAGCAAGAGCAGAAGAACCTGAAAACAGTTGCTCTTTTGTTATAACCAAAATTCCATCTTCAAAATCAGAACTTTGTGATAATTTATTTGCAAGAAACAAACCGCTGATTCCGCTTCCGATTATGACAACATTATATTTAGAATATTTCATTACAATTCCTTTGATATATAAATATAATAATATAAATAAACATTTTTTGTTACATATTTTTTTGGTAGTGATATAATTTTTTATAGACAAAAGATAATAAAAGAGGACTTTAAAGCTATGCCAAACAATAAAAGAGTATTACTTTGTATTTTAGACGGATGGGGAATTTCAACTGACACTAAATATAATGCAATTGCAAAAGCAAATACACCAAATTTTGATAAATATTATACTTCCATGCCATCAACTACAATCCACGCGGATGGTCTTTCGGTCGGTCTTCCAAAAGGACAAATGGGAAATAGCGAAGTAGGACATTTAAATATAGGCGCCGGAAGAATTGTTTATCAGGAACTGACAAGAATTAATAAAGCAATTGAAGAAGGGGATTTCTTTAAAAACAGCGAATTTTTAAATGCAATTAATCACGTAAAGAAAAACAATTCCGCTCTTCATATATATGGTTTGGTATCCACAGGCGGCGTCCATAGCTCCCTTGACCACCTGAAAGCATTAATTAAAATGGCATCAGAAAATGGGCTCAAAGAAGTCTATGTTCACGCATTTTTAGATGGCCGCGATACTCCACCAAAATCTGCACATATATTTTTAAAAGAAATTGAAGACGAACTTAAAAAATATAATCTGCCCCCTATTGCATCAATCATTGGAAGATACTGGGCAATGGATAGGGATAAACGCTGGGATAGAGTCGAAAGAGCTTATAATTGTCTAACAATGGCAGAAGGTATCAAAGAACAAAGTTCATCTGATGCCATTCAACATTCATACGAAAAAGAAACTACAGACGAATTTGTGGAGCCTACCGTAATTTCAAACAGAAGAATAGAAGATAATGACGCTGTTATATTCTTCAACTACAGACCCGATAGAGCCCGCGAAATTACAAGAGCATTTGCAGATAAATCTTTTGATGGCTTCAAACGCAAAAAAGAAATTAAAAACTTATATTATGTCTGCATGACACAATACGATGAAACTTTTGATGTTCCTGTAGCATTCAAGCCTCAAAGTCTCGTTAATATTTTAGGCGATGTATTAGATGAAAATAACATCAAACAATTTAGAACCGCAGAAACAGAAAAATACGCTCATATTACATTTTTCTTTAATGGTGGAGTTGAAAAAGAAGGAAAACTTGAAACACGCGCTCTTGTTAATTCGCCAAAAGTTGCAACATATGATATGCAGCCTGAAATGTCAGCTTATGAAGTTTGCGATAATGTATTAAATGCACTTGATAATAAAGAATACGGTTTTATTCTTGTAAACTTTGCAAACCCTGATATGGTAGGTCATACAGGCGTTATGGATGCTGCAATTAAAGCTTGCGAAGCAGTTGACACATGTGTTGGAAAAATTGCCCAAAAAGCACTTGAAAACGATGTTACAATGATTATCACAGCAGACCACGGAAATGCCGAATGGATGTTCAACGAAGAAACCAAAGCACCTCAAACAGCACACACAACAAATGTTGTTCCTTTTGTTGTTGTTTCAAAAGACAATTATTCTTTGAAAAAAGAAGGTGCACTATGCGATATCGCACCAAGCGTTTTAGATATTCTTGAAATTAAACAGCCCAACGAAATGACAGGCAAATCAATGCTTGAAAAATAAAACTAATTATTTTTATAGCTTTTAAACAATAAAAAACTCGAAATAATCATTATCAATAGCGCAATTACTTGCGCTATTGCAATATTTCCAAAATTCATAACGCTATCTATTCTAATGCTTTCAACAAAAATTCGAATTATAGAATAAAAAATCAAACACAGATAAAATATCGTGCCTTGTTTCATTTTATCTTTAAATTTTATGAATATTATCAAAAGCAAAATAAAGCTTGCTATATCTAAAATACTTTCATACAAAAATGTCGGATGAAAGTATTCAACATCAATATATTTTAAGGGTCTGTTTGAATAATCAATATAGAGCTTTAAAAAACCATCTGTTGGTGTGCCATAAGCCTCTTGGTTAAAATAGTTGCCCCATCTGCCGATGCTTTGTGCAAGAGGAAAAAATAAAGCAACACTATCCAAATACTTTAAGCAATTTATTTTTCTTTTTTTTGTATACCAAATAAAATATAAAATTCCAAAAATAATTGCCCCATATATACAAAGTCCGCCGTGACTTAGCATTAGAATTTCGCTTTTGTGTTTCAAATAAAAATCAAAATTTGAAATACAATAAAAAAACCTTGCTCCAAAAATTCCTGAAACAATGGCCCCTGGGCACATATCTATAAATTCATCTGCAAGTTTTTTTGAATGATATTTTTTCAAAAATAAATAGCTTAAAAATACACATAAAAATATTGAAATTGCCATAATTATCCCATACCATCTGATTGGATAATTAAATATATTAAATGCAACAGCGTTTGTTGGCGGATATAATATATAGCTCACTTATTCAAGCCCGGCTTCTTTTTCTTTTATTTTTTCAAAATTTTCTTCAATGCGGTTTTTAATTGTTTCGAATTCATCATCTTCGTTATCTTTACTTAATTCAAGATATTTTTCAAAATTATCATTTGCGCTTTTTAAATAAGAAACATATTTTTCATTGTCTTCAATGGATAAATTTTCTGCAATTGTATCATTTATAACACCTGCTGTATAATAAGCATCTTTGGCGTCAGATTTTGCAGCTAATTCTATCGCTTTATTTATACTTTCTAAAGCTTTTTCATATTTTTCTGCTTTCAGATAGGCAACTGCCAAATTGTATCTTGTTTCATAAATATTATCATCAAGTTCAACAGAAGATTCCAGCCTTGAAATTGCACTATCCAAGTCGCCTTTTTGGACATATTGGGCTGCCATTTGATTAAGCTCGTGTACTGCAAAATTATTAACACAAGCGGAACAAAAGCCTGCAAGCAGCAATATTGTTAAAAAAGATAGTATTCTTCTCATTTGTTTTCCTCATCTTATGACAATTTAAAATATATACTAACATATAAATTGTTTAATCATACATTTAGCTTAATTTAGAGGCTGTTTAATATAGACACCTTCTCCGCCTAAATATTCAACTCTTTTTCCTTCAATATTAAGATAAATGTTTTTTTTTGGTTCAATTGCTTTGACGGTCTTGGATAGCTGTTTTACTCTGTTTTCAATACTATTTGAGCCGCCACCTTCTTCAAAAGCCGATGTCAAATCGATTATAATCGAGTTGCTGTCTCTTTTTACTGAAATTAGGTCTACATTACCCGGAATTTCAGAATATATTCCTTTTTTGGCTTCTTTTATAGTAGGGCCTTTTAAAAGAATTGCAATCGCGCCTTCAAGGTTTTGCTGAACACCAACTTCTCTTTCCACAGGCACCAATACCCCGTTTTGAGAATAAAAATAGCAGGTATGATTATATTTTTGAACAGCAGGTCTTGAGCTTGGGGTATTTGTTGAACTCGGATAATTATTTGGAATTAGCGTCGAATTTGATTGATTATTTTCATTATCAGGTTTTTTATTATCCGAATGTACACCAAAAACAGAATTACTGTTTACGGATAAGTCCTTATTGAAACTGTTTTGATTAAAATAACGGTACCCTAAAAGACCAAAAACCAGTACCAAACAGACTAAAAACGTTTTAAAAAATTGCGCCATTTATAAACTCCTAAAAACCTTTTTTGGCTTTATTAAATTATCTGATAAATAAGCAATTGAAACAAGTTTATTATTTTTTGTTAATAAAATAATTTCATTTTGCTTTTTTTCTGACATTATATCAGTTTTTTCATCAGGTTTTATTGCAATTCCATTTATAATTTTATTAAATTCATTATCGTTTAGTTTATATTTTTCTATATTCAATGCATCTAGAGGGTTGATTTCATTATAAATTTCATCATCTAAATTATTCGAATTTTCTATTTTAAAAATTCCCGCCTGTATTCTTGTTAAATCTGCCATATAAGCGCCACATCCAAGTTTTAGTCCGATATCATTAACAAGCGATCTTATATATGTGCCTTTTTTGCAAGAAACTTTTATTTTTGCAAAGTCTTTTTTATATTCTAATAGTTCTATAGAATATATTTCAATTTCACGCTTTGGAATTTCAACATCTTTTCCACCTCTCATAATATCACAGGCTTTTTTACCGTTGATTTTAATTGCACTATATTTAGGAGGAATCTGTAGAGTTTTTCCCAAAAAAGAATTTAAAACTTCAAGCAACTTTTCTTTTGAAAAATCAGGTTTTTCACTAAATTCTTTTTCGCCTTCGGCATCGTATGTTTTTGTAACATAACCAAACTGCATATCTGCAATATAGGTTTTATCACTATCTAAATAATCTAAAAGCGTACAGGCTTTTGAAACACCGATTTGCAAAACCCCGCTTGCAAGAGGATCAAGAGTGCCGGAATGCCCGATTTGCTTGATTTTTAATCTTTTTCTTAGCTGCTTTATAACATCAAAGGAACTTATGCCCTTTGGTTTATTTATATTTAAAAAATACATAGTTTCTTTAAAAACTTCTATATCTCACCGCGCTCGATTTTATTTATCAGTTCTGTCATTTTGGCGCCATGTTCAAGAGAATCATCCAAAATAAATAATAAGCTTGGAGTCTTTCTAAGTCTTATTCTTTTACCTACCCAGTATCGGATTTGCCCTACGTGTTTTTCAAGAGCAACAGAGGTTCTTTTTTTTGCCTCATCATCCCCAAAAACACTATAAAAAACGCGTGCTGCAGTATTATCAGACGACACTTCAACATCTGTAATAGAAACCATTGCACAAATATTTGGATCTTTAATTTCTCTTAAAATTATATCAGAGATTTCTCTCATTAAAGCTTTTCTTACTCTTTCATTTCTTAATGACATTTATTTTTTCCTTATACAAGAGTAACCGGCTCTATTTCTTTTGTGGTTGAAACTTCAATAATATCGCCTATTTGAATATCATTAAATTTTGCAAAAGAAATACCACACTCAAAGCCTTCTTTAACTTCTTTAACATCATCTTTGAAACGTTTTAACTGGTCAATTTCGCCTTTAAAGATTTCCTCACCATTTCTAACAAGTACTGCAGTTTTAGAGCGGACTATCTTACCTTCTGTTACATAACAGCCTGCAATTTTGGTTGTTTTTCCGACCGTAAAGACCATTCTAACTTCGGCTTTTCCAAGTTCAACATCTTCAATTTCAGGCGAAAGTAAAGATAGCATTGTTTTTTCAATATCTTCCAATACCTGATAGATAATATCATATTTTTTAATTTTTACATTTTCTTTTTGGGCAGAAGCTAGAGCATTAGCGTCTTCCTTAACGGTAAAGCCAAGAATTATCGCATTTGAAGCAGAGGCTAACATAACATCGGCTTCTGATATATCGCCAACCCCAACGTGAACAATTTTTGGAACAACTTTAGATGATTTTACATTTTGAATAGCATGAGAAACTGCTTCTGCTGAACCATTTGTGTTCGCCTTGATAATAAGATTAAGGTTTGTTACTTCATCAAGAGCGTTTACTCCTTCTTTTTGTACATGAGCTGCTGTCATTGCTTCAAGTCTTGTTGAGCGTTCTTGTTGTTTTCTTTCATCAACAATCCGCTCCATTTCTTTTTTATCTTTAACGGCTTCAAAGATATCGCCTGCTTGAGGAACTTCATTTAAGCCTAAAATTTCAACAGGAGTTGAAGGACCTGCTAATCTTACTCTTCTTCCTGAATCATCTAATAATGCTCTTACTTTTCCTCCAACAGAACCAACAACAATCGAATCACCCACTTTTAAGGTTCCATTTTGAACAAGCATAGTTGCAACAGGACCTTTTCCTTTGTCAAGATTAGCTTCAATGATAACACCTGTTGCAGGACATTTTTCAACTGCTTTCAATTCCTGCATATCAGCAACAAGAAGAATGTACTCTAAAAGCTCGTCTATACCTGTTTTTTGAAGAGCCGAAACAGGAACACAAATTGTATCTCCACCCCATTTTTCAGGAATTAAACCGTGTTCTGTTAATTCTTGAAGAACTTTATCAGGGTTGGCATCAGCTTTGTCCATTTTGTTTATTGCAACAATAACAGGAACGCCCGCAGATTTGGCATGGGAAATACTTTCGATTGTCTGTGGCATAACACCATCATCTGCAGCAACAACAAGAACTGCGATATCAGTTGATTGCGCACCTCTAAGCCTCATTTGAGTAAATGCCTCGTGACCCGGTGTATCTATAAATACAATTTTCTTTTTATTTAGCCAAACAGTATAGGCACCGATACTTTGTGTAATACCGCCGACTTCTGTGTGAACAATTTTATGTTTAGATGCCCTGATGGAATCCAATAGTGTTGTTTTACCATGATCAACGTGTCCCATAACAGTTACAACAGGGGCGCGCTTGATTATATCTTCTTCTTTTGCATTTTGAAGATATTTGTTTACACCTTCTTTTTCTTCTTCCTGGGCAATAAATGCTTCTATGTCTTCTTCAAGGACTTCAAGTTCAAAGTTTTGTGCAACTTTTTTAGAAGTTTCTGTGTCAATCGGAGTATTAACCGTAACCATAATACCTTCAAGCATCAAGAATTTGATAATTTCAGCAGGAGTTTTTTTGATTTTGTCACTTAATTCTCCAACTGTCATTGGTCTGTCTATAACAACAGATGTTACTTCTTCAACAGCTGCAGTTTCTTGAGTGTGTTTTTTGTGTTTGTTTTGAACTGTCTTTTCAAGACTTATTCTTTCCTGCTCTTCTTGTTTATTGTTATAAGCATGGTCTTTTTTCTTTTTCTTATTCCTTTGAGCTTGATTATTATACATATCCTGCGGAATTATATGTCTTTTAATTGTTTGGGGAGCAGATTGTTTTGATGTTTTTTCTTTAGGATTTTTTGAATCTTTTGCAGGCTTTTCGCCATCTGTCGGAGCAGGTTTTGAAAAATTCTTTCTTGTCATAGATGGAAGCTCTGATAGCCTGTCTGTTGAATTTATAATTCTTTTTTTAGGAAACTGTGAAGAATTTTCGGTTTTTGTTTCTCTTGGTTTATCTTCTTTTTTTGGTTCGCTTGCAGGTTTTTTAGGCTGTGTTTGCTGTGCACTTCTTACAATTTCGAGCTTAGACACCGTTTTTATAACAGGAGGTGCTTGCTCTTTTGTTTCTTGTACTTCAACTTTTTCGACAGGTCTTTGTTTTTTTACGATAAACGCTTTTGGCTTTGCTGCCGGCTTTTCGCCTTTTTTGTAAAGTGCTCTGATTTTATCAATATATGAATCAGAAACTGTTGAACTGTGTGATTTTAGCGCCATATCTAACTTAGAATTTGCGGTTTCTACAAGTTCTTTTGAGGTGATATTTAATTCTTTCGCAAGCTCGTGTACTCTCATAGGTACATTTTTCTCCAATTTTATACTTTTTTATTCATAGAATAACACAAGCAAAAGATTAAGTACAGTTTTTATAATTACTTATTCGTTATATTCTCTAATTTCAATAGAATCTAAATTATTTATTGCCTTAAATATGTCATTTATTCCTTTTAAAGATTTCTTTGTTGAAAGAACGGCACTGATTTTAAGTTCATTATGATTAATGAGCTTTCTATTAAATTTAAAAACCTTATGAAAATTATCTGCAAGAAGTGTTTGAATTTGCTCGCAATCATCTATTGAAGCAGTCAAGCTCACTTCATACAAGCTATACGCTATTTTTCTTTTAGATAATACTCTTCGCTCTAATTTTCTTATAACAATTAAAACAATCAATGTTGCAATTGAAGCTATAATCGCTGTCATATATTCGCCGCAACCGGCCGACATCCCGATTGCCGCACAAAGCCAAAGAGTGGCTGCCGTTGTAATACCGGACACACTTGTTCCATGGCGCATAACAGTACCTGCACCAATAAAACCAATACCGGTAATAACCTGGGCTGCTATACGAGCAGGGTCATTTGTTCCAATCACATCCACCGCAATATGCATTTTAAAACCATATATAGAAAGAATTGTAAAAACACAAGCGCCTATGCTCACTAAAATATGGGTTCTAAGACCTGCAAATTTTCCGGTTAATTCTCTTTCAATACCCGGAATAAAAGCCAATAAGGCAGCAAGTGTTATTCTAAAAATTATTGTAAGATTTTGAATAATCTCTTGTGTTAATAAATTTTCCACAGGGTTACATCTTTCATTTCTATTTTTTTACGGTTTTCGGATCCAATATGTCTCTTATTTTATCCCCTAATACATTAAATGACAAAACCGCAACAAAAATTAAAAATCCGGGAGCCAAAAGCCAGGGGCGATAAATTATATTTGCAAATTCCTGTGCTTCTCTTAGCATATTCCCCCAGCTTGCATCAGGAAGCTGTATTCCAAGCCCTAAAAAGCTCAATCCTGATTCTGCAAGAATATAAGATGGAACCGACAAAGTAAGTGCTATTATAATATAACTTGACGTTTGAGGAAGAATGTGTTTTACAATAATCCTTCTTCTACATGCTCCTATTGTTTCAATTGCTTTTATGTATTCACTTGTTTTAATTGATAAGACCATCCCTCTAATTACCCTTGAAAACCCCGCCCAACCAATGAAAGCAAGTATAGCGGTAATTAGAGCAAATCTTTGTTTGCTTGTCATATTAGATGGTAAAATTGAAGCTAGAATTATCAAAAGGTAAAAGCTTGGAACAGACATAATCGCTTCCGCTATACGCATCATTATCTTATCAATTCTACCTCCGATATAACCTGAAATGCCTCCATAAATTGCTCCAATCGGAAAAGAAATTAAAAGCGCCAAAAAGCCTATCGTAAGCGATATCTGACCGCCATAAAACAGCCTTGAATAAACGTCATGCCCTCCAATATCGGTTCCAAGCAAAAACAAATTGCAATCATCGGATTTTGAAATCAGGTGAATATCTGCTTTAAAAATCCCAAAAAGCTTATATTCAAAACCTTTTGAAAAAAACTTTATCGGATATTTAACACTTTTATCTTCTTTATACTCAATAGTAAAAGTATCTCTATTGAAAGTTTTTGTAAAATTATAAGTATAAGGTTTTACAATTCTATTTTGACTATCAATAATATACATCTTGCTTGGAGGCTGATAGGTTAGTTTTCTGTTTGAATATGTTGAAGGATAAAGAGCAAAAAAATCAGCAAAAGCAATTAAAAGATACATTACAACAAGCACAATAAAAGCAATGTAGGGGGCTTTATCTTTCTTTAATTTATAGAAAAAATCAGATATCTTCATATTCTAACCCTCGGGTCTGTAAGTTTCAAAAGTATATCTGCAATTAAATTTCCAGCTATAAGCATAATTGCACCTATCATCAAACTTGCCATAACAAGATTAATGTCTGATGCCATAACGGCTTCAAGAATTAATTTACCAAGCCCCGGATATTGAAATACATATTCCGTTAAAGCAGCTCCTGATAATAGCCCTGCAAATTCAAAACCCAAAAGTGTAATAATAGGATTAATCGCATTTCTCAAAGCGTGCTTTAAAATAACCTTATTTTTAGTTAAACCCTTTGCATAAGCAAACTTTATATATTCCGAATTTAATACATCAAGCAAATTGGCTCTCATCTGCCTTACTATTGAAGATAACGATATTATTGATAAAACAAAAACAGGTAAAACGAGATGCCATAAGATATCCAGTATTCTATGCATCACATTCATTTCTGAAAAATCAACACTTGTAAGCCCTCCTAATGGAAACCAGCCTGTATATTGGGCAAAAAGAAGCATTAATATCGCAAAAAAGAAAGATGGAATTGCCATGCCGGCACTCGTTAGAACGGTTAGGATTTTATCAAATTTGCTGTTATAAAAAACTGCACATAATATTCCAATTGGAAGAGCAACAATCCAACTTACCAAAATAACCATAAAAGATAAAAGCAGAGTATTTAAAATTCTTGCTTTGATTTTGGTTGAAACTTTAGTATTATCCATACAATAGCCCATATCACCTTTTAGAAAATTCTTTATCCAAAGGCCATATTGAACTATAACAGGTTTATCAAGCCCTAATCTTTTTGTTTCTTTTTGAATAGTTTCTTCACTTATTGCAGGGTTTAATTTCAGCTGCGATAAAGGATCAACAGGCGAAAGCCTTATCAGGAAAAAACTGATAAGTGAAACTATAAATAGTATTGGAATACTCTGCAATATTCTTTTAAAGATATAAATTAAGGTGTCCATCTTAATCAATCATATATATAAATTCTTCTTTTGTAAATTAGTTAAAAAGGTTATTTAGCCTTTCTTGGATGTCTGCCGGGTCAATTTCATTTGTAACCGTATTCACATCCATTGCTGTTTGGAAAAATTTAGCAGCTTCAATATTTTCATTTTTCAAAGCGTAGCATCTTCCAAGGTTATAATATGCAAGTGCATAATTAGGATTGCATTCAACTGCTTTTGTAAAGCATTCTATAGCATTTTTAAGCTGCACTAAATCATCAAGATAAATTACACCAAGATTATTGTGCGCTATATCATACATAGAGTCATATTTAATCGACAATTTATATTCTTTAATAGCTTCATCGATATCACCCATACCCCAATACAAATATCCAAGATTACAATGGATTTTAGAATTATTTGGGTCTAATTCAAGCGCTCTTCTATAGACAATTAGTGCGTTTTTATAGTCCTCATTATCATAAAATGCACTTCCAAGTGAAATATAAACATCAATTTCTTTTGGAGTAAGGGCATTTGCAAGCTGATAATTTGCAATTGCGCTATCTGTATTTTTTATAACATTTTGTTCTATATAGCCTAATGTCTGCGCTACAATACTTGTCCAATCAGGCTTAGGATTGATTGTTATAGCAGCTTGATAGTGCGTTATCGCCTCTTCGGCTTCACCTTTCATAAAATACAGATTTGCAATATTTGAATGTAAAACGGCGTTATTAGGGTGGATTTGGATATATTTTTGATAGTATAAAATCGCATTATCAAAATCACCAAGCTCTTCATAGGTCTGAACAATTCCATTATAAGCTCCATGGTATAATGAATCTATCCAAAGGGCCATTTTATATTCGGTTATTGCTTCTTCAAGTTTTCCTGTTTTTCTGTAAGCATCAGCCAATGCCACATACAAAGCGGCAAAGCCCGGCATTTTATCTAAAGCCTTTGTATAACATCCAAAAGCGCTTTCAATATCCCCTGTTGCAATATAGCTATCAGCTTTTATCAAAACAGGAAGAAGCTGAAACCATTTTAGTTTGTCTTTGAGATTTTTAAGGGCAACTTTATCAAAAGGCAATGTTATATAAGATAAAATAAGTTCAATAAATGCCTGAAATTTTTTCTTTTTATTTTTAAAATAAAGCGCATTTAAAAGGCGAAATTTGGAATAGTGTATTCTTGATGAGTTTAAAAAACAATGTTTGAGTGCAAGCTCAATATTTTCAAGCGCATCTTGAAATCTGTCTTTTTTCTTTAAGCAATTTGCAATCATATAATAACATTGAGCAATATTTGCTTTTTTTTCAATTGCAATATTGAAATAATTAATAGCCTTGTCAAGTTCACCTTTATAATAAAGCGCAAGCCCGATTTTGTAATAAATTTCACCATTATCTATTAAAACTTCTGCTGCTTTTTGATACTCGGTAATAGCTTCATCTATATATTGTTTTGCCTGATAAATATCAAGATGCCAGTCAAGATAAAGATCGCCTAATCTAATATGGAGATTAGTGTCAGCGGGTGACTTTAATAAAAGATTTTGACAATATTCTATAGCTTTATTAATTTCGCCCTTTTTTGTTAATTTATTAATTTCTTTATCTATTTTTTTAATGCTTTCCAAAGTTTTTTTCCTAGCTTTACACTGATAAACTTCATAAACTGATTGTAAATTATTTTTTCTTTTTTAGCAAATTTTAAATAATCTATATTTATATTCTATAAATTGCTTTTTCGGTTATAATCATATCTGATTTTTCATCAAAATCATCTTGAATAAATTCATCTGTCAGATTATATGATGGTATAACTATTGCTTTTTTAGCTTTAAGCTCATTTTGACATATAAATCTATCATAATATCCCTTGCCCCAGCCAAGCCTATATCCTTTTGAATTAGCAGCTAAAGCAGGAACTAAAAGAAAATCTATCTCTTTTGGCTCAATAGCTTTATTTTTAGGCTCCATTATTCCAAATTTTCCAACTTCGAGAGAATTTTTTTCATATTTTGCAAATTCCATTTTAGAGCCGATACACCTTGGAAAATAGAAATTTTTATCCCTTTGTTTTAAAAGAGCAAGTAAATTGATTTCATTTTTAATCGGATAATAAAAAGCGATATTTTGAGACACCTCAAATTCCCTGCAAGCTGATATTTTAGATACAATTTCAGATGAAATCAAATCTAATTTGCCACTTAAAGCAAGATTTTTTCTTATTTCAAGCGCTTGTTTTCTTAAATATTCTTTTGTTTTGACTGTTGTAATCATAATTTAATTTGCAAGAATATGAATGTGAAGGTGGTCAACTTCCTGTCCTGCA
The DNA here is from genome assembly GCA_947428835.1 of uncultured bacterium. Taxonomy (GTDB): domain Bacteria; phylum Cyanobacteriota; class Vampirovibrionia; order Gastranaerophilales; family Gastranaerophilaceae; genus RUG14156. The sequence goes on along the minus strand of CANENE010000002.1, from coordinate 87,858 downwards.
GCACGCCCTGTATTAATATGAGTCTTAAAAGCAGGAATATTTTGTTCTTTTGTAATATTTTTTATTGCAACAAAAAGATTTTTAACAAGCTCAAAATCCTTTACTTCATTCAGTGAAACAATATGTTCTTTTGGAATAACAAGAATATGGGTTTTAGCTTTTGGGTTAATATCATTAATCGCAAAACAATACTCATCTTCATAAACAAATTTTGATGGGATTTGCTTATTTAGAATCTTACAAAAAACACAATCCATTTTTCTTTTTCTCCTTTAATGTTATACTTAAATTATAGATTAAAAATACTAAAAAATACCAATAAATATTCATTTTTTAGAAATATAAGTTTATAATATTTGCTATGCAGTATAGAAATTTCAAAAAAATATTTTCAACAATTTTACTTGCGTTTTTTCTAAACGCAAATTTCGCCTTATCTGCTCCAATATCAGGCCGTATTGAAAAGGGTGAAATCAAAACACCTGTTCAAAATAATCTTTTTACAGGCGAAGTTGAAAAAATCGATCACCACGATGTAATTAATCTTACAGTTTCTCAGGTTTTAAGCTCGGGCTTCAGCGTGGAAGGTGATGAATTTTTTTCTGAAGTTACCCAAGATGTCGAAAACGAAAAAGGAATAATAATTCCAAGCGGAACCATTGTCCATGGTGTAATTCAGGTAATCGGCAAGCCCAAAAACAATGGCCGCGACGGCTGGGTTAATGTAAATTTTGACTATATGGTAACCCCCGATGGCAGACAAATTCCAATTCAAGCATCACTATCCACCAAAGATAGCGCAGTTAAAGGAGTCGCCAAAACCGTTGCACATCATGCAGGCTATACTTTACTTGGAGGTGTTGCAGGCGGATTTTTTGCACTAAATACTCTTGGTCTTGGCGCTGCAATTGCTTCAAACGGATATACATTGGCAGGCGGTGCCGCCATAGGTGGCGTCATAGGTCTAACTGCCGCAGTAGTCAAAAAAGGCAAAGGCTTTATGCTATCTCCCGGGGACGAATTAAAAATAAAAATTGACGAAGCCATTGAAATGCCTGTTTTTTCAAAAGAAGCATTTAAACAAGAAGAGCTCTTATTGGATGGTTTAAATGTCAGATTTAATGATATAAAACTTGAAAAAGACCCTTTTGGAATTGAAAATACAATAAGCATAAATCTCGGAATTGATAATTACACAAAACATTCTTTTTCAACTTTTGATATAGCCCTTATTTCAAACACAGGCCAAAATTTTTCTCCAAGCCCTTTTGGAGATACCTCATTATGGTTTAAAACAATAAGCCCCGGAGATAGGGTAATTGGTAAATTATCTTTTGCAGTAACGGATAAAAAGGCAAAACACTGGCTGGTTTTCTACGACAGAAGAACCAAAAAACCACTTGCAAAATACTCTATTGATAATGCAAAAGGCGAACTCAAAGCTCAGGCAAATACAAAAAAATCAAAAAAGAAAAAAAGAGCATAACATAAATAAAAGAGCAATTTTAAACACCTTTTTGTTTTTATTTAAATATGATTAGCGATGTTTCTGTATCAAATTCATCATCTGCTGCAAGTAAAAGTATGCCGGCATTTAGTCAAAACAAGGCATACCTGGCTTTTGCGTATGCCAATAAAGATACATATACACCTCAAAATAAAACCCAATATTATAATGTCAATGATAAACATGAAAAAAAGAAAAAAAGGTTAAAGAAAATCGCCATAGGAACAACTGTTGCAATATCAACGGCTGCTGTTTTGGGGGCGGTATTTAAAAATAAACACGGCGACTTTTCTAAGTTATTAAAAAAAGCAGATGAATTTTCTCTGAAAGATTCAAAAATACTTGATTCTGTTGGAAACGTTTGGAGCAACATCAATAACATAAAAGATGATGTTTGGGATAAATATATTGCCCAAAAGACAAAAAATGTGCCGATTTTAAGCAATATTGACCGATTTGGACAATGGATTACAAATGTATATAGAAAAGGTGCTAAAACTTGTTTTCAAGGTGATTACACAAAAGCCTTAAAAGAACTGCAGGAACTCGCTTCTAAAGAAGGTGTTGATTTAAGTCATATTAAAAACTATGATGATATATTTAATTCTTTAAATAGTGAAATTCTTGAAACTCTGCAAAAAAACAGAGTGACAAAAGGACTTTTGAAAGAAGGAAAAACTATCGACAGAGCCAAAGATTTATTTTCCAAAGTTACAAAATCTAATATTGCAGATGGTAAAATTACAAATTTAACTTCCGTACAAGATTTAACGCAAGATATTAAATTAGATGGCGAAATAAGCAAAGAGCTTACCCAATCACTTGAAAAATTCAATAACATAAGAAGAAAAACAGCAGCAAATCTAATTCCAAAACTAAGAGATATAAATGCAGGCTCCGCCCCAACCGATATGTTGACCATTATAATGTCTACTATTGGTCTTGGTGTAACAGTTGCCCTAACGAAAGATAAACAGGAAAGAAAATCAATTGTAACAAATATAGGAATTCCCTTATTAGGGACTCTTGGCTGTAACGTCATTATGACTCTGAAATGCATAACAGGAGCGCCTGCAATGATATTCAGCCTTGCAATGGGTCAGGTTGCAAAAGCAGGTGCAAAATTGCTCACAAAGGCAACTGCAGATAATATAGAAGTATAAATACATTGAAATACAAAAGCGCGCCTTGCCTAAAACAAAAAGCGCGCTTTTTAAAACTTAGTTTATATTATTCGCTGATTTTAATAACACTTACAGGACAAGCATCAACAGCATCTTTAACGCAATCTTCGTTTCCTGCAATATTTGCTTCATTTACAACACAAACATCTTCAACTTTAAATACATCTGCGCAAAATGATTCGCAAGCGCCGCATCCGATACAACCTTCTTCTATAATAACTTTCATTTATTATCTCCTTAAAAACGATAACCATAATAAAGTATATAGAATTTTTTAGACTTTTGCAAGTCTTTATATGTTTTATAGGTACTATGGGTGATAGTTTTTTATTATCGTTTCTTCATCAATTATGCCGCTATTAAATAATAATTCTGTTTGAGAAATATTATATTTTATAATTGCTCTTACATATTCAACTCTCGCTTCTGTCATTTGCCCTTGTGCTTCTATAACATCCAATAAAATTCCTTTTCCATTGTTAAAACGCATTACTGCAAGATTAATACTTTCTTTTGAATAGTCAAGTCTGTCTTTTGTAACATCAATTTGCTTTTTATTGAAATTCGTTGTAGAAAGACTTGCAACTATTTTTTCTTTAATATCTCTAAAAGCATTTTCATATTCAAGTCTTTTTGCATTAATCTTTTCTTTTTGTGCTTTGATTTTGGTTATTGTCCCGACTCCCAAATTTTCCCCGGGCTGCCAGGATAAGTAAGCAGCTAAAATATAATTCGGTCGAACCGAATGATTAAGCGTTCCTTGAAATTGCTCCTGATAATTAATCATAGGCCTTGGAACAAATTCCGTTACATAAGAATACTTAATCTGCTTTTCCATAGCAATTATATCTTCGTATGCTTTGAGGTCTTGTCTAAAGTTTTTTGCACTTTTAAAAAGCTCAACAAGTTCAACATTTTCATCTACAAGTTTAAGTACATTTATCTCATCTTCAAAAGGCATAAGAGCGGTTTCAACATCAATTCCGATTAAATTTGCAACTCTTGTTTGAGATAATCTAAATTCATTTAAAGCGGTAAGCAAGTTAACTTTTGCCTGTGCTACTTCATTTTCCGAGCGAATTACATCGAATTTTGTTCCAAATCCGGATTTCTCAAGGTTAATTGCATAAGTTAGCTGCGCATTTCTTTCAATCAGGTTTCTTAAATAAATCTCAATGTTAATCTTAGCTAAAAGCATTTCATAATAATATTTGCAAGTTAAATAAACAGTTTCAGCCTTTGTAAAATTCAAGTTATGTTTTTGTGCCCTTTGAAAGTATTTTTTTGCCTTTGCTTCAAAAATCTGCTGTCCCCCTTTGGTTAGTTCATGTTCAGCTGTGATATTGACTGATATTGCAGTTTCATGGAATGTATCTCTTAATACTCCGCCGACCAAAATTTGACCGCTATAATCTGCAATATAGCTCGTTGTATTTAATATCGGAAGAAATTTAGATAGAGCATTTTGATATTCATATTTTGAACTTAAAAACTCTTTATCTTTTATTGCAATATCAAAATTATTCAGCATTGCAATTCTAATACATTCATCTAAGCTTACAACCACATAATCATTTTCAATTTCCTGTTTTATAAATTTTTCCACATCTATATTTTCTATGAATTTTTCACAAAATTCATTTAAAGAGCACGTAAATTTTGGCGCTTGATTATTTACTTTTTTATTAAATTCAATAGGATTTTCAAACAGCTCTTCCTCACAAAAAGCGTTCATACACATAAATATTAAACATATGAATAATACCTTTGGCATTCAAACATTTTATATAATCCAAATGTTATTAATAATAACTTTATCGGCTAATACTTTTGTGATAAATTAAAATTATAGACATTTTAAATTTTAAAAGGACTAAAATATGACAGCTGATATTGAAAACGAATTAAATACAACCTATGAAGCAAGGAAAATAGAAAGCGAAACCTATAAATTTTGGGAAGATAATAACTGCTTCAAGGCTGATTCAAATAGCGATAAAGAACCTTATTCAATTGTTATTCCGCCTCCAAATGTAACGGGTGTCCTGCATATGGGCCACGCTCTTGACGAAACCTTGCAGGATATTTTAGTCCGCTATAATAGAATGCTTCAAAAAGAGACTCTTTGGATGCCGGGCTGCGACCATGCCGGAATTGCAACTCAAAACGTCGTTGAAAAGAATTTAGCAAAAGAAGGTATCAGCCGCCACGATCTTGGAAGAGAAAAGTTTCTTGAAAAAACGTGGGATTGGGCAAACCAGCATAAAGATAGAATTTTAGAACAATGTAAGCTTTTAGGCGCAAGCTTTGATATGTCAAGAAAGCGCTTCACACTAGATGAGGGATGCTCTGCTGCCGTTAAAAAAGTCTTTGTAGATTTATACAATAAAGGCTTAATCTATAAAGGGAGCTATATTGTAAATTGGTGCCCGAGATGTCAAAGTGCAATTTCTGATATCGAAACAAACTATGAAACAGAAGATGGAAATCTTTGGGAAATTTCATACGCTCTTAAAGATGATATGGGAGCAATAGTCATCGCTACAACTCGCCCTGAAACAATGTTTGGCGACGTTGCAATTGCAGTAAACCCAACTGATTATAAATATAAAGATTTAATCGGCAAAATGTGCGTTATGCCGCTCACCGGCCGCGCTATTCCAATTATTGCAGACGATTATGTAGATAAATCTTTTGGAACGGGAGCGCTAAAAATCACTCCTGCCCATGATCCAAATGACTTTGAAGTCGGTCTTCGTCATAACTTGCCTCAAATCAAAGTTATTAATGAATGCGGCTGTATGATGAAAAACGAATACGTTCCAAAAGAGCTTCAAGGCTTAACAAGAGAAGAAGCCCGCAAAAAAACAGTTGAATTGCTTGAATTAAATCAGGTCTTAGTTAAAATCACACCCCATGTTCATAACGTTGGCAAATGCCAAAGATGCAATACAACAATTGAGCCATTGCTATCTACTCAATGGTTTGTAAAAATGGAACCTCTTGCAAAACCTGCAATAGAAGCCGTTAAAAATGGTACTATTAAATTCATCCCCGAACGCTGGGAAAAGAATTATTTGATGTGGATGGAAAATATCCGCGATTGGTGCATCTCAAGACAATTGTGGTGGGGTCATCAAATTCCCGCTTATTATCATAATGAAACAGGTGAAATGATAGTCGCCCTTGAAAATCCCGACCCTGATAATTACACACAAGATACAGATGTTCTTGATACTTGGTTTTCTTCAGGACTTTGGCCTTTTGAAACTATGGGCTGGCCCGATACAAATCATCCTGATTTTAAAAAGTTTTATCCGACATCCACACTTGTTACAGGGTTTGATATTATCTTTTTCTGGGTTGCAAGAATGATTACTATGGGCCTTGAATTTACTAAAAAGGCTCCATTTTCAACTGTCTATATCCACGGCCTAATTAGAGACGAACACGGTCAAAAAATGTCAAAATCAAAAGGCAACACCATTGACCCTGTAGATTTAATTGAAAAATACGGCTGTGATGCGCTTAGATTCACTCTTACATATCTTTGCACCTATGGCGGACAAGATATCAAAATCAGCGATGAAAAATTTGAATTTGGAAGAAACTTTGCAAATAAGATTTGGAACGCTTCAAGGTTTGTTTTAATGAATGTTGAAAATGAAAATTCATTTGATTTTGATAGCATAAAATCGCCAAGTGACCTTGGAGACCTTACAATAGCAGATAAATGGATTTTAAATGAATTCAATGAAACTGCAAAACTTATAAATGAAAATCTTGAAAACTATAGAATAGGCGAAGTTGCAGCTATTTTATATGATTTCTTCAGAAGCAAATACTGCGATTGGTATGTAGAACTTTCTAAAATTGAAAAAAATGAAAAAGTTTTAGTCTATGTTTTAGAAGGCTTTTTAAGATTGCTACATCCGATTATGCCCCATATAACAGAAGCTATTTGGCAAAAAATGCCAATCAAAAGAAATTCTGTAGGTATTTTAAAAGCGGTTTATCCAAAATATCAGGGAAGTTTTGAATTTAAAACTGATGCCAAAAAAATGGAAACCGTTTTTGAAACAATTAAAGCCTTAAGAAACGTTAGAGCCGAATTTAATATTCCATTATCATCAAAAATTGATATTGTGATAGATAAGAATGAAGACTTGTATAGCCAAATTATTCCGTATTTGAATAGACTTGCTAAAGTTAATGACGTTAAATTTGAAGCAAATTCAAATATTGCCCAAAGTGCATATTGCAATGTTGCAGATACCAAAATTACAATTCCTTTGAAGGGATTAATCGATATTGAGCTTGAAATTAAAAGACAGAATAAAAAAATTGAAAAATTAAATAATGAACTCAAACCTCTTGAAGCAAGATTAAATAATGAAAAATTTGTTAATTCCGCTCCAAAAGAAGTTGTTGAGAAAGCAATAGCTCAAAAACAAGAACTTGCAGCACAAATTGAATTAATTAATCAAACAATCAAAAAACTTTCATAAAGCTTATTTGCTTATTTGATTAGTCCTTCATCTTTCAAAAGCTTTTTAACTTCATCAAGAAGCTTGCCTTTGATTTGCTCAAATTCAGGCACAATATCATCATTAAACATCTTTCCTTTGCCTGATACAAACCAGTTTGTATTAACATTTAATTTTGCATACAATTGTATGGCAAGCTCCATCGAAGGCATTCTTAAATTTCTTTCATAAGCTGAAAGTGTATTGGGGGACATATCCAGTCTTTCTGCCAGCCCCGCAACCGACAAATTAAGTTCTTCCCTGATTTTTCTAAGATTTTTACCTAGCATTATTACTCTATTTGTATTAATTTTTGTTACAATAATACAATTGTACTTGCATATTACATACGATTGTATGTATAATAAGTGTAATGTAGTTTATAAAATAAATACAATTGTATTTATACTATACCATATAATTTAAATTTGGCATATTATGCCTCATTTTTTATGCATAAATTACAAATATATACAAAAAAATTTACACACATCTAAAGGAAAATAACATGGAGAAAAAACCAAAGCCTCAAAAGGCTCAATTTCGATGCGCTTTTAGCCTTATTGAGCTTCTTACAAGTCTTATTATAATGTCTCTTTTAATTGGAGCTTTCGCACCAATTATCACCAAAAAACTCAAAGCATCAGACATTACGGTTGGAAGCTTTAGTGGCAAAAAGGAAGAAAGCAGCACAGAGACTGCCGCAAGACCCCCGACGAAAGAAGATTGCCAAAAAGTTAACGCCTTATTTATTCCAAAAGAAATGAATGACGGCATTAATGATATTTGCGTCACTAAATATAATGTGGGAGATAATGGTATCACTATATCTAAAAGCGTAGAAACGGTTCCTGCAGGCAGTAACTGCACTAAAGGAAATGAAAGCCTCTGCTGCTGGCAGGGGCAAACATCACCCTCCGGCTATTGTGGCACGACAGGCAACGGAAATACAGACTACAGCGGCTGCTACAGAACAATGTGTCAGTGGGAAGCTGCAAATTTGAGCTGCAAAGAATATTCCCCCAAGGCACTAGGGGGCAAGTGGAGACTTCCAACTTATATTGAAATGAGCGGATGGGCAAAGCATTTAAATAACTTACAGTTTAATAAAGGCTATGACGGCTTGCAACTGTGCGATAGCGCCAAAAATTACGGATCCGTGGTGTGCATAACACATACCAATCCCGGAGTATCTTTTGCTAAATTGTGCCCGGGTTCATTTGATAATGCATGCTGGCCATATCATAACTGGTCGTTGACAGAAACAGGTACAAATACAAACATGTATTGGGATAAATATCTGCACGAAGGAATATTTGATTCCTACAGAGAATATGAGCCAACTAATGCACAAAGTGCAAGATGCGTATTAGATACAGTAATTGAAAATGCAAAAAAAGAAGAAGATGCCGATGACGGATTTAACTATAAAGAACCAAAGAGCCAAGAAGATTGCGATAAATATAATGCACTTTTTATTCCAAAGAATATGAATGGCGGCAAAACCGGCGTTTGTGCTACAAAATACAATATCGGCGATATTTATACAGACCCTATTGTAAATGTGACTCAAATTACAGGGGGCACTTGCGCAAGTAAGTATTGCTGCTGGCAAGGCAAAACAACAAGCAATTGCGATACCGCAGGAGGCAACGGCAATAGCACATATAGCGGCTGCAATAGAACTCTATGTAACTGGGCGGCAAGTGACATTTCTTGCAATAGCTATGCACCTGACGATATAAAAGGACTTTGGAGACTTCCTACAGAAGAGGAATTGATTGGATGGAGCAAAAATTTGAGTACTATAACACTAAACAAGGGTTCTGCAGGTTTACAACTTTGCAATGAAGGCGGAATAAATGGCGGGGCTGTTAATTGCTATTCATCAACAGCGTGCACAAGTGCAGCAGGTACGGGCTGCATTCCAATTGCACTATGGGGGCAAAATGGTGTTTCTTATATAACATATAAATATATTTTTCAAGCCGTCATAGCAAGGCCACGACATGAAGGGACTTCCGCAAGATGCGTTACAGATAAAATTCCAAAATAAGTTTGTTATTTTTTGTGTTAGATTATGAGGTTTGAAATTTTTCAGACCTCTTTTTTTATGTTATGTCACTGCAATCGTCTTTAGCTTGCAGCAGTTTCGTTGCAGGTGCGAAATATAATTAAAAAATTGATAAATTTATAATTTACTGTTTTTACAAATAATGATGACCTATGTGTGCAAAAAGACTTCTATACACCAAAGTGAACTTGTTTCAGCATCTGATATTTTGAGGTGTAATATAATAATTATTTATTTTACTTTACTTGGTAAGACCCTGAAACGAGTTCAGGGTGACGGTTATATAAATTAATGTTTAAAATATGTCATTGCAGTGACGAAAATAAACATCAATGCGCAGTTGCGTCATGCTGAACTTGTTTCAGCATCTGAGGTGTTGAAGCGTAACAACGGGTTTTATGCGTTACCACAAACCTGGTAAGACCCTGAAACGAATTCAGGGTGACGAGTTAAGAAGCTTTTAAAAAAAGCACCTCTGTTTTTCAAAGGTGCGTAATCTAACACAAAAATAACAAACTTAATTATTCTACCTTTGTTCCATCATAAACACATCTTGCGCTTGCAGGAATATCTGCGCCCCCGCTAAATGTATTTCCAATGGAATTGTAGGTTATACCCAATGTTGAAGTCCAATTGTTAAATGGCGTACAATGAGCACCCCATCCGGAAACACTTGAAAAGCCCGGGCAGTTTTGTATATTTGCACATTGTACAAAACCCGGATTAGTTCCTGAGGTGCACAATTGAATTCCGTTTTTACCTCTATTATTGTTAATTTCTCCCATATATTGGAACATGCTTGAAAACTCAACCTGGGTAGGTAGTCTCCAATAACCGGCTTGGGTTTTTCCACCTGCAGTATATTCTTTGCAGGCAGCATCAGAAACATACCATTGGCATACTGTTCTGTTACAACCCGAATAATCAGCTCCGGCATTTCCTACTATTCCGCAAGAATTAGCGGTTTTACCTTTCCAACAACAATAGCCGGATTTACCGCAAGCTTGAGCAGCATTAATTGTATACTGCGCATATTGAGTAGGAATTTGGGGTCCTGAACCGCTTGGACCGGTATCTCCTACGTTATATTTTGAAATACAAATATTTCTTGGGTCACCTGAGTATTTTTTGTGTACAAATATTGCGGTTAATTTATCACAATCTGCTTGGCTTTTTGGTTCATCATCGGGCGCATTACTTTCATCATAGTCTCCTATATCGCTTGGTTTATTTATGGTTCCATCATACACGCACCTTGCACTTGCAGGAATATCTGCGCCCCCGCTATATGCATTACCGGCAGCATCATAAGTTAAACCCGTCGTTGAAGTCCAATTGTTAAATGGCGTACAATGAGCACCCCATCCGGAAACACTTGAAAAGCCCGGGCAGTTTTGTATATTTGCACATTGTACATATCCTGCGTTTGTTCCACTTACACAAAGCTGCAGACCGTCAGCACCTCTATCGTTATTTATGATATTCATATAATTTACAATATTTGTAAATTCTGCCTGTGTTGGGAGTCTCCAAGCTCTTGCTTGGGTTTTTCCTCCCGCAGTCCACAATAAACAACTTTCATTTGCAATGTGCCACTGACAAACGGTTCTGTTACATCCGCTGTAGTTAGCTCCGACATTACCCGTAATACCACAAGCATTTGCAGTCCTTCCTTTCCAGCAGCAATAACCATTATAAGGGCAACTTTGAGCTGCATTCATTATATAAGTATTATAAGCTGATGGAATTGTCGGCCCTGAGCCGCTTGGTCCGCTATCCCCTACGTTATATTTACTTATGCAAAGATTTCTTGAACCTCCAGCATATTTTTTGTGAATAAAAATAGCTGTCAATTTGTCGCAATCAGCTTGAGACTTTGGTTCATCTTTTGGAGCATTAGAATCGTCATAGTCGCTTAAATCTTCTTCATAATTATTGGCTTTTGTAATGCCGTCATAAACACATCTTGCACTTGCAGGAATATCGTTCCCTCCGCCAAATACTCCTCCTGCAGTATTATAGGTTTGATAAGTTTTTGAAATTATCGTTGAAGTCCAATTGTTAAATGGCGTACAATGAGCACCCCATCCGGAAACACTTGAAAAGCCCGGGCAGTTTTGTATATTTGCACATTGTACATATCCTGCGCTTGTTCCACTTACACAAAGCTGCAGACCGTCAGGTCCTTTGTTGTTGCTTATTTCCTTCATGTATTGCATCCATACACTAAATTCTGCACCGGTTGGCAACCTCCAGGCTCCAACGGCAGTTGCTCCAAAAGCATTATATTGTCTGCAGGCAGCGTTTGCAGCATTATATTGGCATACGGTTCTGTTACAGCCACTATAATTTGCTCCGGCATTGCCTGTAATACCACAAGCATTTGCAGTCTTTCCTTTCCAACAACAATTGCCATTATAAGGACAAGTTTGGCCTGCATTCATTATATATTGATTGAAGCTTTCAGGTATAGGCGGTCCAAAGCCATCGGGACCAGCGTCTCCTACGTTATATTTAGAAACGCAGATGTTTCTGTTTGCTCCTGACATTTTTTTATCTATGAATATTGCAACTACTTTATCACAATCTGCCTGATCTTTGGGTTCTCCATAAAAAGGGTCAACTGTCGGGTCTTTTATCCCGCCACCATTTGGAAGCTCAGAGACATCAACAGCTATTTTATCCAATACACATCTTGCACCTGCTGAATATGTAATATTTTCACTATTTGAATAGTCAAATTTTGCTCGGTTTAGTGCAAATGTGTCAAATGCATTGTTTGAAAATATATGATGCGGATGACAACCGTTATGGGTAAGACCTGTATCATTGCAAGCTGTTGTTGCAGAGCATTTTGTATAACCATCAATTGCTTCATAACTGCATAATTGAAGCCCTTCTTTACCTTTGTTTGTTTGAAGATTAGAAAAGTTGTCCTGCCAGTTTAATATTTCTTCTTTGGTTGGAAGTCTCCAGCTTCCTTCATTTTCATTATCTGGAGCATACGCAGCACAGCTGGCGTTTGCTGCCTGCCATCCGCAGACTGTTCTATTACACCCCGAGTAATCACTATTGCTATCACCATTTGCACAACTGTTTGCAGTTGCTCCTTGCCAGCAGCAGTTTAAATGGTCATTACATGTACTTCCGACTGAAAGAGTCTTAGCGCTTTTTGCAATTGGAACTCCGCCATTATCTATATTATCTCCGACATTATATCTTGTAACACAAAGATTTCTTGTGCCCCCGTTCATTGCTGCAGGAATAAAAATTGCATCATATTTATCACAATCTTCTTTTGTGACTTGTCTTTCTAATGTCATATTAATGTTACTTCCGCTTCCAAAAGAACCTATTGAAATATCTGATGCTTTAAGCTTCTTTGTGATAATTGGAGTAAAAGCCGCGATAAGAAGAGAGATGATGATTAAACTTATCAGGATTTCTATAAGTGAAAATGCTTTTTTGCATTTCAAATCAGCCTTCAAGCACAGCAAATAAACTCCTTGAGCCTTGTTGTATTTTTCCATGTTATTTTCCTTAAAAGTTATTTTTTTGTGTACAAAAAAGTGAGGCAGAAATGCCATTTTTTACCAATTCTGTGATATAGTTATTATGAAATATCTATCTTACTTTTAATTATATTCTATTGAACAGAATAGTCAACTCAATTGAATAGAAATTTACAAAAATTAATACGTTCGGGGTAATTGTGTACGCTCAAAATCTAAAGAAAATTCGCAAAGAACTGCATTTATCTGTTGAAAAAATGGCAGAAAAGATTGGCATTCCTGCAAGTACACTTTGGGGCTATGAAGGTAAAAAAAGAGTTCCATCCATAGAATTATCTATTCAATTGTATAATATTTTAAATGTAAATTTAAACTGGTTTATCTCAGGCGACGGCGAAATGTTTGTAAGTAAAGATAACATAGATGATGAATTTATCAGAAAAGTTGATATTGTTCTAAAAAAACGAGGGTTGATAGGGTAGAATCAATTTTTAGACAAAAAAAATGTTTGACTTGTGCCAAACATTTATAAACACGAGGATATCAAGAGAGAGAGTAAAAAATATCTGTTTTATTATCCTTCGTTGTATAAAAAATACTGTTTAATTTTTGGTGCCTTATTTAAATTCTCTTAGGCTTTTTAACTTTCAATTCTATCGTTTTCTTATATTCTAATAAAGTAATTTTGCTTCAAAAAATTGACTTTGAGTATATACTTTTTGTAATATAACTTAATATATTCTCTAAAAGCCTTTTATATATTAGAATTTAGATATGAGACTACTTATTATAATTCCTACATATAACGAGGCTTTAAATATAATTGAGCTTATTGGTGAAATCAAAAAAGTATACGACTGCGATATTCTTATTGTTGATGATAATTCCCCCGATAATACTGCACAAATTGTTAAAGACGCTAAAATAGAAGGTGTTAATATCCTAAAAAGACAAGGAAAATTAGGGCTTGCAAGTGCTTATATTGATGGCTTTAAATTGGGGCAAAGTCTTGGCTATGACGCATTTATCCAAATGGATGCCGATTTTTCACATAATCCGAAATATTTGCCTGATATGATTGAATATCTAAAAGACAATGATTTCGTTGTAGCCTCAAGAAATGTTGAAGAGGGCGGAGTCAGCAATTGGCCGTTTTTTAGAAAAATTATTTCAAAATGCGGCTCACTTTATGCAAGAACCATCTTAAACTGTCCGATTAAGGATTTAACAGGAGGGTTCAACGGGTATAAGTTTGAAACACTAAATAAGATTGATTTAGATAATATTATTTCAAACGGTTACTCTTTTCAAATTGAGATGAAATATAAAGCTCATCGTGCAGGCTTAAAATATAAAGAATTTCCAATTATTTTTGAAGACAGAAAGCTTGGGAACTCTAAAATGAATAGCAGAATTTTTATTGAAGCTATGCTTAATGTAGTTAAGTTGAAATTTAAAGTTAGATAAGCTGTATAATCACTCGCCGTGACAAATTGAAACATTAATATACGCGCTACGTCATGCTGAACTTGTTTCAGCATCTGAGGTGTTGGTATGTAAAAAAGATGTAACGCCACAGACCTGGTTAGACCATGAAACGAGTTCAGGGCGACAAATTAAAAAGCTTTTTTAAAAAAAGAGGCTCAATCAAAGAAAAAGCCTCAATCTAACACAAAAAATAACATGAATTTATTTTAAGATTTTATCAGTTACACATCTTACAGAAAGCGCGTTTCCTATTGCAATTGAAGAATTAACCAAACTTGCCCCGTTATAACCGAAATAATAACCGGAACCGTTTTCTTGCGGACTAACCCATACGTACGAAGGGTAACAACGGTTATTACTAGGCATGACACTTTTGCAATTTGCCACAGATGCACATCTTTCAAGTCCATCGGTTGCATTGCCTTCATTACACAAATTTAGCCCACCAATTTGTAACCAACGATTAAAAGAATGGTTATCAGCTGTTTCTGTTTTTAAAGTTTCTACAAGACCTTTTGCTTCATTTGAATTTAATAGTCTCCAGTATCCTTCCCTTGTTTTGTAATGGTGCCATCCGCCGCACAAAAGATTTGCACCGCCATATGCACATACAGTCCTTGCTGTGCCTCTATATCTGGTATAGAATGTACCGCCGGTACCTGTTTGATTAGCATTAGAACTTCCGCTATATTTCCAGCACCAATATTGATTACCTGCGACCCCACCAGCGACAGACAAAACGCCTGCATCTACATTCCAAAAGTCACTATCCGTCAGACGGGTAATTGTACCATCGCCCATATTATATCTCATCATGCAAAGGTTCTTTTCGCCGCCAACGTATTTTTTATCTAAAAACATCGAATCATAAGGATCGCAATCGGCTTGATTTTTGGGTTCGCGATATTCAAGCCCGTCATCATCTTGCTTAGGTTCTTCAACTCCTTCAACAATCATATCGAGCACACAACGAGTAGACAAAGCAGAACGCTTTGAAAAACTCTTTTTAATAAAATTATTGCTTTTAAATAAATCCAACTCTGCCGAATAATAGTTTTGACCTGTTGCATCCGCAACATTATTTGTCCAATGGTCATGAGGCCAGCAGCTATAATTTCCTTCCGTTGGAAGACAAGTATTATGATAATTACAAAACATGGAATTTGTATAATTTTGATGCCCATCACAAAGTTGCAAACCACCTACACCTTTATAAAATTGCAAAGTGCTGAAATTCTTGCCCCAATTACTATATTCATCAAATGTAGGAAGACGCCATCTTCCACCCGGATTTGTTTTATAGGCTTCACAAGAATCGTATGCAGCCTTCCAGCCGCACACTGTTCTTGTACAAGGATTATAGCTGCTATCACCATTTGTTCCACCGCAATTATTTGATGTAGTTCCTTGATAACAGCAGTTTTCTTTATCTTGGCAAATAACTCCGGTTTTTGAAACATTAACAGTATCTGCAATTGGAATATCGCCATCGCCTACATTATATTTTGTAACACATATATTTTTTCCTCCGTTTATTTGTGCAGAAATATATAATGCGCCGATTTTTTTACAATCTTCTTCCGTTACATCTCTGATTACAATTTTATCAATGTTGTTGCTGTTATCGTTCTTGCTGCCTGCACTAAAACTTCCGACAGCAACGTCGCTTGCCTTTAATTTCTTTGTAATAATTGGTGTGAATGCTCCTATTAACAGAGAAATTATAATTAACGTTACCAATAATTCAATCAAGCTGAAAGCTTGTTTAATTGTATTTTTCATTTGAAATTCCTTTTGTGAAGATTACTTACAAAAAATAATACCCTACTTACTGGAAAATGTCCAGTAAAAATATGTTATATTTTCCAGTAAAGTTTAAATATGGAAGAAGCGATTTTTTATCAAAAACTAGGTACAAGAATAAAACAGCTTAGAGAAAAAGCCGGTTTTACACAAGAAAAATTAGCCGAAAAATCAGGCATAAGTTTGGACTATTTAGGCAAAATTGAAGTATGCATAAATAAGCCCGGCCTTAAAACTATCCTTAAACTTGCAAATGCACTAAAAATCGAACCTTATAGCATTTTTAAATTTAAATAGCAAACTGCTTATTAATATTTCTATTTCTTTTGACAGCGTTTTCCATAAGTCCCAAAAATAAAGGATGAGGATTTTGCGGGCGGGATTTAAATTCCGGATGGAATTGACATGCCACAAACCAATCATTTTTAGGATATTCAACAATTTCAGCAAGCAAGCCGTCAGGGCTTGTTCCTGAAATCTTAAGCCCTGCTTTTTCAAGAGCTTCTTTATATTCATGGTTAAATTCAAATCTGTGTCTGTGGCGCTCTAAAATTAATTCTTTATTATAAGCAGAAAATGCCTTTGTGTTCTTTTCAATCTTACAAGGGTAAGAGCCAAGACGCATAGTGGCACCGTAGCCTGCTATGTTTTTTTGTTCTTCCATAAGATCAACTACTTTATGTTTAGTATTTTTATCAAATTCTGTTGAATTGGCATTTTCAAGCCCTGCCATATTTCTTGCAAATTCAATAACAGCGCATTGCATTCCTAAACACAAGCCCAAATATGGAATATTATTTTCTCTTGCATATTTAATTACTTTTAATTTGCCTTCAATTCCCCTCACTCCAAAACCCCCGGGGACTACAATACCATCCACATCGGCAAGATGCGAGGCAGCTTCTTTGTCATCTACAATTTCTTCTGAAGCAATCCATTTGATATTGACTTTTGTATCAAACTTAAGCCCGGCATGTTTTAAGCTTTCAACAACAGAAATATAAGCATCGTTTAATTCCGTATATTTTCCGGCCAATCCTATTGTTATTTCGCTTTTTGGGTTTTTGATTTTGTGAACCAATTCTTTCCAGTCATCAAGATTAGAGGGTCTGTCTTCAACATCTAATATTTTCAAAACTTCGCTTGTCATATTTTGCGCTTCAAGCGCCAGTGGCACTTCATAGATAGATTTCATATCTTTACATTCAATAACACAATTTTTATCCATCGAACAAAATAACGCAAGCTTGTCTTTTTCTGTTTTTCCAACAGGAACCTGTGTTCTTAATACAAGCATTTCAGGCTGTATTCCATAGCTTCTTAAAACATTTACACTATGCTGAGAAGGCTTTGTTTTAAGCTCTCCTGATGTAGGAAGATAGGGAAGCAAAGTCACATGGATTGACATTGAATTTCTATAACCGATTTCGGATCTAAACTGGCGGATTGCTTCTATATATGGAAGCCCTTCAATGTCGCCTATGGTTCCACCGACTTCTGCTATTAAAAAATCGGGGTTTGTTCTTTTTGATGCCATAATAAGACGGGATTTAATTTCACCTGTAATATGAGGAATCATCTGAACAGTAGCGCCCAAGTATTCGCCACGTCTTTCTTTATTTATTACAGTTTGATAAACACTTCCTGATGTTACATTATTTGCCTGCGAAAGGTATGTATCAATAAATCTTTCATAATGCCCTAAATCAAGATCAGTTTCTGCTCCATCTTCACAAACAAATACTTCTCCGTGTTGGAAAGGACTCATAGTACCGGGGTCCACATTTATATAAGGGTCAAATTTTTGAATTGTAACACTAAATCCGCGCGAAACCAGTAACCTACCAAGAGAGGCAGCTACAATTCCCTTTCCAAGGGAACTTACAACGCCGCCTGTTATAAAAATATATTTTGTCATTATTTTTCCTTAAGTGTAGTTTTAATTAATTTTTGGAACTTTGAAAAAATCACCTTCACTATCCGGTGCATTTTGCATAAGTTCTTCTCTTGTATTTTCATAAATCGGATTGTCCGCCCTCATAACGTTAGAGAAATCTATCGGATGGTTCATAGGTTCGACATTTGTTGTATCAACCTCATTCATCATTTCAACATGTTTTAAAACATCACCCAACTGGCCGGTGAATTTTTGTTTTTCTTCTTCAGTTAATTCCAATCTTGCAAGTTTTGCAACATGTTCTACATCTTTTATAGTAATCATAATTTACCTCTCATACTAATAACTTAACAAAAACTACAAGATATTGCAATTTATTATTAAATTAATTTATAATTACAAACAAGTAGAGGACGCACAAGGAATTTTTATCTAATGTCTTTGATGGCAAGAATTTTAATCATAGACGATAATCCAAAGCTAATGGAAGATGCTCTTCCTATGTATGGTTATGAAGTTAAAAGCGCAACAGACGGGCTTTTAGGGCTTAAAGCGCTTGATGAGGACAGCAATTTTGATTTAATTCTGCTTGATGTTATGATGCCAAATTTGGATGGCTGGGAAACGCTGAGTGCCATCAGAAAAAATCCAAAAACCGAAAAAATTCCGATTATTATGCTAACTTCCGTTACAGATAGCAACAAACAAACAGCAGGGCTTAAGTTTGGAGCAGACGATTATGTGGTAAAGCCGTTTATACTTCCAAATCTGCTTGCAAGAATCGAGGCGTTATTAAGGCGCTCTTCGTGGAATAAAGAAGAAAGACAAAAAAACGTCTTATCCTTTGTCAAAGGAGATAAAATTTCTCCACTGACTACCAGAGAAAAAGAAATCTTATCCCTCGTATCCAAAGGGCAGACAAATTCTCAAATAGCACAAAAGCTTTTTGTAAGAGAAGTTACCATCAAAACACATCTTAATAATATCTATAAGAAATTAAAAGTAGAAAATAGAATTCAAGCAGTATTGCTTGCACAACAAACGGAAATTATATAAAAAGGACAATATAAAATGAAAGATAATTTAGTTGAATTAATACTTGAAAATAAAGAAGAATTTGCAAAACTTCATAACGAAGATAATAATATAGAAATCCTCGAGGCTGATTTTTCAAGAGCAAATCTTGTCGATATGGATTTCGCAAATATAGATTTTTCAGGTTCAACATTTCTTGAAGGAACGCTTGAAAACTGCAAATTTGATGACTGCGATCTTACAAGTGTTGATTTTTCAAGGTCAAATTTAACTGAATGCTCATTCACGGGCGCCATTTTAAATGGAACTGTTTTTAATTATGCTCAGGTTCATTTCTGCAATTTTTCAGATGCAGATATGGCGGGTGCCAGCTTTCAGGAAGCCGATTTAACAGATAGCGACTTTTCAACAAGCGAAAATCTTGATTCCTGCAGATTTGATGAAGGTACTGTTTGGCCTGAAATTGAAAAGCTCCCCGAAGACTTTGATTGTACTTATAACTACGATTTATCCTCATTAAGAGAAGATGAAGAAGAATCTGATAGCTCTGATGTTTATTAAATTATAAATTAATAATTCTATTTTTTTCATCAACATGGACAATTTTTGGCTGATGGTTTTGCTGCTCTTTTTCATCTAAAAAAGCATAGGATACTATTATTACTTTATCTTTTACCTGAGCTTTTCTTGCAGCAGCACCATTTAGGCAAATAATGCCCGAGTTTGCTTCACCTTCTATTACATAAGTTGAAAATCTTTCACCATTATTTATATTCAAAATCTCTACTTTTTGGTTTTGCTTTATACCTGCCTTTTCAAGCAATGTTTTATCTATTGTAATTGAGCCAACGTAATCTAAATTAGCTTCAGTTACTGTAGCTCTATGTATCTTCGCATATAAAAACTCATTAAACATACAAGTATTTTAACATAAAAAAATAAAATAAATTCAGGAATTTTTGATAAAAATAATGCGGTTTATACAAACCGCATAAGTCAAGAAAGGAATGGTTAGACTATTAACTGAAAATATTATTACATAAAAACAAATAGTATTGCAAATTTATTACTAAATTGTTACATATACTATCATTTTCACATATTAAAATACCCTAAACTTCACACAGTTTAAGGCATTTTCTTTTTCATACTTTAACGATGCACAATTATTTTTTAAATTACCTGCCTGATAAAATTCTCCAGGTATTTTTCGCTTCTTTTTTTGAAAATTTAAGTTCACGCATGCGATTTTCAAACTCAACAAATTCAACATCTCTAAGTTCAATAGCAGCCATTGATTCTCTTACACCATATTTCAACACAGTATCATTTGCATGTGCAGTTTTTTGTTCAATTCTTGCCATAGCAATCTCCTTACACAATTTTCTTTTCTTATAAGTATTACGGATTTTTTTTCAATAACTTAAGAAAAAAAGAGCATTTGTGTAAAAAGTGTTACAAAACTTAAGAAAACTATTTTATACCTCTTGCATTTAGAATCGTCTCAACCTCTTGTATAAGAGTCTCTCTAAGGGATTGGTAAGTCTTTTCTTTAACTATGAAAATATCACCTTTACCTAATACAAGATAGTTAAGATTAACATCATAATCGTTTGCAAGCTTGTATAACAGAGGGATGCTTGGAAAACATTTGCAAGTTTCAATATTTGAAATTGCTTGTTTTGTCACACTAAAATCTGTCGCAAGCTCTTCTTGTGACTTGTTTAATAACTTTCTTACATATTTAAATCTTGTTCCAAGTGCTTTCATTACAAAACCTTAACATTGTACAAAAAATACTTGACATCAGTCAATTCTTGATATACTCTACTTATATAAAGTCAATTACATTATAACATAATAAATTAATTATTTACAGTATTATTTTTATGGATTGCCAAATTATGAAAAAAAACTTAAAAAAAGAGTATGCTCAAGAGCGCAAACTCATTGCCAAATGCGTATTTCAAGGATTCACAATTTCTCAAATTGCAAAGAAATTTAATTATTCCCCTTCTACAGTCTCAAATCGCCTGACAGAGCTGTTTAAGGCATATAATGCGCACACAAGACACGAATTTATTATAAACTCTTTTGGAGAAATTATAAAAAATAAATCCATGCTCATTAAGCAAAAAGATAAAGAAATTAAAAAACTATTATCAACAATTAAACAACTTGAAAATAAGACTAAATAAAAAGTTTTTGATACAGGAAAAGAAGTCTAGCTTTACTTCTTAACTCTCTACTTATTCGTTTTTGGGCTATCGCTTTTTTTATTTTATTTATGCAATAGTCCTTTTTTTAGATTATTTAGACAATAAAAAAGACTTCTTTATCGAAGTCTTTGAAAATCTTTTTGCTTGATTCTCGTGTGAAAAGGTTAGTAGTGTGTAGTTGTAGTGTTGATATTAGTTTTATAAATAATTCTTTTTTAAACTCTAAATTGGAGTATTTATATCTTACATATATATAAAGTATATTTTCTTTGAATAATTGATTAAAATAAATATTTTCGTTACAAAATTTAATAAAAAAGACCGGCACCATATAAATGCCGGTCTTTTGATATCATCGTGCTTAAACTATGTTTAGACTAATTTTCAAAAACGTAATCTAACAATGCTGCTTCTCTTGCTTTTTTAACAGCATTAGATAACATTCTTTGATGTTTTGCACATGTGCCTGTAATTCTTCTTGGAAGAATTTTACCTGCTTCTGATAAATATCTTTTTAATTTTGATACATCTTTATAATCTAATGTATCGATTTTATCAGAACAGAATGTGCAATTTTTCTTCTTTTTTAAGTCTTTTAAATCTTTAGCCATTTTTATTTTAATTTCCTTTTCTAGTTTATTAATATTTTATATTAAAACGACCTTTGTTTGTTTTATTTATTCTACAATTTAAAATGGAATCTCATCTTCGTCTATTAAATCATTTGAAGCTTCCACCGCTTCATCAAAAGTAACAATATTTTGTTCAGTTGATTGAGAACCTGAAGCATTTGATGAAACCACCGAAGCTGACATTTTTTCAACTGCACTTGCATTTATTTCAAAAACTTTTTTATCTTTACCATTTGGAAGTTTATAAGAATTTACCTGCAACTTTCCTTCAACAGCAACGCTATCTCCTTCGGCCACCATATTCGAAACGGTTTCAGCTAATTGACCAAAAGCAGTTACTCTTAAAATCGTATTTGTATTTGCATCAATATTTAATGAAAAAGCAGCTATTGCCATATCATTTTGGGTAAATCTTTTTTCAGGAGCCTTGGTTACAACACCTGTTACAAAAGCTTTTGCTAAAGTCATTTACGCATTTTCCTTTTTTGTAAACATTGTACGTATAATTGAATCATTAAGCTTAAGTTGTCTTTTGAATTCAACTATTTTATCAGATGGAATAGATACCAGTTGATTTACCATGAAGCCGTCCATATATCCTGCAACTTCATAAGCAAGTTTTTTTCTTCCTGCTTTATCACAAGAAAATACTTCACCGCCAAGAGCTTTAACTGCATCTTCAACGCGAGCTACAACTTTATCTGCTTCATCGTTATCAAGATTTGGTTTAATTATTGTGAATAAATCGTATTTAGTCATTTTTAACCTTTCTTTTGGTGATTAATTGTAATATACCAAGAAATGTTAGCATAAACACATTTTTTAAACAAGAAAATATTAAAAGTTATTAATACTCACCAATGAAACTCAAATTTGCACTTCCTTGCATATAAATATGTTCATCGTCTTTATATTCAATGTTTAAAATGCCACCCGGCAAAACCACATCAACAATATTTGAAATAAGCCCTTTTTTGACTCCCGCAGCGACACTTGCACAGGCTCCAGTACCACAGGCTAAAGTTATACCGCAGCCCCTTTCCCACACATTCATTTTAATTCTGTTGTTTGAAATTATATTTATAAATTCAACATTGGTTTTTTGAGGAAACATCGGATTAATTTCAATTTTAGGTCCTATGGTTTTTGCAAGGTTTTCACCATCTTCATCTGTGAAAATTACACAATGAGGATTTCCCATAGAAACAGCACTTGCTTCATATCCTTCAACTGTGAAATTTAAAACATCATCACATATAACAGGAATTTCTTCTTTTTTGAAATTCGGAATTCCCATATCTACAAGAACATTTCCATTTTCAAGAATAGTTGGCATCTTTACACCTGCCAGGGTCTCAACAGAAAATTTGTCTTTATTAATTAACCCTTGTTTTCTTGCAAACTTTGCAAAACAGCGTATGCCGTTTCCGCACATCTGCGCAATTGTGCCATCCGAATTAAAAAACTTCCAGCCAATATCTGCGATATCACTTTTTGTCGGACAAAACAGACCATCTGCTCCAACACCAAAGTTTCTGTCGCACATTTTTATTGCCAAATCAGATGTTGCAATATCATCATATAAAATTATAAAGTCGTTGCCGAGTCCCTGCCATTTTTCAAATTTTACAGACATATCTTTTCCTTTGTTTACTTGTTGTACTCTAAAAAGATTTCTTTGACAAAATCAAAACCCTTTTTCAAACTTTCAATTTCAACTTTTTCATTGTTTGAATGCATTGAATATATATTTGCAACCCCAACCAAAACAGGTTTAAATGTGATATTGTTTTTGTTTTGCTTGTTTGCATAAATATGGGTTTCAGCTCCAGCGTGGAATGGTTGTATTTTAATATCAATATTTAAGTTTTTAGCTGCAGCAGTTGCAATTTTTTGCATTGTTTTATCGTTGGATTTTTCAAAAGCCGGCATATGACTTTTTGCAACAAGTTTTGCACTTGCCCATTTTCCGTATTTTTTATTAAATTTATCGATTTGTTTTTGAAATTTATTTATTAAATCCTGTTCGTATTTTTTGTTTGAACTTCTAAGCGAATAGTGAGCAAAAGCACAAGTATTTATTATATTATCCGCACAAAGGGAAACTAAGTTTTTTGAATATGGCCTTTGAGGGTTTTTGATAAACCTTTCAAGTCCTATATCAGTTGCCCCCGCAACAATTGAGCCTAGATTACAAGATGTTATGGTAAAACCTTTTTCTTTTTTATAGACACCACTTGGAAGCTTTGCAACTAATTGGGCTATAAGATTTGCAGCATTATAGCGTTTTTTATCTTGAATATCGTTTCCGCTATGTCCTCCAAGTAATGTTTCAACTTCTATATCAAGCTTTGTATAACTTGCGCCTGCAATTTCAAAGTTTCCAAACATATCAGAATCCAATACAAGCACATGCTCACTTTCAAGCTCATTAAATTTAACGTGATTTATACCTGTCATATTTGTTTCTTCATCTCTTGTAAAGACAATTTCTAAGCCGCCGTGGGCTATATTTGGATTATGTGCAAGATAAATTGCAAGATTAAGCGCTACGGCAACACCGGCTTTATCATCAGCTCCAAGTGTTCTTGTTTTATCTGTTTCTAAGAAACCATCATTTTCAATTATATTAACAGGTGAACTATCGCCAACTACATCCATATGAGAAGATAAAAGCAAAGGCTTTTTGGAAGGGTCGGTTGCAGGAACTTTAACGATTAAATTTTGATAATCATCATAATAGGCATTTATGCCATTTATATATGTATATTCTTTTATTTTTTCAGATACGTTGTATTCCATATAGCTTGGAGATGGAATAACGGCAAGGCTTTTAAATAATTCTATAATATCCATTTTTAAAACTCCTTAGAAATTTATTTATACATTCCAATAACATCAACTACACCATCTAAAATTTCTTGTGCTTTAATTGCAGCTTTTCTAGAGCCTTCAATTAAAACTTGTCTGATATAATCAGGGTCTTTTTGAAGTTCTATTCTTTTTTGTCTTATCGGAGCAAATCTTTGGTTAATTTTATCCGCAAGCATCTTTTTACAATCAGCACAGCCTAATGATGCACTTTTACAGCCTTGGCAGATTTCTTTTTGTTCGTCTTCGCTTCCAAAAATTTTCCAATAGCTATAGATGACTTCACAGTTATCGGGATTTCCTTTATCATCTCTTCTCATTCTGTTTCTATCCGTGATACCTGTTTTGACTTTTTTCAAAGTCATCTCTTCGTCATCTGAAATTTTAATATCGTTATTAAAGGATTTTCCCATTTTATTGCCATCCAAGCCTTTTAAAAGAGGAATTTCTGTAAGCTTTGGTTTGGTTTCAACAAAATAATCGGTTTTATAGATATTATTAAATCTTCTTGCAATGTCGCGGGTAAGCTCGACGTGGGCTACCTGGTCAATTCCAACAGGAACAAAATCGGCATTAAAAGATAAAATATCGGCTGTCATCAAAACAGGATAACCAAACAATCCATAAGAAAGGTCTGAAACATTTTCCTGTTTATCTTTCATAATTTTTGCCAAATCTTTTAAAGTAGGGTCTCGTTCAACCCAATTTTGAGGAGTAATCATAGAAAGATATATATGAAGCTCGGCTGTTTGAGGAAGCTTGGATTGAAGATATATAACGGATTTATTTTCATCAAGCCCGCAGGCAAGCCAATCAAGAGCAACATCATACACATTTTGCTTCATTGAAGAAGTTTCATTGTATTTCGTAGTAAGTGCATGCCAGTCTGCAATAAAAAAGTAACACTCAAATTCTTCTTGCAATTTCTTCCAATTTTCAAGAACACCAAAATAGTGTCCTAAATGAAGTTTTCCTGTCGGGCGCATACCGGACATTATTACTTTTTTATTATTTTCCATAAGTTATATACTTGCCTCCTTTATAAGTTCAAGCGCAGGCTCATAATCTTCAAAAATCATTAAAGCCTGTCTTAGATGTTCCATTGCTTCATTTTTTTTGCCAATTTTTATTTCACACTTTGCAAGATTTGTCAAAATCACGTGATTATTCGGATAATTTTTGATAAGTTTTGAAAAAATTCCTGCAGCGTTTTCTTCTTCACCTGTTTCCATATAGCAGCAGGCAAGCATATTCATTGTCTCATCATCTTTAGTTGTACAAACAACATCAAGCAGAAATTCTTTTGCAATATCATATTTACTTTCTGAATAATAAAGCTTTGCAATATGCGCTTTTGCAAGGAAATTATTAGGGTCAATTTTTAAGGCTCTGTTTAAAAGCTCAAGGCTTTCTTGTTTTTTATTTTCTAAAAGATAAACATAACCTAAGTATGCAAGGTTATCAGGATTATCTTTTTCAAGCTCATCCGCTTTTAAAAATGCCTTTTTAGCATTTTCCATATCACTTAGCATCATATATGTTACACCAAGCGAATAATGAAATTCAGCTATATCATCTTCAAGATTTATCGCCTCTAGCATCTCCTCAAGCGCCCAGTCATAAAGATTCATCTTTAAATATAAAACACCTAAATCCTTATGGGCATAAGGGTTATTGGGTTCAAGCATAATGCATTTTTTAAACATTTCTTTTGCATTATCAAAATCATTTTCTTCAACGTAGTCAAAAGCCAAATTATAATAGACTTCTACATCAATTTTGCCTCTTTTTACAAGAGATTGAAAAGTATCGATTGATTCGGCATGAAATCCAAGCTTCCTTAAAAGAGCACCTTTTCGTTTTACCAAAACAACATTCTTTTCATCTATTCCAAGCATCAAATTAACGTTATCGAGTGCTTCTTTGTATCTTTCAAGAGCTTCCAGGGTTTCTATATAAGACAATCTATATTCGCTGCTATTTGGATATAATGAAACCAGATTTTGATACAAGGTTACAGCAAAATCAAATTCTCCTGCCTTATAAGCGCAAAATGCAAGAGTGGATAGCATTGTAACTGTCGGTTCAAGCTTATATGATATGTTGTAGTTTTCAAGAGCCTTTTTATAATCTTCAAGCGCCTGATAACAAGTTCCAAGGTTATAATATGCAAGAGAATTATTTTCATCTGATTTTACAACTTCATCTAATACTTTAATTGCTTTTTCATAGTCTTTTAGTGCAATATAGCAAGAAGCAAGACTATTTTTGAGTCCGAAATGTTCGGGATTTAATTTTATTCCCTCTTTTAAATATTCAATAGCTCTATTATAATCCTTTTGCATCAAAGAAGCAGTTGCGCCTATATAATAGATAGTATAGTCCATTTCAAGATTTTTATTATTTAGCGCTTTTTGAACAAGTTCAAGTGCAGAGGCGGAATCTGCGTATTCAATATATATCATAGCTAGGCTTTTATAAGCATCTAGGTAATCAGGGCGGATATTGCAAACTTTTTTAAAATAATCAATAGCTATTTCTTTTTGACCGATTCTATTGTAGCAGTTTGCAAGATAAAATAAACTTACAGCATCTTCTTTTTCGAATTCAAGAACTTTAGATAATGCCTCAATTGCTTTTATAGGATTATCAAGATTAACTTCAACGAGACCTAGGTTTTTATATGCTTCAACATTATCAGGCTCATTTGAAATAATATTTTCAAGAACGACTTTCGCCTCTTGAAATTCTTCTTTAACTATTAAATCAAGGGCATTTTCAAGCAAATTATCTTTTTCATCCATTTATCTAGCCTCTTTTAACAACGGTTGAAATAGGTTCTCCGTAGCTATCAAAGTGTCCTGAAATTTCTTCAATTGTATAAGTAATTGTCTCATCTTTTTCTTTTAAATCATTTGCAAGTTTTATTGCATCATTGATTTTTGAAAATTCTCCCATCAAATCCGGATTATAAGAGCCTTGTTTTTTTACATATACGTTATACATTTGTTTTCCTTTTTTTAGATGTTTTTGTTAAATAAATATTATCACAAAAAACAAATTACAATAAGTAATCATACTATAATAACTATTGCAATCGCCTTGCTTTTTTCATGCGAAAGAGAAATTTGAAAATTTAAATCTTTAAATTCATCATCTAAAATTTTTAGGCAAGGAACACCATTTTCTCTATTTAAAATCTCAATTTTATTTAGAGAAATTTTTTTATTTTTTAAGTTGCAAAGTGCCTTAACTGCAGCTTCCTTTGCACAAAACCTCACTGCCAAATGAGAGCTTGGATTTTTATATTTAAAACAATATTCAATTTCATTTTTAGTAAAAATTCTATGTAAAAATTTTAAATCTTTTTCAAGCGTTTTATTCTCAAATCTTGAAATTTCTTCTATATCAATTCCGACTGCTTTCATAAAGCTAATTATAACATAAATATGTAACAATTTGTAAATTTTTGCTTAAAAACCTTTAGTTTTATATGAATTATGCCGTTACTAAAAATACAGTATAGGGAAAAGGTGTGTCTTAATATGGATTACAATGTATTAAAAGCAGGTTTTATTGAATATCTTGAAAGAAAAAATTCTGATATTCAAGGGCAAGGACAAGCTGAAAGCGAAGACATTAAAGATGTCAGTATTTTCAGCCATTCAAGCGAATTTAAAGAATATTTAAAAAGCCAATTTGATTTTAATTGGTCAGATAGTATGGCAAGCTTGAGTGATATTCTAGATATGGAGCTTATTGACGGAAAACTTGTCGATGTAAATGATATGACCGATGAAGAATTTACCCAATATGAAAAAGAACTTGAACAAAAGTCAATGGAAATTGATAACGAAGAAGGCATCGCAGAAACAGAAAATATCGATGACGCTCCTCTTGTAACGGAAGAAATCGACGAAAGTGCTCCGTTAAATGATGATGGGACCGCTCCAACAAAATTAAATGTCACAGGCGAAGGTCTTCAAAACTGGGCAAATCAAAACAATGTCCAAATTGAAGGTGCCGATTTTATGGCAGATGTTTTAAATGATTTATTGGAAGATGAAGATTTTAAACAGGCAGTCATAGGAGGCGACCCGAATGGCAAAGTGACAAGCGAAAATCTTGCCAACTTCTTAAATATTGTTCAATGTTATGATGAGCAAAAAGGCAATCTTTCTTTAGAAGATTTGATGTCGGCAACCCAAGATATTCAAGATGGTGTCTTTAGAAATCTGACTAATGAGCAAATTCAAAATACAGTAACAGAAAACGGACAAATAGGAACTCCAAATGCTGATAAGGCAGGGTTAAGCTCTCCATCCAGCAAAGTAACTGCAGATAGCTTAGGAACTCCTTCAAGCCTACCCAAAAAAGACAAAGACGGCAATTCAATACTATCCAACATGACAAAAGAAGAGCTTGAAAAAGAGAAAAAGACAAGACAAGACAAAGTAAAAGAAAATAAAACAAATCTTTCAGGTATCGCAGATGGAAGCAACCCGACTATTAAGGGGCTGCAGGAAAATGTAGACAACAGCTACGATAAATTCCAAGAAACTTTGAAAGAAATTGATGAAGAGCTTGCTCAAAAATTGGATGAAAAGAAACAGGAAATTGAAGCCGTAGAGCAGCAAATTGCAAGCAAAGATGCTGAAATTGCTTCAGGTGAAGCTGCTTTAAGTCAAGCTCAAACAAATGAATCCAATGCTCAAAATACAGTCAGCAATCTTGAATCCAATCTTTCGTCTCTTCAAGCATCAGCATCAGGCGCTCAAGGCGAACAAAAAGCAGCAGTTCAAAATAATATTTCACAGGCTCAATCGCAGCTTGAAGAAGCTAAGCAGAAACAAGAAGAAGCTAAGCAGGCAACCCAAGAAGCGCAAGAAAACCTCGAAAGACTAAAAGAAGAAAAAGCCGCTCTTGAAGAACAGCTTGCTGCTCTTCAAAATGACCCTGAAAATGGTATGGCAGCACTCGAAGGACAAGTTTCAAACCTTTGCGAAACAAATCCCCAACTTCAAACACTGAAACAAAATTACGATAATTCCAAAGAAAAGCTCCAGCAAACCCAAAGTCAAATGACGCAACAAGCGAAAGCAGAGCTTGAAACAAGCCAGCAAAACCTAGATGAAGTTAATACTGCTCTTGCAAAAGTCAATGACCAAAAAGACACTCAAAAATTAAATCCTAACGGGAACATCATAGAATATGCCAAACAATTCCTCGGACTTGATGAAAAAGGCGTTGAAAGAATGCTTAATAATGGCGTAGATTTCCCTGATGGTTTATGGTGTTCGGCATTTGCAACCCAAATGATGAAAGATTCTATCGGCATAAATAACCTTCCTGATTGGTATTTAAAAGCAAATACTAATTCTTGTTCTGAAGTATATGCAGCAGCACAAAATAATAATGCAGCATTTAAAGATACCCAACAAGCACAAGCAGGTGACCTTATTTTCTTTAATACAAAAAGAGGTAACTGCAGACATACAGGCATAGTTACAAAAGTCGAAGACGGTTATGTTTATACAATCGAAGGAAATACATCCGGAAAAGTCAATGAAAGAAAATACAAAATCACAGAAGGCAGCAGAATCTTCGGTTTTGCACGGGTAGCATAAAAGCTGATTGTAGAACATAATTAAACTAATAAGCTAATTAATTTTTTCATAAATACTGAATATAACTTTATGTGTAGTTATATAAGAAGAGTTTACAAAGTGAAAAAATTTATTAGTACAGCTATTTTAGTTTCAATTATTTTTCTAAATTCAAATATTGGTGTAATTTATGCTGCAGAATCACTGAAAAACACCAATGAAAGCATAAAATATCCTTCGTATTCGGATATATTTTTAGGATATGACAAATACGAAAAATTTAACCGCAAAGTATTTAATCTTAATTTAAGATTAAATAAGATGTTTGCAAAACCTGTTCATATTCTATGGTCTTCTATTTTCCCAAATCCCGTGATAGATGCACTTTCTTTGGCTTATCAAAATATCGAATACCCAAAAAGATTAGTAAGTTCCCTTCTTCAAAAAGATTTTGATGCAGTAAGACAAGAAACCAAAAGGTTTTTAATAAATACCACCTTAGGCGCGGCAGGGCTTATTGATGTTGCTTATAAAGTATTTAAGCTTGAAGCATATAACGAAGATATGGAGCAGGCTTTTGCAAAATGCAAAATGAAATGCGGGAATTATCTGGTTTTACCTTGTATATCTTCAACAACAAGCAGAGATATAACAGGAAGAATTTTTGATTTTCTTTTAAATCCTTCAACATACATAGCAAGCCCGATTGCCGCAGCAATCAAAATGGGGCTTTTGATAAATAGAACAACCGTTATTCAGCCTATGATAAGAATGGTTGAAAGTAATTTTTCAGATCCATATGACATAGCTAAAAAATTCTTTGGAGTCGATAAATATATTAAGCTTTCAAATTACGATAGAAAAAAAGTTTTGGAAAATCTTAAAGATGATTATGATGAAATCGACCTTGTATTAAATCAGGAAAAGAAAGAATTGCTTGATGTAAAAGGAAAAATTAATGATAATTCAACTAATAATATTGTAGTTAGCGGCCTTAACGATGATGAATTAAAAGCAGATATTATTTTGAATAATTATAATCCCCAGCATCCTGTGACAGATTCCATGAGAACGGCACTATTTGACTTAAAAAACGAAAGAAAATATTTTTGGAGCGAGTTTTCTATTTGGAACAGATGCTTTATTAAGCAGTTGAAAAGCGCAAATATTGAAATTTCAAAAGGAAGAAAACCTTATACTTTTAAATATCTTCTTCAAAAAGATAAAAAAAGCCCTCTTGCAATTATATTCCCATCTGTTGGAGAAGGCGTCGAAAATAATCATAATGCAATCATTGCAAAGCTTTTTTATGATGAAGGCTATAGTGTTATGATTTTTGGCTCGCATTTTCAGTGGGAATTTTTAAAAAGTATTGAAAAAGGCCATAAATTAGGTTACATAAAAGATGATGTACAATATATAAATACTATGATTAATAACGCCATAAGTTATTTATCAAAAAAATACGATAGAACATTTTTATCAAGAACAGCAATAGGAACCTCACTTGGCGCATATTCGGTTTTGTTTCTTGGAAATTCACAATTTGAAACAGGAGCAAACAATATAGATAAATTCATTGCAGTATGCCCTCCGTTTGAGCTTTTATATGCAATAGGAGAAATTGATAAGATTATAGAATGCTGGAAAAATTATCCCAACGACTATAAAGAAAAAGTCGCAGTCGTTGCAGCAAAAGTTATGAAAGCATACAACGAAAAAGACGAATACAGCAAAAATTTTAATAATCTTCCCTTTTCGAATTATGAAGCAAAAATGATAAGCGCCTTTGTTTTTCATCAAAAATTATCCGATTTGATTTCAACAATAGAGCTTGATGAAAACCCAAATAAAGATAGAAAAGAAATTTATGATGCCATATATAAATCAAATTTCGGGGATTACATGTCAAAATACATTTTGGTAAATCATAGCGTAGATGAACTTAATAAAGCAACAAGTCTTGCTTCCATCTCAGATTATTTAATTTCATCTGATAATTACAGAATTTTCCATAGTATCGATGATTATTTAAACACAAAAGGACAGCTTAAAGAATTGAAAAAATATTGTGATAATAAAATAACATTTTTTAATAATGGCTCGCATTTGGGATTTATGTATAGAGATGAATTTATAAATGCACTTAAAGACGAGATTAAATTAAAATAATATTTAAATAACGAAAAGCCTCTTAAATTTAAGAGGCTTGAAAATCTTTTTGCTTGATTCTCGTGTGAAAGGTTAGTGTGTTGTAGTGTAGTATAGTGTGTTTTGTGTGTATATCTTTTTTTAGTTAGGTTTCTTATGTCTTACATATATATAAAGTATATTTAATTGAAATAATTGCCTCGTCAAAGTTATTTGTTACATTTGTTTACAATTAGGTGTGATTATGTCGAAGTGAATCTGTTTCAGCATCTAAGTAATGAACAATAACTGACTTTATGCGTTGCCACAAACTTGGTCAGACCCTGAAACAAGTTCAGGGTGACGAATTGCGCAAATTTTGTTTTTCTGGAATATCCTGAATTTCTTATAGAAACTCTCATAATAACGAATGCAAGCCCCAATGTCCACATACGTCATGCTGAACTTGTTTCAGCATCTGAGGTGTCGGTATGCAGAAAATGTCAAACTCAACGTTTGCCATTTTTTAACTTCCCTCTGTCTTGAAGTGCAATTCAATGCACTTCAAGTCCGGCAGAGTACTCTGGCAGAAGCCTTTAAAAAAAGCACCTTTGAAAACCAAAGGTGCGTAATCTAACACAAAAAATAACATGAAACTTATTAATAATTTTGTTGAAATCACTCCTGTGAATGGTCAAGTCCATCATAGACGCATCTTGCACTAGCTGAGAAGTTCTCGGAATATGTTGCTTCAACAATATGACTATCACCTAAATATAAATTAACAGTCGCAAGATTTGACAAAAGGTTATATGGTCTGCTATACCCATCGGGAATGCTTGAACTATAATTGCCAATAGGCGAACACAATATAAAACCGTTTCTGTTATTTTTTGTACATAATTGTAGACCATCAGAACCTTTATTATTATCCAATTTGTCCAAATTCTGTAACCACACCTCCAATTCATAAGTTTTAGGCAATCTCCAAGCTCCCGCTTTAGTTGCACCAAAAGCACTATATTGCTTGCAAGCTTCGTTTGCTACATTCCATTGACAAATAGTCCTATTGCAACCGGAATAATTAGCTCCATTGTTTCCATCAGTACTGCAACTTCTTGCTGTTTTCCCCATCCAGCAGCAATAACCTTGAGAAGGGCAGCTTTGTCCTGCACCTATTACATACCGCTTAAATTCTTCGGGTATATTAGGACCGCTTCCATCCGGACCGATATCTCCGACATTGTACTTGGATACACAGATGTTTCTTTTTGCACCTGACATAAGTTTATCTATAAATATTGCAGTCAATTTATCACAGTCTGCCTGGTCTTTGGGTTCACCTGCAAATGGTTTATTATCTTCATTATCGTCAGGTTCCCGGATAGGACCATGGTCGGTTATTTCATCAAGCACACATCTTGCAGAAGCCGCCATAGAATCGGGTCTGTTATATGACTGGCTCAAAAAATCACCGCTTTCAAAAGACAATATAAAATGCGCTATATTATTACTATGGTTATATTTTGTATATTGAGCACTAAATGAATTGGAAAATAACATATAAGGGTGGCAGTTGAAATTTTGAAAATCATAAGGATTTTTTAAACATTGATTTTCCGCGTAATGGCAGCTTATGCCTAAAATTGCAACAGAATCAGAATCTGCAGCGCATAATTGCAACCCTGTTTCATTTATATTCCCGCTCTTTGCCCAGCCTATAAGCTCGTTTTCGTTAGGCAATCTCCAATTTCCGGCTTTGGTTCCGATTGGCGCATAACTTTGGCAGCTAGCATTTGCAGCACTCCACTGGCACACTGTCCTGTTACATCCGCTATAATTGGTATCATCTGTACAAGCAGCAGCTGTTTTTCCTTGCCAGCAGCAATTACCTGCCTGCGTACAGGTTTGACCGATAGGCACTTTTTTTACCCTGCTTGCAAAAGGAACTCCGCCTTTACCTATGTTGTCTCCGACATTATATTTGCTGACACAAATATTTCTTATGCCGTCACTTTTTTCTTTTGGAATAAATACTGCTTTGAATTTTTTACAATCCTCCTCGGTAACTTCTCTTGTGATAAGAGCATTGGAAGAATTGCCGTTAAAGTTTCCGACTGCTACATCCGAGGCTTTGAGTTTTTTTGTAATAATTGGGCTGAAAGCTCCAATTAGAAGAGAGATGATAATCAATGTTATTAAAAGTTCAATTAGTGAAAATCCGCGTTTCAAAAGAATTTCCGTCCTTTCCTTGAATAATTTTGCTAGTGTGACTAGTTGTATTTAATGCTAGTATAGCTAACAATTTAAAAATGAACAAGGTTTTTTTACAAAAATTTGCAAAAAACTTAAAAAAAATAAGAAAAGAAAAACACCTTACGCAAGATGATATCGGAACAAACGGCATTTCAAGGTCAATGATTAGCCTGCTTGAAATAGGAGCAACCGACGTTACAATCACAAAACTAAAAATAATAGCCGATAACCTTGGAATTAATATTAAAGAACTGTTTGATTTTGAAGATTAAATTTAATTTTTATTGTATAATAGCCTTATAGTAAGCAAGAAGAAGAATATGCAGGAATTATCCACATCAGATTTTGATTATTTTTTGCCAAAAGAGCTTATTGCCCAAAGCCCTCTTAAACAAAGAGAGCAGTGCAGAATGCTCAAAATAAGCAGGAAAACCGGCGCTATTGAGCATAAACATTTTTTTGATATTCTCGGTTATTTAAATAAAGATGATATTTTAATTTTAAACAACACAAAAGTATACCCTGCAAGAATTATTGCAAAAAGAAAAACAGGGGCAGCTGTTGAAGTTTTTTTAATTAATCCTGTCGATAATTCTTCTAAATGGGAGGCGCTTACTAAAAACGCAAAGAGAGTTAAAGAAGGCGAAATTCTTGAAGTATCTGATGATTTTAAAATAAAACTTATTGAAAAGATGCCAAGTAAAGTTGATGAAATTCCAAAATATATTGTAGAAGTAATATTTGAGGGTGAAAATATATATAATGTTTTAAATAAATATGGCTCAACTCCGCTTCCGCCTTATATTACAAGAAAAGCGGACGAAAACGACAAGGAAGACTATCAGACGGTTTTTGCTCTCCACGAGGGTTCAAGTGCATGTCCTACTGCAGGGCTTCATTTTACAAAAGAACTTCTTCAAAAGATACAGGAAAAAGGTGTAAAAATAGGCTATATCACGCTAAACGTCGGTCTTGGAACTTTTATGCCTGTTAAAGTGCAGTCTTTAAAAGACCACACTATGCACTATGAAAATTTTGAAATCCCCCTTGAGACTCAAAAATTAATTGAAGAAAAACCCAAAAGCGCATCTATTATTGGTGTCGGAACAACAGTTTTGAGGTGCTTAGAAGCAACTTATCAAAAATATGGAAAAATAATTGCCACAAAAGATAAAACAAATATTTTCATATATCCTCCTTGTGAAATTAAATCAATTAATAAATTAATTACCAATTTTCATCTTCCAAAATCCACCCTTATTATGCTAATCAGTGCATTTTTAGGGAAAGATTTAACATTTCAGGCTTATGAAATTGCAGTTAAAGAAAAATACAGATTTTTCAGCTACGGCGATTGCATGTTTATAGATAAGTAATTATAATGTTTTCATAAATTATAATTTTCAAAAAGGAGAAAACATTATGAATGAAAAATTGGAACTTGTACAGAAATTTCAAATTATAATTTCTTGTGCAATTATTGCCTTAGGGCTAATTTTAACAGGGCTGCTTTTTGCTTCCCGTATGCCAAAAGGAGATACAATTACTGTTACCGGCTCCTCTTCTAAAATTGTTAAATCAGATAGCGCAAAATTATCTTTCACAATTCAAGCAAGAGCAATGAGCCAAAAAGATGCTTTTAATATAATTAAGTCTCAAACCCCGATTGTAATCAACTATCTGACTTCAAAAGACATCAAAAAAGAAGACATTAACCAAAGAACAATGAATGGCTACTATAACTACAAACAAAATGCAAACGGCTACACTACAAACGAAATTGCAGGCTACAGTGCAAATATGGATATGGAAATTAAATCCGATGATGTTGAAAAAATTAAAGAAATTTCAACAGACATAACCTCTCTTGTAGACAAAGGTATTAGCTTGAATATTGACCAACCTGAATATTTTTATTCTGACCTTGCTTCATTAAAAATTGATCTTCTTAAAGAAGCAACGAAAGACGCCAAACAAAGAGCAGCATCAATGTTATCTGCAACAAATGCGCGTGTTGGAAAAGTTAAACAAATGAGAATGGGGGTTTTTCAAATTACACCTCCTGATAGCACAAATGTTTCAGATATGGGCGTAAATGATACTTCCACAATTGATAAAAAAATTACAGCTGTTGCAAATGTTGTCTTCAAAGTTAAATAAAAATATTAACAATTATCAAAAAGGCGCTTTTAAAAGCGCCTTTTGTTTTGTAGATTTATTTTTTATGCTCCGGGTAGTGGTGCTACATATGGAGCACCTTCATCTTCTACATTAAATGGAGCCTTTTGTGGGCGAGGTGCAGGATTTTGAGGGAGCTGCTGCGGTTGATTTTCTTGAATTTGCTGACTACCTTTTGAAGAAGTATCAGGATTTTCATTTTGGTCATCCATTTGACCTTCCTGCGGTTTTAGATTTTTTTCAGCATTTCTCTCTTCGCTTTCATCAACAGTTTCGTCGGCATCATCTATGAATTCTTTGCCTGATGAACCGCTGACTTTTGGATAATCAAACGAGCTTTTGGGGAAATTTTGTATAGCTGTTTTCATATAACTTGCAAAAATTCTTGCAGGCAAAGCACCACCCGTAATCCCGGGGAGTTTTGAATTGTTATCATTGCCAATCCATACACCTGTAACGATATCAGGGGTATAACCCATAAACCAGGCATCTCTGTAATCGTTAGTTGTTCCGGTTTTTCCTGCAACACTTGATGAAACATTTGCAGCCTTACCCGTACCGATTTCAACAACTTTTCTCAGCATATATGTCATACCGGCCGCTGTTTCGTAATTTATAACTTTAACAATCTTTGGTCCGGAATTTTCATAAATGGTGACACCTCTTGAATTTTCGACTCTTTCAATACAATAAGGACGAACTCTATAACCGCCATTTGCAAATGCGCCATAGGCTACTACCATATCATATAATTTAACACCGTTTGAACCAAGAGCAATTGTCATATCATTTGAAAGAGGGGTAGTTATTCCCATTTCCCGTGCTGTTTGAATAACGGCATCTATTCCTGCTTTTTTAATTAAACGAACGGCAGCAACATTTGATGAAACTGCAAGTGCCTGCCATAAGTGTAATTTACCTCTGTATTTTTTACCATAGTTTTTGGGAGACCAGTCTTTGATAGTCAAAGGAGTATCTTCTACAATATCATCAACTCCTGCTCCTTGCTGCAGAACAGTTGTATATACAAAAGGTTTAAAAGAAGACCCCGACGGCCTTATTGCTTTTGTAACTCTGTCATATTGACTTTGTTCGTAGTTTTTTCCGCCTATGTATGAAAAAATCTTTCCTGTTGTAGGAGAAAATGAAAACAAGGCCACTTGGTTGTGCGGTTTTGTTAAGCCTGATTTTGTCATTGAATTTTGTACAGCTTCTTGTGCTACATTTTGAGATTTGTAATCAAGAGTTGTGTAAATTCTCAAGCCCCCTTGCGAAATTTCCTGTTCTTCGAAACCGATATTTTTTAATTCATTTAAAACAAAATCTATAAAATAGGGTGCTTTATTGTAAGAATATATCCTGGGCTTATTTGAAAGATGAAGTTTTTCTTTTTGGGCAGCTTCCATTTGCTCTTTTGTAATGTACTTGTTTCTGTACATTCTTCTTAAGACCTGGTCCCTTCGTTTAAGACCGGCTTTTTTATTTGCAAAAGGAGAATATATGGATGGTGCCTGCGGAAGCCCTGCAATAAGAGCTTGTTCAGCTAACGTCAGCTGCTTTAGGTCTTTATCAAAAAATGTTCTTGCAGCAGATGAAACACCATACACACCGGAGCCTAGATAAACAGAATTAAGATACATTTCAAGAATTTCATCTTTGGAAATTGTTTTTTCAATTCTGTGTGCTATGATTAATTCTTTGATTTTCCTGTCAAACGTTCTTTCGTTCGACAAGAATAGTATTCTTGCAAGCTGCTGTGTTATAGTTGATGCACCTTGCTTAACTTTTCCCGATGATACATTCGTTACAATTGATCTTATCATACCGATAGTATCAAAACCTCTGTGGTGATAGAAATTTTTATCTTCTGTTGCAATTACAGCTTGCTTAAGATATTCAGGAATTTCATCAATTGAAACTTTTTCAAATTTAAATGCGGTAAATGTTTTTATAACTTCACCGTCGGAAGAATATATTGTAGTTACAGGATTTGGTTTTATATCTTCAAAATTTGAAATCGGAGGAAGCGAAGCTAAATATATATTAAATGCTGCAACCGCTGCAAGCATCGCAGATACTGCCATTGAAAATAAACACATCAGTATATTTCTCTTTTTTGGTCCTCTTTTTTGAACTCTTTTACGTCTTACACTATTCATAGGTTCCATGTTATAGCAAAAAGTAAAACATGCAAAAACTTAAAGAAAATATGTTAACAAATGTTAAAAAATATAAAGTTACTGTTAAAAGCAAGTTAGAAGATAAAAAATTCGGGAATTTAATATTTGGGTAAAGTATAAAAATGCTAAATCTGTAAGTAATTTAAAAGTAAAGGTGGTAAAAAATGGGTCTATCAGCAAGTCAAGGCAGAATGTTATTATTAACTGCCAGGAAAAGTGACCTGGAGTATCGCGCCCAGCAAATTTCTCAAAAAAGGCTGGTATTATCTCAACAACTTGAAGAAATCAGCTGCGAATACGAAGATGCGACATCAAACAGGCAAATGAAAATTTCACTTTCTCTAACTTCAGCAGGTGCTGATGATGATGTAGTGAAAAAGACAACAAATTTAACTTATGCTGCTTTAGTAAGCGGCACTTTGGCTCAATTTTCATCCGAAGACAGCGGCATTAAGCCATATGAAAGAACCGAAAATCAAGAATATGCAAGCACTTCTGCATATCGTCTTGTAGATGCATATGGCGCAATCGTTGTTTCAAGCGTAGATGAAATCCCCGGAGCCGTCTCAAAAGACGTTAATGTTAATACTTCGCAAGACAAAGACGGTATCTATAGAGTAACTACAACTGATGCTATGGGCAACAGACAAAAAACAGGAAGTTCTTATGTATTACCTTTAGCAGGAAGCGCTTTGGCTAACTATCTTGATGAAGATAAAACAGGCGAAATTATAAGAAATAACCTGCAGATAGATACTAAACAAGGTTTAATCGAACTTAAAAAACAAACAGGCGACAAAGTTTATTATAATTATTTAACAGGTGCTCTTGCAAGCCAAGCTGAAATCAACGGTTTTTCAAGTTCCGAACTTGCAACTATTGCAAATAACGCTAACGCTATTCCTCAATCAGTTGTTAAACAAGCAAGCAATGCTAAAATTAGCGAAGGATCAGATGGAAGATTCAGCTTATTGGATGCAAACGGCGTTGTTGTTGCAAGATATGTTGTTGATTCAAGCCTTAAATACGGCACAACAGATTCAGCCGGAGCAACCGATGGTCCAAATTATCTTCAAGACTGTTTGAGAAACGGAAAATATCTGATTGAAAAAGGAAACTTAGATTCCGAAACTCAAAAAGTTAAATGGAGAAGCTTATCTTGGGACGCTACAGCAAACATCAGCGACTCATATTATACCCAAGACGACGATAAAGCTAAAGCAAAATATGACAGATTACAAACCCAAATTCAAAACCAAGATAAAAAACTTGAACTTGAATTAGATAGTATTGAAACTCAACGTAGCGCAGTTACAACAGAAGTTGATTCTGTAAAGAAAGTAATTGACGATAACATTGAAGGTTCATTCAAAGCATTTGCATAATCTACACACCCACATTCCGCTTAACTTAAATTACTTAACGCAAGGTTACCCCTTGCGTTTTTTTTAATTTTGAAAGGGTGTTGTAGACAATCATCATTGCGAGGCAATTTTATCGCCGTGGCAATTCTGGCTTCCATACATCATGCTGAACTTGTTTCAGCATTTGATGTGTTAGTATGAATAATAAATTTCATATAATATCCCAAAGCTGGTTAGACCCTGAAACGAGTTCAGGGTGACGAGTTGTTTAAATTAATGTTTATACTTGTCATTGCGAGGCATATTTTTAATATACCGCAGAAATCCATAAAAAAAGCACCTTTGAAAACCAAAGGCGCATAATCTAACACAAAAAAATAACAAATTTTATTCTTTTACGCAGCGCACAGAAAATGCATGAGTTATGCCGGTCCATTTACTGGTATCCCAGCCGAAATACATCCAGCTATATTCATGCCCGTTACGATTAGCACTAAGAGCATTCGCCCATACGCCCGATGGAGCACAACCGCCATCAGCGTCCGGGCAGCTGGTAATAGCATCCGTACAAAGATCGGAATCATCGCGTCCCACTGCATGTCTACAAAGCATAAGCCCTGTTGATGCCGTAGAATTATTAGGATACCAGGTTGCCATAGAATTTGCCGTATCAGGAAGTTTCCAACCTTTACCGATAGACTCGCATATTTTCTTTGCAGCAGGCCACATACATACTGTTCTATTACAGCCAGAATAGACACCACCCTTATTTGTACAGGTATTGCCGACAGCAGTTACGCCATACCAGCAGCATAATTTATTATTTCTTGAATCCGGGCAGTTTGTACCAACAGGTACAAATATTACACCTGACATAGATTGTATAACATCTCTTGGGCAGTTTGGATCATCTCCCATATTGAATCTGGTAACTTTTGTATTTGTACCTGAAAGTGTAACCGTTTGCGG
This sequence comes from uncultured bacterium, assembly GCA_947428835.1. GTDB lineage: Bacteria > Cyanobacteriota > Vampirovibrionia > Gastranaerophilales > Gastranaerophilaceae > RUG14156. The sequence goes on along the minus strand of CANENE010000002.1, from coordinate 46,427 downwards.
ATTGCAACCTAAAACACATTTTCCCGAGTTTAATATATAGCCTTGATTGCACTCGGTACACATTTCCGCCGTCGTGCAGCTTTTACATTCAGAAGGACAAGATACGCAGCCTGATGAACCTTTTGTTGAAACCGAACCTGCGGGACATTTTTCACAATTTGACAACCCTCCTAAAGAATAATATCCTGCTTCGCATTCTTTGCAACTATTCGTTTCAGCATCAAAAGCACTTCCCGGAATACAAGCGCTGCAAGAATCTTTTTTACAATCCATACAATTGCTTCCAAACTTATCTGCACAATTTTTAGGCTCACAGCCTTCGGACGGATCTACATAATAACCTGTTATTGTACTTAATTGAGTTGAACACAATGTGCAAGATGTTGTTGAACACATCAAGCATTTATATTCTTCTGTTGAAAATTTTTCACATTCTTTAGAAAAAAGTATATCGGATGAAAAACCTCCATCACCCGAACCACCACCCAATACCGTCGCAGAAGATTTTAATTTCTTAGTTACTACAGGCATAAAGGCCGATATAAGCAAAGACATTATAATGAGTGTCACAAGCAGTTCTATAAGAGAAAAGGCTTTTTCCTCCCTGAACCAAAAATCAATGCAGAACAAATGCGCCTTTAAAGGCTTGTTTATATCTTTCATGTTATTTTCCTTAAAAAAATATTTTGTGTACAAAAAATGAGGCAAATTTTGCCAAATTTTATGGTTTATATGTTATAGTTATAGAATAGTGATAGAAAAGAAACTATTCTTATTCTAATTATAGTCAAATGAACAAAATTGTCAAGTTCAAATGAACATAATTAATAAAATTTTACAGTCAAGGGCAAAAAATGTTTGCGCAAAATTTAAAAAAGCTTCGAATAGAATTAGGTTTATCAGTCTCTAAATTTGCCGATAGGTTAGAGATGTCAGCAAACACTTTGACTAATTATGAACAAAATAGAAGAGCTCCTTCTTTAAATCTTTTTGTTCAGTTGGACAAAAAAGTTAATGCAAATCTAAATTGGCTTGTATCAGGAAAAGGAGAGATGTTTAATCAAAGCACAAAAAAACCAACGGAAAACGACAACCTTGAACAAAAAATTGTAGAAGTAATGGAAAAATACGGCGTTATAAAAAATAAAGCCTAACCGTTATCTTTTTCTTTTAGAGAAGATACAAAAGAAGCTGAAATAAAAATTACACCAATCAACCCTGTTATAATTTCACTTACTTCTTTTATGGAAGAAATAAACATTATTACAGCAAGTGCCCCAATTGCCCAGTGGGCGCCATGTTCAAGATAGATATATTCTTTTAAGGTCTTTTTTTCAACAAGCATAATGGTTAAAGACCTGACAAACATAGCCCCGATTGAAAGACCGATAGCAATTATTAAAATATCCTTGCTTAAAGCAAAAGCTCCAAGCACCCCGTCGAGCGAAAAAGATGCATCTATCAATTCTAAATACAAAAAATTTATAAAGCAGTGATTTGCAAGATTAAAATGAGGGCTGCAATCAGCAGGTTTTGTCATCGTATTTTCAGCTTGTTTTTCAAGAAAAGAAGAAAGCCCGTCTATAAAAAGATAAATACCGATACCCCAAAGCCCCGATATAATCATATCTAATCTGCTATTTGGCCCTATAAAAGAAGATGTAAAATATAAAATTGCAAGAGTTAATATCGTATTCAACCCTTTAATTTTACCTAATAATGCTATTCTTTTTTCAATTGGTTTGAGCCAAAAAACTTTTTTTTCGCTATTAAAGAAATAATTGAAAAAAAGCATTATTAAAAAACTTGCACCAAAGGTTATTACAAATGGATGCGATATATGAAGATAATGAGCATAATCATTAGGGCTATTTAGCGCCATATCAAAGACTTTTATTATTGATAACTTTGAAAAAACTGCAACCACAAGCAAAGGGAATAAAAACCTCATTCCAAATACAGCTATCCATATACCCCAAGTCAAAAACCGATGCTGCCAAAGTGCAGACATTTTCTCAAGCTTGGCTGCATTTATTACAGCATTATCAAAAGATAAGCTCACTTCCAAAATACTCAAAACAAAAACTACAAAAATGCTTTTAAATTCACTTCCGGGGTTCATATGATGAGCCCACAAAAACCCGAAAATAAGAGCAGCAAAAGTAAAAATAAAAGAACCTTTAAAGTATTTTATATTATTTTCCATAAAATTAATTCTAGCAAGATATGAAAAAAAAAGCTATTAGACTCATTTGTTTATGGTAAAATCTATCTATGGAGCATGATAAAAAAATAATCCAACAAGAAACGGTTTACTACTCGGATACTGATGCTTATGGTGTTGTTTGGCACGGAAGCTACCTAAGATGGCTCGAAAAAGGCCGCGTGTTATTTTGCGAAAGCAAAGGTTTAAAATTATCCGCTCTTGAAAAAGATGATATTATTCTCCCTGTTATTGAAATGAATATTAAATACAAACAATCTGCACATCTTGAAGACAACATCACAGTTGAAACCGAAATAATTGATACGGCGAGATTTTATCTGACTTTCAAGCAAGTAATAAAAAAGAATGAAACAATACTAATTGAAGCAATTGTCAAAATTGCAGCAATTAAAAAAGATGGAACATTATATAGGAGTTTACCCGAACAGGTGCTAAATCTTGCAAAATAACTGCAATTTCTGTTTGGATAAATATTTAAAAAGCCCCTCTAAAATTAGAAGTAGAAGGGCTTTATTTTTATTTTTTCAATCTTTAAAACTATTTTATTTTCTGTTTTGGATATAGTTGTCTTTGAGATTGTTTTGCATTCTATCCGGCTGCGATTTTGTATATCCATAGTCTATTTTTGCAGCAGCCATACCTTGTCTTTTTTGTTCAATTTGTCTTGCTTGCTGTGCTCTTTGCTGACCTCTGATTGTATCATCATAAATAATTGTTCTTCCTGTTGAATCATATTTTACACGAGCTAAAACACTCATTTGACAAGCCATCATAGCAAGTAATGATAAAACTAATATTTTTTTCATCTTGTGCCTCCATATTTAAAGCAAATAACTTTTCAACACTAATAATAAACCAAAAAATAATTTTTTTTGCTTTTTTGAAGGCTTAATTTATCTTTCTTTACATATTATATAAATCTTTGTGCTTTTAATTTTTTTCTTAAATCTTTGTAATTAGGACAATTCTTTTCAACTTCTGACCAAAACTTTATGGAATGATTTTTTATTTTTGTATGAACCAATTCATGGATTAAAACATAATCAATTGCATCAAAATCATATTGCATAAGATTTATATTTAAATTGATATTATTACAATAAGAACAGCTTCCAAAGCGTGTTTTTTGATTTCTTAAAGCAACATTATTATATTCATAACCAAATTTTTTAGATAAAAATTCAAGCCTTTCAGGCAGATAGTTCTTGGCTTCTATTTTGAGTGCTTTTTTATATGCCTGCATAAGCTCTTTTTGAATTTTGGAAGAGTTAAAATCAAGATAATCGGGATAATAAAAATATACTTTTCCTTTTTTTGAAACGGTTTTAAAGCTATCTGATTTTATAATTTCAAGAGTATCAAATTTTGTTTTAATATCTTCTGAAATATCATTTTTAGGCATTTTAAAGCTTTTTATTTTTTCAAAATTAGAAAGCACAAAATCTCTTGCCTTTTTATATGGGCAATATATAGGCAGGGTCACCAAAAGTTCATTTTCTTTTTTCAAAGTTATCTTGATAGATTTTGAAAATGTGTGCTTTTTATAGTTAATTAAATAATTTTCCAGCTGTTCGGTTTTTGTCATCTTAAATTTCTAATTTCTCAGCATTCGTCTTTAAAAATTTTAAGATGTCTTTGTTTACCTTCGCCGACACTTGTTGATTTATATCCGTGGGCATCAACAAGTTCGTGCTGGAGCTTTCTTACGGTTTTTTCCTGCGGCTGAAGTTCAATCACTTCCAGTCCTTCAGATAGCTTCGCTATTGCTGCATTACACTCATCAAGTGCCAGTTCCGTTGCATCTTTATAATTTTTATAGCTATAAATTTCTTGATTTTCCTGGGTTAAATTTAAAGCTTCTTTTAAAACTCTTTGAATTTGGCTCATAGAATTTGTGCGAACAAAAAACACGGGCAGATGATACTCGTTTGCAGTCGATAAAATCTTTGTGCCGCCTTTTGCAAAATTTTTGTGCGCTATTACAAAATCAGCTTCTTCAACGTTTCGAACAATCGTTGCATCTATATCAAGCCTTTCAATAATTTTATCCACTATTGACCTTGAAACAGCATAGATATAGATTTTTTTGTGTTTTTTGTTTTCTTTGATGTATTGTTGCCTGTCGAATTTAAAGCTCAAAGGTGAACTATTTGCTTCAATTTTGCTGTCTAATTCTTCAACTTTTTTTATAATATCAGTTTTTTCCTGTGATTTTTCTTCATAATTTGCATCAACTTTTCTGATTTCAGGAGTAATAGGCCAACCTCTTAAAATATAATCTACAGCCGTTGCAGTTTCTTTGTATATTGAAAGAGTGTTTCTGTCTATAATTTCAATTACAATATCAAATGTCGGCTGCTTTTGTCTTTCAAGAACGGTCTTTTGGCAGCCTCTGTGTTTTGCTTCATCATCACCTAAAGTAACAGTGTCTACTCCTCCGATTAAATCGGATAGTGTCGGGTTTTTAATCAGATTATCAAGAGTGTTTCCATGGGCTGTTGCAATAAGCATAACGCCTCTTTCAGCTATTGTTCTTGCAGCTTGTGCTTCAAGCTCTGTTCCAATTTCATCAACTACAATAACTTCAGGCGTATGGTTTTCAACAGCTTCTATCATGATATCTTTTTGAAATTCAGGCTGAGATACCTGCATTCTTCTTGCTTTTCCGATTGCAGGATGCGCAACGTCACCGTCTCCTGCAATTTCGTTTGATGTATCTACTACAACAACTCTTTTTCCCATAATATCTGCCATAAGGCGGGTAATTTCCCTAAGCTTTGTGGTTTTACCTACACCGGGGCGCCCTAAAAATAATATAGATTTATTTTGAACAACAAAATCTTTGATACAATCGATTGTTCCTGTAATTACTCTACCTATACGGCAGGTAAGACCAACGATTTTTCCCTGTCTGTTTCTGATGGCACTAATTCTATGCAGGGTTCCTGCAATTCCCGAACGATTATCGGAAGTGAATTCAGGAATTTTTTCGGTTATAAAATCCAAATCTTCTCTTGTAATATTGTCATTTCCAACGGATATAATTTTTCCGTTTCCAAGACGAATTTCGGGAATTCTTCCGATGTCAAGCACAATTTCTATAGCATCATCAAGCGATTCTTGCTGTATGCTTCTTTTAATTCGATTGGGCAAAATCTCAATTAATTTTTCAATATCATTTTGAAATTGCATTTCGCTCATTTTCCTGTCACCTTTAAGCTACCTTTTAATATTATAATGCCCTTTATAAAATTTCAAATAACTTTTTTAAAATAATTGAAACATCTTGAAATAATGTAGCTAAAACACTTTTAAGGTTATATTATATGTTAAAATTCTTTGCAACATCACAAAATACGCCAAGCATCATTGGTTTTAAATCCAAATCAGTATTTCCGACAATATTTAAAGCTTCTTTTAAAAACGAATAACCATTGTCATATGCTTCTTTTTCATTTAGTAAATTTTGTATAATTGTATTTAATGTGTACTTTTTATCATACAACGTACCAAATTGTTTATTTAATATATCAAAAACATTAACAAGAAGTTGCTTAGAAGCAGTCTGTGCATCCATTTGCGTTGTTTTTAAAAATAATGAATCTAAATTTTTTGAGCTTTTGCCTTTAATTCTAATTGGAATTTCATTTACTTTTTGCGCTCCAAACAAATATATTTTTGAAAGCTCATCATATGTAATATTGGCACCTAAGTTGCCCGCTTGTATAGTTGCCATAGCTCTTTTGGGATTTTGTTCTTTTACTAAAAACTCTTTTATTGATTGAAGCTTGGATATTCTATCTGGTGAATTTTGCTGCAGCATATGGGTTGATTCATGCAAGGCTTTGCTTGCAAATATCGCTCTTTCGGAATAATCTTTGCTTTTGGGAAATTCTATATACAAAGCCTGTTCGGGCTCACCTAAAACCTTTATACCTTTATCTTGCGAAATTGCAAATTTAACATAATTTCTAAAATAAGCATCAGTAATTTCTGTTATATTTGAATTTTTCGGCGCATCTTTAAAATCACAAGCATCAATATTCGGACGATATTTATGAATAATATCATTTAAAGAATCAAACGTTAAATCTCTATCAGACAGAATATAGTCGCATAAATCCTGTTTTAATTTCGGATATGTCTCATTAAATTTTGAAGAAGTAAATGAAACATTGTTATTTCTAATAAATGTGTCGAGGAGGGGGTTAGCATTTATACCCGCTCTTAGAGCGGTTTGTGATTTAAAAGATATGCGATTAATATTGGTTATTGTATTAAAATTTATTTTCATAGCAGCTATATAATGTGTATGAAAAATATTTTTTGCTTTTTTGCGAATATTTAATTGTTAAACCTGAATATCATAATATCGCCATCTTCAACGACATAGTCTTTGCCCTCCAAGCGCGCAAGGCCCTTTTCACGGGCTGCTGCCCAGCTTTTGCAGGCAATAAAATCATCGTATGATACGACTTCCGCTTTAATAAAGCCTTTTTCAAAGTCTGTGTGGATTACTCCTGCGGCTTTTGGTGCTTTGGTTCCTTTTGTAATTGTCCAGGCTTTAACCTCTTTTTCACCTGCTGTTATATAAGTTCTAAGATTTAAAATATCATAAGCGGCTTTAATCATTCTTTCAATTCCGGAATTTTCAATTCCAAGTTCAGATAGATAATTTTTAGCTTCATCAGGCCCTAAATCGACGAGTTCTTCTTCAAGATTAGCGCAGATTAAAACTACAAGCGCATTTGTTTTTCCCGCATACTCTTGCACACGCTTTGTATAGTCATTTCCTTCCTTTAAGTCGGTTTCGGAAACATTTGCACAATATATAACAGGTTTTGCCATTAAAAGATGGAAAAAATGAAGTGCGCCTTTTTCATCATCTGTTAGTTCAGATGTATCTATAAATTGACCTTTTTCAAGGTATGGTATGCATTTATCAATAACGCTTTGCTGTAATATAGCTTCTTTATCTTTTGCTTTAACCTGTTTTGAAATTCTTTTTTGAATATTTTCAAGAGTTGCCATATCAGCCAAAGCAAGCTCCATATTAATAGTTTCAATATCATCAATAGGATCGACTTTTCCATTAACATGGATTGTATTTATATCATCAAAACATCTTACAACCTGAACAATGGCATCTGTTTCTCTGATATTGTGTAAAAACTGGTTTCCGAGCCCTTCACCTTTGCTTGCACCTTTAACAAGCCCTGCAATATCAACAAATTCTATTGTAGTCGGTACAACATTATTTGTATTTACCAAAGGCTGCAACTTATAAAGCCTTTCATCAGGCACACTTACTACCCCCACATTTGGTTCAATTGTGCAAAAAGGGTAATTAGCACTTTGGGCATTTTTATCACTTGTAAGTGCATTAAATAAAGTTGATTTTCCAACATTTGGAAGTCCCACTATTCCTACTTTTAACATATTTTTTCCTTCAAATTCTTATATTTCAGATGTACAATACGGGCATTTTGTAGCTTTTATATTAATTTCACTAAAGCACTTTGGACACGTCTTTGTCTCAGGTGCAACTTCAACAGGTTTTTCAACACTTGCTTTTAATTTATTTATAAATTTAATTAGCAAAAACACTGCAAAAGCAACAAATATAAAGCTTATCAATGTATTTATAAAAAGCCCGTAATTTATTGTAACAGCTCCTGCAGCTTGTGCTGCCTCAAGTGAAGGATATTTTACAATTTCGCCTGCTTCATTTGGAAATGTTAAATAAAGATTAGTAAAATCAACTTTCCCCATAAGCCAGCCCATAGGAGGCATAATGATATCTTTTACCATTGAATCAACTATTTTTCCAAATGCAGCACCGATTATTATCCCCACTGCCATATCAATAACATTGCCTTTAATTGCAAATGTTTTGAATTCATCCAAATATTTTTTCAAATGATTAATCATATATCTGCTCCGACTTTTAATATCGTCTTTAATAATATCATAAAAACCCTTTGGGAATTATTAAGAAATATTACAAGAAACCGGTACCTTTTAGCAGCATGTGTAAATTTTTTTTCAAAAAATTACTTTATAAACATAAGGCACGAAGAATTTTATTTTAATAGAGGAATTAATAATGGACGGATTACAAAACAACTATCAAGTTGCACCGACTCAACAGGTCAACTTTCAAGGAAACAGCTATCAGACAGAGCCTGATATTCAAACCAAACCGCAACAGATTAAAGATGGAGATAGCAAACTTAAAAACGCACTGATTGGTCTTGGTGTCGCAGCTGCTGCAGGGGTTGTTTTGTATAAAACCGGAGCAATAAATAAAGCTAAAAATTTCTTTACTAAAAATTCCACAAAAGTAAATAAGGAATTAACAGAAAAAATTAATACTGCAGATCAAAACACTCTTGAAAAAATATTCAAAGCTTCAGATGATGGTATTGCTAATATGAATAAGCGTTTAGGCGATAAGCAAAAACACTTGGCCGAATTACAAGATTTGAAAAAAGCAGCCCAAGAAGGAAGCGAAGAATTTGGCAAATTAAGCAAAGAAATTACAGAAACACAAACAAGCATCAAAAAGATAGAAGATAGCATCCAACGAAATATTAATACAAAAAGACAAATCGTTGAAAAAGCACAGATAAAAACTAATGTTATGCAAGATTTTGTTCATACCGACGGCGACATGCAAAAAACGCTAAAAGAAGGTCAGGAGTTGTTGGCTTCAAAGAAAAAACTTCTTTCAAGCGCGGATGAAGCAGACAAAGAAGCAATCAATAAGGAAATTGAGCAAATAGAAGGATATATTAAAAAAGCAACTCTTGGCAATTCCGACAGCAGCAGTAGCCTTCAAAAATTAGTAAATACTGCTAAAAATTCTCAAATAACTGAAAATTTACAAAAAGCCCTAAAGAAAACGGACGATGAAATAGTTAAACTCCAAAACGCCTATGGAAAGGCGGAACTTGGCTCTGAAACGGCAAAGAAATATTTAGAGCAGCTTACAGTTAAAAGAAATCTAAAAAATCAAATTCAAAAAAGACTGGCAAATTAATATTTAAAAGCCCTGCTTGAATATAGCAGGGCTTTTGGTTTTATAAATTAATTTTGCCTATTTTGCTTGTTCCAACTGTAATGTGATTGTGGTTATATCACAAACGCTGCTTGGACCGAAGTATTGGATAGCACCTGGGAAAATATAACAATCATTCATTGCCCATTTTTCTCTGTTATTTTGAAGTGCCTTAAATACAGGGCCATCAAGCTCAACTAATGCTTTTTTAATTACAGGTTTCATTGCCCCATGGCGGCGTTCCATATTCATCATCATAGTCAATGGAACTCCTCCTGCAACCCATTCGCTTGCTGGTTTTGTTGTATTTTTGATAGATGAAAGATAGCCGTTTAAGCCGCTTTGAATAAGCGCAAAAGCATTATATCCAAGGCTATAGCAATAATCTGCATCAAAATTAGAAGGCGCTGCGCATCTTCCTTCGTAACCAAAGAAATGTGCCTGGTCAGCAAATTTTCCTTTAAATTTGCCTTCTTTTTTCATTTCATCAAGTTTTACTTTAATCATTTCAATTAAAAGCTTTTCTGTTTCGATTTTTGAAACCTGAACATTGCCGTGAGGGTCTCTATCCATCAATAACTGTGCTTTGATAGTTGATGGGAGAGAATTAAATAATTTAGAGCTTGAATCATCTAGTTTTGAAGTAATTATTGAATATTTTTCGTTGCTTGAAGCGTTTTTATATGATTCATCTTTTTCCAGTCCTGCTAAAAGGTCATTTAAAGAAGCAATCATAACTTTCATTTCGGGAATAAATTCGATTAGTCCTTCAGGAATTAGGGCAATACCAAAGTTTTTGCCGTTATCAGAGCGGCGTGCAATAATATCTGCCATATAATCAACAATTTCTTTTAAAGATTGTTTTTTATTTTCAACTTCTTCGCCAATTAGCGTAATATTAGGTTGTGTTTGAAGGGCCGCCTCAAGGCATACATGAGAAGCACTTCTTCCCATTAATTTGATAAAATGCCAATATTTTTTAGCGGAATTTGCATCTCTTTGAATGTTGCCTATTAATTCAGCGTATGTTTTGGTTGCTGTATCAAAACCAAATGAAATTTCAATCTGGTCATTTTTAAGGTCGCCATCTATTGTTTTGGGGCATCCAATAACAGAAATTCCTGTGTTATTTTTTGCCATCCATTCGGCAAGAAGGCAGGCATTTGTATTAGAGTCGTCTCCTCCAATTATGACAATAGCTGTAATATCAAGCTTTTTGCATACTTCTAGGGCTTTTTCAAATTGATCTTCCTCTTCAAGCTTGGTTCTTCCGGAACCTATAATGTCAAAACCACCTGTATTTCTGTATTTATCCATTATTTCAGAGGTTAATTCTATATATTTCCCGTCAACTATACCGCTTGGGCCGCCCAAGAAACCATATAATTTATTTTCAGGATTTGAAATTTTAATCGCATCAAACAGACCTGCAATTACATTATGACCACCGGGTGCCTGACCTCCTGATAAAATAACTCCGACATTTCTTTTTTGATTGCTTAAAGCATCACCAACGGCATCGAATTTTGCAATTGGTTTGCCATAAACATGCCCGAATAGCTTTTCTATTTCTTCTTTGTCTTGAACACTTGTAGTATTAGCACCAAGTGCAAGCTTGATATTGTTAATTCCTTTTGCTAAAACCCCTGCTAATTTTGGGTTATAGTTTAGTCTTTCTTTTTGAAGAGGTGAAATTTCTCTCATAATTACATAATCTCCTATTTATTATATTAATAATTCATAACAATTTTCATAAAGGTATATATTTGAACCTAAGTATCTGGCAGTTAATTCTTTGAATTTAAATCCCCATTTTTCAATAGCATCTATTGATTTTGTAAAATTTTCATTTACGCATATTTTAATTTTTTCTATTCTTTTATTTTGGGTAGACTCTAATATCTTCAAAAAACTTTTATACCCAAAACCTTCTTGCCTGTATTTTTCATCTATGTATATTTTTAAAATCTCAATTTCCCTATCTTCTCTTCTGGTTTGAAATAAACCTATATACTCATCATTCAACTGCATCAGATAGTAGTTATCTCCATAGTCTATATATTCTTTTTTTAATAAGTCATAGTTGATTCTTTTATTAAGTTCTTGAAATTCTTCTTTATTTAAGACATTTTGATAGCAGTCAACAAGAAGTTTTTTTTCAAGTTCAACAAAAACCTCCACTATTCTTCTTCTTAAAGGGTCTAGTTTTATTATCTCAAACATCAAATTAATTCTAACATAAACATAAAATAGAAGAAATAACAAAAAGACGACAAAAAAGGCACAAGCCAAAACTGTGCCTTTTTATATATAATATAAAGGTTTTACATCGATTTAATAATCTAATTTTAATCTAATTGCTAAGCTTATTCAGCTGTGCCTTCTGCTTTTGGAGCTACCGGAGCTTCTTTTTCGGGAGCTTGACCTTCTGTTTTTTTGCCTTTGAATAGTTTAGAAAAACCATTTTTAACACCGTCAAACATTTTTTTGTATCCGGCTCTGATTTTTTGTCCGAATTTTAATGTATCTTCTTGGCCTTCTACTTTTTTGAAACCTTTTTTTCTTATTTTATCTGCTTTTTCGCCGGTAGTGCTGCCGGTAACAAGTTTAATATACTCATCGCCTGCTTTAACGCCTCTACCTTTAATATAGGCTGCAGTTGTTGCTGCAATACCTGCAGCTGCTGCTGTAGCACCTGCAACAACTGCAGCTTTCTTTGCTGTAGACATTTCTTTAAAAGATTGAACTGGTTGAATTGACATAAAACACCTTACTTTCTTAATTACTTTACTAACCTTTACATATTCTATAATGATGGTAAATCATTTTTATTGCATGTTTTTTTATAAATTGTAACATTACTTAATATTTTATGCAATAACCGTTTGTTTACCCGCAAGTTTTGTAACACATTCAATCACACATTTAGCAACTTCCTGCTGTTCTTCTTTTGTGATTTCAGCAAACATTGGTATAGATAATACAAGCTTAGTATTTTTTTCTGTATTGGGAAGCATTCCTTCTTTAAAATTGTATTTTTCGTGGACTTTTTGAAGGTGCAAAGGAATAGGATAATAAATCATTGCACCGATTCCCATTTCAGATAACATTTTGTGGACTTCGTCTCTCATTGGAACTTTGATTGTATATTGATGATAAACACAATATGTATCATTCAATTCTTTTGGAGTCTTAATTAAATCGCAAGAAGCAAATAATTCATTATAATAAGCAGCGTGGTCTCTTCTTGATTTGTTCCAACTATCAATATATGGAAGTTTTACTCTTAAAATTGCTGCCTGAATTTCATCAAGTCTTGAATTAACACCGATTTCATCATGGTGATAACGAACGGCTCCGCCGTGATTTCTAAGGGCAATTACTCTGTCTTTAATTTCTTCGCTATTTGTAGATAACAAGCCTCCATCACCCATTGTTCCAAGGTTTTTAGTTGGATAAAAGCTAAAGCATCCGATATCACCTATGGTTCCAACTTTTCTACCTTTGTATTCGGCACCAATTGCCTGACATGCGTCTTCAATTACATATAAATTATGACGTTTTGCAATTTCCATGATTTTATCCATATCACATGGCTGACCGTATAAATGCACAGGTATAATTGCTTTTGTTTTTGGGGTAATTGCCGCTTCGATTTTTTCTGCATCAAGGTTGAATGTATCAGGGTCAATATCAACAAAAACAGGTTTTGCCCCAACTATTCCGATTGATTCTGATGTTGCAACAAAAGTAAAAGCAGTTGAAATAACTTCGTCACCTTCGCCTATATTTAGAGCTCTTAAAGCTAAATGAAGTGCATCTGTTCCTGAATTTAAGGCAACTGTATGGCTGCATCCAAGATAATTACACATTTCTTTTTCAAATTCTTTATTATTGGCACCTAAAATATATGAACCGCTTCTCATAACATCCAAAACAGCACTTTCTGCTTTAGCTGCTATAGTTTCATATTGTCTTTTTGAATTAATAATAGGTATCTTCATAAATTTCTACTCCTCAACTAAAAACCAATTATTATAATTATACTATCATATATTTTTTATTTTTTTATAAAGATTAGATAAAGATTTTTTTGCTTTGGCCATGCTTACCCATGATTATTTGTTTATGCTAAAATATAATATTGAAATCAGCTAGATATTAAATTGGATATAAAGGAGAAGAATTATTGTGTTTAAACCCGGAAAATGGCAAACAGAAATAGATGTTCGAGATTTTATACAAAAAAATTATACACCATATGAAGGCGACAGCAGCTTTTTAGAAGGACCAACCAAAGCAACTGTTGAACTTTGGAATAAATGCCTGGATTTATTTAAACAAGAAAGAAACAATGGCGGCGTTGTAGATATGGATACAAAAATAATATCCTCTATAACTTCCCATGGCGCAGGTTATATTGATAAAAATTTAGAAACCATTGTAGGATTGCAGACAGATAAACCGCTAAAGCGCTCCCTGCAGCCATTTGGCGGCATAAGAATGGCGCAGACAAGCTGCAAATCATATGGTTACAGTGTTGATACGGATGTAACGGAGATTTTTACAAAATATAGAAAAACCCACAACCAAGGTGTTTTCGATTGCTACACTCCCGAAATGAAAAAAGCCCGTCATGCTGCAATTTTAACAGGGCTCCCTGATGCCTATGGCAGAGGAAGAATTATAGGCGACTATAGGCGTGTTGCTTTATATGGGATAGATAGATTAATTGAAGATAAAAAAGCGCAGCACTCTTCATTAGATGGAGAGATGACTCCTGATAAAATCCAACTCAAAGAAGAAATAGCGGATCAAATTGATGCCCTTCAACAAATGAAGGTTCTTGGCGAAATATATGGATTTGATATCTCAAAACCTGCCCAAAATGCTAAAGAGGCAATCCAGTGGTTGTATTTTGGTTATCTTTCGGCAGTTAAAGAGCAAAATGGCGCCGCAATGTCAATCGGGCGCACTTCTACATTTCTTGATATCTATATTCAAAGAGATTTAGACAGAGGTATCATTACAGAATCCCAAGCACAGGAAATGATTGACCATTTCATTATGAAATTAAGACTTGTTAAATTTGCAAGGACTCCTGAATATAATTCATTGTTTTCAGGAGACCCTACTTGGGTAACCGAATCTATTGCAGGTGTCGGAATTGATGGAAGACCATTGGTTACCAAAAATTCATTTAGATATCTTCATACCTTAGAAAACCTTGGAACTGCACCTGAACCCAATATGACAGTCCTTTGGTCAACAAAATTACCGCATAATTTCAAGCAATACGCAGCTCACATCTCAATTAAAACTTCATCCGTTCAATATGAAAATGATGACCTTATGAGAGCAACCCACGGGGACGATTATGCTATTGCCTGCTGTGTTTCATCTATGGTCGTAGGTAAAGAAATGCAATTTTTTGGAGCAAGAGCTAATCTTGCAAAATGCCTCCTTTATGCGATAAATGGCGGCATCGATGAAAAATTAAAAGAACAAATAGGTCCAAAATATCGCCCTGTAACAAGCGAGTATCTGGATTTTGATGAAGTCATGGAAAAATACACAGATATGATGGAATGGCTTGCAGGTTTGTATGTAAATACATTAAATATAATTCATTATATGCATGATAAATATGCTTATGAGCGCTCTCAAATGGCACTTCATGATAGAGACGTTAAAAGATATTTTGCAACAGGAATTGCAGGACTATCCGTCGTTGCCGATTCACTTTCTGCGATTAAATACGCAAAAGTAAAAACAATAAGAGATGAAAATGGCATTGTTGTAGATTATGAAATTGAAGGCGATTACCCAAAATACGGAAACAACGACGACAGAGTCGATACACTTGCCGTAAATATTGTAAGAAAATTTATGGCCATGATTAGAAAACATTATACATATAGAAATTCAATTCCTACAATGTCAATTTTAACTATTACATCTAATGTTGTATACGGCAAAAAAACAGGTAACACTCCGGATGGAAGAAAAGAAGGAATTCCATTGGCGCCGGGGGCAAACCCAATGCATGGCCGCGACACAAATGGAGCTGTTGCTTCTTTAGCATCCGTCGCCAAGCTTCCGTTTGATGATGCACAAGATGGTATTTCAAATACTTTTTCAATTGTTCCAAACGCATTAGGAAAAGATGAAGTATTTATGGGCGACCTTGATATTCAGCTTGATGAAGGCTGCTGTGTCGGAAGTATAAAATAGTTTTTAAAGGAGTGATAAATTATGACAACTCAACAAGAAGAAAATTTAATTAATCTTTTAGACGGTTACGTTGAAAAAGGCGGTCATCACTTAAATGTTAATGTATTCAATAAAGAAACTCTGCTTGATGCTCAAGCACATCCTGAAAAATATCCGCAGCTTACAGTACGCGTTTCAGGGTATGCAGTAAACTTTATCAAGCTTACAAAAGAACAGCAAGATGACGTTATTTCAAGAACATTTCATCAAAATTTAGCTTAACCCATATAAAAAAGTATATCTATAATTAAATCAGCAACAAGAATATAAATTGTGCAATATATTGCTGCTTTTGTGGTGGATTCTCCGACATTTTTGGCACCGCCTTTTGTGTTATATCCGACAGTTGAAGCAACAAGCGCTATAAGGCCCCCAAAAATTAAACCTTTAAAAAGGCTTATCCATATATCTTTCATAACAAGCATCAGCCAAACAGAATTAAAATATCTTATGGGATGAAGCCCTATTGTAAAATAAGAAACAAGGCATCCGCCCAAAACCCCGATTAATTCCGCCAAAAGCACAATACAAAAAACACTGATTGCTCCTGCAATAATTCTTGGTGCAAAATAATATCCGATAGAATCAACTTTTAAAACATCAATGGCATCAATTTGATTTGTTACCTGCATATTTGCAACTTGTGCTGTTATTGCCGTTCCGCTTCTTGCCGCAAGCGCCAATGCTGCAAACCCGGGAGCTATCTCTCTGATTAAAGCAACCGTTAAAAAGCCTCCTATATAGCTATCGCCTCCTGACATTAAAAATTGCTCGCTTACTTGAAGAGCGATAACTGCAGCCGATATAAATACCACAGACAAACAAATAGCAAGAGAATCAAATCCTATTGCAGCAATTTGATTTATAACAGAACTTAAGCGCACATTACCTTTTAAGGTATATTTTGCCGCTTGGGTAAAATTTAATACTAATTGACCCAAAAAATTTAACACAAGTTAATTATACTATATATAATTTAAAAAATGCTAGATTTTTATAGTTCTTTTGTTATAAAATACTCTTATGATAGTAGCAGATATTTTATTTATAGTACTGTTTGTTTATCTTTTAATATATGGTTTTTATAGGCTGTCTTTTTTCATTAAAGCTAAAGATATTGATAAATACTTTGAAATAAATGAAAAGACAAGAAGTATAAATTTGGATAAAAAAAGGCTTTGCGTCATTGTTTATGCCAATTTATCCGATAAAAACCTTGATAAGCTGCTTGACATTTTAAACAATCAAACATACGACAAAGAAGATTATGAAGTCCATGTTGTCTTTGAAAAAGCACAAAACGACACAACACCCGACAGAGATTTTGCAATGGGCGCAAAATTTCATAATATCAAAAATCCCGACTTTTTTTCAAAAGACAAAGCAATTAATCTTTTGGTTAACAAATTTATTCCGGAAAAAGAATTTGATTGTTATATTTTCTTAGATGCAGATAGAATTGTTGGCGAAAAGTACCTGGAAAACATAAACAAAACCGTATTAGATTCAGGCGTTTATATAGGTTCGAAAGTTCCTTTAAATAATAAGGACAGTTTTGCCAAAAAAATTAAAAATTCAATTTTAGCTTCTTATTTAAAATATTTAAACAGAACAAATAATATTGTCCGCTCTATGTTTGAGCTTCCTTTCTTAATTGATGAAGGAAATGTTGTAATAACTTCAGATGTACTTGAAAAAATGGGCTATGTCGGACTTGAAGATAAGGATTCAGCTTTGGAATTTTCATATGACCTTGCTTCAAATAACATCAAATCGACATATTCACCGTATATAATTTCTGCAATTGATGTTAAAAACTATGATTTTTCTTCCCCATCCATTAAAAATAAAATATCGCTTTTTTTAAGATATTTTCCCCTGCTTATATTTAAAAGCAATTCTTTCAAAGAATTTGTATTATTTCTTTTAAAACCAAATGCTCTTGTTGTGATTTTTGCATTTGCAGCTATTGTTGCAATCGCTATAATCAGTCACACAATGATTGTTAAAACATTGACTGCTATTCTTATATTGTTTGCACTTCTTAATTTGATTGTTGCCGTAAATGTGTCTAAAATGAATATAAGCGAAGTGTTTTGGCTTGGCTTTTATCCCCTTTGTCTAAGCTGGCAAAAAATCAAAATTTTAATTAACAATCTTACAATGCGCTCCATCATCGAAGGAAAATACGAAGAAGAAAATATAAATTCCGCAACAATAAGCGCTGTTGCAAACAATGGCAAAAAAGATTTTGTATGCAAATTGGACCTTGTTTCAGAAGATGGCATGAGAAAAGTAGTTTTTAGAGAGGGCGGCAAGTTTATAAGAACAGATTCGCATCTTAGAATGTATGATGCATTAAATGACATAGCATACAAGTTAAAAACCAAGGGGCTGACTTTAAAAACATGTCAGAATTGTTCTAATTTCACCCTTTGCCCTGATGGGACATTAGATTGTTTAAATGGCAAATGTCAAATTTCAGGAAACGATATCCTTGTATGGAACGGCTGTCAATATTTTAGCCCGAATAAAGACTAATTTAATCTTTATTTATAATGGTATAGGTAAGTCTCGGTTTGTTATATCTGACAAGAAGACATAGTTTATATATAAAACTATTTTCAATAATTGCAAGATTATCATCAGGCGCTTTTGAATCTTCTATAGATAGATGCAAAGGCATTATTTCTAAATTTTCATTCAAATATTTATAAGAACTGTTTAAATATTCTATCCAATTGTCTAAATCCTGTTCAACTTTATCGGGTTTATAGTTACCATTACCATATATTCTATTTTCTTCTACAAGAGATTCTATTATTTCACTTTTTAAATCCGCTATAACATTATGGTATTTTCTTGCTGTTTTTTGACTCAAATCTGATTCAATAATATTATCTAATTTTGAAGAAACTCTTGCAACGCAAGACAATTTATCATAATCAATTTTGCCATCCGGATTACATACAAGTCTTTTTATAAGTTCATCATCATAAATATAATGTATTTCGCTTCTTTTTTGCTCTTCATAGAGCCTTTGGGCTCTTTCAAACTGTTTGGCAGTCTTTTTTTGCATTTCAATTAATTTCTTTTCGTCTGCTTTTTGAAACCCAATAGTTTTTTGAAAGGCGCCACTTCTATTAAAATTAGAACTATAAACTCCAACAGGGGATATATTCATATTAATATTACACTTTTCTTTTTTTGATATAGACTATAAAAGCCCTCAATAAATAATTTTGCCTGTCAACTTTTATTATCATTTAAAATTTGCTTTAGCATATACATTGAACCGCAGATTATTTTCAAAGTTTTTTCATTTAAAATTTTTGAAAAATGTTCTTTTTTATTTTCATATTTTATAACATCTTCAAAATACATCTTGTCTTTTTCTTCCATTTCATCAAACTTAAGTGCGGAAGGATAATCAAATTCAAAAAAATAAAATTTTGCATTTTTAATATTATCAAATAATAACCCCATCATCTTTTTATAATCTTTATTTTTAAGACACCCGAAAATAAAGATTTTATTTTCATCTTTGAAGCTTTCATTGATAAAATTAACCAGTGTCTTTATGCCGCTTGGATTATGAGCACAATCAATTACTATATTTTTATCTTTTTTATATTCAAGCCTAAAATCCCATTTTATATCTTTTAGGACATTTTTGATTTTTATTTTTTTTGGTTCGAGTATGATTTTAGCAGCTTCAAGCGCTAAGGATAAATTTTGCCCCTGATGAGAGCCTTTTAAATTAAATTCATACTCTTTTCCATCTATAAAAGCATAATTTTTCGTATTTTTTATTTCGGTTTTAATGGCATCAGCTGCAATCAAAGGAGCATTTTTTTCTTTAGCTTCTTTTTTTATAATGTCAAAACCCAAATTATCTTTTAAAATAATAACGGGACGTGTTTGTTTAATTATTCCTGCTTTTTGAGATGCAATTTTTTCTATTGTACTGCCAAGTCTTTCTGTATGGTCAAAATCAATTGTTGTAATCACCGAAACTTCAGGATTTACCACATTTGTTGCATCATACAAGCCGCCAAGACCTACTTCCAAAACCACATAGTCAGCTTTTTTGATATAAAAATAATAAAATGCGACAGCTGTTATAAGCTCAAATTCACTTAAATCTATGTTGTTTTTTTGAGCCAAATCATTAATTTTAAAAATCAGGTTATCAAAAATATTTTTTGAAATATCAACATTATTTATTTTAATTCTTTCACTGTAAGAAAAAATATGAGGACTTGTAAATAATCCTATTTTTTTATCAGGCAGATTTTTTATAAGAAGTTCATTTAGTATTTTACAGGTAGAACCTTTGCCGTTTGTTCCTGCAATGTGGATTATTTTATAAAAGTCTTGGGGATTTCCGAGAATTTCAAGAATTTGTTTTATTCTATCGAGTCCTAAGGTTATATGAAATTTAGAAGTAGACGTCAAAATCTCATCAGCATTTTTATTTTCCATAAATAATATTATTTTCCTATCGCAGCTTTTATTTGTTCCACTATTTTTTCAACAGCATTTAATTTAGCAGCCTTATATGCATTATAAGCTAAATCCGATAGCATTTTTTTATCGTTCATCAAATTATCTATCATATCAAAAAGCGTTTCATTATTGCAGTCTTTATCTTCAAGCATAAGCGCGATATTATTTTTTTTCATACTTAAGGCATTTTTCTTTTGATGATCTGCTGCAGCATAAGGATATGGGATTAATATAGAAGGAAGGGAAGAAGCACAAATTTCAGATAACGAAAGTGAGCCCGCTCTTGAAATTACAAGATCGCTTGCTAAAAGCGCTAAATACATCTTATCAAAATACGGCTGCAAAACGAGATTATCAGGCAAAACCTTAAATTCTTCCAATATTTTTTTTGTTACATCATCAAAATTCTTTTTTCCTGTCTGCCATATTATTTCAATTTCAGGCTTATTTGCATACTCTTTTAAAATTTTAAAAGAGGAATTATTAATATTTCTGGCACCTAATGAACCTCCCATAATAAGGATTGTAAAACTATCTTTAAGACACAATTCTTCTCTTGCCTGCTTTTTAGATATAGTTTTAAATTCCTGCCTTATGGGGTTACCGTTTACAAAGACATTTTTTGATTTTATGTATCTTTTCGCATCTTCGAAGGAAGCAGAGACACTTTTTGCCCCCCGGGCAAAAAATCTTGTAACAATTCCGGGTTGAATATCGCTGTCGTGGAGCACGTATGGAATCTTTAAAATTAAAGCACAAAATAATATCGGCGCACATACATAGCCGCCTGTTGCAAAAACAACATCAGGCTTATATTTTAAAACATACATAAATGCTTTCATAGTTGAAACAAACAAGCCAAAAAGCCAAAATACAAATTGTAAATTAAATTTTCTTGGCATTCCTTTCGCACTGTAGCTCAAAAATTGAAACCCGTTTTTAGACGCTATTTCATATTCAAGATTTTTTTCATTTCCCAGATAATAAATATCTTTTTTATCAACGCCGCTTTCAATCAAGCCATTGATAACAGAAACCGCAGGATATATGTGTCCGCCTGTTCCGCCGCCTGTTATGAAATAAACTTTATTTTTATTCGACATAGTGAATTGTCCTTTGTACTCTTTTTTTAGAAATATTAATTAATACACCAATCATACATAATGAAACAAAAAGGCTTGAGCCACCATAGCTTATAAAAGGTAAAGGAATTCCTGTTGCAGGAACAAAAGAGCTTGCAACTGCCATATTTGTAAAAGCCTGAAAACAAATTGAAAAAGTTATGCCAACAGCTAAAATCTTTCCAAACATATCAGGACATTTTTTTGCAATAAAAAATCCTCTGTGCAGAAATATTCCAAACAAACAAATAAGGAAAAAACACCCTAAAAAACCAAATTCTTCACCTATTATTGCAAAAATGAAATCTGTATGTCCTTCAGGAAGCCAGGATAATTTTTGTTTTGAATTTCCAAAACCGACCCCAAAAAAGCCACCTGACGAAAACGCAACCATAGATTGAATTATGTTATAGCCGGCACCCAATGCATCAGAAAAAGGATTCCACCAAACTTTGATACGTTTTAACTGATAACCTCTTATTGTAAGCGCGACAGCTGCACTACCCAGCGCAAAAAGCCAGGATATAATTTTAACCGATCCTCCTGCAACATAGTACATTGCAACAGAAGTTGTAAGTAAAAGAATTATCATAGATAAATTCGGCTGCAAGTAAATTAAGCCCAGCATTGCAGCAAATATAAAATAAAAAGGATATTTTCTGTTATCCAATATAATGCAGTCTTTTGAAAATAGTGTTGCAAAATATAACACAAGCGCAGGTTTTGCAAGTTCCGAAGGCTGAAACTGCAAAGGTCCTAAAACAAGCCATCTTTTAGCTTCATTGACTGTTACCCCTAAGGGCGAAAACTGTACTAAAAGCAAAGTTGCAAGAACAAAAAGCCCAAGCATTCCTGCAAAAGGTTTTAGTCTTTTATAATCAAATTTTGAGAAAAATATTACCCCGAATAAACTTGGTACTAGCCATATAAGCTGCCTTATCAAAAATGAAAGAGGATTTTCGCCATAGCCAATAGCTTTTGGAGCAGATGCCGAAAAAACAGCCATCATTCCAAAGACAATAAGAAAAACGACTACGATAACAAGCAAATTATCGGCCGGTGTTTGCGTATAAACAGTATCTGTTCTTGTTGTATACTTATTTCTTTGATAATACATAGTTTTTAAAGGCATCTCCACGTTTTTCGTAGTTTTCAAACATATCAAAACTTGCACAAGCAGGCGACAATAAAACAATTTCCGGTTTATCAAGCGAAGCTATATCTATTGCTTCTTCAAGAGTTTTAGAATTAACAATATTTAAATATCCTTCTTTGGATAGTTCATTTTTAAATCTTTCTGTAGCTTCTCCTATTAAAACAACTTTTGAGATATTTTCTTTAACTGCTTTAACAAAATCTTGTAAAGTCGTTTTTTTATCTCTGCCTCCTGCTATAAGGACTGTTCTTTTGCCGATAAAAGAATTTATCGCAACTATACTTGCTTCAGGATTTGTTCCTTTCGAATCATTATAATAAGAGGTGCCATCTATAGTTCTTACAAATTCAAGTCTGTGTTCAATTGCTCTGAAATTTCTAAGTGCTTTTTTGATAGTTTCAATATCAATATTTAATATTTTAGAAGCCAAAATAGCACACATTGCGTTTTGAATATTATGAGGGCCCACTATTTGAAGTTCGTCTACATCAATAATTTCAACTTCATTTAAAATAATCTTATTATTATTTAGATAAATACAATTTTTTATATCCTGTTTGTTGAGCGAAAAATAATACACATTTGCTTTTATTTCTTGGCCTAATTTTTTAGTCCAATCATCATCGTAATTTAAAATAGCATAGTCATTTTCATCCATATTTCTAAATGGTTTCGCTTTTGCTTCAAAATAATTTTCAATTGTTTTATGCCACAATAAATGGTCAGGTGTCAAATTGCAAAAAATTCCAATTTTTGGCTTAATTTCGTTTGAATAATTAAGTTGATAAGAGCTTGCCTCTATCACATAATAATCAACGCCTTTATCTAAATATTCTAAAGGACTTATTCCAATGTTGCCGCAGTAGGGAGCAAAATATTTTTCGGATAACATGTGGCTTGTAAGCGCTGTTGTTGTGGTTTTGCCATTAGTTCCGGTTACAAGAATCATTTTATCTTTTTCAAAAAATGAAACATATTCAATATCGCTAAAATATTTGACATTTTGCTCTTCCAGTCTTTTTAAAATTTCAGCATCGGTTGGAATAGAAGGAGATATTATGCAAAATTCACTATTGTTGATAAAATCATCGCTGTGAAAACCAAATTCAATTTTTATACCTAATTTTTTAAGCTCTTCTACTTTTACTTTGTTTTTATCCGACATTTGGCAGCTTTCACTTAAAAAAACATTTGCACCCTTTGATGCAAAATATTTAGCGGCAGCAATTCCTGTCGTTGAAAACCCCAATATTAAAACTTTTTTTTCTTTTAAGCTATTGTCCATTTTTAAAACCTTCAATTATGCCTTTAAATAATATAATACGACTGTCATTAGCGAACAAATAAATGTGATAAAAGTAAAAACTCCCACAATCTTGTTTTCACTCCAACCTGAAAGTTCGAAATGGTGGTGAATAGGAGTCATTTTAAATACTCTTTTTCCGGTTGTTTTAAAACTTGTGACCTGTATCATAACGGAAACTGTTTCCACTATAAATAAAATTCCAATCGGAATAAGCCAAAGCTCAAATTTTCCCATAATCGCAATTGTTGCAAGAAGTCCGCCAAGTGCAAGTGAACCTGTATCTCCCATAAAGATTTTTGCAGGCTTATGATTAAAATATAAAAAACCCAGGCAAGATGCGCAAGCTGCAATTGAAATAATAGCTAAATCCATATTGCCATTAAAGAAACAAATAACAGCGCATGCAAGAAATGCAAATACACTTGAACTTGCAGCAAGACCGTCCAGCCCGTCTGTTAAATTAACTGCATTTGACGCTCCAACCATCATAAACACAACAAAAACAGGATAAAACCAGCCTAGGTCAAATTTGAAGTTTAAAAAAGAAATTTCTGTTTGATTAGAAAATATAATATAAAAAGCAGGAAGCATTGCAACTGCTATTTGAAGCATAAGTTTTGCTCTTGCAGACAATCCCAAGTTTTGCTGGGCTTTGATTTTTTTGATATCATCTTCAAAACCTGTAAAACTATAAAAAATCAATGTCATAAGAACGATAATTGCACTTGTTGAAGTCTTTTGTGCCATAAATAGCGATATAAAAGATGCAATTAAAATAGAAATCACAACAAAAACACCGCCTGTTGTAGGTGTCTTTTCTTTATACGAATGCATTTGGGCAACTTCTTCGCGCAAATATTGAGAATATGCCTTCTTTTTCATAAAAACTATATATGGGATACCCAACAATAAACATAAAATAAGGGCAATTAATGCCGCAGTTGCCATCATTATCATAACTTACTACCTTTTTTTACAAATTCAATTATTTCTTCAAATTTCATACTTCTTGATGCTTTCAAAAGAATTGTTGTACCTTTTTCAAGATTATTTTTAATATAATCAGCACACTGAGAATTGTTTTCGAATTCTTTGGTTTCAAGAGTTGTATTTTTTGCAATATAGCTTGCAAGCCTTCCAACTGTAAGAAGTTTTATATCTTCATAGCCGGATAAAAATTCGCCAATTTCCTTGTGATAGGCAATCTCATCTTTTCCAAGCTCTCCCATATCGCCAAGCACAAGCACAACAGGTTTTTGATAAACTGCCAAAAATGCCTTTAAAACAGCATGCATAGATTCAGGATTTGCATTATAGCTGTCATTTATAAATGTAAGCCCATCTATAACAGTCTTTTCCCATCTTTTTTCTATGGGCTTATAGTTTTTTAAGCCTTTTTTAATATCTTCTATAGAAATATTTTGACTTAATGCTGCCTCTATTACCAAAAGCGCATTTGAAATATTATATTCCCCTGTAACACTAAGTTCAAAATCTTCGCCTTTATAGTTGAATTTTGTGCTATCAATTGCAATTTTAATATCTTTGACATCATTGATACTAACAAAAGTCTTTTTGCCTTCGTATTTAAGATTATCTTTAATTTTTAGACAATCTACACCAATAAAAAGACCGTCTTTTTTAAGGTTTGTCGCAATTTCACATTTTGCAATTGCAATATTTCTGACCGTTCCAAGTCTTTCAACGTGAGCAGAACCGATATTGGATATTATTCCTATATCAGGGTTTGCATATTTTGAAAGAAGCTCAATTTCTCCTAAATTTCTCATACCCATTTCAACTATTAAAACTTCTGTATCCGTTGGCATAAGAAACATTGTTTCACAAAGACCGATTTCGTTATTATGATTTAGCGCCGTCTTATGGGTTTTTTTAGCAGTAGAAAAAACACTATAGAGCATTTCTTTTGTTGTAGTTTTTCCGCACGAACCTGTTATTGCAATAACTGTCGGGTTAATTTTATTTCTTATATAATTTGCAAGACTTAAATAAGCATTTAGGGAGTTTTTAACATAAAGAACAAATTTTGCATTTTTATTTATTTTAAATTTATCTTGCGTAAAATAGCCTATTGCTCCATTTTCAATAGCTTTATCTATAAAATTATGACCGTCAAAATTTTCGCCTCTCAATGGCATATAGCAGTCATTTTGTTTAATTTTTCTTGTGTCGGTTGAAATATCAAAAAGAAAATCTTTATCAAAACCTTCTTTTTTATATAATATTTCACATTCCAAACATTCTATTATTTCACTTAAGCTAAATTGCAAATTATCACCTCGAATATATTCATTATTTTATCTTAAACAATACAAAATAACCATTTTGTAACGATTTTTAACCGGCCAAATATTGCAGCGTTGTAAAGTAGCCATCCCAAACAGTGTTGCTTTTTTGCATTTTTATCATTCTTTTTTGTTTTTTTGCTAAAAGTTTCTTTTGTTCTTTTTCAAATTTATTTTGCAATCTTTTTGAATTTTTTCTTTTTTCAACAGTCGGATTTATAATCAGAAGCGCTTTTTTGTATGAATCAGAATTAAAGCCTTTTTTAAGACTGTTTGGATAATTATATTCAACATAATTATATACATTTAAAATTCTTTTAGAGCCGGTTGGATGGCTTTGGAGGATATCAAGATAGTTTCCTGAAATTTTATTCAATAAAGAAACCATAGCAAGCGGATTATATCCTGCTTTTGCCATTAAATCAGCTCCTGTAATATCGGCTTCCAGCTCATCATTTCTTGAAATTTTGCTTACTGCAAGCTGCTGACCCAGAGCTTTTGCAGTATTATTTACATTTACCATGCTTGCTGCAACCGCTATACCTGTGTTTAAGACACCTTGTTTTGCACAGTGGCCGTTTATGATATGGCCCATCTCATGAGAAATTACTCCTGCAAGTTCATTATCGTCCGTAACGTATTCCAAAAGCCCTCTATAGACATAGATTTCTTTGTCCAAATTAGCATAAGCATTGATGTCTTCAGTATCTGAAACTTTAAATTGAATTTTATGATTAATATTATTTGCTTTTAAAATCTTTGTTCCTATGGTGTTAACTCTGTTTAAAGCTTCTGTTGAATTCCAGTTTTGAGCATTTGCTAATGGAATAAACATCAAAAATAATAAAACTATAATCTTTTTCATCAATCCCCCGGCTTTTTTAGGTTGGTTTATCTCATTGAATACTTACAGCCACAGTATTTTTGGGCATACATATTATTTTGATTAGCAATTTGTCTTGAGATTTTAAAACCGTCTTGTTTCTTAAAATTATACTCCAAAAATTCAACATCATATAACTTCTCTGCCATTTTTTGTTGAACTTTTCTTCCCTGCTCAAAAATCTGAGCTGAATTTTTATGAGGAGAAACGCTAAGCGTTGTTGTAAAATATTTTATATTAAGTTCAAGCGCTTTTTTGGCGGTTTTATCGAGTCTCAAATAAAAACAAATACTGCATCTTGCACCTTTTTCAGGTTCATTTTCATAACCTTTGATGTTTTGTGAAAATATTTCATTTTCATAGTCTTCATCAATAAAAACTATGCCAAGTTCTCCGGCATAGTTTTTAAGTTCATTTTTTCTTATATTATATTCTTCAACAGGATAAATATTGGGATTATAGAAATAAATTATAGGCTCAAATCCATCTTGTTGAAGCTTTTGCAAAGGATAGCTTGCGCAAGGGGCACAGCAACAATGAATCAGGATTTTATCCTTCATTTTTTGCCCTTTTTATTGCAAGATCAATTTTTTCAACAAGCTCATCGTATTGAAGCACGCCCATATACAAAACATCATTAATTTCAATAGCAGGAGTGCCATCTATTCCACGATTTGCAGTATAGTTGATATCTTCATTCAGTTCGTTTAAAATTTCAGAACTGTTTGCATCGCTATTCAGTTGTTGAACATCGAGATTGAGCTTTGCACGGTCAAATTCTTCAATCATTTCATCATAATTTTTCGGGTGTTTGTCAAATAAGACATTGCTTGCACCCCAAAATTTTCCTTGTTTTTTAGCAGCGAGAGCATATTTTGCATATACACAGGAAGCTTCGTGTCCGCCCAGTGTTCTTGCAACTCTGAAATTACAAGTAGTATCAAGAGGGAAATTGACTTCTTCAACTGTAACATCTTTGTTTTTTACGGCTTTGTGCACCATAATATTTAAGACTCTGCAAAATGGACAATTATAGTCACTATATATTCTTATTTTTACAAGTCCGTCTTTTTTGCCCAGGATATTTCCTTTAACAGCGTATTTGTTAACTTTTGCATCAATAAATTCTTTCATTGCTTTTTCTTTTTTAAGTTTTGGAGAAAAAACAACAGATTTATCAAAATAAACAAGAGCTGAAACAAAGGCAACTAAGACAATTATGAAAAGCACAAAGTATTTTTTGGCTCCATCAATAAAATCCATAATTGTGGTTTTAATATCTTCAATGAAAAATCCTTTATGCTTTGCAGCGAGTGCTACAAACAAATCTATAAAATATGTGCAAAAGCAAAGAGCGCAGATTTTATGAATTTTAAATATTGAAATAAAAGCAAGTATCATTGATAAAGAAAAAGTTAAAAGTCCAAGTGTAACAATATAGCTTCTCGGGTTTTT
Organism: uncultured bacterium; assembly: GCA_947428835.1. Classification (GTDB taxonomy): domain Bacteria; phylum Cyanobacteriota; class Vampirovibrionia; order Gastranaerophilales; family Gastranaerophilaceae; genus RUG14156. Next base: position 18,131 of record CANENE010000002.1, on the reverse strand, counting down.
AAAAACATCAAAAATTGTGTTTTTAAATTTAGCCTGAATTCTGTCTACAAAAAGCAAAAATAGCATAATAATATATACAAACAAGCCCCAAAGAGCATTTGGAACACCGAAAGACAAGCTATAGTTTGTTTTTGCAACACCATCACAATCTATTAATTCACTAACGGAACAAAAGCTTGCCGCATATGTATCTAGAAAATTTGTCTTATAAAAAATCATACTCAATTCAACGCAAAGCCCAATTCCAATTAAAAGCAAGATTAAGATTATAAAAAATCTTGTTTTGGTAAATTTTAATCCATTGTTTTCCATTTTTATTCCCTTTTAAGACAGTACCTTGATAAAAGTATTATAAATCTATATCTCTAACTTTATAATAGACAAAAGTATAATAAAAATAAAGTATGAATTTTTGCAGCATCTTGACTTTTTATGTACAAAAGTACATAATTATAACTATGGAGACTTTGACCAAAAAACAAAAAATATTCTTTGAAAAACTTAAAGAAAGCTATTCGAATAGAGCCCTTGCAAGCTATGAAGTTTTGAAAAATGAATTTAATTTCAAATCCAAAAATTCAATCAAGCAATATATTGAAGTCTTAGTTAAAAAAAATTTTATTACAATAATTGATAATAAATTTTATATTAACAAAAACTTTTTAGGTGCACCCTTATGTTCAACAGCCATTAAGGCAGGTTTTGCATCTTTTATAGAAGATAGGATAGAAAAAAGGGTTTCTTTTGATGAGATAATGAATTTAAATTCCCCCTCTGCTTTTATTTTCAAAGTAAGCGGAGATTCCATGATGGATATCGGTATCTTTGAAGGCGACTATGTCGTAGTCAAAAAACAACCTGAAGCAAAAATAAACGATATAGTTTTAGCCGAGCTTGACGGTGAATACACCCTAAAAACCTATAAAAAAGATAATTTAGGGTACTATCTTAAAGCCGAAAATGATAATTATCCCATCTTCAGGCCAAAGCAATCTTTAAAAATATTTGGCGTTGCAACAGGCATTTTAAGGAAATTTTAAAATGAAAAAAGTCATAGCCCTTGTAGATTGCAATAATTTCTTTGTTTCGTGTGAAAGACTATTTAATCCAAAATTAAAAAACAAACCTGTCTGCGTTTTATCCAACAACGACGGCTGCGTTGTAAGCAGATCAAACGAGGCTAAAAACCTTGGTGTTCCTATGGGAGTACCTTATTTTATTGCAAAAAACCAGTTTAAAAATGTAATTTTCTTATCAGGACATTTATCCAAATATGCTGAAATTTCAAACAAGGTTATGGAAAAATTAAAAGACTATACTCCGATTGTTGAAGTATGTTCCATCGATGAAGCTTATTTGGATTTAACCAATTTAAATAAAACATTTAATTGTACATTTGATGAACTTATCAAAAAAATTGCAGATGATATTGAAAATGAAATCGGAATAAGCATTTCAATAGGGCTTTCGTATTCAAAGACACTGGCTAAGCTTGCAAGCGAAAAAGCAAAAGCCCTTCAAAAAAAAGGGATTGACCAAAAAACATATATTATAGGCTATATGCAAATTAAAGAAGAACTTAAAAAAACAGATATATCGGAAATCTGCGGCATTGGAAGAAATACAGACAAATTACTTAAAAAATATCTTATAAAAACAGCCTTTGATTTTATAAACCAAAACGAATTTTGGATTAAAAAATTAATGGGAAAAGTGGGTCTTGATTTAAAACAGGAACTTCTAGGCGAAACTGTTCATAGCGTAATAAGCAGACAGCCGTTTCCAAAATCAGTATCGAGAAGTGAAAGCTTCAAAGCCTTCCAAACAGATATTAATTATATTCAAAGCGAGCTTAACCGCCACATTCACAAAGTATGTCAAATTTTAAGAGATAAAGAACTTATAGCATCACAAATCGGTGTTTTTATAAGAACGAAAGAATTCGAAGTTCAAAGTATCAAAATAAATCTGATTAACCCGACAAACACAGAGCTTGAAATCATGCCTTTTGCAAAAGAGGCTCTTAATAATATGTACAAAAAAGGCACAATATATAGAGCAGTTGGCTTTTGGGCATATAAATTGCAAAACGGTCAAAACGAGCAAATCTCCATTTTTGATACACAAAAAACTCTGAAAAATCAAAAAATTTCTAAAACCTGGGACAAGCTTGAACAAAAATGGGGCAAAGGTGTTATCAAATTTGGACAAGTAAACTCCCAAAAGGAAACGAGCAAAAAAAAGAGCTATAGCAAAAAATAATCTTTTATGATATAGATAAATATATCTTAATTATTTTTAAAGGAGTTTATTATGTCAGAAGAAAACAAAACATGTAAGTTTAAATTATTAGTAAGTTTAATTGTACTTTCACTTTTAATGTCAGCTGCATCCCTTACAATGTCTATATTAAACTACACAGGTGCCGTTGGCGGCGAACATAAAATCGTTATTTCAAAAAAATACGATAAAGGAAGAAGCTTAGACAAAGCAAAAGAAACAAAAAAACCCATCTTAGTATTTTTCTATACAGACTGGTGCGGTTTCTGCCAAAAGTTTGCTCCAACATTTGATAAAATTACAAAAGATTCAAGAATCAAAAAAGATTTCGCTGTTGCTTTTGTAAATTGCGAAAAGCCTGAAAATTCAAAACATGTATCTGATTTCAAAATCACAGGATTCCCGACAGTATTTGTAATTGATGATGATGGTGAAAAAACTCAGCTTGATAACAAAAAATTCTTCGGCGATGATGCTAAAGAAGAAGTTATTAAAGAAGCTATAAAAATTCTAAATAAATAATCATTTAACTTAAGATAAAAAATGCCTTCATTTGAAGGCATTTTTTATACCCGATTTCTCAGTATATTTAATCTTTAATTTTATAAGCACAAATAACCTGAATTGTGCTGATAATTAAAAATAAACTAAAAACTAAAATATAAGAATTATTAGAATAAATTAAGTTTCCGTTTCGATTTATAGGTTCAAATACATTCATCAACATGCCCGATATCATCCCTAAAAGCCCAACCATCATAAAAAAGCAAAAATTTTGAATACTTATGGCTGTTGCAGTTATTTCATAACGGTTAATTTTATGCAATGTCATAATTAAAAGTGGCGAAATATTTCCAATTATTGAAGGTATCAGAAAAATTAAAGCCGCAGCTTTCGTTTGAATATGCAAACACAAAAGTACAAGCATCATTAAATTTGAAACCAAAGAAAAACAGGCAAATATTTTAAAAATTACTGCTCTTCTATTGTTCAGCGCTTTTGAAACAAATGCCGTAACAGTTCCGGCACAAGCTGAAACAACAGCCATTATAGATAACACGATTGATGCCGTAACTACATCAAACAGGCAGAAATCTTCTAAAAATTTCTTTCCTATAACACTTTGAAGAACATAATAAAGCCCATAATTTGAAGAGCCAAAAAGAAATATAATTATATTTTCTTTTTTTAATAAAATTTCTTTAAAGGGTTTGAGTGAATATTCCTGTTCCTGCTCGCATTTTATCGGATGAAAGCAAAATAGAGTAATTAAATATATTAAACATAATACAAGGGAAAATGCTGCAAGATAAAGTAAAGCATTTCTCCAGCCAATAGCATTAACACACATTACAAAAGGAGCATTTGCAATAATACCTCCTGAATAACCGATAAATAAAATATAAGATATTGCAAGAGAAAAGTTTTTGTCTTTTGCAAATTTTTTAACTTCTCTTACATTACTTAAATAAAACGTTGCAGCTCCAAACCCCACCATCGCCCTTGAGATATACAAAAGATTAATGTCATGCGCAAAAGGAAAAAGTATTGCTCCAATACTAAATATCACACTTCCAATTGCAATTACCCTGAAACCTCCGATTTTATCAACCATTAGCCCGACTATAAGCTGGGTAAATGCATAAACATAGCAAAAAACAGCTCCAAGCATTGTAATTTTAGAAGCACACGTTGCAAAATCACTTTGTAAAACATTAAAAATAGCGCCCGGTATTGCAACACGCTGAATATTTGCAAGAAAATAAAATATCGTTGCAATAGTTATTAAAAAAAATCTTAAATAATGCTTTTGATGAAGTGTCACTTTTAAATACCCTTAAAATACTCTTATTTAATCACCTTTAAAAATAAAAAATACTGCAAGAATTATAAATATAAATCCTATTAAATAATTCCATTTAAAGCTTTCTTTAAGATATAAAACACTAAAAACGCTGAATATAATAAGCGTTATAACTTCTTGAATTGTTTTTAACTGGACAACATTATAAACCTGATGCCCGAAGCGATTGGCCGGAACCTGAAAACAATATTCCAAAAACGCAATTCCCCAGGAAGCAAGAATAACAATCCAAAGGGCAGAATTTTTGTGTCTTAAATGCCCATACCAGGCAAACGTCATAAAGACATTTGAAATTATAAGAAGTATTATAGGATTTATATATTTAATCATACCTTTAATTTTAGTACAAAATTTTTTCACGGATAAAAAAATTGTCAAAATTTTATTTGTCCTTATTAAAAATATATGCGTATAATATTTAGTATAAATTTACGTGGATGAGGATTTATGAAAAAGAAGCTTATTTATTTATTTTTTGCCTTGACTTGTTTTGTCTCATTTGGATGCAGGGAATTAAATGCAAAAGAAATTGTGCTTGATGAAGCAAAATTTGAGCAGTATAAAAAGGTTACAAACGACCCAAATTTAATTAAAGCTCTTGAAATGCTTGAAGATACTACTGCAAAATATTCAAAAGATGCAATTTTATTGGGTAAAAACCTAACCAAAAAACCAATAAAAGTTGAATTTACAAATTTATCCCAAATCAACCCTATTTATGCTAATTTTGATGCTCTTGGCTGGAAAAAGAGTAAAAAACTCTATATCTATATAAATGAAAAACATAAAGACGCACCGCCTGAAGCATTAAGCGCAGTTTTAGCCCATGAAGCAATTCACCAGGACGAAGAAAATTCTTTGAATGAAGAAACCTACGCCTGGACACTGGAAGCGGCTGTTTGGACACAGCTTACAGATGATAATCCAAAACTAGAAAAAATCTCGCATCCGCTTGTCGAACGCGAGAATGTAATCAAAAAACTATTCGTCAAAGGAAACTATACAAACAAGTATATCCATAAGTTTGTAGTTAGCAACAAAGGATATCAAAACTTGCCTGAACGCTCCAGTGGCTTTGAAGAACTCCTTTAATAAATAAAGAATATTTACTATTTTCCGTATGAATTAATATATTTTGATGCCAAGTGACGAAAATATGCGCTTCTAAATTCTTCTGCGCCAAAGTTTTCGACCATTGCAGGAATAACAACTAAAAGAGCATACACCATCACACCAAAGAAAACTAAACTTAACATTTCTATCATATAACCTCACTAATTATGTAACCTTATATAGTAAGTGACGGAATAAAATGTTAAAACTTTAAGATAAAAGTATATTTTTTAACAAATGTTTACAATAACAATAAAAAAATGGAGGTTAAATACCTCCATTTAAAACATTTTAAGCATAGTAATCAAGTTTTAGGCCGTCTCTAGTCAGGCTTCGAACTTCATTACAGTCTATGTTAAGTTTTTCTCCTTTTGTGGAGCAATTCATTGTATTTTTATATGCTCCGAAAGGATTTGCAACAGAAGGCTTAGTCATTGTAGTTCTTCCTGCAATTGCTTTTAAAGGTTCTATCATAACATCTTCCTTCCCTTTTATAGCATAATTTCTACACACAAATTATACCACAAAACTACAAAACTTGTGAAAGAAAAAAATTGCCATATTGTATCATAGTTTCTTCGTTTTTTACAAAAAAGTTTGTAAGACCTTACAGACTTTTGCCCTTTTTTATTGAAGAAATGAAAAAGCAGCTTATACTAAAATTGTATACTTTTAAAAAACAGAAAGGAGAAATATTTTTATCTATGCAATGGAACGAGGCAGACCATCCAAGAGATGAAACAGGAAGATTTACTTTTTCAGGAGGTAGTGATAAAGACAATTCAAACAATGATGACACCAACTATGGAAAAGGAAATGATGGAATATTTAGGCTTGGAGCTGAAATTACAGACATTTTAGACAATACAAAAGACAACAAAACAAACAATCCTAAAGATGTTTTATACAAAAACACAGCTATTTCAAAAGCAAATGAAAAAGAAAAAACAAGATACATCAACAGCCTTTTAGACATCTTAGGAAACAAAGCAACAAACACAGACAAACTATACCCAAACACAAAAAAACTTGAGCAAAAGATTAAAGATATGGGGCTTGGGGAGAAACTAAAAGAAATTAAAGCATCTTCTTTAAATACTTCCAACAAGGCACAACAAAAAAGGACAGAAAACAAAGTTACAGGTGATTTTGGCTTTGACAAAAGCCCTTTGAATATATTACATTATGACAAGTTGTCAAATATATATGATAAGGAGCTGGGAGATTTTCTTCGAGCAAATACATCCAATCCTGAACACTATAGCAATGACCTAAGGCATCAATATGTAAGTGCTATTTTTGCAAGAAATTTAGGACAAAAAGCTGCAGAAATATTTGGAAATTTAAACGAAACTCGCGATATAAAATCAGAACCAGGAGATAGTAACATCGACCAAATTAACAACGAAATCGTAAGAAACTATGCAAAACTTTATCCTGATATGCCAAGACAAGAGCTGCTAAAACTAATGTTAAAAGAGCACTCAAAAAACCAGCAAATCAGAATTCAAAAAATGAAAGAAAAAAACAAAAACAATTTGGACTATGAGTATATGTAAAACACAAAAACATTGATAAAAGAAGACAGCAGCTATATAATAAAACATTATGAAAGATTTATTATTTTTGATCTTATTATTGTTGTGTTTTATTGTTTCCTTTATATACAACAAAAAGGATAAATTTATTAAGAAATTTTCTAAATCATTCTTACATGTTTTTTATTTAGCTGTTGTTTGCGAATATATTGCGGCATGTTTCTTTTCTGCCAGATATGATTTGGTGCAAAAATATCCTAATATTCCTACAGTCGGAATCTTTCATTTTTTAGAAGATTTTATGATGTATGGCATACCCCTGCTTTATATTATAGTGGTATTGATTTTGATTAAAACTGATAAATCAAATGATATTAATCAGTGATTTAATAATTTTTTAATCGGCATTGTATAAAAAATTTAGAAAGAATATTTTAAATGAAAAAAGAAATTGCAAAGTATATTTTAAGGTTAGTTATTTTCTTATTATTAATTGGCAGTTTATATGACAAAGCAACTACTTTTTTAGCAGGTCAGATGCAAAATATTTCTACTATACTATATGAAAAACACCCAATCTTTGCAGACGATGAAAATATGGAAATACTATTAAGTATAATAGAGTCACTAACATATTTACTCATATCTTTCAGCAGCGTTAACTACATTTTTGCAAAAATATGCGGACTATTTAAAGAAATCGACCATTTAAAAAAATGGCAAAGATTTTCAATTATAATCAGGGTTTCTGTATTTTGTATACTGCTAACCGAAATCTTATGCAAATTTAAAAACATTAATTTTAATTTTAGTATTTCATTCGGTTTTGCAGGATATTTTCTACTTCCTACATATTTGCTTTATATTTATTTAAACCACCTAACTAAAAAATACATATTTTTACAAAAGCTCGGACACTATTTTTCAGCTGAATTTTATAAGGATTTGTATTTGAAATTAAAATAATGGTGTTTCAATGTCCACTTTGAACTTGTTTTGGCATCTAGGGTGTTAGAGTGTAATGATAAATTTATGCGGGGTCTCAAGCTTGGTCAGCCCCTGAAATAAATTCAGGGTGACAAATTAAAATCACGCACACTTAATGAGCTTGCCTCACGTAGGGATTGTCTGAGGCTCTAGCCGAGTTGCCCGTAGTGAGCAAGCGAATTTAGTGTGCCAAAAGTAACTAACAAAATATGCGAGCCGATTTTTTCTTTCTTGCGCCCGTTCTTTCTTTTTGGATTTTGGCGATTGAGAGCAAAAAGAAAGAATGGGCAAACAAAAAAATGCGAAAATTAAAGCAGATAACTAAAATACGGGAACTGGATTGCCACGAACATTTCGTACACTCGCAGCAACCAGTATTTTATACAAACATAGCCAAAGAATCGTTTTTTTATTATAATAATTCCTATGAAAGATAAAATCATAGCCGTAGTTGGAAGACCAAATGTCGGAAAATCCACTCTAATCAATAGAATTGCAGGAAAAAGACTCTCTATCGTTGATGATAAACCAAATATCACAAGGGATAGAATCTATATAGACGCCTCTTGGCAAGGCAGAAATTTTGTTTTGATTGACACAGGCGGTCTTATGGAAAGCAGCAAAGATGATGCTTTTATAGATAACATCAATTCGCAAGCCGATATTGCAATTGAAGAATCCGATTTAATTCTTTTTCTTGTAGATGGAAAATCTGGTTTAAACCCTTATGACTACGATATAGCAAACAAATTAAGACAAACAAAAAAAGAGGTTATCGTAGTTGTAAATAAAGTTGATTCAATTTTGGAAGAAAATAATTCAAGCGAATTTTGGGCATTGGGTTTTGAAAATTTAATCACGGTTTCAGCCCTCCATGGAGATGTCCATGTTGGAGATTTGCTTGATATCATTACAAAAGATATTGAAGTTAAAGATGATGAAGAAAAAAAAGAAGATAGCGCAATTAAAATTGCAATTGTCGGCAAGCCAAATGCAGGAAAAAGCTCCATTTTAAATAATCTTTTAAATAAAAACAGGGCCATCGTAAGCCCCGTTTCAGGCACCACAAGAGATTCTATCGATGAAGAAATTATATTTGAAGATGAAATTTTTAGGTTAGTTGATACTGCAGGTATCAGAAAAAAATCCAAAGTCGATTACGGCGTTGAAATGTTTGCAGTCGACAGAGCCATAAAAGCAATCAATGACTGCGATATAGCCCTTCTTGTAATAGATAGCGCCGAAGGACTGTCCGACCAGGATAAAAAAATAGCAAGTATCTGCGAAAAAGCAGGCGTAGGTCTAATTCTTGCTTTTAACAAATGGGATTTAATTAAAAACACCCAAACCCAAACTTTTGAAAAAGAAATCGAAAAAGAAGCTCCTTTTTTAAATTATGCAAGAAAAATCTATATTTCAGCAAAAACTGGTCAAAGGTTGGACAACATCTTTAAAGCAGCAAAAGAAGTCAACGTTGAATTAAACAAAAGAATTTCAACAGGGCTTTTGAATAAAGTTGTAAATGAAGCATACAGTTTGAATCCGCCGACATCTATCAAAGGCAAACATCTTAGAATATACTATACAACGCAAGCCAAGTCCCATCCTCCGACTTTTGTTATTTTTATAAATAACAAAGACCTTATCCAAGACCACTACAAAAGATATTTAAATAAAAAACTAAGGGAAAATTTCGGCTTCTTTGGAGTGCCAATCGTTGTTTCCTATAGGCAGAAAGGTGATAAATAATGTTATATATTTATATTTTAGCTTTTGCAATTTTTGCATATTTAATAGGTTCAATTCCGACAGGATATTTAATCGTTAAAGCAAAAACAGGTCAAGACATTAGAACCATAGGTTCCGGTTCAACCGGAGCAACAAACGTCAAAAGAGTTCTTGGAAAAAAATGGTTTTTTATTGTAATGCTTTTAGATGCCTTTAAAGGTGCATTTCCGATTATTGTTGCAAAAACTTTAAACCACTATAATATTATCCAAGATAACCTTGGAATATTTGCACTTATTTGTGCGCTTTTTGTAATAATCGGGCATTCTAGGCCTGTATTTTTGCAATTTAAAGGCGGAAAATCCGTAGCTTCAGGCGTTGGTACAATTTTAGCCCTTGATATAGTAACAGGACTTTCAGTCGCTGTCATTTGGGCTATTATTACTTATATTTCAAAATATGTATCATTGGGCTCCATCATTGCCGTTACAATAGCTCCGATTATGATGTATATTTTGCACAAACCAATAGGCTACACTCTTTATTGCCTGATTGCGGCAATTTATATATTTTATCTGCACAGACAAAATATTTCAAGGCTCATTAAAGGCGAAGAAAATAAGGTAAGATAACAAAAAAGTTTATCTTCTCGGTTTATAAATTTCTTTTCCCGAAAGAACATAGTCTTTCAAAATTTCTTTGCCTGCTTCAGATTCAATATTTCCAAAGACTTTGATACCTCGCTTTTTAAATTCATTTATCCAATCAGGCTTAAAGCCTTCATCAAACCCCGTAATTTTTTCGACATCTTTGGATTGAACTCCAAAAACAACTGTTCTAATCCCGGACCACATAATAGCACCTAAGCACATCATACAGGGTTCCGCGTTTATATAAATAGTTAGATTTCTGTTTGCAAGTGAATAATGTCCGATTTTTTTGTGCGCTTCCATTATTGCATTTATTTCAGCATGGCAAATAGAACACTTATCTTCAACAACACTATTAGCACAAGATGCTATAAGCTTGCCTCTTTCATCATAAATTTCCGCGTAAAAAGGACCTTTGGAAAGCTTTATCGCTTCTTTTGTTTTTAAATATATATCTGAAATTATCTTTTGTATTCTATAAAATTCTTTTGTGCGAATAGAAGCATTGGCAATAATTCCAAAATCTTTTAATTCGTCTGTTGTAAGAATTTCTGACATAAAAATTTTATCCGACATAAATCTCCAAATTAATATCCATCAATGTATTTATTAATTCCACATTTAAAGATTAATCAACCAAAGAAACTCTTCCTGTCATATGACAGAGATGACATTTTGCGATATAAAGTTCATCTTTTTCAACAGCTTTCCTGATAATTGTAGAATTGTTTATCAAAAATTCTTCTACCCAAACAGTATGCTGACGAGCCAATATATTTTCATTTTGAAGCGCGGTTTTATCTTTATCTATTGCAGGATAAACACATTTTAAGATAGATTTGAAACCATCTTTAATATAAGGATAGCTGTCTTGAGCATATTCCATAACCCCGCAGTTGTCGTGACCTAATAACATTAAAAGCGGCACATGAAGCTTTTTAATTGCATATTCAATACTTTCAAGTACATTTGGACCAACTGTAATTCCTGCAACACGAACCACAAAAAGCTCTCCTATCCCTGCTTCAAAAATAAGCTCGGGAACAACTCTGGAATCAGAGCAACTTAAAACGCAAGCGTGGGGATTTTGATGATCGCAAAGTCCTCTTAAAGTTTCAATTGTAATGTTTTTGGCATCATATTTGCCATTTACAAATTGCTCATTACCTTTTAAAAGTTTTGTGAGAATTTCTTTTGCAGTTTCATTCATATATTTTCCTTTGATATTTATTTATAATTAATATTAACATAATAGCGTATGTAGGCAATTTTTTTTATTTTTGTTACTTTAGTAATATATTGCAGCCAGACAAAGGTACCGATATGGGATTTTTAAATACACTAGGTCAAATATCAGCTAACAAAAAACAGTTCAAAGAATGGGAAAAACAAGATAACAATAAAAAAGAACAAAGAAAAGCGCTTGCTGCCAAACAAGACCTAACCAAAGATAGGCTGGATAAAGCAAAATCTCAAGGCAAAGTCATAATGAATACAGTAGACATTATGGATACACACTCTGAAGAAGTATCCGAAAATGTCGAAACCACTATTATGCCTCTTGCGCAGCTTGCACCTCTTTTGGCTCTTATAGGTTCAGGGGGGGGTATAGGAAAGTTTGTTATCAACCCTCTAAGCAAAGCCCATAACAAAGCGTATTCAAGCTTCATGCAAAGCGAAACCGGAGAAAAAATAGTTGAAATCGCACAAAAATACTCCAAAGATTTAAAAGATGGAAAAACAATTGATATTGCAGGCTTTAAAAGACATTTTTATGAAAATAGCGCTTGGTCTTTAAAAGATGCATTTTTAAGAAAGAAAAATGTTGAAGCTTTGTCAAAATCAGGAGATAAAGAATTAGAAGCACTTGCAGAATCTATAAAAACTAATTTCTTAAATAACAAATCTATAAAAGGCTACAATAAAAAAATTGCAGCAGCTGTCGGTACTATAGCAGGAATTGTAGGATTTGTATTTGTAGGAGCCAATATCCTTGCAGCCAAATTGCAGGTTAAAAGCTCAAGAATTGCAAGATGGCAATCCAGACAAGATTTAAACGACCCTAAATATTTTGTTCAATACACAGATGAACAAATAGCCCAAGCCAAAAAAAATCTTGAAGAAAATAAAGTTGCAGAAAAAAACGGAGTTTTTGGCAAAGGTCTTTTAGGCGGCGGGCTGTTTGGATTCTTGGGTAAAAATGAAGATAATAATTTCGGACATAAAAATGGTTTGATTTCGACAATAAAAGGTGTTTTACAAGATAACAAAAAACACGACGAATGGAAAGAATCATACAACCTTGAAGATAGAAAAATAAAAAGACCATTAAGCAAGGAAGAACTGCAAGAAGCTGAAAAAAGTCAGGAAGTAATTCAAAGAATTACAAAAGAAATTAACAATAAAGCAGAAGAATATTCTGAAAATATGGAAGTTGCAGCAGGCGTTTTAATAGGCGGAACTCCATTTTTAGGAGCAGGAATAAGCGCGATTATAAATACAATAATGACGAAAACAGGTCTTGGCGATAAAACCTCTAAAAAAGCTTTTGAAAAATTCACTAAAGGCTTGGATAAAGATAAAGCCCTGTATGTTAAAGATTTGTATGAAAGCGTCAGACCGGAAAATATTAAAAAAGATGCAAGTTTCGTTGATAAAATGAACAACTTGAAAAATCTAAATAATTTCATATCCGAAGCCTCTGGGGTAATTTTCAATAAAGAAGCAGGCAAGAGCCTCGGATTATTTGAAAAACTTTCAAAAGTAACAAACCTTTTAAAGACAACCAAATTTGGAAGAAACGCAATTATTGGTATAGTAGGTGCAACTATAACAGGCACCATAGGGGCCTTAATCGGCTTAAAATTACAAAAATCTTCCGCAAGAGCGGGAAGATATATTGCAAAGCGCGAAATTGAAAGCGATGCAAATAATTTTGTAGGTTATTCAAAAGAAGATTTTAAAGAAGTTTTTGATATAACAGCTAAAAAAGAAACCATCGGTAAAAGACTGCTAAATTATATTACATTTCTTCCAAGAGAAATAAAAGATTATTTTGATTATGAAAAATATAAAAAGACTAAAGCAAAAGAAGATAAGCAGCTGCTGCAGGAGCTGGTTAAGCTTGACGTTAATGAAAAACAGCTAAAAGAAGCAAAGGACCTTCAAAGAAAACTGTTTACTACATTTGAAAATGTTGATGATAAGTCACAGGAATACTCCGAATCAGTTGAAGCAGCAAATGAAATGCTGCAACCTTTCATTCCTGTCTTGGGCTATATAATCGCCGCTATTCCTCTTGCTTTTGGTGGGGTCAAACTTTATAAAGGCGGAAAATTCAAAGCAGCGGAATCAATTACAGGATTTTTTGCAAAACATACTAAAATTCTAAAAGGCAAATTAGCTTCAAAATATTTAAATGAAATATCAAATAATATTTCATCAATAACCCAAAATGCAAAACATTCGCAAAATATGAATGTCAAAGATATTCAAGACTTGTTAAATAAAATTATGCCCGAAGGACAAAATTTCACTCCTTATATTTCAAAATTCAAAGATGTCTTTAATGAAATGAAAAACCAAGAAACAGGACTTGATAAAATCATAAAAGAAATAGCCTCAATTGATGTAGTTCAAAATGCCAAATTAAGCAAAGGTGATATCGAAACGCTTATTAATGCTATTGGCAGAGAAAACATATCTTATGTTGTGAATATTTTAGGTATCAAAGCCGATAGTTTAGAAACTTTATATAAATTTGCAGACGAATTACCGAAAGAAATTAATATAAGTAAAATACTTAATATTTTAGCCAAAAAATGCGAAGGTGTTAAAATTCCGCCTCTTAAAAATATCCTGCCTGAAAATATAACACAACAATTTACAGATGTTGTAAAAAGCCTTGGAAAAGGCGGCTCTTATACATTAGCAGGTATGAAGGGTATTATAGAAACTTCAATTAAAAACGGGGATTGGAGAAAACTTGCAAAAGGAATAACAGATAACGAAAACATCCCGCAAAATGCAAGAAATATCATCAATAAGCTTGTAAAATCAAATATAACAAATGAACAAGCTTATAAAATATTTAAAAATATTGAAACAGTTATAGACAACATTCCTGCAAAAGAATTGAATAAAATAATTCAAAATGCAATGGAAGCCTTTAAGAAAAACCCTGCCGGATTTATTGAAGCCCTAAAATCAGGCAAAATAAAAAGCGCACTCGTTACAGGAACAGCTGTAAAAATTTCTGCCCTGACAGGTACAACATACGCAGGTTTAACTCTTTTGCTTTCTTATATTATAGAGTCTGCTTTTGCAAGTATGCAAAAGAAAGCAGGAAGATTAGGTGTTATGAAAGCACTTGAAGAACTGCAGGATCCAAGCTTTTATGCTGATGAAGAAACCAAACAAGCCGTAAACAACGCCAATACTTCTCAAAGCACATTGTCACCTATGATGCAAAAAATTATCGCAGATAAATCAGCTAAATAGTATTAGATTAATTTTTATTTTATTATTTATTCTTCACTAAAAGCCAAAAGCTTTTCAATTTTAACATTCATAAATTTTGATAATTCCAAAATTTTCGCCAAAGACATATTTGCCTTCCCCCGCTCAATATTTGCAATATAGTTTTGAGAAACATTCATAATTTCTGCAAGTTGCTCTTGGGTTAAATCTTTTTTTATGCGCTCTATTTTAACATTTTTTCCAAATTTTTTTAGTAATAGTTCCTTATCCATATTTATAAGTATATAAATATTGACTTATAAATATAATAGTGCTATAAGTTATAATATATAACTTATAAATTATATTTATTTTAAACACAAAAAAGGTAAGACATGATTAAATTATTTAAAAAGCGCTCCTATAAGGGGTCAGAGGCGTTTAGCTTAATTGAAATTTTGA
Source organism: uncultured bacterium (assembly GCA_947428835.1). GTDB lineage: Bacteria > Cyanobacteriota > Vampirovibrionia > Gastranaerophilales > Gastranaerophilaceae > RUG14156. Next base: position 3,051 of record CANENE010000002.1, on the reverse strand, counting down.
TATCATTAATCATTATTTCATTGCTAGTTGCAGCATTTACTCCGATTATAACGAAGAAATTGAAAGCATCAGATATTTCAATAGGTTCTTTTGGAAGCGGAAGTAATGTCAATATGACACTGGAGCGGCAGGTAACCAAAGAAGACTGCGATAAATATGATGCTTTATTTATCCCTGCTGCAATGAACGGAGGGACAAGAAACCTTTGTGTAACTAAATACAACATGGGAGACAATGGTTTACCTTTAGCCGACAGTGTCAAGAAATTATCAGTTGGAAATACTTGCGCTGATAAAGATAAAGGTAATTGCTGTTGGAATGGCAAAACTGCGGGTATTTGCGGTAACACGGGAAATGGTGACAGTGACTACTCAGGCTGCAACAGAACAGTATGTCAATGGTCTGCTGCTAATGCATCTTGCGCGTCTTTCGCTCCAAACGATGAAAATGAAGGCCGCTGGAGACTTCCAAATAGAGATGAAGCAAAAAATTGGAGCGGAAGCCTCTTAAACTTAAATACAAACAAAGGAAAAGGAGGTTTGCAGCTTTGTGATAAAGAAACATCAATAAATGGCGCCGTACAATGTTATCCAAACAACAATCAATGTACAACGGCAGGTTTTTCGGATACCATGTGCAGACCTCATAGAGCCTGGACAATGACACCTGATGAAGACAAAAACTACTATGAATACACACTTGACACAGGCAAACTATTGGACACCAATGCCCCTTTTGAAACAGCAAATTCTGTAAGATGTGTGCTGGATAGCATTGCTGTTGATATATCAGAGCTCCCCGGAGGAAGCGGAATTAAAGACCCCACAGTTGACCCATTCTATGGTGAACCAAAAAATCAAGAAGACTGCGACAAGATTGTTGCTATTTTTATTGACAAAAAGATGTCAGGAGCAAACAGAAATATTTGTGTTTCAAAATACAATGTAGGTGATGCCGGCCCCGACGGCTTCGGACCACCGATACCCGAAAGTTACGAACAATATACTTTAAATGCAGGTCAAACCTGTACGCATTCGGGTGGTTGCTGTTGGAAAGGCAAAACTGCAAGCACCTGTGGACTTGATGGTAATCAAGGTGCCAATTACAGCGGTTGCAACAGAACAGTATGTCAATATAATGTGGCAAATGCAGCTTGTAGAGCCTATAATGCCTTTGGAGCAACGGCAGTTGGTGCTTGGAGACTTCCAAAAAACTCTGAATTCAGTGCATGGGCACAAAATGGAAGCTTATTAAGTCCAAATAAAGGCGAAGATGGTTTGCAGCTATGCACGGAAAGCGTAACTGCGGGTTATGTTCAATGTTATTTTAGCCAAAGTTGCCCTGGCGCAAGTGATAGTTATTGCTTGCCGGGCAGATTATGGTCATCAACTGAAACCATAGCAAATACATATGCGACTCTTAATAGTGCATTTCAGGCAGGTAAAGAAGCCTATAACCGTACAGGAAGCGCAAGATGTGTTTATGATGGCATCACAAAAGCCGATAATTTTACGGAAGATTTAGATGATTATGATGACAGTAATGCTCCAAAGGATGAACCAAAAAGTCAAGCTGATTGCGATAAATTAACGGCTATTTTTGTTCATAAAAAATACGCGGGAGGCGAAAGAAACCTGTGTGTAAGTAAGTATAACGTAGGAGATGTTGGCCCAAGCGGCTCGGGACCCAGTATACCATCATCATACAGTAATTATACATTAAATACAGGTCAAAAATGCACATATCCGGGATATTGCTGTTGGAAAGGTTCAACCGCTGCCACCTGTGGAATCGGAGGAAACGCCGGAGCAAATTACAGTGGCTGCAACAGGACAGTCTGTCAATGGCAAGCAGCAAATGAAAGCTGTTTAAGTTGGACTGCAGGCGGAAAAACACAAGCAGGAGCCTGGAGACTCCCGACACTAGCCGAACTTGCCGCTATGGGCAACTATCAAAATATCGTTAATAACGACAGAGGCAAAGACGGTCTACAACTATGCACAGAAGATACAGTAAACGGATATGTCCGGTGTTATTTTAATAAAAATTGTACAGGTGCAAGCGAAGATTATTGCCTGCCTGCAAGATTATGGACATCAACACAGACATCAACCGGCATATATGCAAAAATTCAAAATAATTTCACAACCGTAAATGAATCTCAGCTTCGCACGGGAAGCGCAAGGTGTGTATACGATGGAACCGTAAGAACAGTAGAAGAAGTGAAAGATTATGACGAAAGCGGAGCAAGTGATAATGAACCAAAAAATCAAGCAGATTGCGATAAATTTGTAGCACTGTTTATACACAAAAAATATTCAGGCAACTCCAGAAATATATGCGTTTCAAAATATAATGTCGGAGACGTTGGACCAAGCGGAGCAGGACCAAATATTCCGGACACATATAAACAGTACTTATTAAGCACAGGCACAAATTGTCCCAAAGCGGGGTATTGTTGTTGGAAAGGCACAACTGCAGCAGCCTGCGGAATAATAGGTAATGCAGGAACAAATTACGGCGGTTGCAGCAGAACAGTTTGTCAGTGGAAAATAGCAGATGCAGCTTGCAAAGCCTATACAGCAAATGGAAAGACACCTGCAGGCTATTGGAGGCTTCCAAACAGTTATGAACTTGCAAGTTGGGGGACCCATCAAGATATTGTAAATAATAATAGAGGCATAAACGGACTTCAATTATGCACAGAAAGTATTATCGGAGGGTTTGTTCAATGTATGTACAATACCGGCTGCACAGGCGCAAGCAGTAATTATTGTCTGCCGGGTAGATTATGGTCCGAAACATCTGTTGGAAGCAGTACATATTCAAGCATACAAAATAACTTCCAAACCATTTCAGAAGCATATAACCGCGCATTAAGTGCAAGGTGTATATATGACGGGACAAATTATTCAAACTAAGTTTTCATGTTATTTAGTGTTAGATTGTGAGGCTTTGATTTTATTAAAGCCTCTTTTTTTACCCTAAAATATCAAAATATAGCAAAGCTATGGTGTCCAAAAATATGATAATTATCAGGAAAGATTTACA
>CANENE010000001.1 GCA_947428835.1 uncultured bacterium | reverse complement strand
CAAAATAAAAGGAGTAGTTATGCCCGATTCATTGAGTAAAGTAAGTTCTAAGAAATTAAGTGTTAGTATATCCCATGTGGCAAATTATCTTGGAGTTCATCCAAGGACACTTAGAATATGGGACAAAGAAGGAATGCTTATTCCAAAAAGAACAAAAAGTAACAGAAGATACTATACACTTAATGACATAGAAGAAAAGAAAAGTTATACTTTTTCTTACAAATGAAGTTCTATCCAATCTTGCAGGAGTGAAAATGATAATGAGTTCACTGGAACTAAACAAAGAATTTTCTAAAGATAAGTATAAAGCTGTACTAAAAATTGCAAAACATGCAAAGACAACCAAAGAAATGCAAACAGAAAATATAAAGAAAAATTCTAAACGAGGAAGGAAGAAGAAAGAAAAGGAGGAAAAGAAGAACTAATTATTTTGGTTATTGTTAACATTAATGCCCATAATACGCCAAAGTGAACTTGTTTCAGCTTTTTATAATGTCACAAACCCGGTCAGACCCTGAAACGAGTTCAGGGTGACGGTTGTATAAATTAATGTTTAGGGCACATGTCATTATAAAGCATATTTTTAATATGCTGTGGCAATTCGGGAAGATGTAAGTATGCAGGCACATGGGAGCCAGACTGCCGCGCACTAAGCAATTCAAACTACAAGCACTTTTCTTTCTTATAAGCTTTATGCGACATATAAGATAAAATTGCGCAAATTATTCCAAAAACAATTGCAAAAATAATCGCCCCTTTGTAGCCTGTAATAAAAGCAGCTTTTTCATTTAAGCCGTTTGAAAGGCAGGCTTTTTTGATAAAATCAAAAATACTCACTGAAATACTTATGCCAAGAAGCATCCCGACATTTCTAAACATAGCAAGAATACCTGATGCTATTCCCATTTTATCAATCGGAGCAGATGAAACAATAAGCGCGTTAACGCTTGGCTGATAGCAGCCCGAGCCTGCACCAATCAGCATTTGGGCAATAATTATATTAATATAATTTAAATGTTCACCAATTCCTAAAAACAAAATATAGCCAAGCACAATTAAAATTGTTCCTGTTGTCATAAGAATTGAACTATGAAGCTTTTTAGTCAATTTTCCATTCAAAAGAGCAAGAAGCATAAACATTATTGAAAAAGGAAGAATCAACAATGCTGTTGTAAGGGGGCTCTTGCCTAAAACATTTTGGGTATAAAAAGGAAACAAAAGCGCATTTGTAAATAGCGCAAAATAAGCGACCAACAGCGCAAAATTTCCATATAAAAATACTTTGGATTTAAAAAGTTCAAAATTGACTATAGGATAATCTATTCTTTTCTCCTGAAAATAAAATATAAAAGAAAAAACAACAAAAAGCAGCGTAAGAAGTATGACTCTGTGGCTCAAATATCCCCAATCGTGCCCTTTTGAAATCACAAGAAGGGCTGACAAAGTTGCAATAAGCATATAAATCATCCCGAAATAATCGAATTTAAATTCGTTTTTATGGACAATTTCAGGAATGTATTTTTTTGCAAAATAGGCACCAACAAGCCCAATTATGATACTTGGAACAAATATTATTTTCCAATTCATCAAATGCATCAAAAATCCGCCAAGTATTGGCCCGCTCATGCCGGCTAATGCCATAAGAGCAGTTGAAAACCCGAGAGCCTTTGCTCTTTTGTTGCCTTTAAAAATAGAAGATATTATTGCATAGTTATTAGATAAAAGTATGCTTGCTCCTGTCGCTTGTACAATTCTTGCAAGTATCAAAGATACAAGATTAAAAGATAATGTATTAAAAAGCGCGCCAAGCGCAAATATCAAATATCCAAGAGCATAAAGGTTTTTTCTTGAAATAAGGTCATTTAATTTTCCAAATAAAGTTAAAAATGTTGATAATACAAGAATATAAGAAGTTACCGCCCACTGCGCTTTTGATATTCCTATATTAAAGTCTTTGGCTATTTCACATAGTGCAACATTTACGGTATTAGAATCCATCATCGCAAGAAAGCCGCCTATGGCGCTAACTGTGAAGATAATCCATTTTAATTTATCGGTTTCGTTGCTAAACATCTTTTATTTTTCTTAAATATTTTTATTTCGGCCTCATTTGTTGTAATATAAAATCAAAAATATTACAAGTGGAATTGAGGAATTAATTTATATGTTTGAAAAATATTTTTCCAAAAGAATCAAATGCACACCATCATCATTTATAAGAGAAATTTTAAAAGTTACCCAAAACCCGCAGATAATATCTTTTGCAGGCGGGCTTCCAAATCCGATTTCTTTCCCGCAGGAAGAATTAAAAATCTCTATGAACAGAATTGCAGATAAATTTGGAGCAAAAATTTATCAGTATTCAACAACTGCGGGACTTGATTCTTTAAGAGAATATATTGTTCAAAGATACAATAAACTAAGAGGAATGGATTTAACACTTGATAACGTTATAATCACAACAGGCTCCCAGCAGGCGCTTGACCTTATCGGAAAAGTATTTATAAATGAAGGTGACAAGGTCATGGTTGAAAAACCATCATATCTTGGGCTTTTGCAGGCTTTTTGTTTGTATGACGCCGATTTTGTTCAGACAGATTTAGTTGAAGATGGTCTTGATATCGATTGTCTTAAAAAGACTTTAAAAGACCACAAACCAAAGCTTGCTTATCTTATTCCGAATTTTCAAAACCCAACAGGACTTACTTATTCAAAAGAAAATAGAAAAGAAGTTTTTGAAGCAATAAAAGATGAAGATATGATTTTAATTCAAGATGACCCATATGGCGAACTTAGATTTTATGATGAAGATGAAATACTTCCATATATCGGTCAAAACCAAAGCAGCAAAAACATCTATTTGGGTTCTTTTTCAAAGATTGTAACGCCCGGCATGCGCCTTGGTTATGTTATTGCAGATAAAGAAATAATTAAAATGATAGAAACAGCTAAACAAGCTTCTGACCTGCATTCTAATATCTTTGGCCAATATTTGATTTCAGATTATTTGTGGAATAATGATCTTGATAAACACATTTCAAAAATTAAAAAACTATATAAAACCCAAGCCGAAGCTATGATAGGCGCAATGGAAGAAAATTTTGCAAAAAATATCAAATTCACTCGTCCAAAAGGCGGCATGTTTAGCTGGGTAACTTTGCCAAAAGGAGTTAGTGCTGTTAAACTTTTTGATAAAGCAATAAAGAAAAATGTGGCATTTGTGCCGGGTGACCCTTTTTATGTTGGAATTAATAATGTAAATACATTAAGATTAAATTATACAAATGCTGATTGCGATACTATCAAAGAAGGCATAAAACGCTTAAGTGAACCCCTGAAGGAAATATAAAATGGAAACAGCTGAAATAACTAAAAATCTTACAATAGCCGAAGTATATGACGCTAAAAAAGTTTTATCCAAAATTGCAAGAAAAACAAACCTTATAAAAAGCACATATTTAAGCGAAATTAGCTCAAATAATATCTTTCTAAAAGCAGAAAACCTGCAATTAACAGGTTCATTCAAATTAAGAGGCGCTTATTATAAAATCTCAAAATTATCCGAAGATGAAAAGAAAAAGGGAATTATCGCCTGTTCAGCCGGAAACCACGCACAGGGTGTGGCATTAGCTGCCAAAGAAAACAAAATTAAAGCAACTATTTTTATTCCATCAACTGCTCCTATTTCAAAAGTAGAAGCAACAAGAAGCTATGGGGCAGATATCCGCCTTATAGATGGTGTGTATGATGATGCTTATAATGAAGCTGTCAAATTCCAAAAAGAAACAGATGGCATCTTTATTCACCCTTTTGATGATATTGATGTAATCACAGGGCAAGGTACAATTGCCCTTGAAGTATTGGAGCAATTGCCTAATATTGATGCAATTCTTGTTCCAATTGGAGGAGGTGGCTTAATTTCAGGCGTCGCTGCAACCATAAAGCAGCTTAAACCTTCTTGCAGGGTCTATGGAGTACAGGCTGAGCGTGCTTGCTCTATGTTCGAAAGCATCAGACAAGATAAAAGAATTGAACTAAAGAATGTTAATACTTTCGCAGATGGAACAGCAGTAAAGCTGCCCGGAAGCCTTACTTTTGATTATTGTAAAAAATATGTTGATGAGATTATAACAGTAACCGATGATGAAATTGCTTCAAGCGTTTTGACTTTAATGGAAAAAGAAAAAATCGTCTCAGAAGGCTCAGGAGCTTTATCTTGTGCGGCCGTTTTATATAACAAAATTGATTTAAAAGATAAAAATGTTGTTGCTCTTATTTCGGGTGGAAATATCGATGTAAATATTTTATCACGCGTTATAAACAGAGCCCTTCTTAAAACAGGAAGAATGTGCAATTTGACAATTGAACTACTTGATAAACCGGGACAATTGAAAGATGTTAGTGCAATAATTGCTGAACTTGGTGCAAACGTTATAAGAGTGCGTCATAACCAAGGAGGCGAAGGAGATGATATAAATGACTGCTATCTTAAAATTTCTATGGAAACAAGAGATTTTGAGCATTTTGAAGCTATTAAAAAAGCTTTGACGGATAAAGGATATAACGTTCTTTCAACAGTTCAATAAATTTTAATAAGTTATAAAGGAAAAATTTTTATGAAAAAAGTTATTTATACAAAATCAGCACCTGAACCGGTTGGTCCTTATTCACAGGCAATTTTAATTGATGATACATTATATTGCTCGGGTCAAATTGCAATTAATCCTGAAACAAATAAGATTGTTGAAGGCGGGATTGTTGCTGAAACCAATCAAGTCATAAAAAATATTAATGCACTTTTAGATGAAGCAGGTTTCAGCTTTAATGATATTATTAAAACAACCTGCTTTTTATCTGATATGAATGATTTTGCAGCTTTTAATGAAATTTATGCTAAATATTTCATCTCAAATCCTGCCCGCTCCTGCGTTCAGGCAGTATTACCAAAAAATGTTAAAGTTGAAATTGAAGTTTTAGCAAGGAAAATCTAGAGCATCCGCCTCTTTTCTTGTAGTCGGGCCTTTTTGAGCTAAAAGCTCACTATAATAGGCAATTTTGCGGTATAATTCGGGATTGCTTCTGTTTATTCCTTTTGCACGCATTGCAAGCCTTAAGCTTTCTGCAAGGTTAAAACCGTCTCCTTCCTGCAGTGCTTTATGATATTCACTTTCGTAATCATTTGAAATTTTAATTCTCCAATTGTTAGTATCAACTACTTGAGTGTTCATTATTCTTTTGCTTCCCATCACATCATTAAAAAAGACAAAATGGTTTTTAGCAAGAAACAGTTCTGCAAATTTTGCTTTAACAAAATTCTTTGCGTTAGATAAATATTTTTCACTTAATTTAAGTGATTTTTTAAGAGCTGAAATATTGTCTTTTCTTATTTCTTTTAAATCAATTGTTCTTCCCATTCTGGTATCAAATTCATCTTCTGCAAGAATTCTGGTTGGTGTGCCATCATGGTTTACTGTACCTATTATGAAACTTTTAAGTCCGACATTTTCATAAAATGGAGCGTTTCCGTAGCCAAATCCTTTGCTGTGTTCATAAAAAGAAGTTAATACGGCAGTTCTTTCTTTCATTATTTCATTTGCTTTTGGAGGTTTTTTGTTCCATTTAATAAGTTCAAATTCCTCATTATTTGCATCACATTCATATGTTAGTTTTTTCAAATCATAATCTTTGCCTTTAATTTCCTTTGCTGTTTTTTCAATAAATTCTACAATGCTATCTTTAAGCCCGATATCTTGTAATTTGCCATTTACAAAAAGTCTTGGAGATATATAAATGTATCCTACATCAAACCTTACGCCATCAAAATTTTCAAGATGGAAAGCGACTTTTTCTCTAAATAATCTTTGGGCAGGCGAGCCTTCTTTTTCCAATTCATCAAGTTTTGGCGACCTAAAACCATAACCAAAGGAAATCTCTTCGGGCCAAAAAGCATCAGGAAAAGCTATAACTTCATCTTCTCTAAAACCTATGGGGCAGTCTCCATACAATTCAAGTCCTTCTTTAGCGAGTTTTTCTTTAGCTTCTTTCAAGTTTTTTTGACTCAAAAAGTTTGCAAATTTTAATAAATCAATTTCGCGTGAGTATTTTTTCCTATAGCGTTTAAAACGATTTTGTTTTTCAGGACTGTTTTCAAAATCTTTAAATAAATCAATATCATTTTCTCTAATAAAAGGAACTATAGCAAGCCTGTCAAAGCTATCTGATTTTAAGTTATTTTTATATTCATTAAATTCCAAATTAATAATATTGTTTGGATTTTTCTTCATATTATCATAAGCAATTTCAAGCAGCTTTTGATTAATACCGTCTTTTTTGTCCAATTCATTTTCCCAATCAATATCATCTTTTTTATCGGATAATCTTGCAAATTCTTTTAAATCGTCGCTTGAAAGTAGATTACCATAACTGTCTTCCTGCAATTTGAAGAAATTAATATTGTCAGTTTCAAGTGAAATTGAAGATCTTTCATAAGGACAATAGAAATTTTCTTCTCTTAATATAGTTGGCATAGAACCTATAGGAAAAATTTTAACAGCATTTGAACCCGTATATAATTTCATAAATTTCAAGTAGTTGATGGATTCGTCACTATTTAGCTTTCCTATACCTGTGTTTTCACTGTATTTTTGAGGCAAGGACTGTGAAAACACCTTAAACATTGATATACCATCATCTATGTTTAATTCTTTTTTGGCAAGATCAACAGTATCGGAAAAATCTTTCTGTTCACGTGTTTTCAATGCACGCCCAAAAGACAGGCTCATTACACCATTTGCTTGAATTTTCATAATTTTTCTCTCTTTAGCAACTATACAACACAACTTATACTACAAAACCAAAACAAAATTTTTTTTGCTGGTTTTGTAAGAACTAGCCCATTTGATTAATTTAAAAATCAATCAAAACAAGAAAAAATTAAATGATGAAAAAAATTATTTTAATTATCATAATTTTTTTATATTCGGGTGCCTTTGCTTTTAAAAACTATACAATAGACATCAACCTTGATTTTTTCAAAAAGTTTAATGACTCCTATTTTGAAAAATATATTTTTGAAGCCTATGAAAATAACCACGATTTAAAAAAAGCAAGATGGCAAATAGAACAATACAGATATGAGATTAATAATGCTTTTGCCCGTGAACTTCCGAATTTATCTGTTTCAAGCAACTATTTAGGAACGCATTTCCCCAAAGGGGATGCCAATTTTTTTATAAGGGAAAATTCTTATATTTTGCCTTTTAATTTAAGTTTCGAACCTGATTTATTGCTTAAAAATAAAGACAATATTGTAAAAAACAAAGAACTCTATAAAGCAAAGATAATGGATGCTACAAACACATATATCTCGCTTTTAACAGATGTTGCAACAAGTTATGTAAATATTTTGCTTTATGACTATTTAATAGAAAAGCAAAAAGAAGTTATTGAAAATAAAAAACAAAATGAAACCAAAAACCAACATAAATATCATCTTGGAATAATTGATATTATTGATTTTAATGATATTGAAAAAGAGCTTGAAAGCCAAAAGTCCCTTCTTAATATTTTAGTGAAAAACAGAAATCAAACTCTCTATCATTTTGCAACTTTGATAGGTCTTAGCCCCGATTGTATAGGTGAAATTAAAAGAGGGACTTTAGAAGATTTTGAATATCAGGGAAAAATCCCAACCGAAATAGAATCCCGTATAATTTTTCAAAGACCCGATGTTATTGAAATAGAAAAGAAATTAAAAGCGGCAAAACTTGATATAACAATTGCTAAAAAAGACTTCTTTCCAAACTTCAAACTTAATGGTGGAATTGTTTTTGACACGGCAGGTCCCGGGAATTTCTTTAGCTGGAATTCTTCTTTTGCATATCTTTTAGCGGGTTTAACGCAGGATATTTTTAAAGGAGGAGCAAAATGGGCAAATTTTAAAATTAAAAAAGCAAAATATTATGAACTTGTAGAAACTTACAGACAAAAGGATTTAACAGCACTTCAGGAAGTAAATAACGCGCTTAATATCATAAAACAAGATAGTGAAAGCGAAAAAAATTTTATGGTTCAGGTAAATTATTCCAAAGAAGAAAACCGCCTGAATAAAAGAAAATTACACTATGGCATAATTTCAAATATTGATTTTATAAATAGTACAATTGAACTTTTACAAAAATATCAATTTTTAGCTATTTCAAAAGCAACAAGACTTGTCGATTATTTTACATTGTATAAAGCAACTGCAGGACACATCTAAAATCTAAAATATTTAAAAATTAAAATTCAATTAATTCCGAATATGCTTTAATTGCATAGCTATCGCTCATGCCGGAAATATAATCCAGTATTGCCTGTTTATAGTCCTGTTGATTTTGAATGTCATATATGATTTTGTTTCGATATTTCCTTATTGAATGCAATTTGTCATCAATATTGGAATATTTTATAAGCCAGTCTGTAAAATCATTTGTCAAAGTAGGATAGAATTTTTGATATTTTTTTAATTTATAAATTGTGTTAAATGAGGCATAATTATCCAAAAGAAAATCAAAAATTCCTTCTAAAACAAGTTTTGCATATCTCATAAAAGGTTTAAATCTTTTGTTTAAATATATCTTTTGGTAATTGAATTTTTTTATTTCATTCATCATTTCATAGTATTCTTTTGAAAAGGTAATACCATGTTCTAAATTAGAATTAGCACAGATATTAATGATAAATTCGTGGATAAGAGATGAAGTATTAACATCTTTGAACCTGATTTTTTGTTTTAAAGTATTTTGTACAATTTGTTTTAACAACATCATATCTTTTTTATCAAAAAATTTGTAGTTGTAGGCATCTTGAATATCGCGGCCTAAATAAGCAATTTTATCAGAAATTTTAACTACGCATCCTTCATAGGTAAATGGCATATATTTACCTTTTTCGATTTTAGTCAGGTCAATATATTCGTCTCTGGGTTTAAGATAGTTTTCATTGACTTCTCCGCAGTGGCACACAATGCCGTCTCTTATAGCATAAGTTAGATTAAGATTTTCTTTAAAACCTGCATAATTAGGCAGAGTCTCAATTAAATCAATAAAGCGAAGTGAATTTTTCTCATGCCAGAATTTTTTTTCAAAACCGTGGTTTTGCATTATATCTTCTATAATTCTTTCCCCGTGATGTCCAAAAGGCGAATGTCCCAAATCATGACCTAATGCAATGGCTTCAGCCAAAGTAACATTTAAACCCATAGCTTTTGCTATTGTTTTTGAAATACTTGCAACATGATTAACATGTTCTATTCTTGTACAAACGTGGTCATTGTTGGTTGCAAAAAATACCTGGGTTTTGTGTTTAAGCCTTCTATAAGCACTAGAATGAAGTATTCTTGTTAAGTCTCTATCAAAAGGAGTCCTTATATCATGGGGTTTGTGAGATAGAGGATGAAGCCTTTGCAGGCACATCTCATATTTAGGGTTGCTTTCATTTATTGCGACACTTTTAAACAAATCTCTTTTTATTAATACATCATTTTGCATAAAAAACCGTTTCCTTAATTATTTTTAACAAACAAAACAGGGGTATTACTTGCAATTATACGCAATTTTAAGTATTTTTAAATCATATATGTATTTTATTTTATAAAAATGATAGAATTATTTTATGACTAAACAGATGATGGTATTATTGGCGCTTTTGCTCTATATTCTTGTAAAAGGGTTGTTTATTGAACCAAATTCCCTTACAGTTACAAAATATAAAGTAGAATCTTCATACCTTCAAGGGGTTAAAATTGCTTTTTTAAGCGATCTTCATTTGGGCAGAGCCGATTATAAAAGAACAGATGCCATAGTTAAAGAAACAAATGCCCAAAACCCCGATGCAGTCTTTTTAGGAGGCGGATACGGGAAAGGAAGTAATCTTCAAAAATCAATGAAGCCCGATATCCTTGCAAATAAGCTTTCTTTTATCAAAGCTCAAAAATATGCGGTTTTAGCGGCAAGCGACTGGGCTGCCGGCGGCAGAAGTTATATAAGTGCATTTTTACAAAATAGAATTGCATATTTGGAAAACTCTAACACAAGAAGAAATATAAGAGGAAAATATGTTGATGTCATAGGGCTTGCAGATGTAACAGCAAGACAACCCAATATCGCAACAGCTTTTGCAATGACTGATATGCCAAGGCTTGTTATAACGCATAATCCCGATATCTATTATGAAATTATGGATGATGCAAGTTTGATTATGGCAGGGCACACACACGGAGGACATTTTATTCTTCCATTTACTCCTGCTATGTTTGTAGCTTCCAAATACGGATCAGAATTTGCATCAGGACTATTGCTTCCAAGACGTAATCCTATTTTAATTTCAAAAGGTATCGGAGTCGATAAAATTCCTTTTAGATTTAATTGCAAACCGGAAATTGTAGTGGTAGAATTTGTAGCGATAGGTGCTGGCACCGATTATACCGACAGAAAGCAATAAAAAATGCCAAAATCCAATAAAAGACTTTTAATTGTAGACGACGATAAACAAATCAGAGAGCTTCTTTGTTTTGATATAGCTTCAAGCGGCTATATAGTAGATAGCGCAAAAGATGGGCAGGAGGGCTTAAAAAAAGCTCTTGAAAACAATTATGATTTAATTTTGCTTGATGTTATGATGCCAAAAATGAATGGCTACGATGTTTGCAAAAACATAAGAATTGCCAAACCAAATATTCCCATTCTGCTTTTGACTGCAAAAGGTTCAATTGAAGATAAAACGGAAGGCTTTGATGTTGGAGCAGACGATTATTTGATTAAACCCTTTGAAATCCAGGAAGTTCTTTTAAGAATAAGGGCTTTGCTTCGAAGAGGAGATAGTGCCGCTTTAAACGAAAAAAACTCAAAAGAAATCTTAAGAGCAGGCGATATTGAAATTTTACCTGATAGTCTTGAAGTTGTAATTGTAGATAAAAAAATAAAACTGACTCCTACTGAATTTGAAATCTTATATTGTATGATGCAGCATATAAATTCACCTGTCACTCTTGCAACTCTTTTAGATGAAGTTTGGGGATATGACAGCAATGAAGATGTCAGAATGGTAAGGGTTCATGTGGGTGGCTTAAGGCAAAAAATCGAAACAAACACAAGAGAACCTAAATACCTTCATACAGTTGTTAATGTAGGATATAAATTGACACCTTTTGGAGGATTAAGCGAATAAATGAAACGCCTTAAAATTGCCGAACAAATTATTATCGTTCTTGTTTTTGCCGTTTTAATACCGTTTATAACAATAGGAATTATTATCTCTAATATTTCGCAGCATAGTGTAAGAAACGAACTCGCTAATAATACATCGTTAATGGCAGAATTTGTTGCAGATGCTATTGAAAATTATGTCACATTGAGTCAGGCACAGCTTAATCAAATGGCATCAGGATTCAATTATATTCCTGATGTTATGGCAAAAATTCAATATTTTGATGAAATTGAAGCTAAAACAAAACTTTTTAAAAATCTTGATATAATTGAAAAAAATAAAATCCCCAAAGAAAAATATCCGCATGAAAATGGCAAAATTACTTTAATTTCCCCTATTGATAAAGAAGGTAATTATTTCTTAAGTGCCAAAATTAATGTAAATATCATTGATTCTTTATTTGACCAAGATAGCCTCAAGGGGCGAAAAATATATATTTTTAACTCTCAAAATCACGATCTTATTGCAAGCAATACAATTGAAGAAAATTCAAATATCTTAGATGACCTTGTAATTAGAGACGGGGTTAAAAAAATCATCTTCGGCAAAAAGAAAAATACTCCAAAGGCCTATTATAAATTGAATAATCCTGATTGGTTTATAGTGGCAGATACAACTAAAAAAGTAACAAAAAATACAATAACCTGTGCAAGATACAAAATTATTCTTTCTCTATGTTTAGCGGCTTTATTTATATTTGTTATGATAGGTATTTACACTTATTATCTCTATATTAATATCAGGCAGCTTTTCAAAGGAATTACCGCAATTTCTAAAGGAAATTACGATAAAAAAATACACCTTATAAAATCGCCCTTTACCCCTAATGAGACCGTTTTCATTGCAAAAGAATTTAATTATATGGCAAATAAAATCAAAACCTCTTATAAGGATTTGAAAGAAAATAACTTAAAACTTCAAAAATTGAATGAATTTAGAGAAAACTTGGTAAATGCTACAAGCCACGAATTCAGAACACCTTTAACAAGTATTATAGGCTATAGTTCAAGGCTTTTAAGACATGATATCAAGGTTGATGATGAAACAAGAATAAATTCACTCATAATAATCAAGCAGCAGGCGCAAAGATTGTCCAAAATGGTTGAAGATTTGCTTGTAATACCTGAACTTGAAAGCTATAGTTTGAAATTTAATATAGAAGAAACAGACCTTTCTGCTGCTATTTCAAGAGCTTGCGAATACCTGAAAAATGATAACGTTGAATTTAATATTGATATAGCGCAAGATTTAAATTACATATACAGCGATGAATACAGGCTGGAACAGATTATAGTAAATTTAATTGATAATGCTGTTAAATACAGTCTTGATAATGAACCTATTGATATTGTTGCATATAACAATGAAAATAAATGCCCGATTTTGATTATTAAAAATAGATGCGAAAAAATTTCAGATGAGATATTAGAAAAGATTTTTGAAAAATTCATCCGTGCCGATTCAAATTTAACAAGAACTACAAGAGGCACAGGGCTTGGACTTTATATTGTAAAAGGGCTTTGTGAAGGTCTTAAGATAGATATAGATTTAAAATGTGATGATGAATTTATTATGATATTAAAATTTAATGATTGTGTGAAATAATGAATAAAGATTTTATGCAGCGGGCCCTTGAAGAAGCCAAAAAGGTTATAATTGATGTTCCGATTTGCGCAATTATAGTTAAGGATGGCGAAATTATATCTCTTGCGGTTAATGAAAGAGAAAAAACCGGCTTTGTTACTTCCCACGCTGAAATTTTGACTTTAAATATCGCAAATAAAAAATTAAATAACTGGCGCTTAAATGATTGCGATATGTATGTGACACTTGAACCATGTCCTATGTGTGGCTGGGCAATTCAAAATGCAAGAATAAAAAATCTCTATTTTGGTTCCTATGACCATAATTATGGCGCAATTAGCACCTATAATCTTTTTAAAAACAGCTCCACAAAAGTTTTTGGCGGAATATTGGAAAAAGAATGCGATGAGATTTTGAAAAATTATTTTGATAAGTTAAGATGAAGATATGAAAAAACTTTTGGATGATTTAGCAAAAAAGTATGAAACGGCAGATTTTATAAAAGATGACCCTATAAAGTTTCCGCATAGCTTTAAAGATAAAAGAGACATTGAAATTTCAGGGTTCATTTCAAGTCTTTTTGCATTTGGTAAAAGAGAAGCTTTTATAAAAAAGCTTGATTTTCTTTTTTCGCTCGCAAGCTGCCCGTATGAGCTTATTTTGGATTATAAAAAGTATAATTTAGATAATTTTATCTATAGATTTTTAAAAAGTGAAGATGTCATTGAGCTTTTGAGGCTTTTAAATAAGCTTTATGTTTTGGATAAATCATCACTTGCCGAATTATTTTATGAAAAAGAAAAAAGATTTGAAAGAGTAACTGATTATTTCTATTGCAATTCAAATTGCCCCAATAATACAGGTTTTTGTTTTATGTTTGCAAAGCCAAAGAATAAGTCGGCTCTTAAAAGAATAAATATGTTTTTAAGGTGGATGGTGAGAGATGGCGAAGTTGATTTTGGAATTTGGGATTTTATTCAAAAAAATGAGCTTATAATTCCATTAGATACCCATGTGGCAAATATTTCAAGGAAACTAGGTTTGCTTTCAAGAAAGCAAAATGATATGTTTTCAGCCCTTGAGCTTACCCAAAAACTTAAAGAATTTGATGAAAATGACCCTGTTCGATACGATTTTGCACTTTTTGGCTACGGGGTGAATAATAAAACAAAATAAACCTTCGTAATGATAATGGTTTATATAACAACACTAAAATGCTACGGTATTATCGAGCATAAACCTGTACATCTGAACGTCATCTTGTTCTTCTTTGGGTTTATCTTTCATTTTTTCAAGTCTGATTTTTTCTTCTTCGGTTTCGGATTTCAATTGTACCATTGGCTGTCCTTCTTTCCTATTAAAGAAATTCCACTTGAAACCATCTATAAGCCCGTATTCGGTTTCGGTTTTATATGTACCTATAGTCATTGCAAATACATTATTTGCACACAAAAATAAAACAAAAATTAAAAAAATCATCTTTTTCATAGATTACATTGTAGCATATTTTTGGGTATTATTAAAATATGTTTGAATATGATTATGAAAATGAAGACAAAGAACTTAAGCTTGTTGGTTTAGAGCTTATGTTTTTGACGCCTGAAAAATATTCAAACCCTGAAGGTATAACGGCGGTTGAGCTTGCAAAAAGGGTGAATATACCTATTGATATTGTAAAAAAGAAATTAAAAATCCTCTACGACCACGATATTATAAGATGCACAGGGCTAAATCCCAAATACTGGCGCTTTGATGAATACAAATATCAAAGGCTTGATGAAAATGATGAAATTTTTCAGCTGTTTTGTTCGTTTGATGATATTGATTTCGATAGATACTTTACTTATTAAAATATGAAAATAAATGACACTCTAAAAGTTAAAATAGAAAAGCTGGTTTTTGGGCTCGAAGGGCTTGCGCGTGTTTCGTCTAAAGATAATGATAATTTTGTTATCTTTGTAAAAGGAGCGCTTGTTGATGAAATTGTTGAAATCAAAATCACAGCTGTTTTAAAAAGCTATGCAAAAGCTGAAATCATAAATATAATTGAGCCATCTAAGTATAGAACAAAACCGGTCTGCCCTTATTATAATGCCTGTGGAAGCTGTAGCGGCCAATATATGGACTATGATTATTTGGTTTTTCAAAAAGCTGAAATTTTAAAAGATATCTTTAAAAATATTTATGATAAAGAAATAAAAGTTCAAAAAAGCCCCCAAATTTATGAATACCGTCACAAAGTTCAATTTCCAACACAAAGAACCAAAAATTCAAAAAGGCTCTTAATTGGCTACTATAGACAAAATTCCCATGATTTAACAAATATCAAATTTTGCAAAATGCAGCCGAAAATAATTGATGATATTTTAAATTATACAAGAGAAAACCTGCCTGTTGAAATCAGCTGTTACAATGAAAAAAAGCACAAAGGCATTTTAAAAAACATTTTATTTAGAATAACAGCAGGCGGAATTTTAATGACTTTTGTTTTAAATGATACCAAAATTCATCCGCTTCTAAATAAATTTTCAAACGATTTGACGGAAAATTTTAAAGAAATTAAAGGGATATTTGCAAATTTGAACCCTCAAAAATCAAATAAAATACTATCAAATGAAAGCCATAAAATACTGGGGCAAGAATATATAATAGAAAAGCTTGGAAATAAAAAATATAAATTGGGCCCAACGAGCTTTTTTCAGGTTAATCCATCGGCAGCAGAATTATTATTCGATGAAGTTAAAAATAATGCAAAAGATGCTGAAACAATTCTTGATGCCTTTGGAGGAGTCGGCGCAATAGGGATTTGGCTTGCTGACATTTTAAATAGTGGTTGCAAAATAACACTTCTTGAAGAAAATCTTGAAGCGACAGCATATGCAAAAGAAAATTTTGAATTAAATAACATCAAAAACTATGAGATACTTGAAGGAGATGCCAATTTAAATTTTGATAATCTTGAAAAAGAAAATAGATGCTTTGATTGTGCCATAGTTGATCCTCCAAGAAAAGGTGTTGAAAAAGAAGGTTTAATAAAGCTATCTAAAATTACAAATAAAATTATCTATGTTTCCTGCAACCCGACGACTCTTAAAAGAGATGCCCAAATTCTAAAAGAGCTTGGTTTTAATTTAAAATCTCTTGAAGGTTTTGATTTGTTTCCTTATACCCATCATATCGAATGTGTGAGCTTATTTGAAAAAGCTTAATTAAAGCTTGATTAATTAATCTGTCAATTGAAAGGGACACTTTGAGCATCTTGCCTTTGGTCTTAAGATTAAATTATCTTCAAGGTCATATAATTTTGCAACTCTTGTGATTAGTTTTTGGCCGCATAGAGGACAATTTATAGTGAAATTAGGATTGTGCATATTATTTAAAATGCGCTCTTTTATATCCTCCATTGTTGATTGGTTGGCTAAATTAAAATCAGGAGTTTTTTCATACCTTTTGATTTCTTTATTTTCAACTTTCAAGCCCTTTGCAAGCTTCTGCCTTGTTGTTGTAGAAAGAAACATATCAAAACCTTCTTCAATATTTTGAATTTCTTTAATATCAAGGCTTGATTTATCTGCAAGCTCATCTCTTGTAAGCCCCAAAGCCTCTCTTGTAGCGGATACAAATTGTGCAAGGGAGGAATATTTCTTATAAGGCTGCTTCACTTGTTTTCTTTCTTGCATATTCCTTTGCGATTGAAAGCAGAGGTCCGGCTGTAAATATAGAAGAACATGTTCCTGAAACTACACCGATTATAATTGCAAATACGAAATCTTTAATAGTGGAGCCTCCAAAGAAATATAAAGCCAAAAGCGTAAATAGTGTTGTGGCTGATGTATTTATTGAGCGGGCTATTGTTTGATTAATAGAAGCATTAATGATTTCATCATCTGAATGTTTTTTAGCTAAAAAGCGCATATTTTCTCTGATTCTGTCAAAAACAACGATAGTATCGTTGATTGAATAGCCGATAACGGTCAAAATTGCCGTAATAAATAAACTATCTATTGTGGTATCTTGGAAAATTCCTTTAAGCGCAAAAATACCAATTACAAATAAAGCATCTTGAAATAATGCAACAAGCGCAATCCAACCGTATTCAAACTTAAATCTGAATGATATATAAACAACCATCAAAATGAAAGATAAAATCAAAGCAACCATTGTATTTTTAAGTAATTCCGCGCCTAAAGTAGGACCGACTGAATTAACACTTACAAGTTCAGTCCCTTCAAAATCTTTTGAAAGTACTTGAGTGATTTCATTTGCTTTATCTTTGCTTTCTTTATCCCCAAGAAAAGCTGTTCTTATGGAAACAAGGTTTTTAACTTCGCTTTGACCTGATGAAGAAGTTTCTTGGATAATCGGATTTTTGACTCCGATTTGAGCTAAATTTTGTCTGATTTGATTTATACCCTGTGTTCCTATTTTATCTTTTGTTGAATATTGCAAAATAGTACCGCCCGTAAAATCAATACCTAATTTTAAAGGCGCGTGGTTTGGTTGTGTTGACATAAGATAAATTATTGCAATAATACCTGGGATAAGCAAGAGCATTGTTAAACCAAGCCACAGGTATTTATATTTGATTATGTCTAATTTATATTTATTTTTAAAAAGGTTTGTATTTGCCATTTTATTTCTCCAATTTTGTTTTTATCTTAATTACCGCTTTAATTAGTCCAAAACTCCGAATTTTGCTTTTTCGCGCTTAGTTTCAGTTGCAACATAAGCATTTTCAATCTCTTCTTTTTTGAGACCAAATAATTCGGGATATTTAAGCTCACTTGTGCCAAAAGTTAAATGCATAAAGTTTTTAGTAACCGTAATTGCACTAAACATTGATAAAATTACACCTATTATCAAAGTCAAAGCAAAGCCTTTAACCATTGATGCACCAAAGTAATAAAGAATAAGACAAGTAATTATTGTTGAAACATTTGAATCAAAAATACTGGTGAAGGCTCTATCAAATCCTGAATTAATTGCAGTAAACAAGCTTCTTCCCATTTTTAATTCTTCTTTTGTTCTTTCGAAAATCAAGATATTAGCATCAATTGCCATACCAATTGAAAGGATGAACCCTGCAATACCTGTTAAAGTCAATGTTACAGGAACAAGTTTATAAATTGCAAAGTTTATTAATGCATAAATTATAAGAGCAAAGCAGGAAATCACACCCAACGCTCTATAATATAAAATCATAAATACCATAACAGCCCCTATACCAATCAGACCTGCTATTTTAGATTTATTGATACTGTCTTGTCCAAGAGTGGGGCCTACTGATTCTTCCTGGATAATTTCAGCTCCGACAGGAAGAGCTCCTGCATTTAGAAGGTCAACCATGTTTTTCGCTTCGGCGTATTCAAAACCGCCTTCGCCTCCTGTAATTTGAGCGCGTCCGGCTGAAATTTGTTCATTTACTCTTGGAGCTGATTTTTCTTCACCGTTAAAGAAAATTGCCATTTGTTTTCCGATTAGTTCCTTTGTTAAATTAGAAAACTTTTTAGCACCTTCCATATTAAATTCAAGTTCTACAATCCACTCTCCTGTTGTCGGGGCTGAGCCTACAAGAGCTTTTTTAATATCTTTTCCGGTTAAACCCGTGGATTGCCAGGTGATATTTCCCTGAGCATCCGTAATTGGTCTTTTGAATTCAAGTTCGGCAGTTTGTCCGATAAATTCTTTTGCTTTTGTTGTATCTGTTATATTTGGAATTTCAATTAAAAGTCTTTTTGTACCGATTTTTTGAACACTTGTTTCTCCAACGCCCAAAGCATTTACTCTGTTTTCAATAGCATATTGGAGGCTGTCCATAATTTCAGGTGTGATTGTTTTGGTGGATTCAGATGTCTGTGCTTCAAGAATTAATCTTGAACCTCCGACAAGGTCAAGCCCTAAGCTTGTCGGCTTTTTCCATACAACAAATGCTGCTGAAATTGCAAGTGCCATAATAATCCAAAAAAGAATTAATTTATTTTTCATCTATTCTCCTCAAGTTTTTATTTTTTTCTTTATGATTATATCAAAAAAATAATTAAATGTTAAACTCCAACATATAGCTAGTTTTTTGTAAAGATTTGTATCAATACTTAAAGTTTTTTTGTTAAAGTGTCGTTTTTTTAATTATAAAGTAATATTGTAATAATTATTTACAAACATGACAATTTCGTTTAATTATTTGTTTTTATTAAGGTAAGGTGTTATTCCTTGAATAAAAACAAACCAAAAGGAGTAAGACCCCGCTTATGCAACAAGCAATAAGAGAAAATATTAGAAGATTAAAAACCTTTTTAAATTATTCCAAGAATTATTTAAAAAGAAACAATCCTTTTAAAGTTCTTAAAAAAGAGCTTGTGGCAAGCATAAAAGATGCACTTTCTTTCAACAAGAAAAGGAAAATGGTTAAATACAAACTAAAATACCAAATGCATCAGCTAAATCAAATGGAAAGATTAATCGCTCAAAATAACGAGCACGTCTTTCTAAGGGGCAACAAATTTAACGAAATGAGATAGTTATGGGACTATTAATCGCACAAATGCGATTAGCACAAATAAATAGCTATAGATCGGATTTGGAATATCAAATCCAGCTTATTTCGACTACAAAAATGGATTTGTCTTCGCAAATCAATGAAATTGTAGGCTTAGGCTCCGATATGGACCCCGATAGCCCTGAAATGAAGGCATTAGAAAAGAAAAAAGAACGACTCTATCAGGCTGAAAAAGCACTTGATCAAAAGCTTCAAAGATACCAAAGTCAGCTTGAAATGCTTGAAGCGGAAGAGCAAAGTGTTAAAGAAATGCGCTCTAAAGCAATACAGAGAATGTTTGCAGCTTAAAGTTTGATTAATTTTTAGTTCTTATTTTAGTTTTATTTTAGCAAAGGTTCAACTTTTTGCTTAATAATATCATGGATTTGCTCGATTGGCATTGTTCCATCAAGCTCTGTAAAACCATATTCTTTGCTTAATTTTTTATATTCTTCAAGACATCTTTTTTGATAGATTTCAAAGCTATTGTATGTATCCATAGATACACCTATGTCGCGCCCTGCTTCAAAATAATCAAGAACACCGTTTTTAGCAATCAGCCTTTTAATTAAAATATCAGGTGCCACATTAAGATAAAAGACCAAATCAGGCTTTGGAGCAAAACTGTAGAGGTTTTTAACCCAATTTATATCATGACCTCTTACTGAATCTCTAACGTATGCCGTATAGGTGTATCTATCCATAAGAACAACAAACCCTGATTCAAGCGCCGGTATAATTTCATTTTCTAATCTATCTGTGTAATCTGCGGCATATAGAAGAGAATATGTTGTGGTATTAAGTGCATTTCTTTCTTTAGCGTCATTAATCACATTTGAAATAAGCCTTGATGTTTTCCACTCTGAAACCGTTACACCAAAGGATTTTGATTTTATATAATCCGATAACATATTAACCTGAGTAGATTTACCCGAGCCATCAGTTCCTTCTATTACAATAAGCAGGCCTTCATAGCCATGGTTTTTGTTGTTATTCATCATCATCCTTCAAAATTATCTTATTGATTTTTAAAACCTCTTTAACTTTTTGCCTTAAAAAAAGCTGTTTTTCGTGGATGGATTTTGTAGCATCAATTTCAATAAGACCGTATTCATCCACCATTTTTTTATATTCTTCAACAATTTTTGTTTGAAATTTAATATAGCTTTTGTATGGATTATTGGATAATTTCATATCCATACCTGCTTCATAAAATTTTGGTTCACGATTAGAACAAATTCTATTTAAGCTCACTTTAGGGCTTACATCGAAATAAAACGTTAAATCAGGCTTAATTGCAAAACCATACATATTTCGAACCCAGGTACTATCGACTTGTCTTGCAACATCACGGGCAAAGGCTGTATAGACATATCTATCTGCCAAAACCACAAATCCTGCTTTTAGAGCAGGCTTAATTGTTCCTTCTAATCTATCAGCGAAATCGACTGCGTGTAAAAGAGAAAATGTTCTACCCGATAGCATATTTTTCTTTTTAGCTTTTTTTGTTGTATTTGATATAAGGCTTGAAGAATTCCACTGCGTTAGAATGACATCAACCCCTTTTTGTTTAAGATAGCTGTGGAGTAATTCTATCTGCGTGGATTTGCCTGAACCGTCGATTCCTTCAACACAGACAAGAATTCCCTGGTAGTTATGTTTTTTTGAAAATCTTAACATTTATTGCCTTGTATTTTTTATTATCAAGTTATAGTATTATATAATAGATTATCACAAATGTTAAATAGGAAAAAAGATGTTATTAGAATCAATCAAAAATTCATTTAAAGTTTTATTGGAATCAGTTAAAAATGCGGCAAAATCAGTAGCTTATAACCCAAGTTTGGTTTTGTTTCCTGTATTGTACATAATTCTTTTAAATATTCTTTTAGTGCTTGGTGCAAAATCTAAAATTGTAGCTGTTTCGCTGATATTTTTTGTATGTGCATTTTTATTTACAGCTGCCTGGACAAGCGGTTGGTTTGGTATGATAAAAAAATCTTTTGTAAACCCGCAAAATACTCAAAAACAGCCGCAACTTCCGATATTTTTTGAAAATGTAGGTAAAAACATCATTTCTGTTGGCTTGGGGCTTGTTTTATATATGGCTTTAGCGGCACTTGGTGCAGTTATAATTACAGCACTTGCTACAAAAATATTTGGGAGTTTAGATTTTGTAATCAGAGATTTGCAAGCCGCAAAAGAAACCGGAATTACAATGGCGCAATATTTTAAAACGCTTCCTACAGACAAAATGTATATAATATACGGATGGCAAATTCTATTTGTTTTATCATATTTTATTTTTAACTTCTTAATGACATTTTTCTTCCCTGCTCTTATGGATGAAACAGACGAAAACGTATATCTAAAGCCATTTATAGCAATTAAAAATTCAATAGTTTTTGTATTTAGAAACTTTTTAGCTATTTGTGCTTGCTATATTGTTTCTTTGTTTATAAGCTCCGCTTTAAGCATTGTTGAAAATATAAAATTTTCAAATATAGTTTCCATAAATTCAATAATAAGTGTTATATTATTTTTAATACATTTGTATTTCGGCGTATTTATGATTGTGTTAATATTTAACTATTATGAAAATAATCGTCATAACAGGGGCAACTGCATCGGGGAAAACGGGTCTTGCAATTAAGCTTGCAAAAAAGATTAATGCGCAGATAATATCCGCTGATTCAAGAATTGTTTATAAAGATATTGATATAGCAGGAGCTAAGCCGACTATAAAAGAGATGGACGGCGTTATTCACCATTTAATTGATGTTGTTGAACCGGTTTCTGTATTTTCTGCAGGGGATTTTTGCACTCTTGCAAAAGAAAAAATAGAAGACATTAAAAAACAAGGGCAAAATATTATAATAGCAGGCGGAAGCTGGTTTTATATAAAATGTCTTTTAGATAAAGAAAAATTAATTCCGATAGGAAAAAATGAAGCTTTAAGAAACAAACTAAATAAGCTTGAAAGTAATGTTTTGTGGCAAAAACTAAATGAGCTTGATAGTTTAAGAGCTTCTAAAATACATCCGAATAACAAAGATAAAATAATCCGCTCAATAGAGCTTTGTATGGGACTCAATAAGCCCTTAACGGCTGCAGCAAGAGAAAAAAATAACTATGAAGCAATTTGGTTTATGCCACAAATCGAAAGAGATGCATTATATGAAAATATTAATAAAAGAGTGGATATTATGTTTGAAATGGGGCTATTTGAAGAATGGCAAAGAAATAAAACAAAATACCCAAATTCAGATGTTTTAAGAAACACAATAGGCTACAAAGAGCTATATGACTTTGAAGAAGGCAAATATAAAGATATTGAAGAAGCTATAGAAAAAATCAAACAGCACACAAGAAACTTTGCAAAAAGACAATTAACCTACTTTAGAAGCAGAAATGATATAAAAGAAATCAGAACTATTGATGAGCTATATTATTTGCTTCCTTCTTAATTCCTTTAATAAATAAAATCAAAGGAATAATTACAAGACAAGCTATGGCGCAAACTTCAAATGTATCTCGAAATGCTCCCATATTAGCCTGCTGCAGCATTTGCTTATAAAGCATAGTTTGTGCCATATGATTTGCTGTTACACTATCAAGCCCTGCTTGAAAAGAACCTTGATAAGCCTGCAATCTTTCAACAAAATTATCATTTAAAGGTGTAAGATTTTTGACCAATGCCGTTTGATGCATCTGTGCATGTCTTGAAATAAGAGTGGTTACAATTGATGTTCCGATTGCTCCACCTACGTTTTTAAGGAGGTTTTGAACCCCTGAAGCGTTTGTCATTTGCTCGTTAGAAAGTGTCATAGTAGATAATGTAATAATTGGTATCATACTCATTGCCATACCGACACCCATAATGAAATTTGGTATTGCAATATTCATAGGCGAAATTTGAAGGTTTAAACTGCACAATAAAAAGCCTGCAAAGCTTAATATTGACATACCTATAATAACAAGAAGCTTGTTGCTAATCTTGCTTCCCACTGTTCCGATAAATATAACCGTAGTTAATGCTCCTATTCCTCTTGGCATCATTGCAAGGCCTGATAAAAAGGCATCATAGCCCATCAAACTTTGAAGAAACTGCGGAAGTATAGCAAGTGAAGCCAAAAGTACCCCTTGCATAACTACCTGAACCAAAGTACCTATTGAAAAATTAGCATCTTTAAAAACCTTTAAATCAATAAGAGAATCTTTTTTCTTTGCCTGAATCATAAAAAACAAGCCGGCAAAGGTGACTGCAAAAAATGTAAGCCAGCAGACCCAGCTTGAACCAAACCAATCAGCATCATTTCCTTTATCAAGAACTATCTGCATGCAGGTAAGCCAGCCAATCAGCATAAAAAATCCTGCGCTATCTATTTTTACATTTTCCTGCTTTTGCGCATATGGCGGATCTTCCATTAGCTGATGAGCAAAATAAATTGCAAAAATTCCAATCGGGATATTTATAAAATATATAAAAGGCCAGGACCAATTTGTCGTAATCCAGCCTCCCAAAACAGGGCCGATAATTGGTGCAATTACAACAACAAGCCCGAATAATGCCATAGATTGGGCTCTTTTTTCAACAGGAAATAATTCAAGCATAATCGCCTGTCCAATGGGCAAAAGCGCACCGCCTCCAAGCCCTTGTAATACCCTTGTAATTACCATCATCGGAAGACTTGTTGCAATACCGCAAAGAAAAGATGCAACCGTAAACACTAAAACACCAAGTATAAAGAAATTTTTTCTTCCCATTAATTTGGAAAAGAAATCAACTGATGGAATAATTATACCCGATGCTATAAGATAACTTGTTAAAACCCAGGTGCTTTCCTGTCTTGATATTGAAAAACTTCCTGCCATATAGGGAAGAGCAACATTTGCAATGGTTTCATCCAATACAAACATAAATGCCGAAAGCATTATTGGAAAACAAATAAGCCAAGGGTTGTGTTTTGGTGCCCAGGTTGTCGTGCTTGAGGTTATTATATCTGAGCTCATTATTTAACCTTTACTTTTGGAACAACGCTCATGCCTGAAACTATATTATATTCATTTTTATCGATTTCTTCATCGAATGTAATTTTAACAGGAATTCTCTGTACTATTTTTACAAAAGAACCTACAGCATTTTCAGGTGGAAATAAGCTCGATTTAGCGCCCGATGCTCTTTGGATTGAATCGATTTTACCTTTGAATGCTTTATTTTTATAAGCATCTACTTTGATACTTACTTCTTGTCCCGGGTGCATTTTTCCAACCTGATTTTCTTTAAAATTTGCAACAATCCAAATTTTATCCGGAATTATTGCAAAAAGAGGAGAACCAACTGAAACATAGCTTCCTTTTTCTATGCGTCTGTTTGTAATTACACCATCATTTGGAGCGATAACTTTTGTATATTCAAGGTTTAATTTTGCCTGTTTCATAAGGGCTTCAAGTGATTTTAAATCGGCATCTGCGACATTATTGCCATTAGACAATACATCCTGCTGGGCTTTTGTTTGGCGGGCAACCGCGTTATCATATTTGGTTTGGGCGTTATCAAGAGTTTGCTTTGAAACGGCACCTTCATTATATAGTTTTTGGTATCTTTCTAAATCAATTTTTGCAAGGCTGATATCTGATTGTGCCGCTTTTAAATTGGCCTTTGCGTTTTTTTGATTTAAAAGAGCTTTTTCATAATTGGCCTGTGCCTGTTTATATTTCTCTATATAAACTTCATCATCAATTTTAGCTACCAAATCACCTTTTTTGACTTCCTTGTTATCTTCAAGATAGCTTTCAACAATGTGGCCCGCTACTTTTGGGGTAACTTGTATAATATCTGCTTCAATATAAGCATCATCCGTTGATTCAAATTGGCTTTCGTAAATTAAAAAACCAATTGCAAATATTGCAAGCACTATCAGGCAAAAAGCTGCAATTTTTCTTTTTATACCTTGATTGTTTGGGCTGTTATTTTGATTATCAGTTGATGTATTGTCGCTTGACATTATTTATGCTCCTTTAAATATTTGTTTTTACTACATTTTTTACAACTTGTCTAAAATTTTCAAGCTCACTAATCATATTTTGGATGGATAATTCTCCAACTTCATTTTTTATTTGTTCTGCCATAGGCATTATTTTTTGAATAACTTCTTTTCGAAGCTGCTGTCCTTTTTCAGTTACCGTAAGAATTTTAACGGGTTTATTGTTTTTTGTTTTGACTTTAATTTCAATCAAACCTTTACTTTCAAGCTTGCTTGCAAGCTTTCCTGTGTTGGCCCTGTCTTTGAATATGATTTTAGCTAAATCCCTCTGACAGCAATCTTTTGTATTATCTATTATGCAAAGAGCCAGATGTTCTGTAGCGCTGATGCCTAAATCAAGTTCTTTGAAGAAATTTTCAAATAAAATGTCGAAACATTTTGCACAGGAATTAATCTGATAAAACAGACTGTCTTGATATTTAGTAGTACAAATTTGATTGCTTGTTGTCATATTTAATCATTTCAATGTTATATAAATTACATGTTGCTTTTGCAACATTAATATGCTACCATTTTGCTATAAAAAAAGCAATAAAATTTTTTAAAAGAGGAATTAATTGAATGAAAAAGATAGCAGCTGCCTTGATTTTGGCACTATTTTGCACAAATTTTATAATAACACCTGCTTTTGCAATTTTAGAAAAAAAAGACATCAAACAAGCAAAACAGCAGGCAAGTGTTTTAGATGGGATTAATTTTGATAAATGGAAAAAGAAAAATGACCAATATCTCGAAGGCTATATTGTAAAAGCTTTAGAAAATAATACTGATATCAAAACTGCAGCTTTAAAAATCGAAGAAGCAAAATTAAATGTAACTCTTTTAAGGGCAGATTCGCTTCCTACAATAAGTGTCGGTGCAAATCCGGCATTAGCTAAAGTGCCCGATAGCACCAAAACCCGGGGAAGTTTTATGGTTCCTATTATGGCTTCTTGGGAATTGGATTTATTTGGCAAAAACAGAGACAAAACAAAAGCCGGCAAAAAAATGTTTGAAAGTGCCAAATATGACGCACAAGCTTCTAATATTTCGATAATATCTTATGTAGCAAGCGCTTATTATAATATAGTCTGCCTTGATAAAATGGTTGAGATACAAGAGCAGCTTGTAAAAGATAGAAAAGAAATTCACAGATTAAAGAAACTATCTAATGAACAGGGATTAACTTCAATGTCTGATTTGATTTTGACCGAAAAATCATATATCCTTGCCCAAAATGACCTTATACAATACCAAAAAACAAGACAAAATGCTCTAAATGCTCTTGCAGTTTTAATTGGAGACAGTGCAAATAATTCAAACGAATATAAAAGAATTTCATATGACAAATTAAGCCAATCTTTTAATATTCCAAATGAAATAAGTTCTGAAATTATAGTAAACAGACCCGATTATAAATCTGTTGAAAGGCAATTAGAAGCAAGCGGGCTCAATGTTAGAGCTGCAAAAAAAGAATTTCTTCCAACATTTAATATCTTAGGAATTCTTGGTTTTCTTGCAACCTCTGCAAAAAGCACTATGAGTTTTGAAAATGCAATTGCACTTCTTGGTGGCGGCGCACAATTGCCGATATTTACAGGCTTTAAAAGAGTTGCAAATGTAAAATTGAACAAAAATAAATACGAACAGCTTTTGCAGCATTATCAAAAGGTCAATTTAACCGCAATTCAGGAAATCAATGATTCTTTGTATAATTTTAAATTCGATAATGAAAAGCTTTTAAATAATAAAATTGCTTATGATATTCAAAACAAAGATTTTAGTATCACAAAAGGAAAATACAATACAGGTACAATTTCAAAGCTGGATTTACTTCAGCAGCAGGAAAACCTGTATTATGTAGAAAAATTGGCAGTGCAGGCAAAAATAGACTGTTTTACAGATGAAATTAACCTCTATAAAACAACAGGAGCAAAAATTTAAAAAGTTTAACTTATTCATATCTCAATTCTTCCAATTGAACCGCTGTATCGAAAGTATAGCGGTTTTCTTTTATATAAAGATTAAGTTTTGTAACAAAAAAATGACATATTGAAATCATAAACTTTATATCGTTTTTATATATATGTAAGACACGAGAAACTTAATCAAAGGAGAACTTAACTATGTTTACACCAGTCGATTTTATGAGCGTAACTAAAGCAGCAAATCACGTTTCAACACCTGAAACAGCAGGTTCAATTGCATCAAACACAACAAGCTCAGGTTCAATATTTACAAACACAACAGAAACAGCAGGTTCAATTGCCTATGCGGGCGGCTCAAGTGCAGCAAGCAGCAGCGGTTCATCATCGTTTTGCGCAGTGGCCTAAAAGTTAGATAACGGAAAAGTATAAGGAAAATTTAAAATGACAGATACAAAATTAACGAATTATCTGCTTTTAGCACTTGTGGTCATATCATCGGTTATGTTTATTTGGACCGTTAACTACATTTCATCGCAAACAAACCCCCAAATTCCAACAGCAATTTCAGCATTTAATGCATAAGCTAAAAGTAAGATTTACAAAATAAAACAAGATTAAGTTTCAATTTTATAAGACGTCTACTGGACTATGGAGAAAAAGGACCTGTATAGGTCCTTTTTAATTTATTAAAATCTTTACTATGACTTTTTTGATATCTGTATTATCATCAACAGACAACATAGGAGCGTGCACATCATTTGGATAAAAAACAACAAATTCACCTTCTTTTAGATTAATATAATTAAATTTACCGCCATCTAAAAAAGTTATGTCTTTATCTTCATCATATTCAACAACTGTTTTATTAAAATCCTTCAAAAGCCCAAATGCCATACATTCATCGCCTTTTATAAGGTATTGAATATCAATATATTTTCTGTGCGCTTCAAATTTCTTTTGTTCTTTTGGTTTTGTTTTAAGACTTTGAACATTTGCAAAGATTTTATCTTTTTCTATTTCATATCTTCCATCGGATAATGCTGATAAATCAGTATTTTGAATAAAATCAAAACCTTTTTGAAGGATGGGATTTTCATATAGTTTTGAATTTTTAATATCATCAAAAATCATTTTCTTCCTCGAATTTCTTTTCTATTAGCATAATTTCAAATAAAAAACTTTTAATTGCTTCAATTTGCGAATATATAAAACCGAATTTGCCTTCAAAGCAGGCTTTTTTAATAATATAAAGATAGAAAAATGTTTTTAGAGGTTTTATAAAAACCGAAGGTCTGATTGATTTTGAATTTAAAAAAAGTGTTTTTGTTAAAAAACGTTTTTTTTCAAAGAATTCTTCAAATTCTTTCTCAACATCATTTTTTAAATAGCTGTATATAGAAGCCGAATTTAATTTTATTGAATATATTTTTGATTTTTTTTCTTTAATTAAATCAAATTCTATAAAATAGTCACCTTTAAAATCCACATTGTCTTTTTTAAAAAGCCTGATTTCTTTGTTTTTGGCGGCGTTTAATTCTTTATTAAAAAACATTGTTTTTTTATTTATGTAAAATGCAATTGCATTTTTTTTGGATTTTTTTAAGATAGATTTTTGAATTTCATCGGCTAAATTTTTGTTTATTGCTTCATTATCATCTAAAACCAAAATCCAATCAGCCGATGTTTCTTGTTTTGCCTGATTATAGCCAAGACTAAGATTGTTTTTATCCGCAAAAATAATCTTTGCTTTATACATCTTTGCAATTTCAAAAGTATCGTCAGATGAATGCTCATCAATTATCACAATCTCTTTAAAATCTTTTAAGCTTTCAAGGCATCTGCATAATGTTTCTTGTGAATTGCAGGTTTTAATAAAACAAGCGATATTATCACTCATTTTAAGAAATATCCCATCTTCCGCAGGTGCCGCCCCAGCGGGCTATGATATTTCCTTCAATATCAGAAATTTTTTCGATTTTGCTTCTATCTTGCAGTTCCTTACCTTCTAAAATCGTAATAACTTCGCAATTATTAGAGCATCCCGTGCAGCCGCAGGTAATGCTATGAAATTCCATATCTTTAATTTTCCAGCCTTTGAATTTAGTTGGTTGATTTGTAAATTGATGCTGTTCCATAGCAAGCATAGCAGCTCCTATGGCGCCCATTGTCTGATGATGGTCGGGAACTATAATTTCACAGCCTAATTCTTCTTCAAAAGCTTTTACCATACCTTTGTTGGTAGCAACTCCTCCTTGGAAAGAAATACAAGGCAGCAAGTCTTTTCCAAGAGCAAGATTTGCAATATAGTTTCTAACTAACGCCTGACAAAGACCGTATAATAAATCTTCTACAGCGTAACCGAGCTGTTGTTTATGGATTAAATCAGATTCGGCGAATACTCCGCATCTTCCTGCAATTCTAGCCGGAGACTTAGATTTTAAAGCGATATCGCCAAAATCTTTTATATCAACATTTAATCTTTGTGCCTGATGGTCAAGGAAACTTCCCGTTCCTGCCGCGCAAACAGTGTTCATTGCAAAATCAGTTACGATTCCGTCTCTTAGAATAATTATTTTAGAATCTTGTCCGCCAATTTCGAGAATTGTCTGAACATTAGGAATTGCGCTGCTTGCAGCAACGGCATGAGCTGTAATTTCATTTTTTATAACGTCCGCTCCGATTAGCGCACCTGCTAAATTTCTGCCTGAACCCGTTGTTCCCGCTGCTGTTACTTCGTATTCGCATTCTTCTGCTTGAGATAACAAGCTGTCTAAACACTTTTGAACTGCTGCCACAGGCTGCCCTTGTGTGCGGGTCATAAAGCTGTCTACATACTGTCCTTGTTCATCAATTAAAGCTATTTTTGTAGTGACAGAACCTACATCAATTCCTAAATAAACTTTCATAACCTAAATTTAACACAAAAATATATTAAAACAAATTTTTAATATATAATAAAGTTATGGAAAAAACGAAAATTACATTTGGCACAGATGGCTTTAGAGGAATAATTGCAAAAGATTTCACTTTTGAAACAGTTGAAAGAATTATTAATGCAATCACTCTTTATATAAGAAATCTAAAAAGTGGCAAAAATACAATTATAGTGGGCTTCGACCCAAGATTTATGGCAGGAGATTTTGCAAAATTTGTCTCCAATCTTCTCAAACAAAATGGATTTGACGTTATATTATCATCAAAAGTTGTTCCGACACCTGTTGTTGCATTTTTTGCAAAACATCATCCAAATTCAATAGGCGCAATTATGCTTACAGCCTCTCATAATCCAAAAGAATATCAGGGAATAAAATTTATTCCAAACTATGGAGGCCCTGCAACAAAAGAAATAACAGATGAAATTTTAAAATATTTAGATTTAGATGTTGAAAAATCGAAAATCGGCACATTGGTTGAAACTTCTTTTGAAGATGATTATTTTAAAGCAATTGAAAAACTGATTGACTTTGAAACTATCGAAAAAAATGCCCCAAAAATTATATTTGACGGACTATATTCTTCATCCATAGGCTATTTTGATGAGCTTTTAACACGCCATAAAGTTTATTTTACAAGCTATAATATGTTTCATAGTAGCGATTTTGGAGGAGGATTGCCTGAACCCAAAAAACCTTATTTAAAACATACAAAAGAAGGTTATATAACGCTTGCAAATGATGGTGATGCGGATAGATATGGTATTATCGATGAAAAAGGCAACTATATCAGTCCGAATATCATTCTTGCAATGCTTCTTAAATATCTTCACCAAAAGGGTGAAAAGGGCTATATGATAAAAACAGTAGGTGTTTCAAATCTTGTTCAAAAAGTTGCAGATAAATTAGGTATTGAAACAATTACGACTCCTGTCGGTTTTAAGTGGCTGTCTGAAGCTATGAGAAAAAACCCTGCAATACTCGCCGGAGAAGATTCAGGAGGCTTATCAGCAGGCAGCCATATCCCTGAAAAAGATGGTATTTTTGCAAATCTATTAATAATTGAGATGGTTTCAGCCCTAAATAAACCATTAAATAGCCTTGTTCAAGATATAATTGAATTTGCCGGATGCGAATTTTTTACAGACAGAGTCGATATAAGACTTGATGATGAAGAAAAAATCAAAAAAATCCAAGATGAATTTTTAAATGCAGAAGAAATTATAAATTTGCCCATCAAAGAAAAACTTACTATTGACGGACTAAAATTATTTTTAGATGATAAATTAACCTCAATACTAATTAGAAAAAGCGGAACAGAGCCGCTGCTTAGATTTTATATAGAATCTGATGATAAACAAAAGCTAAATAAAATAAAAGAATATATTAATCATCGCTTTTCATAGCTTCAAGAATTATATTTCTTGCTTTTAATGTATCATTTTTATCAGATGGCAAAGTATCTTTCAGAGGGTAATCTATATTGAGCTTTTCATATTTTTCAACTGCCATATTGTGATAAGGCAAAATATCAAGAGCTTTAATATTTTTTAGAGTCTTTAAAAAGAGCCCGAGGTTTTTTAAATCTTTTTTATCATCTGTAAGTCCTCGAACTATTACATGTCTTATCCAAACAGGAATATTGTTGTCTGATAGATATTTTGCAAAATCCAAAACATTTGAATTACAAAAACCTGTAATTTTTTTATGTTTATTTGGGTCAATATGCTTTATATCAAGAAGTACAAGGTTTGTGTATTTGATTAATTCATCAAATTTTTCTGTATTATTTTTATTGAACAAAATACCCGATGTATCAAGAGCAGTGTGAATGTTTTTGGCTCTGGCTTTTTTAAAAAGCTCAATTAAAAAATCAATCTGCAAGAGTGGTTCGCCCCCTGTTGCAGTAAGCCCCCCGTTTTTAAAAAATTCCTTTACACTTTCATATTTTTCTAAAATTTCATCTGCGCTTATCATATCTGCCTTATTATTATCCCAGGTATCAGGGTTATGACAATAAAGGCATCTCATCGGGCATCCTTTAAAAAAAACAACAAAGCGGACTCCGGGACCATCGACTGTTCCCATTGATTCTATAGAATGAATATTTCCTGATAATGTCATTTTGACCTCCGCAATTAAAAAATTATACCATGGAAATTTTGTAAACTTTTGTTAAAAATACGCTATAAATATACTAAAAAACTAAAGTTTCATTAAAAAAATACCGTAAACATGCATGTAAGAACAATGGAGGCGATGACAATTATGGGTATGGCAGCAAGTCAGGCAAGATTTTTAGGTTTAACAGCCCGTAAAAGTAACGTTGAATATCAAGGACAGCAAGTTAACCAACAGAGAACTTCTCTTTCAAACGAAAGTGCAAATTTGTACAATCAGATGATGGAATTGAATGTCCCTACACCTCCAACTACTTCTGACTATTACAAAACATACTATGTACTTGAAGATTCAGCAGGTTCATATGGAAATGACGACTATCAAATCAGCAACATAACAAAAACATATAATGCAGAAAATGAATACTCTGTAACTTTGACTACAAACAAAGAATATCAAAACAGAACCAATGATTCTTACAAACTTGGAACCATTGCAAAATCATCTGTAATGGATGATGCCGGTGAATTTTCGCACTATATGTACACAATTCCTTTGATTGATACAGCGGTTAATGCTACAACAAAAATTATCTACGATGAAAGCTCGCTAGATGCATATACGGGCGAAAACAATTCTTTATCAATAAATCAATATCAAATCTACACAGCTCAAGCAAATAAAAACCTGGATGGCTATGATAAATGCTGTACAGATAAAAATGAACAGTATTTCTTCTATCAGGATAGAGGCGGCAAAAATCACTTCTTAACTAAAACACAGCTTGATGAAATGATTTCAGGTACTGCAACCAATAAAAATTTTGATATAGCATCAACTTATACATATACAAAAGAACTTGCAACTCAGGTTATTGCAACTCTTGAATCTTCAACAACAGGAAGATTCAGCTCAATCATTATCTCTGATGATGATAGAAATACCCACGTTTCAAATGAACTTAAAGGTAAAACATTTACACTAAATACAGTTCAGGAAATGGATCAAAATGCTTATGATGATGCATACAATGACTATGAATACAACAAAGCAATGTATGAAAAATCTATTTCAGATATCAATGCTCAAACTGAAATCATCCAAAGAGAAGACCAGCAGCTTGAACTTAGATTGCAACAATTAAATACCGAACAAAATGCAATCAAAACCGAAATGGATTCAGTTCAACAAGTAATTAAAGATAACGTTGAAAAAACATTTAAGGTGTTTGCATAACCTTATAAATCTTGAATTCTGAAGGTTGAAGCTCATCAAAAGTTATTTGTTTTTTAATAGGATTATCAAAGTGTCTTTCAGTCAGAAGGCACTTTTGATTTTCATCAAAATCAAAAATAAAATCAGAAACTATTGTTCTTTTTGATTTTAGTTTGATAGTATTTGCTTTTGTGCTTTTGCCTTTAACTTTTTTGCCGTCTTTAATTTCATTTGGTGCAAAATAATTTGCAGCAATTAAATAGCTATAGTTTTTATCTTTTCCTTCAAAATTAATTTCAAAAGCGCAAAAACCATTATTTTTCTGTTCAATTAGGCTTGCTTTACCGTTATTTAAAAGTTTATCATTTTGTGCAAAATAATTAATTGCATTAAATTTTTCAAAAAATTCCCAGTTTCTGTTTCTTTCCATAGAAACTTCCTTTGAAATTATTCTTTCAATTCCGCCTATTGTGTAGCTTTCATCTCCATCAATCAATAGTGTCGGGCGAGATGCGTATTTGCCTCCGACTAAGAATTTTAATTTAAACCATTTAAATAAAGCGCCATTTTCACCTAATTGGCCCGGATATTGGTTGATTTCTCTGAATTCTCCATCTTGGTTGTTATAACCTTTTAAAATAGAAAGTCTTCCTGATTTGCCGAATTTTTGATTATAACAGCTTAATCTGAGGTTGTCATTTATGATTTGTTCAGGGGTTTTTGTAGATTGGGCAACAATATCATCTCCCCAAAGAAGGTCGAATTTCATATCTTTATGATATTCCTTAAAGTATCCGTCCCAAAGCATATATTCAGCTAGTGTGGCAAAATAAGGCACATCTTTTTTAATTGCCGAATTCATTTTTTCTAAAACCTTATAAGGAGCTCTATAACTTATCGGCTGCTTATCGTTGTTTTGGGAGAAATTGTCTACGATATGATCAATATGATCCACTCTAAAGCCGTCAAAATTAAATTCTTTTTGAAGATTTTTTGCATAATCAACAAAATAATCTACAACTTCTCTGTTGAATTTATTTAACTCAAAATGATAGAAGAAATAAGGGCTTTGACAATCTAAATTTGCAAATTTTGAAACATCTTCGCCTTTAAAATTATAGTGCTTATATAGCGGGTATTTTCTTCCTTTTTCCATTTTATCAAAAACGGCAACGCCGCTTGAGCACCAGGCGCCTCCGGGGTATGTCCAAAGTCCTTCTTCAATTAGGGCCGATATAATTTCATCCTGGTTTAAAATATCTTTTTCTTCTTTAAATTGGATTTTTGAGGCTTTTTCAATTATATTTTTTGCTCTTTGACTGAGTTCTTTTTGTTTATCAAAAAAACTCATTTTGTATGATAGCAAAATCTTATATTCGCTAAGTTCGTTTTCTAATGCTTCTATAACAGGCTTTTGCTCATCTGTATATTTTTTATAGGTTCCGTTTAGGTTTTGTATGTATGCTTTTTTTGTTTTTTCAACAAGTTCATAATCAAATTTTTGTTCTTTAACTAAATTAAAACATACACTATCGACATAATTTTCAATAGATGCCGAAAGCTCATTAACATCCATCCAGCGAACAATTGAAGGATTTAAAAGAACCATCTTGGAAAATCTTGCAGTTTGAGGCAGAATATCATAAATAACAGGATGACCCATTAATTGTGCAAATTCTATAAATAATTTGACCTGCGACAATACATCAAGCCCTAAGAATTTAACAAGATTATCATCTTGAAGATTTGATGAAACTTCATTTGATTTTGGAAGATAAGCACATTCAAACTCTCTTGTAGTAAATGGAATAAGATATATTGTGCAGCCTAGAATACCATTTTCTTTTGAACCTATATCAAGGCAAATTGCCTGTCTTATCCAATCCATAAAGTGTCCGGGAGTTTCAGGGTTGCTGCCTAATCCTGCAAGGGATAATAATTTTATATTGTGTCCTTCTTTTTTAAACCAGTCGGAGCTTGTTATGTTTCTTCTTGAAAGAGGAGAAGAATTGTTAAAATCAACAACTTTGCCATTATCATATGTGCCTTCAAACTTCATTTTTTCAATGAGACAGAATATGGTTTCGGCATTGCTTAGCTCATCCAATGCTTTATATTGAGGATAAGGAAGGTATCCGAAACGGTTTATAGTATTTTTCAGGTATTGTTTTCTTTCTTCTTTAATACCATCCACATTATAAATTGCCGCCATTTTCTTTAAAATGGCATCCAATTCGCCATGAGAAAACAATTTGGATTTTGTGCTTTTTTTAATATTCAATATATTTAGCATCATAAACTTACCTTCTATCCTGTGCAAAAGAAATTGTAGCAAAAACTATATAATTTTTATATAATTTGATACAAATTTTAATATTATGTATTCTTTTCAATAATATCTTTAAACAAAAGTGCAGGGTAATAATTCGGTGTAATTTGAATTATTTTATCTACATAGTATTTTGAATGTCTGATATCTTTTAAAATAAAATAATTTTGAGCCAAAATCAGCATCGCTTCAGGGTCGGCGTAAAAAATATCCAAGCTCTTTTTGCAAAATGTTTTGGACAATTCACAGTAACCATTTGCAAATAATGCTCTTGCAATGAATTTATAGCTTTCGGGGTTTCCTTTGTAAAAAGTTTGATAACAATTTATAAAATTTTGCGCCCATTCCATTAATTTATTTTCTAAAAAAAGATTTAAAAAGAGTTCTAAAAATGCCCTTGTTTGGAAAAAAGTCGGGATATTTGTTTCTTTTAGATTGATGTAATCCAAAGTGTAAATCCCAAAATTGCAAGCGGGGCAATTTTTATTTAAATTCCAATATTTAAGGGCATCTTTTTCATTTTTTAAAAGTAGTGAACACAGTCCGATTGCAAAGTAGTTATTTTCTTTTTTAAAAAGCTTTAGGGCTTGTGAATAATTTTTTTCATAAAAAAGTTGTTTTGCAATGGAATTTGATGTGTTTATCATTATTTTTTAAAATAGATTACCTGAATTTAGCATTTGATTATATAAAAGCATATTTGCAGCTTGAGGGTTATTTTGCATTATGGCATTTAACATATAAGGATTAAAACCGTTTTGTTTGCCGCCAATTGCCATTAAGCCCATATATGAATTAATTTGGTTATTTGCATAAGAATTATTGGTATATGGGTTAATTCCTGCTTTTGTTAGTATGTCAAGAGCTTCTGCGATTTCCTGATTAGTCGGAGCGGCATCAGCTGCATCTGATTTTAAGTTATTTTTTTTAACGTATTCGCCATATTCAAGCTCTCTTTGCATTTTGTTGTTATTGATTCTGTCCATTGCGGCAGGATGAATTTTTTTGCCTGATTCAATAAATTTTGTCATATCATCAGTAGTTGTGCTGCTTCCTGCCGGTTTGCACATTTCACTATCAGGATTATCCAGACAGTCGATTGCTTTTTGTGAATAATAAACAACAGCGTCTGATATATTTTTTGCTTCAACAAGCTCTTCATATAAAGGTCTTGCTTTGTCTCTGTGTCCAAGTTGCGTGTGGCATAAAGCAAGATAGTATTTTGCATAGTAGTTATTTGGATTTTTTTCTAAAATATCTTCAAGGTCTTGCATAGAACCTACATAATTTCCGCTTCTGTATTTAACAACGGCGCTTTGAATTGCGCTTTTAGAGGGGTTTGTTTTTTTAGCAGCAGCATCTGCTTTTGTTGAAAAGCCAATGCTTAATGTTAATGCTAATACGAAGAATGATAATACTAATTTTTTCATACCTAAACATATCCTTTTTTTATTTTTTAATATAATTATTTTTTTGTACTTTGCAACAATTATAATTATATCTTATAAAGTTTAATATTGACCCAAAGTAACTCAAATTTCGACTAAACAGTTGAAGAAAACTTTAAAATTTTATATAATTTTTTATATGAAAATAAAAATTAAAGAAGCTGCAAAAGAAAAAAAGGGATATAGTTTGTATAAACTTGCACGCGAACTGAATTTACCCGAGCAAAC
This sequence comes from uncultured bacterium, assembly GCA_947428835.1. Lineage (GTDB taxonomy): Bacteria > Cyanobacteriota > Vampirovibrionia > Gastranaerophilales > Gastranaerophilaceae > RUG14156. Next base: position 190,911 of record CANENE010000001.1, on the reverse strand, counting down.
AGTTTATTCCTGGGCTAAAGGTAAAACGCAGCCTTCTTATATAAATTTAGATAAAATATGCGGTGTTTTGGAATGCAATATTTCAGATATTTTAGAAGCCGAACCTTATCAAAATAAATTGTTTTAAAAATTTAAAAGGCTTCTTATGAAGCCTTTTAAATTAATCTTTTTTTGTTTTATATTCCTCGGGAGCATCGTCTCTATCAGGATTCCATCTATCAAGTCCCATTTGTTTTCGAACTAAGCCGATTCCAACATGCACTCTCCATTCATCCATTTTTAATTGTGCTGCAAGGATTTTATGACATCCAATCGGAGGAAGAGGCAGCAATGGTTCATAAAGATTTTTAATTGCCGTCATTTGATCGGGAGTGATTGCAAGCTTTCTTTTTGGAAACGGTGCTTTTGGAAGCATCATTTTTTGTCTTACAAGATTTATTCCAAAGAAAACTTTTTTAGCATCCAAATCAATTGCCTGTGCAATTACTTCATGGGCATCAGGATTTGGAAGAGGCAGCATTTTTTTGTACATTTCTTCGATTTGAGCCAATTGCTCTTTATTTACAAGAAGCGGTCTTGCTTTAGGCTTCATCGGGCGCCTGTTGTTATTAAATCTGTTTGGTCTGTTATTAGGGCGCCTGTTATAGCCTCCCTGACCTACTTGGTTATCTCTTCTTTGGAAGTTATTATTTCTTCTTGGATAACCGCCTTGATTATTGTAGTTATTTCTTTGGTTATTGTAGTTATTATTCGGACGAGTGTATTTTTTTTGATATCCCTCTTCTTTTCCTGTTCCGGCGCTATAACCTCTTGAAAAATCCTGAACAACTCCATCACTTTCAGTAGGAATATCGGTTGTAGTGGTTCTTTCGGGATAAAGACAGTCGGGGCAAATTACTCTTTTAGGGTTTTTTGTTTCAAACTCTTTGCCGCATTTAATACACTTGTTTGTAAACATTAAAAATTCTTTCTATTTAAATTCTATCGTTAAACTAATAGGCAATCTTAATCTTTGTTATTCTATTCTATAAAAAAATTCCAATTATTACAAGCATTTTATTTATTTTTAATTTTTAAGTAATATTTTTAATGGAGTTTATAGTCTTTTAATTCCACGATTTTTAAACTATGTCTTAAATTGTCGTTATTATCTTCAAAATAAATTTTAATGTAATTTCTTGTAATTGCGCTATATAGTCCTGTTTTTGGAGATTTTCTTTCGATTAGAATTTCTGCTTTTTCGTATTTATTTTGTTCAAGAAAATCCTGATGTAATTGATTGGACAATTGCGATATTATTTTTGCTCTTTTTGTTTTTATGCCATCTTGAATTTGATTTGGCATATCGTATGCTTTTGTATTTTGTCTTCTTGAATAAGGAAAACAATGGATTGAAGATAATTTTGCTTTTTTTAGATTATTATATGTTTCGATAAAATCTTCTTCTTTTTCATTTGGGAAGCCAACTATAATATCAGAACCTAAATATGGAAGATAAAAATTTTTGTTTATTTTTTCAATAGTTTCAAAGACTTTTTCTACGCTGTAGCTTCTATTCATAGCTTTTAGAGTTTTGTTGCACATAGATTGCAAAGATAAATGAAAATGAGGGCAGAATTTTTTAGAATTTTTTAAAACATCAATCATATCATCATCAATTTCATCTACATATAATGAACCCAGCCTGTATCTTTGAATATCTGTTTTTTCAATGCTTTCTAAAAGATTAGTTAAATTTTTCCCTTCATATTCCCACTGCCCTATATGAATTCCGGTAAGAACTATCTCTTTAATTCCTTTTTCAATTCCGATATTTATTTGTTTTATGATATTTTCTTCGCTATTAGAACAAGAATTGCCTCTTGCATAAGGAATTATGCAGTAAGAACATCTGTTATTGCAGCCATCTTGAATTTTGATACTTAATCTTGTAGAAGCCGGGTTGTATAGAAATTTGTTTTTAAATTTTGTCTCTTTAAAAATATCTTCAACTTCCATTTTGAAATTTTGCTGTAAAAGATATTTTTCTATATCCATTTTTTCTTTGTTTCCAAGAATAATATCTGCAATAGAATAGTCAAAACCCTTGTGTTCCTTGTATGTTTGAGCAAGACATCCGATTAGAACCGTTTTAATATTTTTATTTTGCCTTTTTGCTTTTTTTAAAAGATAACTTGCGGTAGAATCGCTATGAGAAGTGACTGTGCAGGAATTTAGAATATAAAAATCACACTTTGAAATATCTTCAACATAGCAAAAACCTGCTTTGATGAGGTTATCTGTAATAATTTGCCCTTCAAGAGTGTTTTGCTTACAGCCTAAAGATTTTAAACAAAAGTTTTTCATAAAATCTATTGTACAGCAAAATTAATCTTTTTCGGTAATTGCAAAAAACTTTTCAAGCAAATTAGAAAGCATAACTGAAATTTTTCTATAATCCAGTTCATTGAATTCAATTGTTTCTGTTTCAAAAAGCCTTTTTTGCCCGTTGTTTAAAACGGTTAATTTAATAAAGACATGATTAATTCCATCATAATCTATATTTAAAACGGCATTAGCGCTTCCTGTTGAAATTTTAAAAGCTGATTTTGTTCCGACATATGAGCTTAGAGCGCATTCTTGTTTTTTAAGTCTTACGATGCGCTCATATTTTTTAAATACAGGCTCCATTACAACTTTTATTTTCATATCATAAGCCTGATTGAATAATTTGATACTGTTTTTATCATATTTAGAATTTGATTTGATTTTTGGCATATCATCGATATCATCATCAATATCTTGGTTATGTTCAGCTGCATTTTTAAAGTTCAAAACAGGTTCATCTTGCTCATTATAAAAATCAGAAGCTACAATTAAAGAATTTGTATTTTCGTTTGCTTTCCTAAGTGCTGCTGCAAGGGCTTCTTTGATATCTTCAAATTTTTGGTTTTGAACTTCAACAACACCTGCATTTGCTCCCGAATCTATTCCAAGGTTATTGTTTATTCTTTCAAAAACACTATATGCGCCATTTAGCTTGGTTTTTTGAAGATATACATAAAATTCGTCGACGTCTTTAATGATTACAGAATCATTCATACGAATTGAATTTTTAATAGTTGCAATAAATTCTTTAGGATTTTTGCAAGTGGGGTATTTTCTATCCTGGCTTACAAGCAAAATGCAAGCACGGGAAGCATATTTTCTGGTTTGATTGATTTCATTTTTTATAAAATCATCACAGTATTTTTGGGCATATACTCCGGTTTCGGGCTGAATTATACCAAGGGAAGCTAAAAAGTTTGTTTTGGATTCAACATTTTGATTAAGTTCATTTTTCTGAAGTGCCCAAATTGTCCTGATTAGTAGTTCATAATCAATAATAGGCATAAAAATAACATCTGATATTCCAAGGTCAAAAGCTTCGATTATTGCTTCTCTTGTACAATTCTCATTAATCAAAAGAATGGGAACGGTGTTATATTGCGAATCGTTTTTAATTTTTTTAACAAATTCAAGAGATTCTTTGTTGTTATTTTCGCAATGTAAAAGAATAATATTAGGTTCAAATTCATCAAGTGCTGTATTTGCCTGTTCAATTGTGCAGGATTTAATCTTATCAAGGTTTCTTAAAAGCACAAGTTTTTGAGATATTTGATTAACAATATCTTCCTTATTACTTACAATTAATACCGTATTAATATCTGACATCAGATGAATTTACTCCCCTATTTTAAAATTTATAAAAGTATACTTATTTTTAAAGAATACTACAAAATTCTTAATATGTAAAAAATTTTACAATTGGTTAAACGTTTTTAAGTATTTCTTTTACGATTTCTACAAATTCATCTTGTTTGAAATCAGCTTTTTGAATATAGCGTTTGATTTGGGTTTCTTCAATTAAAGATGCATATTTATCTTTACTTTCAGAGCTGACTACTATAATTGGTGCATCTTTATAGTTAGGGATGTTTCTTGCTTGTTTAATAAATTCAAAACCATTCATTTCAGGCATTTGTATATCGCTTATAATAAGGTCGTATTTATTTTCCTTCAATTTTTCAAGCGCGTTTATAGGATTGATTGAAGTTGTAACATTATACCCGCAATTTGTAAGGATATTTTTCTGCAAAACCCTTGTTGTATGGGAATCATCCACAACAAGAATTTTATAGCTTGAATTATCTTTGGTTTTTAGAATTTTATTTTTAGAGATGAGTTTTATTCCGATTTTTGCCGAATTTATTGTAGAAATTATATCACTAACGCTTAAAATCAAGCAGGCATCACCATTAGCCAGTGTCGTAATTCCTGAAATATTTTTAACCTTATATAATGGCGGTTCAAGTTTTTTGTGGACAATTTCCTGACCTGCTATAAGTCTTTCAACGATTATTCCAAACATAGAACTTTCGGTTTCAATAATCATTAAAGTATATTTGTCTGTTTCTCTTTGGGTATTTTCAAAATTTAGAATTTGAGAAAGGGTGTAAATTGAAAGAGCCTGCCCGTTATAGATATAGTAGTTGTTATCATCTTTTTCAAATATTTCATCCGAATTTATTCTTAGAATTGTCTTTATCACAGAAGTTTCAATAGCATAGAGCTGATTTAGTTCTTCAATTATGAATACTTTTTTTGTTGCAACAGTTGCAGGAAGAATTATTCTTACAACAGTTCCTTCATTTACCTGGGAGAAAATATCCACTCTTCCTGACATTTGATTTATTTTATTATTTACAATATCAAGCCCTAAGCCGCGGCCTGATAATTCCGTTACAAAATCTTCAGTTGAAAACCCGGGATAAAAAATCAAATTAGTAAGTTCTTCATCGGTTAAAACATTAATTTCATCTTTAGTTAAAAGTCCTTTTTCAAGCGCTTTTGATTTGATTTTTTCTATATCGAGCCCGCGCCCGTCGTCTTTTACATCAATTATAACTTTGTTTTCTTTGTATTTTGCAATTATTTGAATTTTTCCAACAGGGTTTTTGTTGAGTCTTTTTCTTGTTTCAATGTCTTCTATGCCATGGTCTATTGAATTTCTTATTATGTGCATTAAAGGAATTTTGATTTCTTCAATTATGGTTTTATCGGCTGTGATGTCTGAACCTTCAATAGTAAGGTCAATTTTTTTGTGTTTATCCCTTGCGATATTGTGGACCATTCTCGGGAAAAGCTGAAATATGGTTGAAAGAGGCAAAATTCTCATATTTTTAACCATTGTCTCAATTTCGGTTGAAGTGGTATTTAGTTTAGTTTCGCTTTCCTGCAGCTGGCGAAAAAGATTTGACATTTCTTTTATTAATGCCGTTATTCTATCTCCGTGTGCTTCGCAAAGAGCATTTAACTGCTTATTGTAAGCAATCATTTTTCTATAATCATCTGACATGTGACTTTCAGGCTTAGATAAATATTTTTTATCAAAATATTTAATATAATAGTTCATTTTACTAAAGTTTTTTTGCCAGTCGACAAGGTCATTACTTATTTTTTTTGCCAAAGACAGCTGTTCATTGGTTTTAATTTTTGATACAATTAATTCTCCGATTTGCCCGACTAAATTATCAAGCTTATGCGAATCAATTCTTAGAGTCTTGATTTCTGTGTTTGTAATTGAATTTAATATGTCTTTTTGGCTTAGTTCGTGTTTTTCTTCGGGGGTCTTTTTGTGTTCTTTTTTATATTGAAACCTTGCCATAGTCTTTATGACTTCGGATTTGGTTTTAGCTTCTTTAATTACATCATCTTTGCCTGATTTAATTTCTTCGATTATTTCTTTTATGCCAAGGGTTATATCTCTTGTGGTTGTGACATTGTTTTGCTTAAAGACATCTAAGATATCTTTGATATTTATAAAAATATCTTTTCTTATTTTATCTTGTTCATCTTCAATGATATTCAGAATAATTGCAATAGTATCGGGGAAAAATTCGCAATTTATCTCCAAAAGGGGAACTCTTTGCAAAAATTCGACAACTTTTGGGCTTAAAAGGTCTTCTTTTTTGGTTTCTACTATACTTGTATCTTCATTTTTAACATTAATCATATTTTCAACTGTTTCAAAGTAGTTTTTTCTTAAAATATGATTATTGTCAAAATATTGCCCAAGTCCTTCGGTTAGCTCATGGATAATATTGTATACTTCTAAAAAAGAAAGGTCTTTATTTTCCGAGATTTTAAATTTTTCAATTGCTTCAAAAAGCGCCTGTGCTTTATTTTTTAAAGGATTTATTTCATCTTTGTTTATTTCATTTAAAATATTTATTAAATTATTTGTTTTATTTTCAAGCTCATAAACAGGGTTAAAGTTCTGTTCTTTTTTGGCATTTTGAATTGTATATAAAATGTCTATTATTAAATTTTCGAGGTTTTGATTAATATCATTTGTTTTGTCATCCTGCTTTAAAACGCTTTTTTCAATTTCTTCAAGCTTTTGGATATATTCATTTAATTTTTCGCTTTTAAATTCTTCTTTATTTTCAACGGTTTTATTGATTAAAGTTTCAATAAATTCCAAACAAACCATAATGGTATCTGTAATTTGGGTATTTAATTGCAGCTTTTCTTCTTTAATGAGGCTTATAACATCTTCAATTTTGTGGGCAATATTTTGAATATCAACAAAACCAAGCATTCTGGCTGAACCTTTTAGAGAATGTGCGTCTCTGAAAAGAGCAATTGCCATTTCGCTATTATATCCGTCTTTTTCAAGCGAAAGAAGCTTTTCATCCATGGAAGATAAGATTTCTTTGCTTTCTTGGCTGAATATATTTAATATTTCATCAAGCTCTTCTTTTTGAAATTCCATAGTTAAACAAGCAAATCCTTTATATTACAGAACGTTTCAAATCGTTTGAAGTTGTTTCAATTTTTTCATAAAGTGATTCATTTTCGTTTGCAAGTTTTTTGCTTTCTTCAACACTTCTTAAAATTTCTTTTGTAAATTCATCGGTTGTTTTGGAATCTGTACTTATTTTTTTGGATGAAACAATAATTTCTTGCACATTAGAAGAAATTTCATTCATAACGTTTATTAATTGTTCAATATTTTCGCTAATTATATGGGCTAATTCCAAACCGGATTCGATTTCTTTTGTGCCTTCTTCTGTTGCAAGCACTGTCGAATTAGCGGTTTGCTGAATATCATTAATTAAAGAAATAATTTTTGTAGTTGCTTGTTTTGATTCGTCTGCAAGTTTTCTAATTTCTGAGGCAACAACAGCAAAACCTTTTCCGTGTTCTCCGGCGCGGGCAGCTTCAACTGCCGCATTTAATGCAAGCAAATTGGTCTGTTCTGCAATATCTTCGACTAAACCAACTGTAGATGATATTGATTGAACAAAATCGGATAATTCAAGAATAAGTTCTGCAATTGTTTGGATTTTGTGCCTTATTGCAAACATTTTTTCGATATTTGTTTTAACAGCCCCATATTCATTATTTGTAAAAGATAATGATTGGTCTGTTTTTTCTCTTGTTTGGTTGGTTAAAGACTTCATATCAGCGGAATATTTTTGAAGATTTGCTGCTAAATCCTGAATATTTTTAATTCTTGTAAGAGAATAGTTGTTGTTTTCTCTTTGGGATATGTTTCGATTTTGAATATCATTTACGCTTGAAATTGTTCTTTCGCTTGCCTGAATAACAAGATTATCAAGCGATTTTTTAACCATACTTTTGCTGTATTCAAATAATAGTGCAATAAAAACAGAAGTTACAAAAACGATAATCAATAAATCGTGTCCGACAAAATTTAGAAATCTAACGTTATAAAAGATAATTGCAAGTGCAACAACTACAACTGCGGAATTAAAAAGCTGCATTCTTCCAAGTTCTTTACCAATATTGATATTATTATCGTTTATCTCTTTTGACATATTCCACCTTTAAAATGTATAATCTAATTATTATTATAATAAATATCTCAAACGTTAGCAAATTATTATGTTAATTTTCGGGTATTAAAGGTAGAAAATTTAAAATGGATAATGTTGAAAATAATATCGTTTTAAATAATCAAAATGCAATAACAGATATTGAAAACGATTTTGAAAACTTTACATTAATTGAAGTTAACAAAAAAATATACGCAATCAAAACCGAAAATGTTCTTGAAATTGAAAAAATTATAGAATTGGATTATGCTCATAACCTTCCAAGCTGCATTTTAGGCTTTATGAAATATGACGATATTCCAATTGGTGTAATTGATTTAAGAGAAATCTTCAAAGAAGAAAGAATTGTTTATGATTTAAACACCAAACTTGTTATAATTAAGCAGCAAGAAGCACTAGGTGCAATTGCATGTGATAGTATTATTGATATTAAAAGAGTTCAAAAGAACAAAATCCATCCTGTTCCATTTAGCGATGAAAATAGTCTGTGGCTTGGTACATACAGTGAAAATACGCAAAATATTTATATAATTGATCCAAAAAAAGTAATTGATGAAGTAAATAACCACCCTGAAAAATATATTTCGGATGGAAGCAGCAATACAAGATACATAGTCTCTGATGACAAAAGCAAAAATATCCTTAAAGAAAGAAGAGAAGTTTCAATATCTGTTAGACACGATATTCAATTTACTACGCCATTATATGATATGGGGGTTTCTTTTATAATAAATAACATTAAATACTACATAACTCTTGCAAGTGTTAAAGAATTTTATAAAGTAAATAATTCTAAATTCATAAAAATCCCGAATACTCCTGATTTTGTTTTTGGCTTAATTAATATCAAAGGTGAATATATAACAGTAATTGATATAAGGAATTTTTACACAGGTGCAAAAACAGAAATAAAAGAAAAATCCACAATTATCATTCTAAAATCTTCGGAATTCAAAATAGGAATTTTGGCTGATGAAATTTTAGAAAGTATGAATATTAATTTTGATAAGCTCGTTCAAAATAAAATTCAAAAACAGGATGATTCCAATTTGAGCGAATTTGTTAAAGACAATGAAATATATCAGATAATTGATACCGAAAAACTTATGAAAGACGACAGGCTTACCATTTGTTAAAAAAATTTTTTAAAAAAATTAAAATTATTTTTATAGTGTTTTGTTTAGCTTCTTTTGCATTTGCAAATGAAGATTTTGATGCAATATATGATAGCCTTTATGAAGCAGATTTTAATTATATTTTCGGAATTGACCCAAAACAAGCCGATGATTACACAAATTATATGCATTCGCCTTATCCTTTATTTAGAACAGGGGTCAGGTTGATTTTTAAAACAAAAGTAATACCGCCGGGGTACTATCTTTTGACCCCAAGAGAAAGAAACGGCACAACTTATGTCCTTTTTAAAGAAAACGGAAAAGTAAGCTATACAATTCCTGTTTATAGGGAAGGAATTGTGCCTGAAATGTTTTATAAAGAGAAATTTCCGCATCCAAATCCCACTTTTTTTCAAAAAATAAGCAAGAAAACAATGGAATTTATAGGTACAAAATGGGGCAAAAAAAACCAAAGAACCCCAATACCCGAGGCTTATATCGATTTTGAAGATGAAGGAGGGTATTGGAATATGATATTATATTATGGAGATAAAAAATATTACTTGTTATTTAAGAAAGATGAATAAACCTATGAAAATTTTAAAACCATTGAAATTATTTTTAGTTATAAGCCTTTTAAGTTTTACTGCAAACGCGGGTACGCTTGAGTATATGTTAAATAGCGAAAAAAAAGATGCCTATTTCTTTATGAAAAATTACGATAAGGCTGTTCAAAAATATGAGCTTGAAAAAGTGAAAGATTTTTTTGATGACCAGTATAAAAGCTCGGATGGCTTCAGCTCAAACGATATTTTATCTATGATTAAAAAAACAAGGCAAGCATTTCCCGATATGAAATATAAATCCAAAATAAATGATATTTCTATATATGACGATGTTGTTGTTGTCCAAATAACAGATGTTTCAAAAGCAAAAGTATATCCCAGCATTGATTCTAATGTGAAAAAAAGTCTTGCAAAAAGACTCAAAAAAGAAAAAATGGGAGTACTTGATGGTTCAAGCAGTTTTGTTGTATATCTTAGAAAAATGCCAAATGGCAGCTTCAAGATTATTTCTGATACCACAATGATGGAGCAGACTTCTTTGAAGTATGGGGTTGCAAGAAAAATTAAAATGGATTTTAAAACCCCGGTTTTTGTACAAAACGGCAAACAATACGATATAGCACTTACCATAGATAAACCCGAAGATATTGTCGCTCTTGCAAGCCTTTCGAGAGAAGAGATCAAATATCCCCCTGTTGAATCAAAGGAAAAATACAGAAAAATTCCTGTTGAAGGTCCTCTTGAAAGATATGTAAAAGCAAATGATAAAAACTTAAATGAATATGCAACCGCGTCAGTTGGTTTTACAAAAGTTTCTGTTAATGAAGAAAAAACAAAAGCAAGAATTGAAATGCTTGGTATGGCGTATATTGTAAAAAGAATAAATATGGAAAAAGCCAATAATGCCCAATTATAATAAACATTATAAGTCTTTTTTGTTTTATGTTTTTTTAAATTTAATTCTGCTTGATTTTGGAAATCAATTAAGAAATCTTAGTTTTAAGCTTATTGGCTATAAAAACCCGATTTTTTCGATATATCATATGAAAAACACGGGAAGCGCATTTTCAACATTTGAAAATTATACCTTTGCCCTTGCTCTGCTTGGGCTTGTGGCAGTCATTTTCATCGGATATTATATCTATAAAAATATATCATTTCAAAAAAAACTGCCTCTTATAATTCTGACTCTTTTTTCGGCAGGAACCTTAGGCAATATGATAGAAAGGCTTACGAAAGGCTATGTTGTAGATTACATCAGGCTAAATTTTATTAATTTTGCAATTTTTAATGCTTTTGATGTTATGATTTGCACCTCAATTTTTATATATATTGTTTATTTATTAAAAACAACGGGAGACAATAATGGAAAGGCTTGACTTATATATATCTAATAAAATTAACCTTTCAAGAAGTGCTTCAAGCAAAATTATTGAAAATGGTCTCGTTTTGGTAAACAGTCTTATTTTAAAGCCTTCTTATAAATTAAAAAAAGATGATGTTGTTGAATATGATGAAAAAAAAATTCAGGAATTTTTAGAAAATCTTGAAAATCAGCCCCTTGAGCCTTGTGATATCAAGCTTGATATCATATATGAAGATGATGATGTTATTGTAATTAATAAGCCAAAACAGATGCTTACGCACCCAACCAAATTTGAACGAACAAATACACTTGCAAATGCTCTTTTATACCACACCAAGGGACATTTATCCGATATTGACATTCAAAGACCGGGAATCGTCCACAGGCTCGACAAAAATACCGCAGGGCTTATTATTGCAGCAAAAAATAACGATGCTCATTTAAGTTTAGCCGAACAAATTAAGCAAAAAACAGCAAAAAGAAAATATTTAGCTCTTGCGCTTGGAAATTTTGAGCTTGATAAAGGAACAATAAATAAACCTGTTGTGCATTATATGGCAGATAATGTCAGAATGGAAATAGCTCAGGACAGTCAGGGATTAGAGGCGATTACGGATTTTAAAGTTGTTGAAAAATTTGATAGTGCAGCTCTTGTCGAATTAGATTTAAAAACAGGAAGAACTCATCAAATAAGAGTGCATTTAGCATCCATCAATCATCCGGTTTGGGGAGACACATTGTATGGGGCAAAAGGTTTTTTGAAAAAAGAATACAAAAATCTAAAAACCACTGAGCAGTTGCTTCAAAGCTATTATATTTGTTTTAATCATCCAAAAACAAATGAGAAAATGGAATTTAAGCTTGAAGAAAAAGACTTCAGCGATGATTTTGTAAAAGTTTTGAAATTTTTAAGGAGCAAGAATGTATGCAAATTGATTTAGTAAATATTTATTATCTATTAGCAGGTGTTATAGTTTGCGCAATTGGATTTCTGTTTGTTGTAGCAAAACAAAAAAAAGAAATCAAAGCTTTAAAATGCCAATATGAAAAAAAATCAATCGGAATGGACGATTCGTCTTTGAAAATTAAGACGCTTGAAAATAAAATAAAAACCCTTGAAGCGGCACTAAAAAGACAATAATTTAATTATTATTTGCTATATGTTACAAAGGAAGTTGGTTTGATAATTGTCCTTGCTTCAAGCTTTCCTTTGCTATTGTATGTCGTAATTATAATTGTATTTTCGCTATCGAAAGCTTCAACGTTACTGCACGATGCACAATTTTTATCAAATGTATAGGCTTGAAGTTTTTTATCATACGGGTTTTTTATATTGCTGTTAAAGTCTTCGACAATTCTTCTTGAGATATCGGATGCTTTTAAATTTGTGCTATTAAATTCATCCTGCGCTCTTGTAATGAATGCTGATGTATCTTTTTGGATTTGAGCTGAAATTTTGGCTTCTTTTTCTTTTTTATAATTTGAAAAAAGATTAATTCCAAGCCCTATTATAAAGCCGATTAGTATAAAACCTGCAAATATAATTATACGTTTTTTCATTTTATTTCCCTTTTTAATTTATTATTTTTCAATTACGAGAAACGACTTAACTTTTCTTTGATATTGCCCAAATGAGCCTATTGAAAGATTTCTTGTGGTAATTGCGGTAGATAGGCCACCATCAAATGCCATAGCTTTTTTAAGATGAAGTTCATCTTTTGCAAAATCTCTCATTTCGTTGGCATCTACTTTGTGGTCTTTTGTAAATAGAACTATATACAAGTATTTGCCTTTCAATCCAATCATCGTGCGTTCTCTTCTTTTTAAAATGTCGACTGCCTGCGATTGGACTGTATCATCACAATATGTTACAAAACCTTCTTTAACTAAATCCATATCAGGATATATTATAGGCCCTGCTTGAAGAGAGTGTTTGATTTTGTATCCTTTTTTGATTTTTCCGTCTTTAAGAGCGATATCGAATTTTAATTTGCCTCTTTTATTTTCTAAAATTCTAAATTCTGCTCTGTTTTTAACTTTTTCATATCTGCCTTGTTTTTTCAATTGCTCAACAAGGGCTGTATCATTATCTATGTTGCATAGTTCTTTATAGTCGATTGTAACATCGGAAACACTTTTTCCTGTTTTTACATCAAAGAAACTTGCATTCACTACAAGATCATATGGGTTATTGTTGAATGCTTTAAGAGGTGTTTCAACTTTTATTGGCATATAAGGTTTGATTTTAGAGCCGTATTTTTTAGTATTTATTTTAAAAATATAAATCCCTGCAACATCGTGGATAGTTTCAATTTTTTCTTTTGCAAAGACCTGATTATTTAATAATCCCAAACAAAATCCAAATACCAAGACAGTTAAAAATAGTTTTTTCATTATAAATCCTTTACTTTTTTAATTATAAAAATACTGATTATAAATAGTGCGATAGGGAATCCTGCTGCAACAATAGGGGGTACAATTCCTTTTTGCGCAAGTGTATCAAAAAACGGCAGCGTTATATAATATCCAAAAATCATACCAACTGCAACAGTAAAGCCCACAAGCCTTTGAGACCTTGGAGGGGCAAAGCCCAACAGACAACCGATTATTGCAAATAAAATGCAAGTTAGAGGATGCAGGTATCTTTGATATAATTTGGTTTTAAAGTATCTGTATTCATCGGAGAAATTTGCTTTTTTAAGCAGTTTTGAATATTTTGAAATTTGCCTGTTTGTAAAGACTCTTTCTTTTCTTGTGGTATTGAGCATCAAATCAAATACTTCTTTTGCAAGGTTGGGCGTATTTTTATCATTTAAAATATCGTAAGTTGCCCTTTTTTCAACATTTGTATAGATACCGTCTTCATCAATTTCATAAATTAAAGCATTGGAAAGCCTCCAACAGCCATCTTTAACATCAGCATAGGGTGCAAAAACAATACTTTCAAATGTTGTAGCATCGTCGTATTTTTCTTTTGAAAAATTCATGACAGTAATTTCATAAATTCTATCAGGAGTGAAATTTGATACAATTATGTTTTGCTTTGGAGTTTTATCGGGGTTTTCAACGATATAGACAAAATGGCTGCCTCCGCCTTTGGATTCACCCAGTTTGTTGCTTGCATTGGGGACAAGTTTATCATTTACTATATAGCAAAAAATGGATAATATTACCCCGAAAATTACCACAGGAAGCATTATTCGGTTAAACGAAAGCCCTATTCCTCTTAAAATAGACAGTTCGCTGTTTTTGCAGAGTCTGTCGAATGTAAAAATAGAACCAAGTAAAATCCCGACAGGAATTGCTTTAGCCAAAACCTTTGGAATTTCAAGTATAAGAAGCTTAGCTGCCATATAACAGCCTATGTGGTCTTGAAGCATTTTTTTAACTATTTTAGGAAGAGTTTCAGGTGCAATCCAAACAATTATAAATAAAATCAAACAAACAAAAGTAGCCCCTATTACTTGAGATAAGATAAATTTATCAAGAATGGAGATTTTAAAATTTATATTTTTTTTAAATATATTTGCCACCTTAATTTCCCGTTAATTTCTAATTGATTTTTATAATACGAAATCTTTTCCTAAATAAAATTCTTTTGCAACAGGATCCACTGCAACATCTTTGCTTTTACCTGAGATTTTGATTTTACCATCGAAAATAACATTAGCTCTATCGGTAATAGATAATGTTGCTTTCGGGTTGTGGTCAGTAATTAGAATTCCTATGTTTTTTTCTTTTGCAAGTTTATAGATATTTTCTTTGATTTCACCTATTGCAATAGGATCAATTCCTGTAAAAGGCTCATCAAGTAATATAAAAGAAGGAGTTGCAGCTAGTGCTCTTGCAATTTCTACCCTTCTTCTTTCACCTCCTGATAGAGCCACAGCTGAAGCTTCTCTTAGCTTTTGAACACCAAATTCATCAAGAAGATTTTCAAGCAGGTCTTCTTTTTGCCTATCGTTCAATTTGTCATTCATTTCTAAAACAAGTCTTAGGTTATCTTCTACGCTGAGTTTTCTAAATATTGAGGTTTCTTGTGGAAGGTAGCCTATTCCAAGTTTTGCTCTTTCATTCATTGGAAGTTTTGTTATATCTGTGATTTCACCATTGTCATCTTCAAGCAATACTTCGCCAAAATTTGCTCTAACAAGACCCACCACCATATAAAATGTTGTGGTTTTACCTGCACCGTTTGGGCCTAAAAGCCCTACTACTTCGCCTTTATTAACATCAAAAGAAACGTCATTGACGACAGATCTATCCCCATATATTTTAACAAGATTTTTTGCTACTATTCTCATCTTTATGTCCTTATAAAGCCCGAGTGTAATTGAATATGTGAATTATAACATAAAAATGACTATATGATTATCTTTAAAAAATTTTAAAAATTGCTATGTTATTGCAAGAGGCAAGAATTGCCTCACGGCAATCAAGAAAGATACAGGTATATACACTATGGAGATGAATTGCTTCACTCGGTTTGCAGTGACGAATGGAAACAATAATGCATACAATATGCCAAAGTGAACTTGTTTCAGCATCTGAGGTGTTGGAATGCAATGATAAATTTTATATTTTACTATACTTAATGAGACCCTGAAACGAGTCTAGGGTGACGGTTGTATGAATTGATATTTAAAATACGTCATTGCGAGCGTAATTTAAATAAATTTGCGCATGGCAATTTGGGAAATTAAAGTTAAGTTGCTAAGCATATAGGAACCAAACTACTTCACTTACACACAGTGACAAAAAACAACTTATTTAAAAATCTTCAACAAAAAATCGCTTCCTTTAACAACCAAAAAATCCTTGTTATCTTCTATGATATCTCCTATATCTTGGTTTTGACAAGGAGACAAAGGAAGCATTAGGGATTTTGAAAATCTTATGGTGCCTTTTTTTGTTTTTACAATCGGCTTTGCCCAGGGGTAAAGCGCTCTTAAATGGCGCCAGACATCGCCTTTAGATTGATTTAAATCAAGAGTCATTTCTTTTTGCGTTAGCTGATGCTCGTAGCTTGCAAAAGAATTATCCTGCTCTATTGGCTGCAGCTGTTTTTTATCGAATAAATCAAGCAAATCATTGACCATTACTTTGGCTAAATTTGTTGTTTTATTTTTAAGGCTTGCGCCTGTTTCGTTTTCATCTATTGTGATTGCTTCCTGGAGAATGATTTTTCCTGTGTCAAATTTTTCATCCATAAAATGAATAGTAAGCCCTGTGACACTTTGATTTAGATAAATTGACCAAAAATAAGGGTTTGCGCCTCGATTTTTAGGCAAAAGTGCAGGATGAAAATTAATACAAGGAACAGTTTTTAAGATATCTTTGCCGAATTTTTCTCCCCAGGAGCCAACAATTATCATATCAGGCTTCAATTTTTGAACTGCCTTTAAAAAAGCTTTTGAATTGACACTATCTGCTTTGATATCTTTTAATTTTTCATATTTTATTATTGTATAGTCTCTTGAAGGGTTAAAAATATCTTTAAAAAACAAGTGAAAATTGCTGTATTGAACTCTATCAACCCTTAAAACACCAAGAATTTCATGGTGTTTTCTATCTATTCCTTTTATTAAAGAATAGAGCATTTTTCCATATCCGACTAAAATAACTTTTGCCATAGCTTATGAAAAGAAATGACCCCTTTTAGAATTCAATGTGATATTATCAAAGGAATACAAGGCTGCAGGGCGCTTTGAAACGGATTTTGAATATTCGTTTGTTTCAACAAGAATGTTTGAAGATAACATTTTTTTTCTGAAATTTCTTTTATCTAAATTCTTTTTTAAGATTAATTCATAAGATTTTTGAAGTTCGGTTAGAGTAAATTTCTTTGGAAGAAGTTGGAAGGCAATCGGGCAAAGTTCCAACCTTTCTCTTGTTCTTTTAAGAGAATATTCGATAATTTCTTTGTGGTCGAATGCTAAAGGAGGCAATTTTTCAACTTCATGCCATTGAACATCAGCTACACCTGCAACATTTTTAGGGTCAAGCTTGATATCTTCCGCTCTTAAAAGCGCAAAATAAGCACAGGTAATGACACGGGCGTTTGGATAACGAAGCGGATCACCGAATGTATAGAGCTGCTCCAGATAGATATTTGAAACAGTTGTTTTTTCTTTTAAGACACGCAAAGCCGCATCATCTATATTTTCAGACAATCTGATAAATCCCCCGGGGATTGACCACTTGCCTTTAAAAGGCTCATTTGCACGTTTTACCAATAACACTTTTAATTTGTTGTTATGAATAGTTAAAATAACAACGTCCACTGTGACTTCGTGGGTTTTTGTTTCTGCGAATGTTCTCATAGGTCTATAATACACTAAAAACAGATTTATTGCAAGAAGTACACTTAATTTAATCTTCTATGATTTTTCCTGCAAATTGTTCAACCATGCTTTGGACTTCTTCGCTATAGTGTTTTTTTTCCGGTTTTTTTGGTTCGTCGGTTTCTTGTTCGCCTTGTTCACTATTACTTTCAGTTTTAGCCGGCTCTTTTGGTTTTAGCTTGCTTTGGTTTTGATATTGTGCTTGAAAAGCAGGCGGAGCCTGAAAAGCCGGTTTTGGATGTTTAATTTCAATTACTTTTGTATCAGGTGTAATTTTTTGAAAAGCAACTTCAAGATTAGGAGAAACTGTTTGAATTGCCTGATTTAATTGGCTCATTTTAGCTTCGCTTTTTGCTTGGGCAAGAGCGTTTTCGTGGAGAAATCCGAGCTTTATTGTGTTGTTTGAAATTCCGATTAATTTTGCAACACCTGTATAAAAAGCGCGTGCAGGAAGGGATTGAATTTTATCTGTTATATTAAGCCAAATTTCAGCGCTATCGACGTTGCCTGAAATAGAAGCAGGAGCGGGATTTTCCGCGGGCTTTGGTTCTTTTATGGTTTCAGATGCGGTTTGAGCTTGTGCTACAGGTTTTTCTTGTTGTTGAATTTTTGGAACATCCTCGGCTTTAGAAGCAGGTATTGGTTGTGGTTTTATTTCAGGTTTAACAATATCAACCCTACTAGCTATATTAGAAGTATTTTGAACTTGAATTTTGTTTTGGCTAATTTCTACAGCAGCCAAATCTAACTTACAGCAGGCAATACTTGCCAATTCCATCCAAAGATAAGGACTAGTCGAAACTTTGATTTCTTTATAATATTCAACCATTATATTTAAAATCTTTATGACTTTGTCTTTATCAAAATTTTTGGCTTTGATTTTTTTAATATTATCCTTAATCAAAGTTGTAAAATTTGAAATTTCAGATGTATCGGCTGCACTTAAAACAACAATACTGTGTCTTAAAAATTCAAGGAAATTTTCAGCTAAATTTCTTGGCTCATTTCCTTTTGAATAGATTTCATCAATATCTTTTATTGTTTTTTCGATATCTTGGCTATATATGTTATTGAGCAAATTAAGCAGAGTATCAAAATTGATTTTCCCCAAAAGCTCATTTATAAGGTTGCTTGTGATTTCTTCTTTTACACCTAAAATACTCACCTGATCCAATAGGGCTAAAGAATCGCGAAGCCCCCCTGAAACGTTTTTGGCTATTGTAAATAAGGCATCATCTGTGATTTTGATATTTTCAAGGTCGGAAATTTCTCTCAGTCTTGTTATAATATCGTCTGTTGTAATTCTTCTTAAATCAAACCTTTGGCATCTTGAAACAATGGTTTCTAATACCTTATGCGGCTCTGTTGTAGCAAGAATAAAAATAACATTTTTAGGAGGCTCTTCAAAGGTTTTTAAAAGAGCGTTAAAAGCATCATTAGATAGCATATGGACTTCATCTATGATGAAAATTTTGTATTTACCGTTTATTGGAGCGTATTGAACCTTGTTTATAAGTTCTTTGGCATCTTGTATCCCGCGGTTACTTGCAGCGTCAATTTCAATAACATCAAGACCGTTGGCGTTTGTAATATCAATGCAGCTTGGGCATTTTTGGCAGGGTTCAACGGTTGGACCTTCGGTGCAATTTAGGGATTTAGCAAATATTCTGGCGCAGCTTGTTTTACCTGTTCCTCTCGGGCCGCAGAAAAGATAAGCATTTGCAATTCTATCTAGCTGAATAGCGTTAGTCAGCGCCTTAACTAAATTTTCTTGACCGACGACATCTTTAAAAGACTGCGGGCGGTATTTTCTAAATAAAGGAAGGTAGTTTTTGTCCATATAATGATTATAGTATAAATATCTTGGCTGAACAATATTTTAAAATTAGGGCGTAATTTGGTTGATTTTTGTATGTGATTATTTTATATTATAGATATAATTTTGGGTTTGTAGCTCAGTTGGTAGAGCAGGTGACTCTTAATCACTTGGTCGTGGGTTCGAGTCCCACCGGACCCAAATTATTTCTTGGTTTGTGAATGAAAAGCAAAGAGGTCCGTCGGGAGCAATCGCTTCGCTTATGCCCTCTCAAAAAACTTGCCATTCAAGGCAACTTTTTTTCGGCAGAGTCACCGGACCCAAATTATTTCTTGGTTTATTATATCTTATTATAATTATCGTCATTGCGAGGTATATTTTAATATGCCATGACAATTCGGGAAGATGTAGGCATATGGACACGACGGAACTGGACTGCCATGGTCACTTACGTTCTCTTGCAGTGACGTATGTATAAATTAAAGTGCAGCACCGTCATTGCGAGAGGCAAAAAATTGCCTCGTGGCAATCCAGAACAATAAAGCAGGAAAACAAGTACAAAAAACTGTAGCCAAATTTATCTCTTATTCAACAAAGTGAATTTTAAGATTTTGCTAATAGTACCCTGAAAATCGTCGAATAATTTGTAGCCTACTCCCCCCCCCTTTTTTTATGTTCTGTTACAAAGATACCGGGTATTTCAATACCTCCGTTTGTTTCTACAAATAGCACTTTCTCTTTTATATCGAGATTTGGATCATCATAATAAACGAATTTTAAATGTCTGCTATCATCTGCTGTTTCTATATTATTTACAAGCTCTCTAATTAGCGCCTTGCCTTCTTCGTCTACCTGCTTATTTACAGCAGTTTCAATGTCGCTGCCATACTTCTTTGCTATTTGCGCATAGTTGTCATATGCTGCATTAAGCAAATTTAAATCATCTTTTCTTCTGTTTTGCAATCTTTGTGCTTGAGATAACCGTGAATTAATTTCTCTATCTTCTATTTTTTGTATTTTATGTTTGGACAAGAATGCATCAACTGCTTCTTTTGCTGTTGTTTCATTCTTATTTTTATTTTGTACAAAATTATTATAAAAATCCTTCCATTGCCCTATAATTCCATCTATTCTTGTTTTTTCTTCATTTAAATGTGAATAGTCAATTTTAACTTCCTGCACTATTTTGCCATCAATAATATCCAAGTTTGCCTGTTTGAAGTATTTTTTTGGATCTATTTCAAGACGCAGTGGTCTTGGTTTTTCTGAATTAAGCACATAAAACATCCTTTGTGTATTATACAGCATATTCCCACTTGCCTTTGCAAGTTTTCTTGCTGCCTCTTCATTGCTTGAATTTTCGCAAGAAATTTTAAGAGTATCTAAATATTTCTGTACTGTTGCATCAAGATTGTCCGTTGCTTTATCAAAAATATTTTTGGCATTATCTATAGCTTTATTACTGTTTAATTTGACAGCTGCCATAATGGAAATTGCAAGCAAACTTAATCCTGCAAGTGATACTGCCACAATTTTCCTATTCCCCTCTTTGTTATTGGTATTCGGCGCTTTTTTATCCACATCTTCCAGATTAGGTTTTGATAGTGGATTATTTTGCATTAGATAGTTTGGTTTTATAGAATCAAGCTCCATATATTAATTAAAACACAAAATAAATTAAAATTGTTAGTTAAAGAGAAGGTCATGATAGTCCAATAAGATGTTGGTATACTATTACCACGGAACTGGACTGCCACGGTCACTTACGTTCTCTTGCAGTGACGTATGTTTAAATTAATGCGTAGCTATGTCATTGCGAGCAGCTTTGCTGCGTGGCAATCCAGTACATTAAGGTATGTATACAGACATCTGGGAACTGGATTGCTTCACTCCGTTCGCAATGACAAATGTGCGCTAAAATGTGAACAATCATCATTGCGAGAATTTTTTAAAAACTCGTTGCAATCCAAAAAAAGAGGCTTGAATTGTCACAAGCCTCATCTAACACAATTAAATATGAAATCAAAACCTACTCTTCGCTATGGTCATAGCCATCATATACACAGCGGACAGAGCGGGCGGTATTAGGTTCAGAATCATTTCCTACTTCTGTCTTTTTGTATAAAAACCCTAAACTATAGACACTGCCTTCATTATGAAATGTTGATGTAAACATACTTGATGGTGTGCAATAGTTGGCTCTTATACCTTCCGGTTCTGCTCCTGCACAAGCGCTGCTATTATATAAACAATATATTTCATCATTTACCGTTGCTTCCGAATAAATACAAAACTGCAATCCTTTTGAACCCATAGCGCTTGAAAGCATCGGTATTCCCTTTGCATCATATGAATTCATAGTTATTGCCCATCCGTCGGCCTCTTCTTTAGTCGGAAGTCTCCAATAGCCTTTATATTTTCCGTTTGGCGCCCAGTTTTGGCAGCTTATTTTTCCTGCTTTCCATTGACATACTGCCCTATTACACCCGCTATATACACTGTCTGAATTTTTTCCTCCGCATAAGCTTGATGTTGTTATATTTTGCCAACAACAGTAACCATTTGCACATTTCCCGTTTCCGCCTTGAATAACATTTGGTCCCAAAGAAGGGCCGCCTGAATCTCCGACATTGTATTTAGTTACACAGACATTGTGAAATCCGTCATTGTATTTTTTATCTATAAACGTAGTGTGCGGTGCGATTTTGTCGCAGTCTTCCTGTGATTTTGGAGCGGGGTCTTTTTCCTCTTCTTTTCCAAAATCATTTGCAACCGTATCTAATATGCATCTTGCACTAAAGGCGTGCGCCTTATCGTGTGAATTATCATACCAAACACCACTATGCAAGTGCCTGTTTTGAGCGTTACTGCCGCTATCGCTTCGAGCCCATACATGGTATGAATTACAGTAATTAGTATGAGAACCGGGACAGTTACCTGCATTAGCACACAAAGAAGCGGAACTACCTGACGCTTGAAGATCGCAAAGCATAAGACCGGTACTTGCCGTAGAATACGTTGGATACCAATTAGCCATTGAAGCGGAATTATCAGGCAGCTTCCAATCTCCTGCTTTAGTTCCGTTTGGAGCGTAAAAAGCACAGGCTTTGTTTGCAGCCCACCATTTGCAAACCGTCCTATTGCATCCTGAATAAACTCCTCCAACATTTGTACATGTATTTTGAATAGCGGTATTTCCATACCAGCAACATAGATTATCAGAACAGGTCGTACCTGCAGGTACAAAAGTTATGCTTGTATCTGTTGCTATTTTATCTTTTGAATAATTCGGATCATCTCCTATATTAAACTTTGTAACACAAATATTTTTAACTCCATCATTCATAGACGCAGGAATAAATACGGCATTTAATTTATCGCAGTCTTCTTTTGCCGGCGGTCTTGAAGCCGGTTCAGTTTCTTCTTTTTTACTTGAAAAGCTTCCGACTGTGACATCCGATGCTTTTAATTTCTTTGTGATAATCGGAGCAAATGCTCCAATTAAAAGAGATATTATAATCAAGCTTACCAAAAGCTCGACTAGAGAAAATGCGCACTTTGCATTTTCAAGATGCAAAGCATGCTTTTTTAAAAAAGCTTTGTTTTTCATAAGTTCGTTCCTTAAATTAGTGTTATTTTGTGTTGATTAAATATATTGTCCGAAAAAATTGGACTGACATTCCTGTAAATTATAGCACATATATTTCATAATTGGAATATGAGTCCAAAAATTAGAGAAATTTTTGCAAAAAACATTACTAAACTAAGAAAAGAAAAGCACCTTAGAAGAGAGGAGTTGTCTTTAGAATTGGGTTTTGATAATTCCTATATTTCAAAACTTGAAAAAGGTAAAATAAATATAACGCTTGATAAAATTGCTCTAATTGCCAAATATTTTAATATTGAAGTTAAAGATTTATTTGTTTTTTAGATTTATATTAAAATGATTTTCGGTTTTTTCGACAAGCTTGTTTTCAAATATTGAATATTTTTCGCTGATTTGATTTTCTTCAAATGTCCAATTTAAAATACTATCTTGAAGTTTTCGAATTTTAT
This sequence comes from uncultured bacterium, assembly GCA_947428835.1. GTDB lineage: Bacteria > Cyanobacteriota > Vampirovibrionia > Gastranaerophilales > Gastranaerophilaceae > RUG14156. Next base: position 167,765 of record CANENE010000001.1, on the reverse strand, counting down.
TTAAGACTTTATCATCTCCAAGGTTGAAATTTGAATTATTATATTTTTTATTTAAATCGTTTCTAATCGTTGACATATGATGCATAACAATATCTTGAACAGAAAAAAGATAAAATTTTTCTCTGTTATTTAATGCTCTTGTCGGATCAACCACGCATGGGTACCATTTTTTATTGTGTTTTTGATTTTTAAAACTGATTTTATGTATTTTCATAATAAAAGGAACATAAAAATTATATGGCACATCGGGTGTATATGTGTAGCTGTTTACAAGTTTATAAATGGGCTCTTTTAAGTATTCGACAATAGAAACAGCACTTGTTTTTATGTTTTTTCTAAGGATATATTCTTTTGCCTTTTTAAGTTGTTTTGCATCATAAAATTCATCTACATCCATACTCAAATAATGGCTGCAGCCTGCTTTTTTAGAAATTTCAAGACCTATATTTCTTTTTTGTATTTCAAAATGGTGTTTGTCTTTATGACTAAAGCCTTTGTCATAATGATATATCTCATCAATAAGCCCTTTTTCAATTAAAGATTTAAGATAGTTTTCAATATTATTATCTGCCAAATTGCCATAATATGATTTTGTTTGATAAACAACACTTACATAAAATGCTTCACTTCGAATGGCTCGAATAGAAGATTCCAAAAGTTCTTCGCCATCAAACAAATTATAGGATATTCCAAGTTTCATTTCTTTCATAATCTTTATAATATCATAATTAATTTATTTTTATATAAAACTTTGAATTCATTTTGCAGTTTATGGTAGAATTTCAGTTGGAAGAATTTTGATATTATGGAAATAAAAAAAATTTGTTTTCGAAAAAAAATATTTGTAATCAGTCAGTCTGATATAGTTGATACCATTGGAGGAGCAATTACTTCATTCAATAATTTCTGTAAACTGCTTTTTGAAAATAATTATGATGTTTATGCAATATGCGAGGCGAATTCAAACCAAAGACCCTTTGGACTTAGAGAGGGTATTAAATTTATAAATCTTAAATACTATGGCAAACATTTTAAATCTTTCAGTAAATCAATTAATGCCTTAATTAAAGATGAAAACCCCGATATGCTGGTGTATTTTTTCCCAAGCCTCTATAATAAATCAAAATTAAAAAAGGATTTTGATAAAATCCCAAGAATATTAATGTTTCGCTCAAGACCCGATTTTTATTTTGCTTGTGATAATAAAATGGAAGAAAATCTAAAACCGTATTATAAAAATACCAAAGCCCAGGTTTTATTTGATAGCTATAAAAACCTGCTTCCAAAGTATATGAAAGATAATTCTATCTGCATTCCAAATTTTGCTAAAAATCAAAAAAAGTTTATAGATAATGAAATTGAGCACAAAAAAATAGTATATTTATCAAGAATAGATAACTGCAAAGGATTGGAATTTTTAATAAATTCATTCAATATAATTGCTTCTAAATATAAAGACTGGTCTATAGATATTTGGGGGCAGGGCAAACAAGATTATTTAGATGAACTTATTAACCTTACAAAAAAATTGAAGCTAGACAAGCAAATTCATTTTAAAGGCATAACAAAAGCACCGATTGAAAATTTTCTAAAATATGATTTTTGTGTGTTTCCATCCTTCTTTGAAGGTTTTCCTATGGGGCTTATAGAAGCGCAAAGCGTGGGATTGCCCTGCCTTGGGTTGTGTGGGTGTTCGGGCGTAAATGAGCTTATTATAGATAATTATAACGGCTTGCTTGCTCAAAGAGATTACAAAGATTTTGCATTAAAAATCGAAAAATTAATAACAAACAAAGAAACAAGAAAAGAATTCAGCCAAAACACAATTAAAGAAGTTCAAAAATATAATGAAAAAGAAATAAATAAAATGTGGCTTAACGCAATAGAAGATAGTTTAAATGGAGACTTTAGGGCAGATACAAACCAAAATTCAGTCAAAAATAAATATGAATTATTTCCTGTTCAAGAAATGGCCGAACTTACAAAAAAACAGTATATGCAGAAATTTAGTTTTTTAGAGAAAATTTTTTCAATTAAGAAAAAAATAGGTACTGACAAAAAAATTATCCATATTTTTGGTATCAAAATTACGAGAAAAAACAAAAAATAAACACATGCCAAATTGCTTTTATTAAAAATTAAAAGTTGATTTTTTTGTTAAATATATATAGTTCTTTTTTATTCAGATGCAATCTTATTATGAGCTTTTTTAGAATATCAAAGTTTTTTGAAAACTGTTTTTTAGTTTGCTTATATCTTTTTGCCTCAAAAATTAAATCTTTCGGGTAATTGGTATTTTTTATTGCAATATTTACAAAAAAATTATAAGCGCCATCAACAGCGCAGGTTTTAATCAAAGGGTTATTTTGTTTAAAGACATTATAAGTAAGGACTCTATCTATCGGTTCTTTTATATAACAATCCGATTTAAAATCAAGCTTCATAAGAAGCTTGGATAAACCTATTTCATAGTCTTCAATGATTTTGTCTTTAGTTTCTTTTTTTGTAATTGTATCTACAAAATTATTAAAAGCCTCGGATAAAAATACCTTCTTTCTAAAAACAAGAAAGAAGCTTTGTATATGATAAGAAACATCTATGTTATTGCAATTCATTCCCCAAAAATCACAATTAGAATTTTCCATTTTATCAAATACTTTTTTAAACGGAAATATCGGCGCATAACAGGAATCGTTTGCAAAAACTACTTCATCATAATCTTTTAAAAGGTCATTTTCTCTTAAATATAAAAACCCTTTTTTATATGAGCCAAAGTCGTATTCGCCATGCTTTTTGCATATATTATAAGATGTAATATCTGAAATTTTTTTTATTTCATCATTTTCCAAACTACAATCCGAAACAAAAACTATACTATCAGCTACCTTTTTGAGCTCTTTTAAATAATATACAACATAATTTTCAATTATGTTGTTCTTATCATAATGCGCAAATACTGCAATTCTTTTCATATGTTTATTTTTAAACCCGATTTGTTTCTTGACGTTAATGAAGAATTACGTAGCCCCAGTTGACTTTGCCGTTGTTTTTCATCATACATATATAAAAAACAGGAATATTATTTCCATAGTCTTGAAGCTTCATATAGCCTGTTCCATGGACAATAGCCGGTATCATATTATCGTTTGTACCTTTTTCATATTTATCAACATATTCGTCTTTAAATTTAAGCTCAATTTTTTCTTTCTTTTTGCTGTACATATCTTTAAGATAGTCACTGCATTCAGTGGCATGGGCGAAAGAAAGCGCTTGAAATATGATAAATAGTGAAATTAATTTTTTCATAGGTTGATATTACCATGACCATAGCTGATTTTCAAAATTAATATAGTTTATTGTATAATTTCTTTATGTTTGAAGATTTAGAAAAAGTAAAAGAAAAGTGCTTAGCCTGCAAAAAGTGCGCTCTTAGCCAAAGCAGAACCAATGTAGTTTTTTCAGGAGGCATCAAAAATTCTAAGCTGATGCTTATAGGCGAAGCCCCCGGCTTTTGGGAAGATCAAAAAGCAGAACCTTTTGTAGGCCGAGCAGGTCAGCTTTTAGATAAAATTTTTGCTTCCGTTGGCTTGTCAAGACAAAAAGATGTCTATATATGTAATACCATAAAATGCCGCCCTCCTGAAAATAGAAACCCATTGCCGGAAGAAAAACTTGCCTGCAAGGAATATTTAGATGAACAAATAAGGATTTTGAAGCCAAGAATAATTATGGTCTGCGGAAATATTGCCCTAAATTCCATGCTGCCAAGTGAAAGAGGAATTTCAAGAGCAAGAGGAAAATGGTTCGATGGTCCATATGGCTCCAAGATGATGCCAATTTTTCACCCATCGTATCTGCTTCGAAACGACAGCAGAGAAAAAGGCTCGCCCAAGTGGCTGATGTGGCAGGATATTCAAGAAATCAAACGCGAATATGATAAACTTTAATTTTGAAAAGGAGCAGATATGAAAGTATTATTATTCAACGGTTCACCTCATAAAGATGGTTGTACTTATACGGCACTTACTGAAATTCAAAAAACTTTAAATGAAGAAGGTATTCAAAGTGAAATTTATCATATCGGAACAAAAGGAGTTATGCCTTGCATGGCATGCCGCGCGTGCGCTAAGCTTGGAAAATGCGTTATTGATGATAAAGTTAATGAATTTCTTGATTATGCAAAAGATTTCGATGCTTTTGTTTTTGGCTCTCCTGTTTATTATGCAGCAGCTGCAGGTGGTGCCGCTGCATTTTTAAATCGGGCATTTTTTGCAGCTTCTATGTCGGGAAGAAGTGAAATTTTTATCCACAAACCGGCTGCCGCTGTAGCAAGCGCCAGACGTGCCGGAACTACAGCTACATTAGATGAATTAAACAAGTATTTTACAATTACCCAAATGCCAATTATTTCAGGCAGATACTGGAATATGGTCCATGGCTCCTGTGCTGATGATGTTCGTCAGGATTTAGAAGGCATGCAAAATATGAGAATATTAGCCCGCAATATGGCATATTATCTAAAATGCATAGAGGCCGGAAAAAAGGCAGGAGTTGAACTTCCAAAAAAAGAAGAAGTTGTATTTACAAATTTTATCAGATAGTAGCCAAAAATCATTTTATGTGGTAAAATAAGCTAAATTTAGTTGTTAGGTGTTTTTTAAAAAAGGTTAAAAATGATAAGCAAAATTAATTTAACGAGGCACAATCCTGTAAATTTCACTTCTAAAGTTAAAGATAGAGGTTCTGAAACGTCTAAGGGATGCAAAGATTGTGAAATAAAAGAATTTAAAGATGAAACAATGCCGTTTATATATGCACAGATGTATTTTGATAATGCAAAAAATTTAGGCATAGACGAAGACACTGCTTTTGAATGTGCCGCAAGAGCATATCTTTGCTATAACGGCAATGTATAACATTTAAATAAATAAAAATATCCTTTTATATTAAAAAGCTTTTAAAAAGATTATTTTGTTTTATAATATATTGTGTTAAATGATTTTTATCAGTTAGTGATATAAAAGGAGAAAAAAGATGGAAACATTTGGTATTGAAAACCTTGGTATTACTGCGCCGAAAGCAGTATATCGCAACTTAACGCCTGCTCAATTAACTGAAGCTGCAATTTGCCGTGGTGAAGGCAAATTGTCTAATACAGGCGCTCTTGTTGTTACAACAGGAAAATATACAGGCCGCTCGCCTAAAGATAAATTTATCGTAGACACTCAAGGCATTCATAATGATATCGCATGGGGCAAAGTCAACCGTCCTATGAGCCGCGAAAGCTTCAATTCAATTAAATCAAAAATGATAGAATACCTAAACGGCAAAGAAATCTTTATTTTTGATGGTTTTGCAGGTGCAGATAAAGCTTATACTCAAAAATTCAGAGTAATCAACGAACTTGCAAGCCAAAACTTATTCATTCACCAACTTCTAATCAGACCAACAGCAGAAGAACTTAGAAGCTACGGTGAAGCTGATTATACTATCATTTGTGCACCAGGCTTCAAATGTAACCCTGAAGTAGACGGAACAAATTCAGAAGCTTGTATCGCAATCGACTACGAAGCAAAAACAATCATTATCGCAGGTTCTCAATACTCAGGCGAAATTAAAAAATCAGTATTTGCTACAATGAACTACGTTATGACAAAGAAAAACGTTCTTCCAATGCACTGCAGCGCAAATATGGACCCAGAAACAAACGAAACTGCAGTATTCTTTGGATTATCAGGAACCGGTAAAACAACATTATCAGCAGACCCTTCCAGAAAATTAATCGGTGACGATGAACACGGCTGGTCTCCTGATGGTATCTTCAACTTTGAAGGTGGGTGCTACGCAAAATGTATCCACTTAACTGAAGAAAATGAACCTGATATCTATAACGCAATTAAATTCGGATCACTCGTTGAAAACGTTGTAATGGATGAAAACACAAGAGAATTTGATTTTGAAGATGGCTCATTAACCGAAAATACCCGTGTCGGTTATCCTATCGATTATATCAATAACGCTCAAATTCCAAGTAAAGGCGGTATTCCAAAAGTTGTTGTTTTCTTAACCGCTGATGCATTTGGTGTTTTACCTCCTATTTCAAGATTAGACAAAAACGCTGCAATGTACCACTTTGTAACAGGATTTACTTCTAAATTAGCAGGAACGGAACGCGGCGTTACAGAACCTCAACCAACATTTTCAACATTATTCGGCGAACCATTTATGCCAATGGACGCAAGCGTCTACGCTAAAATGCTCGGCGATAAATTAGACCAATACGGAACAAAGGTATATCTTGTAAATACAGGTTGGGCAGGCGGAAGCGCTTCATCAGGTGCTAAACGTATGAAACTTGCTTATACAAGAGCAATGGTTACAGCAGCATTAAATGGTTCGTTTGATACAATCGAATTCAAACACCACGATGTATTTAATGTGGACTATCCGACATCTTGTCCGAATGTTCCTGATGAAATGCTTGATGCTCGCGGTATGTGGGCTGATAAGAATGCCTATGACGAACAAGCTAACAAATTAGCTCAAATGTTTGCTGATAATTTCAGCGAAAAATATCCAAACATGCCGACGGAAATCGTAAATGCAGGTCCAAGAGCATTATCTTCAAAATAATTTGGATAAATAAAACTATAAAAAAGCAGAGGTCTTTGGCTTCTGCTTTTTTATTTTATAGGGTGACGGGTTGTATAAATTAATGTGCAGTTATGTCATTACAAGGAGGGCTTTGCCCGACGCGGCAATCCGGGAAGATGTAAGTATGTAAACTCATGGGATGCAGAATACGTCATGCCAACCTCGTTTCAGCATCTGAGGTGTTGGAGTATTTTATGCATTACTACAAACTTGGTCAGACTCTTAAACAAGTTCATAGGTGACGGGTATACGCAAAATCATAAATTAAATAGCAAAAATTTTTTTTCAGATGCTTTATATCTACACACATCGAATACGGATAATCATATTTAGAAAAGAGTAGAAAAATTGAGAATAAATAGTATATCAAGCTTTAATTATAACCAAAGAAAAAATATCAACTTTGGAAAGTTCATGGACTATAATGCAAGAAAAGTCGTAAAACAGGCGCTTACGGATGATTATGATGCCACACAATGGTGCTATGACGGATATTTCAGAGAAATTGATGAATGCGAATATATAGAAGTCTATACCGATAAAGACGGTATCGTCAAAGGCAGACTCAGTGATGAATTTACGAGAAGCGAAGACAGCAAAAAAGTTGAATATCGTATTAATACATTAAACAGACGCAAAACTCTTGAAGATTTAAGGACAACTGATAATGCCGAAAGTCTTGCAATTGCAATAGAAGGTATAGATAAGAGACTTAAAGGCGAGAATTCTGCAGATAAATCTAAGTCTGATGATTCTTATGATTATGCAAGAGAACAAGAAAGAATAATGGAAGATTTTTTAAACAATCTTGCAGATTAAATATTTTCTATAATTAAAAATACAAGGTTAATGTAAATTTCTTTTAATATTTTTCAAAAAAATAAATTTTATTAATTAGAAAAGGTAGTTGCAAAATGAGAATAAACAGTATTTCAAACTTTAATTATAACCAAAGAAGAAATATAAACTTTGGGAAATTTATGGACGATAATGCAAGAAAAGTCGTAAAACAGGCGCTTACGGATGATTATGATGCCACACAATGGTGCTATGACGGATATTTCAGAGAAATTGATGAATGCGAATATATAGAAGTCTATACCGATAAAGACGGTATCGTCAAAGGCAGATTCAGCGATGAATTTACGAGAAGCGAAGACTACAAAAAAGTTGAATTTGACATTAATTTATTAAATAGTTGGAAAACCCTTGAGGATTTAAGTACAACAGATAATGCCGAAGACCTTGCAATGAGAATCGAAAGCATGGATAAAAGCCTTAAAGGCGAGGATTCTACAGAAAACAAAGCATCTGACAATAGTAAACTCTATGGAGACTACGACAGTTATGCTCAAATGCGCGCATACGGTAATGACCCTTGGGAAATATATTAAATTATAATATTTTTTAATATTTCGTAAAAATATACGATTTTTAAGCACTTTTTTGAACGTTTTGTTTTTATTTTTCTGAAAATATTTTCAAAAAAAAGAAACAATTGTTTTAAATGAATACCCCTATTCAAAATTTTAATAGCTTAAATAACAGCATATCTTTTAAAGGCAAGGCTCCAAATATAGATGACCTTACTGTAGCAAAAAGGTTTGCCAATTGTGCGCTAGATAAATTAGAAAAAAGATTAATAAATTCTGTTGAACAAAAAGCTCCAAATCTTGTTCAATCTATAGAGGGTCAAAAATACATACCGAATGATACAGCTTCAAAAAAAGCCGTCGGAGTGGTTAAATCCCTATTTTCTATGCCGATAGATATAGTGGATTCTATTGCAAAGAAATTTCCAAATTCAAGCCTAAATAACAGTGAATTTTTAAAGAACCATAGAGATGCTGTCGAGCTTGATAACAAAATCAAAACCATCCAAGGAATACAAGAAAACAGCCTCAAATATGTAAAAGAAGTAATGGATGAAAAGGGGCTCAAAGATTATCCTACAGGAGAATGCAACAATTACTGCAAAAGCATCTGTGACCCTGTAACGGAAAAATTCTACAAAAACCTTAATAAAACAATGGCAGATGATGTTGCAAATTATGATACCAAAAAAGAAAGATTTGTAACAAGGCTTGTTTCAGGTTTTACTGCTGCATTTTTCCTTGGAAACGATTTTTTTAATAAGGCAATTAAAAAAGGAAAAACTGAAAAAGAGGCAGTTAAAGAGCAGCATCTGAAACAAGGACAGGAAATTAAAGAAAATATCTGTGAAGCGATAACTCAATTTGCAGTATTTGCTTGTTTTTCAAAAGCTATTAATAAAAGTGCCTGGGCTCCGGCCCTATTAGGCGCCGGAATTGGTCTTGTTTCCCGTGTGATTTCAAGGCTCACATCGGGTATGAAAATTACAAGAATGAAGGCACCTAAACAAAATAAACTTTCAAATATTACATTGGACGAATTTGCAAATTGTGCAAAAACAGGCGAAATTGAAGAAATTTTAAATAAAAAACAAGAAAATGATAGTTCAAAAGAAAATAAAACCAAAAACCACCTTTTAAGCATAAAAAATATCATTTTATTCTGCTCTTTGAGTATTTTGGGCGGATATTCTTCGAGATTTTTAAAAGGCCATACGGCAATCGGCGAAAAAATATCGCAAATGGTACAAAACCATAAAAGTAAAATAAGACCTCAAATAATAGAAGAAAAATTTGCTTCTGTTGATGATTTAATAAAAATGGGAATTGCTCTTAAGGCAAATAAAAATAAACAATTAGGTGATAATATTTTAGAAATTGCAAAGAAAGCAGATAAATCAGGAAAAGTAAACTTAGGAACCGCCTATAAAACCACAAAAATATTTGGTATGGAAGTTAAAGTAAAAGACTTAAAGGCTCTTAAGACTGCTCCCTTTAGATTTGTTAAAGAAATTGTATCGTATCCATACAAAATCGTACATAAGCTTGAAGAATCAATTAAAAAATCTCATATAATCAAACAAGGGGGCAAAATTCCAAAACCGCCATCTGAAACAAAAGATATCTATAACATCCAAAACCTCTACAAGCGCTTTATGGAATTTGAAGCGAAGTATGAAAATGATGAAGCAAAATTGAATAAAGAATTTGGAAATTACGTTAATAAAATGCTTATGTGCTCAAACAATAACGTAACTTCATCTTCTTTTGATAATTCAAAAATCGCAGTTTTAGCTCAGACATTAGGTACCTTAACAGGTATGTGGTTTAATATGAATGATGAATTTAATTCTTCTATCAGAAATGGTTCTACAAAATCGCAAGCCGAAAAAGATGCAAGGCTTAGAGGAATTAATAAGTTCTTTAGAATGACGGTTCAAATTGTTATTGCAGGAAGCTTGAATAATGTATTCAAGAAACAATACAACAGTTCACTGATGAGCTCTGCTATTATTGTTGCGGTGAGCACAATTTTAACTGATATGGCATCTCGTGTTTTATCCGGTATGCCATCTAAGAAAATGAGCAAAGACGAGCTTAAAGAATATGAAAGTAAGCATAAACAAGGAGTTATGTCCGGATATTATAATATGATTGATAAGCTTGCATCATAGAGAGTTTGGATTGTTTTACTCATACCATAACGACGATTGTTTAAAATAATTTTACAACTCGTCACCTTCGAACTCGTTTCAGGGTCTGACGAGGTCTATGGGAATGCATAAAACCCATTATTATATTTCCAACACCTCAGATGCTGAAACAAGTTCAGCATGACGTATTAGAAAAACGAACATAAAAAAAACGAAACCATAAAATTAAAGCAAATATCCGGACAGTTTGGAACTAAAATGCTATGGTGATGTAAAATCGCCCTCAATATCTACGCATTTTCCAGCTTCTTTATAACCTTACCCGGGTTTCCAACCACAACAGAATTATCAGGAATATCTTTTACAATCACACTTCCTGCCCCTATTGTGCAATTATCGCCTATGGTTACCCCCGGCAGCACTACGACATTTCCTCCAAACCACACGTTATTTCCAACCTCAATTGGTTTTGCGTATTCCAAGCCTTTATTTCTTGTTTCAATATCCAATGGATGCCCTGCTGTATAAAAAGCACAATTTGGGCCGATAAAGACATTGTTTCCAAAAGTAACTTTTGCGCAGTCTAAAATCACAAGATTATGATTAGAATAGAAGTTTTCTCTGATTTCGATATTATATCCGTAATCGCACCAAAAAGAAGGCTCAATCAAGAAATTATTCCCGGTTTTGTTAAACAAATTTTTTATTATTCCATTTCTTTTTTCAAAATCATCATATTGAATATTATTATATTTTTGGCACAAAAGCTTTGTCTTAGCTCTTTCAAGCTTCATTTCTTCATCATAATTAGCGTCATAGAGCATTCCTTTTGCACACTTTTCTTTTTCGGATAAAGTCATTTTTCTCCTTTATAATTTAACATTTACAAATATCATTATAAAGCAAAAAACCAACTGCTCAAAGCAATTGGTTTTTCTTTATAAAAAAATAACTTCTAATATGAAAGTGCTCTTAGAGCGTTAAATGACTTATCCCAGCCGTTTGAATCTTTTGCAGTTTTATATTTTTCAAGCTTTGCAAGACGTTTTTGTTTAAGTTTTTCTTGTTGTTTATTAAATGCTGCAAGTTTTTTAGGGTCTGCGTTTCTGGCATCAACTATTGGTTTTGCGTATGCCATAAATTTCTTATAAGAATCCGTTGTATAGCCTGCTTTGGCTTTGGCAGGGTATGTATATGTTATGTAATCATAGATATACATTGTTCTTTTATCGGATGAAGGGTGGGTGGATGTGAAATCTTTATAGCTTCCTCCGATTTTGAACAATACAGACACCATTGCAAGAGGGCTATAGCCTGCTTTTGTCATCAAATCAACGCCTGTGATATCGGCTTCGTATTCTTCTACCCTGGACATTTTAAGCATGGTTAAATCGTTTGCAGTGTTAGCAACAGCTTTAATTGCCGCATTTGGCTTAATTATAGCTGCAGTGTTAATTGCAGTTGATGTAACGGCATTGGTTACATTTTGTTTTGCAACGTGATTGTTTACGATATGGCCGATTTCATGGGCGATTACACCTGCTAATTCCGCATCATTGCTTACGAATTTTAACAGTCCCGTATAAACGCAGATTTCTTTATCCGCATTTGCAAAAGCATTGATTTCATCGGTTTCATAGACTTTGAAATTGATTTTAGTAGGCAAACTGTTTTTAGATAACAGCGCTTTACCAATTCTGTTTACTCTTTCTACACTTGCTTTGCTTGTCCAGTTGTTTGCTGCTGCATTTGAAATCGGAGCCAGCATCAACATTAAGGCAAAAAGAGATGTCAAAATCTTTTTCATAACTCAAAATTCTCCTATCTGTGTCTTAATACCATCTTATAAAAATATTTTATACTAAAGAATAAAACGATAAAATACTATATTAAAAATTATTAAACATAACTTTGTCAAATTTTTACTTCTAATGGTTTTAAAATCTAATTTGTTTTATTTTTTTGAACTTTATATATAGACTTGTAATTTTGATATTTTTTCTGAAATTCCAAGTCTTGTTTTTTATCTCTATGATTGAACTTATGTTTATTGAAGTCAGAATCATAGAGTTGGATAATACTAAATGCTATATTGGAACAATGTGCAGCTATTCTTCTTAAATCAATTAAAATATCTGAAAATAAAAATCCGTTTTCAACACAGCAAAGATTTTCTTTCAATCTTTGTATATGGTTATTTCTTGCGCGCCTGATTCCTTTTTTGATAACTGCTTCTAATGATTCAACTTTTCCTGCAGCTTTTAAATCATCATTTTTATATGCTTCAAATGCTATATAAAAAATTTCTCCAACTGCTTTCGTGATGGTATATAGTTCCATATCTGCGTCATTAGAAAATTTTTTATCAGAATTATCTAATTTTTGTGCAATTTTTAAAATACTCATTGCATGATCTGCGATTTTTTCAAATTCACTTATTATAAGAAGCAACTGGGAAATCCTGCTCCCATCTTTTTGGCTTAATTCCTTGCTTGATAATTTTATAAGAAATGAATTAAGTTTATCTTCATATAAATCAAGTTTTGTTTCGTTTTCAATGATTTCTTCGGCCATTCTTGAGCGATAAGTTTTTAGCATTTTAAGTGAATTAATGAAATTGAAATGGGTGGTTTTTGCCATTTCGGTCGTCTTTTGAATGCACTCCGATATTGCAAAAGCGGGAGTCAACAATAACCTTTCATCAAGAAAAACCGTTTTATTGTAATTATCATCAACGACATATTTAGTTGCCAGTCGTTCGATGAATTTCATAAAAGGAAACAAAACTATTGCCGTAAGAATATTATAAATTGTATGAAATAACGCTATTCCAAATGGCGATATATTATTTGAGACAAATTTGAAATGGAATATTGCATTTAAAATAATATATAAACCAAACCAAATGAAAGCACCCATTGTATTAAATATGATATGTACTGCAGCAACTCTTCTTGCATTTGTGCTAACTCCAATACCTGCTAATAGAGCTGAAACACACGTTCCTATGTTTTGTCCTAAAATAATCGGAATAGCTGCAGACCAGCTGACACTTCCGCTTAAGGATAAAGCCTGCAATATTCCGACAGAAGCTGATGAGCTTTGTATCAGCATTGTTATAATAATACCTGCAAATAAACCTAAAACAGGATTGGTGAATGCAAGCATGATATTTCTAAATTGGGGAAGTTCAGACAAAGGAGACATAGCATTTGCCATAAATACCATACCTGTCATCAAAATTGAAAACCCAATCATAACCGAACCTATATTTTTTTGTTTGGCGTGTTTGGATGACATAATAAAACAAACCCCGACAAATGCCAAAATAGGAGAGAAAGTTTCGGGTTTCAATATTTTTAAAATGGTACCTGCATTTTCTTGAATAGCAGTTAAGCTTAGAAGCCATGCTGTTATTGTAGTACCTACATTTGCGCCAAATATAATACTTATGGTTTGCGACAAACTCATAAGACCTGAATTTACAAGACCAATTAATATAACAGTAACAGCAGAAGATGATTGTATAATCGCTGTAATACCTGCCCCTATAAAAAAGCTTTTGATTGGGTTTGATGTAATTTTTTTCAGAAGTTTTTCAAGCTTGCCGCCTGCTATATTTTCTAATCCTTGCGACATAATTGAAATGCCATATAAGAAAAAAGCCAGTCCTCCTATTAGTGTAAAAATTGAATATATATTCATATAACATACCTCTTTTATATTCTTAATTCGTTTTTCCTGCTCTATATCCGCAATAGGCATATATTACAGGAAGCAGCTTATCAAAATGCAATTTTTGAACTATCGGAAATTTTGCAAGTGCTAAAGCCCCGATTGCATCATCTATACTTGCAATACAATCTTTTGGGGATAATTTTCTATCCGGATTTTTATCATTCGGGTCAAATATTTTATTTGCAGTTTTAACTGCCATAAACATTCCTGTTGTAATTCCTGTTAAAACCGAAATTATTTTAAAAATAGCTGAATCGAATTGTTTATGACTTTTACAAAATTTTAATGCTATTGAAGACAAAATTGCAGGAAATGCTGCATTTAAAAGCTGAAATGTACCTTCTTTTATTTTGTTTTCTTTTGATTTTAAAGGTTCATTAATCATACCCGAAGCAGTGCCTGCCATAATAGAAGCAGATGACAAAACAAGCATATCTTTTAGATTGTATTCAAGCTTTAGGGGATTTTGAATATTTTGTTTTTTCATCATAATTGCAACAGGAATTACTGTTCCAACAATAGCTCCAAATGCTGCTTTTATTTTTGCATTGTTGTTTTGGTTTGCTAAATTTTGTCTAACGGGTGTTTGTATACTATTTAACATTTTACGGTTTCCAATTCTTGCGTTAAAAGAGTGTGTTTTTCTATTTTTTCCATAACCATATCCACGCTTATGCTTTCAATACAAGGACAGTATTTACCGCTATACTTGGATTGTCTGCATTTTTTCTTCCAACAATATCGGCACTTTGCAGAAGGTTCTATAAAATATCCGTTTTTCCCATAGGGTTTTATTTTATTCGGAGAAGTTGAGCCTAATATTGCAAGCGTTTTTCTGTTATATGCACTTGCAATATGCAAAGGGCCGGAATCACCGGAAACTACTAAATCGGCAAGTGATAAAAAAGCGCAGGTTTCTTCAAGCTCAAACAGGCCGCTACAGATAATAATATTTTTGTCAATAAGAGACATATGATAGTCTCTTTCATCTAAGCTTCCATTTACAAAAACCGTTCCTCCATAGGTATTTAAAAGCCTTTTGGATAAGTCCTTCCATTTTTGAATATTCCAAACCCTTCCTTGTCTTGGCTGATTAAAGTATTTTCCGGGGTTTATTATAATATGCGGTTTAGGGTAGCTATTCATTTGTTTAGATATCTGATGATATATTTTTTCATCCCGATTCATTAAAAATAATCTATCCGGAAGCTTTAAATCGCTATAAACTTTTTTTGCTGTGTAAAAATAGTTTTCTACCCAGCTTGTTCCTTTGAAGCTTTTAAAAACAACTTTTTTAGGAAATGACAAGAATGCAAGAGCATAGCATTTCAAGGTATAATTCAGGCTGATTATGACATCGTATTTTTGTTTGAATTGATTTTTGATTGTTTCATAGATATTGCCTTTAAATCCTATAACTTTATCTATATAAGGGCAATTTTTGAGCATTTTTACATTACCTTGACTTGTCAGGTAATGAATTTGACAATTTGGGTATTTAAGTTTTATTGCAAAAGGTATGATTGTTGATAAAACAACATCTCCAATTGCATTAAATCTGATTATTGAAATCTTTTTATTGTCGTTCATATAAATCCCGGCTTGGTTATATGAACAAATATACAAAATGATTGTTAGTTTATTGTTAGCTAAAAAAATAATTAAGTATATATTTTAAAAGATGTACCTTTATTTAACTTGCTTTCGACGGTAATATTCCAGTTATGAAGTTCTATGATATTTTTCACTATAGATAGTCCCAAACCGCTTCCGCCTTTTTCTTTTGATCTTGATTTATCTATGGTATAAAATCTTTCAAATATATGAGGCAGATGTTCTTTTTTAATTCCGATTCCATAATCTTTTATTTCTATTGTAGCGGTGTTTTTTTCTTTTGATATGATGACATCAATTTTATCTGATTTGGAATATTTC
This sequence comes from uncultured bacterium, assembly GCA_947428835.1. GTDB lineage: Bacteria > Cyanobacteriota > Vampirovibrionia > Gastranaerophilales > Gastranaerophilaceae > RUG14156. The sequence continues at coordinate 151,912 of CANENE010000001.1, read as the reverse complement.
ACGGCATTACTTAAAAGGTTCGATATTGCCATCAATAACAAATCTGCGTTAGCATCTGTTGTAATATCTTCTGTTTTAATAAGGTTGATTTTACAATTCAATCCCAAATGGTATTTTATAGCTTGTTGAGCAATTTTTGTTAAATTTACGGGTGCAAGTGTTTTTATTTCTTCTGTCTTTTTTAAATCAATTTCCGAAAGAGCTAAAATATCTTCTGCCAGTTTATTTATTGAATTTGTCTGAAAGTTAATTATATCAAGGCATTCTTTGTTTATACCGACCGCTTCATTTTTTATTTCAATAAGCTCAATTGCAGAATTTATGGCAGTAATCGGGGTTTTTATTTCGTGGGTTATATTTTGGATAAATTCCGTTTTGTATTGTTCAAGTTTAGATAATCTCTTTATTTGTATTTTTAGTTTGTTGGTCATTTTGACAATCGCCAAAGCAAGCTCATGTAATAAACCGTTCTTTGGAATTTCGATTTCTGTGTCAAGCCGGCCGTTAGAAATTTGTATGACGCTATCTTCAAGCGAATTAAAGGATTTTTTGATGGAAAGAAAAATATGACATATGAATAAAGTCAATAATATCAAACAAATTCCGAATAAAATAATAATATTTTTTTGTGCATTGATTAAGGATTTGATTACAAATTCTTCCGATATTGAAATTTCAATATAATATTTGGAATTGTCTATATTTAATTCGGTTGTCTGTTCCAAGCTGTTATCTTTAAAAGAATGTTTATATAAATCCCACAGGCTGTGTTTGGTTTTTGATAATATTGAATCATCATCGGCAATTTCTAAAGAACGGTTTTTAGATGATGAAGCAAGCAGATTTTTGTTTTTGTCAAATATTCTAAAGGCGAATTCCCTGTCGTCTTTAAAATCATCGCAGTATTTTTGCAATTCTATAATGTTTTGTTTTTTCAAAATCGGCGTTATTGCCCATTCAATTTGTTTTTTGAATATATTGACTTCGGCTTTTTCTTCTGTCAGATATGAGCCGTTGAGTTCAATAATATTATAAAAAGATACGGCTATAAAAAGAATTATTACCAAAAAAATCCATATTATTCTATCCAGCCAAAATTTATCTCTTTTTTTCATTAATTATCTTCCTTTAATCTGTATCCGACACCTCTTACTGTTTCTATGTTTGAGCCGAAATCTTTCAGTTTTTTTCTAAGGTTTAATATTTGAACGTCAATTGCTCTTTGTGAAACATCAAATCCTCCGTCTCCTCTAAGATAATCAAGCAGTTGAGCGCGCGAAAATACAACACCCGGCGCAGATAACATTATTTTTAATATTTCAAATTCAAATTTTGTTAAGTTGATTAATTTTCCATCCAAGCTTACGATCTTTTTTAAATTATCAATTTCAATATTTTTATAGTTTATGCTGCGAACAGTAATATTTTTCAGATGAGCTTTTACTCTTGCAAGAAGAATTTTATTGCTGAAGGGTTTTGAGATATAGTCTATCGCTCCGCATTCAAAGCCATTCAGGATATCTTCTTCCATTTTTTTGGCAGTAAGCATAATAATTTGAATTGTATTTAAATAAGAATCATTTTTTATTTGTCTGCAAAGAGCAAAGCCGTCTATATTTGGAATCATAACATCAAGAAGAACTAAATCCGGTTTATCCGATTGGATAATATCAAGTGCCATTTTGCCGTCATATGCTTTTTTGACATTATAAAAACCATCTGACAATAATACCAATTCAATTAATCTGTTAATTTGGGGCTCATCTTCAACTATTAGGATTTTTGCGGATTTAAGATTCATATTTTAATTATACATAAATTTTATTAGTTTTTTGTTAGGTAAATTTAATATCTTTTTAATAATTATGCAAGGCCGTGCCTTTGAGTGTCTTTGTTTCATTGACTAATATACGGGTTTGTGTTTATATTCTAAATGGATAGCGCCAAAAGAAGATAAAATTATGTTATTTAACTCAATGTCATATATGTTTTTGTTTTTGCCTTTGACATTATTGGGTTATTATACATTTTTAAAATTCAGATTAATTTTAGCTTCAAAAGTGTGGCTGGTTCTTGCTTCAGTTGCATTCTACAGCTGGTGGGACCCTAAATATACGGCTCTTCTTTTAATATCTATGCTGATAAATTTCTGTATCGGAAGCTGTTTTAGCGCAAAGGTTTTTCAAGACAACAAAAATCGAAAAATCCTGCTTATAGTCGGGTTATTAATCAATATTCTTATTTTGGGCTATTTTAAATATGCAAATTTCTTTATTGATAATGTAAATTACATACTGCACACTCATATAGAAATTGCAAAGGTCATTTTGCCTTTGGGTATAAGCTTTTTCACTTTTACGCAAATTGCTTATTTGGTTGATGCTTATAAAAAAGAAGCGCAGGAATATGATATATTAAGCTATTTGCTGTTTGTGACATTTTTCCCTCATTTGATTGCAGGGCCTATTCTTCATCACAAAGAAGTTATGCCCCAGTTTAATGATTTAAAAAGAAAGGTTTTGAAATATAAAAATATAACATCAGGGTTATTTTTGTTTATTATAGGTTTATTTAAGAAAGTCTTTATCGCAGATATACTTGCAACATACGTTCAGCAGGGATATTCTGTTTCGGCTGAACTTTCTGTAATTGAAGCCTGGCTTGTTGTTTTAAGCTATACTATGCAAATTTATTTCGATTTTTCAGGTTATACGGATATGGCGCTTGGAAGCGCTAAAATGCTAAATATTGATTTACCTTTGAACTTTAATTCTCCATACAGAGCAATTTCTGTGCAGGATTTTTGGAAAAGATGGCATATGACCTTGTCGAGATTTTTAAGAGACTATATCTATATTCCACTGGGCGGCAACAGAAAAGGCGAAATTAGAACATATTCTAATTTAATCACCACAATGCTAATTGGCGGGCTTTGGCATGGGGCAAGCTGGCTATTTGTGATTTGGGGCGGGCTCCACGGGCTTGCGCAGTGCGTTAATAAATTATGGCAAAAAACAAAAATTGAAATGCCAAAACCATTGTCGATATTTATAACTTTTATGTTTATAAATCTTACCTGGATAATTTTTAGGGCTGAAAACCTTCATCAGGCAAAGAATGTTTTTATGTCTTTAATTAATTTTAATAATTTTGTCATTCCTAAAACCCGTCATTTGGATTTTGTTTTCAATAATACAACATATTCATCAATTATTTTGATTTTGACATTATCTTTTATAATAGTTTTTATGTGCCCAAATTCGCAGGAAATAATATCTAAAATTAAAATAAATAAAAAAACAAATGCGATATTTTGCGCAATTATATTTGCAATAATATTTACATTATGCTTGATAAAATTAAATTTAAACACCTACAGCGAATTTATCTATTTTAATTTTTAGAAAGAAAAATTATGCAAAAATTCTCAAAACTTACATTGATAATATTTTTAATAACGACAATAGCTTTGATTTGCTGTATTGCAATATATATTTTTCTAAAAGATCCGCTTCAAATTTGGCACAAAAATTTCATTGGAAAAACCAAATATGCTCACGCAAGACTTGCTATTAAAGCATTTATCAGAGATTATGATTTTGATTCTGTAATTGTCGGAAATTCCCATTCGGAAAATACATCTTCTAAAAATGCTTCAAAATTATTGGGAGGCAAATTTTTTAATCTATCAATATCAGGTTCAACAATGTATGAAAAGAAAATGATATTAAATTATTTATTTAAATATAGAGATATTAAAAAAGTAATTTATATAATAGACAGCCACTATTTAAATCTTGAAAACGAACACGAATCATATCCTATAAGCACCTATGGCTTTTTGTATAATGATAATCCTATTGATGATTATAAAATATATTTAAACGATAAATTTATGCCTTGTGCGCTGGGTTTTACAAAGTGCACAAATTCAATTAAAGATATTGATAGACCCTATGCCTGGTTTGAAGATGAAATACATGCAAGAAGGTTTGGAGGTTTTGATAAATGGCTTAAATACAAGGATGATAGCCAAATATCAGCCAATTTTAAAACTATACTTGATATAGCCAAACAAATTCCCGAAATTTCTATTGATGAAGAATATAAGCGCAGTTTGCATAAATATCTCGATGAAAATTTGCTTGAAGTTGTCGCTTCAAATCCGAAAGTTGAATTTTATATTATAATCCCTCCTGTTTCTGATTTGTCATTGGCAATTTCAATAAGAAGCGATGTCTTTTATAAAGAAGAAGCGCTTTTAAGGTATTTAGTTGAAAATGAAAATAAATACCCTAATATGAAGATATTTGCATTTGAAAATTTAAAAGAGATAACAAATATCAAAAACTACAAAGACTTGACTCACTATACTGCCGACACCAACGATTTTATTCTGGAATCATTAAGAAAAAATGAACATTTGATAAATAAAAATAACGTTAATCAATATATAAATGCTGTTTACAGAAAAGCAATTTCCGTAGATTTATCATACTATCAAAACCTTGTTAAAAGGCGCTTGAACAAGTAAATTTATTGCAGAATTTAAATCAATAGATATTTTTAGAATTAATAGATACACACTATTTGACATTTAGATATTAACAGTGTATAATTAGAGTATCTAAACAAGGAGGAAAAAATGATTAGACGTAAATTAACTACAATTGGAAATTCAAAAGTACTTACGATGGAGCCGTTTTTGCTTGAGTATTTAGGGCTTGAAGATTCTGATGACATTATTTTAAAGATTGAAAATGAATCTTTAGTGGTTTTTTCTGCTGCTTCTATAAGTTCATCTGAATATCAGCAAATGACATCTGCTTCAACTGCTCCATCTATTCAGTCTGTTAGTGAAAAAAGTCATTATATCAGAGATTTCTTCAAAGACGGCAGACTGTCTATAGGAGATGAATTAATATATTATCCCGCTATTGAAGAAGGGAAAGCAACAATTAATGATAGCCGTATTAAAGCCAAAATAATCAGAGATGCAAATGGCAACAGATATTATCTTGAAAGCGAAGCGGATGGAAAAGAGTATTCCCTGTCAGGGCTGAGAAGAAAGATTATTGTTGATTTAGGGCTTGTTACAGTGAAACGCGACTGGGTGTTTGAAATAAATAGCGAATGGAAGCTTCTAAAAACGAATAGATATCTGTCTGAATTGTAAACTAAAGCAATCCGGTTTCCATGAGTTTATTACCCGCATCAATTCACGGGGATTGCCATGTCGGCCAAAGCTCTCCTTGCAATTAATCGCCATCTTTATCTGAATCTTTGGGAAAATTATTTACAAAATCTACCATCCAGCTTATAGGAAAAGGGATTTGAGTATTTTGATTTTCGCTTGGTGTTTTATTAAAAAATTTATTTTTAAAGGATTCGTATATTTTTTCATAAAAAGAATTTTTTATAGGCTCAATTGCGTTATCGTATGCTTTTTGCCAAGTATCATTTTCATATACATTATTAAGCTTAATTATAATATTTTCAAAATAATTAACACTTTCAGGAGGAATATAGGAAGATACCATATGCGATTTTTTAAGGTGCTTTTCATAACCGTAAACAGTTTCAAACAATCGATGCAATATGTATTGTGCAAGCCAAATTGTTGCTAAAAAATTACGAAAATTCAAATCCCGATAACCTTTTGCTGTTTTGACAAAGGCTTCAATCGGTATCTGAGGGTTATAAATTTGCATCGCATCATTGTTATAGAAATGGATATGAGTTTGTAATTCATTGTGCAAAGATAAAAATTTCATCAATAGTTTTATCAAATTTGCCTGATTGTTGATAGTAAAAGCATAGTCATTAATCTTTAAATTAAAATTCAATTGGGGAGGTATTATTTGATGGAAGGCATCCATCTTGGTTTCTTCATTCGGGTTGGCTATAAAAATTTCCATTTTTTCTAATGATGAAGTAATAACGCTGTCTAAAGTCTTAAGATATTGAAAATAGCGGTCAATAACCATCAATAGGTAATTAAGATGTTCGTTTTGCTGGTGGTTGGTTCTTTTAGCTTCCGCCCTTGTTGAGCCGAAGTACCAAATTAAAACAGGTACTATAATTGCACCTATAAAACCTCCCCATCCCCAAATATTATCTATCCAGTCTCTTGCAATATTTATTGAAAAAAGCATTTATATTATCTCTCCAACATAGCCTTTTGTATGTAAATAAAGAATTTTGGTCAATAACCATGTTGCCTTTTAATTTACACAGATATATCTAAGATACTTCAAAAAGTTCGATATTTCCATTCTTGATTTTGTTTTGTTTCAATTTCATTATAAACTTCTTCTATAACTTTAAGTTTTTGTGCAATTTCGGGATTTTGAATTAATACTTTAAGGTCATCTGTTATTTGATCGGTTAAATCATAGCTGAATGTACTTAATTCTTTATTATTATTTTTATCGTGTACTTGTGCAAGCAATCCTGACAGAACTTTTATAAAATCATTTTCTTCCATAAATTCTCTATCTATCATAACCCCTGCTTCATCTTGAAGTGAGGTAAAATTTTCAAAATAATTTTTGCTTTCATACATATAAATATCCATATCTTCTGCTTGCGGACATATGAAAAAAAGAGCTTCTTTTAATATTTTTAGTTTCTTTTTTTCAATTTCAGTCGGAGTTATAGATTTTTTCAAATGTAGTGTTTTATAAATTTCATCATCCCTTTTCATTCCAATGCGTGCCATAAAATAAGGAGCAAATATGTATTTGGAATTATGAAGACAATTGCTGACAGATGAATCCTGATAAGGTTTTTTTGTATTTGCAACTATTTTTTGATTATCGAAATTAATTTTAATTTGTCTATCGATTGCTTCTTGAGTGAGGCCTTGAACAAAATACATCACACTATCCGGCTCTTTAAAAATATATGAATCTGCATAATCATTTGTATATACAGGCAGCAAAAGACAAATTGCTTTAACTAATTCATCGTCTGTCATTGTTGTTGCATAATCATAAGCTAAAGTAAAAAGCATATCGGATTCTATTTCTGTCCTGTCTCTTCCGGTTCCGACAGGTTCATTTATAATTGCCTTTTTAAATACAATTCCCATATTTCTTAAAGGCTTTTCCATCTTTCCGGTTTCATCCTGATATCTTTGTATATAATATAAATTGCCGTTTTCATTCGGGCAGAGTTTAAAGCCAAAAAATTCATTTTCAAAGTCTAAATTTTGAAAATCAGGATTATAAGGATGATAAAAATAATCTTTTGATTTGATAATACTTTCAACTAAATTTTCATTTTCTGTTTCAAACTCGATATAATTACCTTCAATTCTTTCTTTATTTTTATCGAGAGTTTGAGTCATAAGTGCTTCTTTGATATTATCTGATGAGCGCTTGAAGGTCACCTCCCAGTCGCCTGACGCATATCTGACATATGGAGTATCGAGTTTAGATAGCAGGTTTACTGCAACAATACCTGTTCCTTCGCCATAGAAACCTGCGCTGTTTACATCGTTGTCTTTTGTGGAACTTCCTATATTTTCGATATGTTCATAATCATATTCCCCAAGACCTTTAATTTTAATTTTATATTTTCCGTTGTTTGTTTTTTCAACTTCTATATCCACTCCTTCAAGAGTGTATCCGTTACCGTCATAGAAATTTTGCAGGATATCTCTTGCAATTTTTTCATTGCTCCAATTGATTTTTGCACCGTATTTTATTGTGATATCCGCACTTTCTTCTATTCCAAGTCTTTGAATATCGTCTGAATTTATAATGGCATTTTCGTCTTTATTGGGTTTTGCTTTACCTTCATTTGGAATACTTACACAAACAGAGCCGTTTTGATGAAGTTTTTTCATATATTCATCTGTATCAGGCAGGGTTTTTAGCGGTTTTATATCTAAAGCATTAACCGGATTATGTTGAAAATCAAATTCTTTTTCATAGTTTTCTATGGTGGAATTTTGTTTTTCTTCGTAATTTCCTATTGAATAATCACTATTATTTATAATATGAAGCAGATGCGCTTTATATCCTTCTTTGTTAATTGGAATATTTTTAATTTCGATGTTGTCGTACATTTCTTTTAATGCTGTCATTTTTTGACGTGCTGCTTCATTATTTATCAAAATATCCAACACCATTTCTTGAACTTCAATCAACTGATTAGAAAATATTTCGGATTCATCGCCTCCGACTTTATGAGAAAGCTCATGGAGCCAGGTACTAAAAACATCTTCAAATGGTGCATAGGTCAAATAGCTTTCTTTTATCCAATTTCCTTTATAATTGTTGTTAATACCAAAAATACTTTCTATAATTGCCTGTGCATTTGTATTAGGACAATCTTCATCTTTGAAGATATATTTAGGAGTATAGATTTCGCTTTCCTTGATTAATTCCATTTGAGGAATATCGGCGTTATCATGTAAGACTTTTAATCCTTCATCTAAAATATGAATTTTTCTTGTCTGCATTTTGTTTGGAGTTTTTGGTTTTTTGATAACAACATCTTCATAAGGCTTCATACCCGCTTTGCTCATTTTGGATATCCCGATTTTATATCCTAAATTATGCATCATATCACGTGATACTTCATTTTTATCATCAACGGCATATTTATCGCCAAAATCAATTCCAATATCTCTCAATTTCATTTCATCAAGGAGTTTGTCTAAAAATTTAGCTTGAAAATATGTTGCGCCTTCTTGCTTTAATTTGTCCAAATTCCAAACAGGTTCCAATGAACATACCATTTTTGAGATATCTTCGTTGCTCATGGTTTTTATATATCTGGAAAACAACTGAATAATATCATTTTCGCTAAGGGCATTTCTGTCACGATCTGTTATTTGATATTGACTGCCATAATTTTTTTCAACCAAATAAGGATCGTTTGGATTTTTTTTGAATACAATTGAAACACCTTTTAAAGGCAGGCTGCTTTCGTATCTTTGTATTAAGTATAAATTTCCGTCTTCATTTTTTTCAAGAAACTTTATGCCGAAAAATTCGTTTTCATAATCAAAGTTGAAAAAATCCGGATTGGAAGGATGGTAGAAATAATTTCTTGCTTCAATCAAAGATTCAATTAAGCCCGTATCTTTTGTTTCAAATTTTATGTAGTTGCCTTCAACATAGTTTTCATTTTTTTCAAGAGTCTTTGTCATAAGTGCTTCTTTTAAATTATCAGATGAGCGTCCAAGGGTCATCTTCCATTCGCCGCATCCATATTCAACAAATGGCGTGTCCATTTTTGATAACAAATTTACTGCAAGAATTTTTGTTCCTTCGCCATAGAAACCTGCACTTTCATAGTCGTCATCTTTTGTGGAACTTCCTGTATTTTCAATATGTTCATAATCATAATTTCCAAGACCTTTTATTGTGACTGTATATTTTCCGTCTTCTTGGGCTTTGAAATCAAATTCCACTCCTTCAAGAGTGTGTCCGTTGCCATCGTAGAAATTTTGTAAAATATCTCTTGCAATTTTTTCATTGCTCCAATTGATTTTTGCGCCGTATTTTATGGTTTTTCTAGCACTTTGTGTTTTATTTAATCTTTCATAATCGTTTGGATGAATAACAGGCTCTTCATCTCTTGTAGGGCGGGCGCCGCCTTTATTGGGAATTGAAAAATTAATATCTTCATTATTGAAAAGTGCCTGTTTGGCAGATAATAAAGATAAAACGAGTATTTCTTTTTTTTCTGTTTTTGCAAGAGGTTCAAATTTATATAAAGTTTTTGGAGCATAGTAATTTGTAACAATTTGCGGGTTAAAGTCTTGAATCAGCTCTTGCACAGCCTTATTGTCATATTCGATTGGTTTTTCAATACAAGTTTTAATTTGGTTTTTAAATAAATTTAAATCAGTTTTTTTAGGCGTTCTTTTAATATTAGGAGTAGTTTTTTCAAGATATTCGTCATCTTCCATATTTAAAAGAGTTTTCCAATTTTCAAAGCTTATTTTTGGCCTTCCGGGTAGAGTACAAGATCTAAGAGCGGGTCTTTTGCTTAGTTTTTTGATTTTTTCTTCAAAATCATAATCCGGACAATAAAGAAAATCGCAAATCAAATCCATGGTTGGATAAGGGTGCGGGGGAACAACATGACTAAAAAGCGCAGATAATCTTCTTTCTGCAAGAATTGAATAATCAAATTTCAATTTTTCCGCATCGCCTCCGGCTCTATATAAAAGATGACCTGCATCCTTTAATTCTTGCAAACATAATTTAGGGGCAATATTTTCAAAGAAATTTGAAGATATTGAATCTAATTCTTCTTCGCTCATTATTTCTTTGTTTTTTGGTTCTTCAAAAGCTTCTTTAATGTTTGTGAGATATTTTTGCCTTAGTTTTTCCCAATCTGAAACTTTTTGGCAGCTTTGTCTCAATAGTTCTTCATCTGAAAATTTTGAATATTCATCTATATATGTATAGCCATGTTTTTTAAGAAAATTTTGAAAAAATTCTTTTTCATCTTCGCTAAGTTCAATATTATCTAAATCATAATCGTCCGTTATGGCAGCAGCCGGGCTTTTAGTGTCATCATCTGTGTAGCGCGAGGCAATTTGGTTGACTTTTTGGATTTCTTCGGGTGTTTCCGGCGGACAATAGTCTTTTTCTATCAATTGATTTAATAACGCTGAACCTGAATATGAAATTTGAGATGCATTTCCGCAAAAAGCAGGTATAGAGGTAATTTGCCCAATAGGCAGAGTATTGTTTCTAGAAGCTGCAATTGGAGCTTTTTTATTTAAGGGGGTATTTATTTTAAAACTATGGGAAATTTTCATAAATAAATAAAAAAATCAGATAAATAAGAATTGCTTAAAATCTAAGAAATTTTTTAATTTTGTAGCATTTGTTACAAATGGTTTTTGATGGAATAACACGCAGAAAATATGTACCCGTTTACTTTGATAAGAAAATGCGTAAATATATTTTAATTTGTTGAGCAACTTTTAATGTTGAATTTTTTGTATTTTCACAAGGAAGGTGCTTAGTTTTTATGCAAATAAATCAAATTATGCCCCAGCGCTAATATTAAATATTGTAAAGATATATAATTTTTATATATAAAATATAACAATTTTTAATTTGAAAAATAGTTTATATAAATATACTATCAAGAAAAACAAGGGATGGAAATATGTTAATTCAACCGTCAAACAAACAAAAGGAGATTACTGCCCTAAGGCGAATACGGTGTCGCAAAATGTGCAGCCAAATGAAGAAAATGAAATATTTCCTGTTTTGCAAAATCAAGAAGCACAATTGACTGCCGAAGAGGTATTTGAGCTAATAAATGATGCAGCTGATTTTTGCGGAGAAACGTTTGATGCTTTTGATGGTAAATTAAAAACAATATTTGATTTTTTCCGAAATCCAAAATCAAATGAAAATTATTTGGATAATTCATCCGATAAAACAATAGAAAAATCGGATAATGCAGCAGAGTTTGACAAAAGTGATATTAAAAAAATAACAAATGTGGTTGATAGCATTCCTTGGCCGATATCAAATTTTGTTGATATAAGTGAAGATGATATTAATGCTGCAGTATCCGAAATGGAAGAAAAGGGTGTAGAAAATTTCATTAAGGAAAATGCTTCTTGCTGCAATGATATGCTGTCTGAAGGATTTCTTGATGAGGCAATTAAAGATTTAAAAAATGGCAACATTGATGAACTATATGACAAAATAATGAAGGTTGCCGATAAGCAAGTAGATATCGGACCATTTTCCGTAAGCTCGGTAATAAGTGAAGATTTAGAAACATCAGCAAAAGAAGCACTTGAAATGCTGTCTGAAAAAAGTAATTAATAAAATGCAAAAAATTTGCCGCGTCTCACTCTGCCGATGAGAAAGTGCGTTGAATCGCACTTTCGAAGAGAGGGCATAAGCGAAGCGGTTGCTCCGAGGCGCAGACCAAACAATAAAGTTTATAATAAATGCAAAAAATTTGCCGCGTCTCGGAATCGAACCAAGGACACAGGGATTTTCAGTCCCTTGCTCTACCAACTGAGCTAACGCGGCAAATTATATTTAATTTTCAAGTTTTTTACTTTTGTTAGCTCAGTTGGTGAGAATATGTATTTTGTCTTCGTAAACTCGCCAAGGCTAACGCGGCAAATTATTTAGTTTTCAATTTATAGTTGGAACAGTTGGTAGAGCTTGCTCTACATTACTTATTCCGTTTCGCTTCGCTCCACTAAGGGAGCTAACGTACGCAAATTATATTTAATTTTCAATCTTTGCTTGAAATCCAAGGTTGATAACTGCTATCAACTCTATAAAAAATAACAGAAACAAATTTAAAAATCAAGCACTATTGTTTATCTTGCAACATCAAGCTTTTCTTTATGCAGCTTTTTTAACTCTTACATCAATTTCGTCTGCAATTTTTTGCATTCTTGAATCAAGAAAATCTGCATAAGTATCTTTAAGTGCTTTTAATTCCTTAACAGGCAGACAAGATGCGCAGATATCAATAAGAGTATCATTTAATTCATCAATTGTTTCTTGCCTCAATTCGTCATCAGACATCAACATATAATCTGCCATTGTTTTTCCGTCTTTGTCTTTATGCATGTAGATATTATAAAGGACTCTGGCGCCTCTTTTTGAACATGCTTCATTCATAAGCTTCAAACCTTCAGCACTTTTGCACAATGAGCTTGAAATATATCTTCCTTTATGGTCAGCCGATGTATAGAATTTTTCAAGTTCATCGCTATCAACACAGTCATTAAAGAATTTACAAAGCCTTAAAATATCCCTTTTGTTAACATCCATATAAGATTCTTTATCGTGAAGACACATGTATTTCATCTCAACAGGAGGCGTATTTGTCAAAACGACATCTTTTGTTAAAGTTCCTCCGTGGACGGTAATTTCTTTTGATAAATTATCAAGCCTCCTAAAGTCTTCACTATTAAGGCTGGTGTATGAATTTTGTCTGTTTTCTTTTGAAAGCTCGCCATAACAAACGCATTCTTTAGATAATAGAGCTTCAAGCACTTCTTTATTATCTTGTTCTAATATTTGTTTGTTAAGTTCCAACAAATTAATTGAAGCAGTTCTGTTTATGGCTTTTGTTCTTGTGCAAAGCTCGTTTAATACTTCGTTAATTTTCTTGGCATCATTGCCATTATTAAGTATTGGCAGAATTCTGTCACCTATGGATCTGCCTTGGAAGTTTTTACTTTCTAAAATTTTTGCCTGTAAAGTAGGAAATTCCTTTGTAGCATCAAAAACCAGCGGGATAATACCGTTTCCCATATGTGTATTTTTATTAATTGAGGCATGAACAAGGTTGTTTAAATTTTCATTTTTTGTAAATATTGCCATAGACAGATATTTTCTTTTTCTTGTGGCATCATGTTTGAAAAATGCATCTAAATGGTCAAAATATGATTTCCAATATATATAATTAGGCTCTATTCTTTTGCCTTGTCTGTCTTTAACGTTAATTCCCTGCGTAATGATATATTTGTGTACTTGATTTATGTTACCGTATTTTTTAAACAAATCATCCATTACATATTTAACTTTTACTTCATCATGGACTCTTGCAGCTTCAAGCAGAGAATCAACGTTGAAAATAACTTCTTGTCTATCTTCTTTCTTAAGATTTACGAGAGGATTTTTATCATAATCTTTAATCAAAGCGCCAAAGGCAACATTATAGCCCGGCAATTCAATATTATTAGTTACATTTTGCGCATTTGGCTTTTTACAATCTTTTGTTTGACAATTAATATTATTTTGGAAGAATTTGATAGGGGAAATATTCATTTTCTAACAACCATCTTTCTTAATTCTTATATGTATTTGTTAAAAGCACAAGAAAAATATTTGTTGATTTGTTAAGAAATAAAATTTACAAAACTTAAAATTCATCTTGAAACAAAATTTTTATAGCCTTGCCCTCTTTATGCTCTTCAATTGCTTTTTTGGCATCTTTCAGGGGCATTTTTTTTGTAATCAATTTTTCAACATCAACTGTTTTATTTGAAATTAATTCAAGTGCTTTTCTAAAATATTTGGGCGTATGATGAAAAGAGCTTATGATTCTGACTTCATCATAATGCAGGCGCCTTGTATCAAAACAAACGGACGTATCAGATGCACATCCTCCAAAGAAATGTACAATGCCGCCTTTTCTTGTAAGCTTGAACATTTTTTCCCAAATAGCGGGCATTCCGACGCATTCTATTGCAACATCAAGACCGTATTTGCCTGCAAAATCATATACTGCACTATCAATATTGTCGGTTTTGCTTATATCAACAACTCTATCGGCTTTAGCAAATTCTTTAGCTGCCTTTAATTTCAAAGGATTTCTTCCAAATGCTATTACTCTTGCGCCTTTTAATTTTGCAAGCCTTGCAAACATAAGCCCGATTGGGCCAATTCCCATAATTCCAACACTATCGCCTTTTTGAATTGGTGTTTTTTCAATTCCGTGGACCACGTTAGACAAAGGTTCGGTGAATGCTGCAAGCTCAAAAGCCAAGTCATCAGGGATAATCAGTGTATTTTTTTCAACAATTCTTTTTGGTACTTTGATATATTGGGCGTATGCTCCATTTAAAAGTTCAAGATTTTCGCAAAGTTCATATTGCCCTTTTTTGCAAAAGAAACATTCGCCACAAGGAGCAGAATTGGCGCAAACTACTCTATCACCAGTCTTTACGTTTTGAACATTTTTTCCGATTTTAGCAACAATTCCTGCAAATTCGTGTCCAAAACCTGATGGAACCTTTTTAATTAAAACAGGATGACCTCTTTTAAAGGTTTTAACATCTGTTCCGCAAGTGAGCGCTGCTTCGATTTTAACAAGAATTTCTCCGTCACCTAAAGATGGGATTTCAATTTCTTCGTATCTGATGTCACCGGGTGCGTAAAATCTTATAGCTTTCATTTTATTATTTATCATATTTTGATATATGCCTTTAAAATCTTGCTGCTATCTTCAATTGCTTTTTGAATATCATCAAGTTTATAATACGTTGAAAGATTTGAAACATCAACTTTTTTGCTGTTTAACAATTCACTTGAAAGTTTAATGTTACTTGGAGAAGGCGAATAGCTTGCAATAATAGAAAGTTCCCTATAATATATTTCATTATTCGAAAAACCTTTAAAATCATCTTCAACTGATGAAAATACTATAATTTTGCCGCCATCTATAACGTATTTTAGAGCAGATTCGATGGCTTTTGAATTTCCTGCAGTAAGAAAAACTGTATCATATTTTTTATTTTCATCAAATCTAAAGCCGTGGCGATTTGCTAAATTCATTCTTTGCGCTGAAATATCAAAGCCAAATGTCTCTACTTCAAAGGCTCTAAGTGCTTTCATCATTAAAAGCCCGATTGAGCCTAATCCTATAACAAGAGCCGAGTGTTTTGAATTTTTTTTATCTTTATAATTAAATCCCGCTCTTTCAACTGCTCTAATGCAACAGGATAATGGTTCCAGAAATGCTTTTTCATCTTCTTTTAGGTTGTCGTCCATTTTATAGACGGTATATTTTAGATGATTAGAATCCACTTTTATGTATTCGCTAAAGCCGCCGGGGATTATATTTGAGGCTTTAAAAGTCTTGCACATAGAATAGGAGGCGTTTTTGCAAAATTCGCAATCGTCCTTTAAACAAGGATAATGATGCCCAAGGGCTACAATATCTCCGACTTTAAACTTTGATTTCTCGTCATTAATTTCTTCAATGATGCCTACAACCTCGTGCCCTAAGACAATTTTTTCTTCATTATTCTGGTTTGCATGGCGGATTTTTACAATATCTGAGCCGCAAAGCCCGCATCCAAGAACCTTTATAATAGCGCCTGTACTATCTAGAACAGGTTTTTCTACAGCTGTTAATTCGACTTTTCCATTTATTAGTTTTGCGCTTTTCATAATATTTTGCCTTTAAATTACCTTTAAATTATACTATAAACCATATGAGTGAAGAAATTGAAAAAAATCTTAAAAGATGTTCAAGATGTGCACTATGTCTTAAAAATTGCCCTATATATAACATTAAAAAAGATGAAAATCAAACCCCAAGAGGGCTTATTATTAAAATTCTTGGTTTTTTAAACGGTAATCTTGAAAAAAAGCAAATTATAAAAGATTTAAAAATTTGTCTCAATTGTTCAAGATGCAAAGCAAACTGCCCTTCAAAGGTCGATACTTCGTTGATTTTTGCCTATAAAAATGCACAATTGGCGCCATCAAAAATAAGCCAAAGATTATTTTTGAAATTGAAGCTTTTACCTCTTTCTATAGTGTATTTTTTAAATTTGTTTAAAAAAAATAAAAAAATAGAACCTAAACACAAAGATATCTTATATTTCAAAGGGTGTGTAGCTAAAAATCAACATAAAATCACCTTTTTAGATAATCTTTTTTATAATCCCGATTTCAGCTGCTGCGCGCTTCCATATCTAACCGGAGGCGACATTAAAAACTATAAAAAAGCAAAAGAAAGAAATATTGAATTAATTAAGAAAGCTAAATATGTTGTTTTTGATTGCGCAAGCTGTTATAGTGCCGTTTTAGAATATGAAGAGCTTAATGAAAATGAAAAAAAGAAGCTTATTTTCATATCTGATATTTTTGATGATATGGTTTTAGAATTGAAACAAAATTCTAAATACAAAGGGAAAAAAGTCACTTTTCATAAACCCTGTCATATGATTCAAAAAGATTTTGAAAAAATAGAAAATATGCTAAATTCTATCAAAGATATTAATTATATTTCTGCAAAAGACGATAGCTGCTGCGGCTTTGGAGGAAGCTATTTTCTTTTTCATCCTATAATATCAACTAAAATTGCTCTTAAAAAAGCAAGAGTCATCAAAGATTCACAAGCTGATTTGATTTTGACCGCTTGCCCGAGCTGCACTATGGGGTTAAGATACAATCAAATTATTTCTTTTAATTTTAAAAAGACGCTGGAATTAAGAGATTTTATGTCCCAAGAAATAGCCTTGGATGATTTCAAAGGTATTCGTTAGTTCTTTTTCATAGAAATCATTCAATTTATTGTCATTTTTTTGTATATAATGTATGCAATCGTCTGCTATTTCAAATCTTTTTTTGCCTCCATCATTTTGAAGATTTAATATAATGTATGCTACCTGCCTTATATAGGGTTCTTTTTCAATTATTTGAAGAACGGATTTATTTTCGTCAACTTCAGCCAAATCGATATCATATGGAACTATCTTAGAATATACCTTATCTTGTCTTTCTTTAGAAAATAAAGTCACAGACGCGCTTGTATCACAAAGTCTTTCGCCTTTTAAAAGAGCATCTGCTCCTTGTTTATCGAGATACATAAGCGAAATATAGTTATTTTCATTGTGTTTTGGAAGTTTTGTGATATCAATATTGTTTCTAAATGCGTAATCTAAAAATGCATTTTTATGCTCATATCCTTTATATTTTTTGTTTGCCCGAAAATTGTTTTTATAATAAAAAAGAAAAGACCCCGTCATCACAAGTTCAAGCTCGCCATCATGTCTGAATTTTTTGCTTTTTTCGGCTGCCAGTTTTAATAATTCGGTTCCTGCACCTTTGTATTCTCCTTGATTGTTTTGCCCTTGAAGAGATCTGACTTGAAAGGAGTTGCCCGGATAATTTTGAACTATCATCTCGCATAGTTTTTCATCATCTGCACAGGCATAGAAGGTGTTTTTATCTTCAATATCTTTAATAATGCAGCCTTTAATATATTCGCCATCTGTAGTTTTTAAGATTATATTTTTTTCCAAAAAACCTGTGACATCTTTGTTTTTAGATTTATCCGTTGCGCAAATGGTCCTTTTTTCAAAATTATCTTTTGACAATTTTAATCTAAATATGCCCAAATGGGGTATTTTTTTAGAAATTTTTGTAGTTTGTGATGGCTGTATAGAAGTGATTTTCATTTTTTATAGATTAGCATAGTGTTTAATGAGATTTAAAATAGTATCATATTGATTGATTATCAAGACTACTGCAATTGAGACAATTAGCCCTATAATTGCTTTTGTAAAGTCTTTTATAACGTGTTTATAGACTTTCTTTTCTGTTATAAAGCGGAGTCTGTTATAAAGAGCAATTTCTCTTCCTGCTAAAACCCCTAGAAAAACCCAGGTTGTAGACATTGGTATATTATTTAAATTTAGAAAATAAATTAATATACAAGCATAAACAACATCAATAATTGTTGCTGATCTTATATCCTGGGTATTGGTTTTGAGCTTAATTATATTTTGGATTTCGCCCCCTCTTTTGTAGCAGATTATAAACAAAAGTGCTACAAAAACAACAAGGCTTAGGACCATTTGGACAAATGTCAGTTTTCTTGGCAAAAATACAAAGAGCTTAGAGCCGTCCTGCAAAAGCCAGGCAGTCCATAAAAGCGCAGTTGACGCCCATTTTGCAATATACCAGCCTATTGAAATGGGTTTATTTTTTTTGTATAAAAAGGCTCTTTCAACCCTTCTTGCAATAAAGAAATATAATATTAAAGATAAAATAAAAGCTGTAACATAACCTATGAAAGACTTTGCAATCATCATACCTATTATTGTGTTACTTGAAAATATGCTTATAATTAAAAATGATGTTGCAACAGGAATCCCTTTTTTGGTTAGATATAAAAGAATAATTGGAGGTAAAATATGCCACCAGTAAAAGGTTTCAGGGTGAGGAATTCTATCTAAGAGACCAAAAGCCATATCACCATCATTTATAATCCACCCCAAAACAAAAGTTATTACAAGAATTGTACTTGTAAAAAGCCAAACTTGCCAAACGGGCTTATCTTTTGTGGTTGAAAGAAATGTTCCTAAAGTTTGGATAACATCGTTTGAAACGCAAGCATACAGGGACAAAAGAAACCCTATAATCATAAAAAATGTGCTTGTGTTAATTGTAATCATATATTGTCCGGATAAATCCTATACATCAAGCGAGTTCATAATTTCATCACTTGCTTCAAAATTAGAATAAACATTTTGAACATCATCGTGCTCATCTAATTTTTCCAAAAGAAGAACGATTTTTTTAGCGATAGCAGGATCTGTTATTTCGCTTGAATTAGATGGAATTCTCGTTGCTTCAGCACTTTTTATAATGTAGCCTAAAGCTTCAAGCCCTTTAGCGGTTGCTTCAAGATTAGATACAGTTGTTTTGATTTTGTAGTTATCTTCATCAGTATCTTCATATACATCCATCGGGTCAAATTCCATACTATCTTCAAAGAGCTTGTCAAAATCAAACATTTTGACTGTTTCTTTTGAGCGTTTGTCTGCTTCAACGGGCTTGTCTATTGTTATCAAACCGCAAGGTTCAAAAATCCAACCTACGCAGCCTGTTTCACCAAGATTACCGCCGAATTTTGTAAAATAGCTTCTGATATCGCCTGCGGTTCTGTTTCTGTTATCTGTTGCAGCTTCAATAAATACCGCAACGCCTCCTGCACCATAGCCTTCGTAAGTTATTTCTTCAAAGTTTTCGCCTGCAAGGTTTCCGGCCCCTTTATCTATAGCGCGTTTGATTGTGTCATTTGGAAGTCCGCCTGCTTTAGCTTTTTCAACAGCAGTTCTTAGTCTGAAGTTACCGTTTAAGTCAGCCCCTCCGATTTTTGCTGCAATTATTATTTCTCTTGAAAATTTCGCAAAATTGACACCTCTTGCCGCGTCTGCTTTTGCTTTTTTATGTTTAATATTTGCCCATTTGGAGTGTCCTGACATATAACTTTCCTTATTCTTATCGTTTCTTTAATTAAATCATGTTCAAAGTTGATTAGCAAGAAAATTAAATATAGTTATTTCAGGCAATGAAAATGTTTTTAAAAAAATGTATTTTTAAAACAGAATAGGAGAAATTTTATGAATATATTTTTAAGATGGATACTTTTTGCAGCTTTAATCGTATTTACCGCTTGGATAATTCCCGGTATTACCGTTAGCAATTTTTTAAGTGCAATGCTCGTATGCGTTATTTTGGCTCTAATTAATGCTTTTATCAAACCTTTATTGACATTTATTACAATTCCGATTAATGTTTTGACACTTGGTTTATTTAGTTTTGTAATTAATGCGCTTATGTTGTGGTTGGCAGGCTACATTACTCCAGGATTTGCAGTTAATGGGTTCTTAAGTGCGCTATTGGGTTCGATAATATTGGCTGTATTTACACCTGTTATTAATAGAATTGAATAATTATTCTTGAAATTGTTTTAAGCAAAGGCATATAAAAAAGCAGACCTTTTAATTAAATGTTTAAAGGCCTGCTTTGTAGTTTTTAAGTTTTGCTATACAGGCTGTTCCTGTTTTTTAAATTGCATTTCATAAAGAGCCTTGTATTGACCATCAGGTATTTGCATAAGCTCTTCATGGCTTCCGAGTTCAACAAGTTCGCCTTCATTTATAACGGCAATTCTATCCGCATTTTTAATTGTTGAAAGTCTGTGGGCGATTACAAACACTGTTTTATTTTTCATTAAGTTATCAAGCGCTTTTTGAACAATTGCTTCGGATTTATTGTCCAGGGCACTTGTTGCTTCATCCAGTATAACAATAGGGCTTTTTTTAATCATTGCTCTTGCAATTGCAACCCTTTGTCTTTGACCGCCTGATAATGTTAATCCGCGCTCGCCAAGCTCTGTATCAAGACCTTGTTCAAGATCATCAATAAGTTCATTTAAATGTGCTGCTTCAACTGCATTTTGAAGGTCAACTTCTGTGGCTTTTGGATTTCCCATCATTATGTTTTCTTTTATTGTACCTGAAAATAGGAAATTGTCCTGAAAAACCATTGCAATATTGTCTCTTAAGGATTTGAGAGAGAATTTTCTGACATCAATATCATCAAATTTGATTGAACCTGATTTAATATCGTAAAATCTTGGAAGAAGGTTTACAATTGTTGATTTGCCGCCTCCTGAGTTTCCAACGATTGCAAGTGTTTCATTTTTGTTTATTGTGAGGTTGATATTTTTTAATACACTGTGACCTTCAATATATTCAAAGTTAATGTTTTCAAATTTGATATTTCTGTCCAATTCTTTCATTTCAATCGGTTCTTCGGCTTCTTTTATTTCGGAACTTAGGTCAAACAGCTCAAATACCCTTCCCATTGCAACAAAGATGTTTTGAATGTTTGTAAGAGTGTTGCCAAGGGTTTTAACCGGTTTATACAAAAGCAAAAGCGAAGTTACAAAAGAAGCAAAGGAGCCTGCTGTCATTTGTCCGGAATTTATTAAATATGTACCATAGCCAAGAACTATTGCAATTCCCATTGAAGCAATTGTATACATTAAAGGGCTCATCCAGGCAGCACGCTTTGTTAAAGACATATTTACATCAAAACTTTTGAATATTTGTTCTTTGAAATTGTTTTCCTGTCTTTGCTGCAGGCTGTATGCAGTCATAATTTTGTTGCCGCCATAAGTTTCATTTATGTTTGTGGTTATGTTTCCGCCTATGACCATGTTTTTGTTTGAAGCATTTTTAATTCTTTTTCTGATAAGTGCAACCGGAACAAAAGCAATACATAAAACAACAATGCCAATAAATGCAAGCCTCCAGGAGCTATAGAGCATAACAGCAATTAAACCAAGTGCGCCAAAGAGGCTTGTTGTAATGGTTTTAATTTGTTCTACTATGCCGCTTGAAGCAGTAGACGGATCATTCATATACCTTGAAATGATTATGCCCGAAGAATTTTCATCAAAAAATTGCGGATGCATGTAGATTAGTTTGTGAAATAAGTCTATTTTAACATCATTTGTAATTTTTTGACTTGTCCAGGTTGTAATGTATTCATTAAGGTATTTTAAAACACCTTGCACAAGTGCAAATAAAACAACACCAAAAGGCAAAACAAAAGCCATAGTGATGCTTTCTATGGTGAAATCGTGGTTTAGAATTGTAAATTCAAGGGTTTTGCCACCTACAACATAATCCATATATGGCTTTAGAGCAAAAGCTGTGACACCATCCAATAGTCCTAAAGGAATTGCAATTAGAAAACCAATAAATATTCTAAATAAATATGGTTTTATGTATGGAAAAATTCTTGATAACAGCCAGCTGTACTTGAAAGAATTTTTAGCGGAAGTTGCCTCTAGTTTCATTTGTATTGCTCCGATAATTTTGTTTTCTTATTAGATTATCTCATTAAATTTAATTTTTTCAACTTGAGCTATATTGTCGGTCGTGCTTTTGGTGTATTTGCGTTTTGGTAGATTTAAATAATTTTTTAAATAAAATGCTTGATTATTTTTTTTGTTTAATATAGTATAGCTTTTGTCTTGAAGATGTTTCTTTGAGGCAAAAATGAAAATTGAATAACGTGGGGGTTTAGCTCAGCTGGTAGAGCACCTGCTTTGCACGCAGGGGGTCAGGAGTTCGAATCTCCTAACCTCCACCAATAAAAAGACTTAGAACTGTGTATGTTTTAGGTCTTTTTATTTTTGTCGTGTATCGGGGATTTTGACATAAAATGTCGCAAGTTTGACATTTTAGTCGGAAGTTGAATATATTTTTATTAAATCTTCTTCAGAAAGAAAAATACCTTGCTTGTTTAATAAACAAATCCTTTCTTTATATAATTTTCTTAAAAGAGCTTCTTTTTCTGATAATTTACCGTAATGCAATTTTCTATGACAATTAGGACAAAGAGAAATAATATTAGAGGCAATATCTATTTCAAATTCAAACTCATCTCTTTTACTTAAAGGAATTAAATGGTGAGCTTCTACAAAATTGTTATTAGTTATATTTGAAATGAATGTAAGATGTGTTTTATTACATTCGCATTTAAACGCAGCTTTTTTAATGGCTTTTGCTTTTTCTATTGATGAACGATTGTACTGTTGTATTTGCTTTTCTTTAACAATTTTATTATTTTTTTCTATAGGATTTAATTCATTGTTGCTTTCTATGATCAAATCTTTAGAGTTAAGAATAAACTCTATTTGCTGCTGTTGTGTTATACCTACAATGTAGTTATAAAATACATTCAATAAATGTTTATAATTATTAGGTACTGCTACAATAAACGTATTTGAATATTTTTTGCTAATATCAACATTCTTAATAGTTGTTGTGCTCATCCGAGTTCTTATATCTTCTGAAAATATTTTATGAACAACAGTATTATGATATTCAAAATGATTGTTTATTTTAGAAATAAAAAGCCAACTAATACCACCAGAAGAGAAAGCTTCTTGTTTAAAATCAATCTCATTCTTGGGATAAAAATAATAATCGTTATTTCCACCATCTTGCCTTTGGGCAGAATGACCCCAATCATCAATATTAATAATGTAATCTATATTCATTGCCTAAATATATCACAAAAAATTTTTTAGAACACCTTTTGAACAGTATTTGAACAAGATTTAGATATATATTATTTTTCAAGTTCTTCTTCGTTGTTAATGAAGAACGCATTCAATAAATCAGTATTGTTCCTTAAATGGGGCAAGATTATAACGCTCTTTAATCTCTGGTTGGTTTGCAATAAAACAATCTAAACGACAATTATGCAAACATTTTGCCCATTTGCTCAACTATTTAAATTCTCTCGGTGTAATATTAAATCCTGCTTTTCTATATATGTTCCTCTTTTCGGGTAATGCATTTGTTGCTTAAAGTCAGAATAATGATAAGACTGTTAAAATATTAATTTTTTATTTATTTTTTTAAAATGTTTTGTAAGATATATTAAAATAGAAATATAACAATAAAGAATAATGAGAATGTTATGAAAAAGTTGAAAGTAAATCTAAAAAATTGTTATGGAATAAAAAAATTAAAATACGAATTCGAATTTAACAATAAAAATACCTATGTTATTTATTCTCCGAATGGAACCATTAAAACATCTTTTGCTAGAACTTTTAGTGATTATTCAGAAATGAATGCCCAAAAGATCTAATCTTTCCAGATAAAGAAACTCTCTTTGAAATATTGGATAATTTATCAAATTCAATCACACCACAATCAATATTTGTTATTGAACCATATAATGCAACATATGAATCCGATAAAATTTCTACTTTGTTAGTGAACAAGGAATTAAAAAAAGAGTATGATCAAATACATATCCAAATCGACAAGAAACAAGATCTTATTATTAAAGAATTAAAGCAATTATCAGGATTAAATAAGAACATTGCAGAAACGCTATCTTTTGATATTGTTTCAGATAATAATAGTTTTTATAAAGCATTATTGCGTCTAGAATATGAAATATCAAATGAAGTAGATGACTCGTTAAAAACAGTAAATTATAGTATTTTATTCAATGAGAAAGTTCAAGCATTTCTTGAAACTCACGATTTTAAAGAAAAATTAGAAAATTATATAAATATATATGATAGTTTAATTAGCAATTCCACATTTTTTAGTCGTGGAAACTTCGAACATTATAATGCTTCTAATGTTGAAAAAAGTTTAAAAGATAATCGATTTTTCCTTGCAAAGCATTCTGTATACATCAATCAAGAAGGTGAGAAAAAAGAAATAAAATCAGATAAAGAGCTAGCTGATGCTATTAATATTGAAAAATCCAGAATTTTAGGAAATGAGGATTTGAAAAAAGCATTTTCAGCGATTGATAAAGCAATAAAAAATAAGGAACTTGTTGAATTTAGACGTTATCTATTAAATAGACAAGATTTGTTGCCTAAATTTAATAATATAAAAAAATTAAAACAGGATATTTGGGTTGCTTATCTTTCAACCAGAAAAGAAATTTACAAGGATACAATTGAGACATATAAAGAGAGTAGAGAAAGATTAAACAATATTGTTGAAACTGCAGAAAAAGAAGTTACAAAATGGCAATCAATTATTAATATTTTTAATGAAAGGTTTTTTGTTCCTTTTAATGTAAGAATTGAAAATAAAACCGATGCTATTGTTGGTGCAGCTGTTCCGACTCTTAAATTTGATTTTAAAGATTACTATGAAGATACAAATTTGATTGCTATTGAAAAAAATACATTGTTAAATGTGTTAAGTCAAGGAGAAAGGCGCGCATTATATATATTAAATATAATTTTTGAAATTGAAGCAAGAAAAGAGCTGGAACAATCTAGTCTATTGATAATAGATGATATTGCTGATTCATTTGACTATAAAAATAAATATGCAATAATAGAGTATTTAAAAGAAATATCTGCTTCAAACAATTTTTATCAAATAATATTAACACATAATTTTGATTTTTATAGGACAGCATGTGGGCGGCTTGGTGTGCCTAGAAAAAATCGTCTCCAGTCTATTAAAACAAAAAATGACATTAGTCTAATAGAAATAAAGTATCAGAAAGATGTTTTTAAAACTTGGATAAAAAATTTATCTTCTGGTAATATTGAACAGGTTATAGCACTTGTTCCATTTATAAGAAATATAGCTGAATATACGTTAGGCGAAAATAGTGACCAATATAATATTTTGACATCACTATTACATATAAAAAACGATACAAAAAGTATAACAATGCAAAAATTTGTAGATATTATAAAAGACACTTTAAATGAAACGGTTATACCTCAAATTTCAATGGATCTTAGCCCAATAATACTAGATAAATTATATGAAACTGCTGATGATATAGAAAATTCAGAGGGGGAAACCTTAGAATTAGAAAAGAAGATAGTTTTATCTATAGCGATACGGTTAAAAGCGGAAGAATTTATGATTCAAGCAATAGACAATGCTGAATTTGTTGCTCAAATTACAAAAAATCAAACTCAAAAATTAATCGAAAAGTATCAAGAATTGTTTGGCGACAATAGAGAGGAATTAAAAGTTTTACGACGTGTAAATTTAATGACTCCTGAAAATATTCATCTTAATTCATTTATGTACGAGCCTATTTTAGATATGTCCAATGAACATTTAAAACTACTATATACAGATATAAAAAACTTATTTACAGAGAATTAGTAAACAAAATGGTATTAAGAACTGGTTATGCAAGATTTCCTTGGACAAATTATAAAACTTCAAATCACATTATTACATATTTAGATATGCTCGGTGCAAAACAAATGATATGCAAAGATAATGATTTCAATTTTCTAAATCACTTAAATATGTTTATGGAAGATGCAATTGAAGAATCCGGTGGAGGAATATTTCCTAAAAAAGAAGAAATATTTGTAAAAATATTTTCAGATAATATTTTGTTAGCTATTGAATTAAAAGAAAATGATGAACAAAGGAATGACAAAATTGCAATATTGTTCAATACCGTGGCAAACATATACAATGAGATTTTACGATATGGATATTTAATGCGTGGGGCAATTGTTGAAGTTATGCACCCAAAGCCCGATATGACAATTCTTGACCCTGCTTGTGGAACAGGCGGCTTTTTGCTTGCAGCTTATGACTATATGAAAAAGCAAACCAAAGACAAAGAAAAATTAAAAGAACTGAGAGAAAATAAAATCCATGGCATTGACATAACTCCGCTTGTAGTAAGCCTTTGCGCTATGAATTTATATCTCCATGGAATTGGGAATGGACAAAGCCCTGTTAAACAAGGTGATTCTTTAATGTCAGCAGGAGAAGTCCGTTATGATATGGTTTTAACTAATCCTCCTTTCGGCAAAAAATCGGCTACAAAAATTTTAGGTGATGATGGCTCTGTAACAACAGAAAAAGAAGATTTTAGCAGGGATGACTTTACTGCAACAACTTCAAATAAACAAATAAACTTCTTGCAGCACATTATGACCGTTCTAAAAATTGAAGGGCATGCCGCTGTGGTTATTCCTGATAATGTTTTATTTGAAGGCGGAGCAGGGGAGAAAGTCAGAAAAAAAACTTTTAAAAGATTTTAATTTGCATACGATTTTAAGACTTCCTACAGGTATATTTTATGCTCAAGGCGTTAAAGCAAACGTAATCTTTTTTGACAAATTTGCTCCGCTTGAAGATGGACACAGAACAAATGATGTTTGGATTTATGATTTCGGAACAAACATCAACCTTACTTTAGTTACAAATTCATTAAATGACGAGCATTTGAAAGATTTTATAAAATGTTATTGCGCAAATGATTTTTCAAAAAGAACAGAATCCGAACGGTTTAAAAAATATACTTATGATGAGATAATCAAGCGTGACAAAACAAACCTCGATATAACCTGGATAAAAGATGAAAGTTTGGCAGATTTAGAAAATCTACCCGAACCTGATGAACTTGCCAAAAGTATTATTTCAAATCTTGAAGAGGCTTTAACTGTATTTAAAACTTTAGATGTTTAATAACTCATCCATTAACAATTGCGATTTTTATGACATTTTCCAGTTTCTTTTCAAACATCTCATATGCCTTTTCAATATCTTTAAGAGCAAATTTATGTGTAATTAAAGGAGTTGTGTCGATTTTTCCCTGCTCGATTAAAGACAATATTTCCTTGCAATCACAGCCATCTACTCCTCCCGTTTTAAATATGAGATTTTTCCCATACATATCAGGCAAAGGCAAAACCATCGGCTCATCATAAAGTGCAACAATTGTAACTATCGCATTTGCCCTTGCGCTTTCCCAAGCCATCTTAAAAGAATCTTTACTTCCTGCAACTTCCAAAACCACATCCGCTCCACCATGTGTGCTTTCTTTATTTACAACTTCAAGGCAGTTTTCAGGAGCTACTACAATTACAGCCGGATAATGCTTTTTAATAAATTCTCTTCTTGTTTCATCTTTTTCGCAGATAATAATTTTTTTGGGATTTTTCAACATAGTACATAGTAAAGTACATATTCCTGTCGGTCCTGCTCCAATGATTAATACCGTATCATCTTCTTTAATTTCACTAATCTTGGCTGCCCAAAAACCTGTTGAGAGGATATCTCCCACAAAAAGTGCCTGCTCATCTGAAACACTATCAGGAATTTTATTTAAACCCTGGTGCGCAAAAGGGACACGGACAAATTCCGCTTGAGCACCATCTAAGCGGCATCCTAAAGCCCAGCCGCCATCTTTATCCAAGCAATTATTAACATATCCTTTTTTGCAAAAGAAACATTCGCCACAGAATGTCTCAACATTAACCGCGACTCTGTCTCCAACTTTGATATTTTTTATATCATTGCCGATTTCTTCTACAATTCCTACCATCTCATGGCCTATCGTAACACCTAATGCGGCTTTTGGTACAAAGCCGTGTTTAATGTGCAAATCACTTGTGCATATACTGCTCATTGTCACTTTAACAATCGCATCTTTTGAATTTAGAAGCTTTGGTTTGGGCTTTTGGGTTAATTCAAAACACTCTTTTTGTTTATATACACAGGCAAGCAAAATGTTCTCCTTTTAATATGTTAAAATGATACAAAAACTACTAAAATATTTAAAATATTATACCACGGAGTTGAATTATAAATAAGAATTGGAAGAATATTGATGAAAAATTATAATTTAATGGCAAAAGATAAAATAAATATTGCAATTAACCATTATCAAAACGGCTATGGTGAAGTTATTATAATTGCTCCCGGGTGGTGTATGACAAAAGATTCAAAAGCTTTTTAAAAATATCTGAATTTTTTGCAAAATATTATGATGTAATTTCTTTTGATTTTAGAGGCCATGGAAAAAGCGGCGGAACTTATACTTTCACATCCAAAGAAATTATGGATACGGATGCGGTTGTAAGATTTGCAAGAAAAAACAAATACAATAAAATATACCTTTTAGGCTTTTCTTTAGGGGCTGCAATTGCAGCAATCTATGCTTCAAAAAGTATTTCTATAGATAAAGTTATATTAGTATCTGCTCCAACCGACTTTAGCAAAATTGAAAACCAAATGTGGAAAAAAGAAGCCTGGGCCGAGACTTTTAAAAAGTTTGAACTGGATAGATTTGCTTCAATCAGGCCATATCCGATTCTATTAAAGAAGATAAAACCTATTGATGTTGTTGATAAAATTAAAATTCCGACCCTTTTTATTTCAGGCAAAAAAGACCCTACTGTCCACTTTTGGCACACAAGAGAGCTTTATGAAAAAGCAGTTTGTATAAAAAATACAAAGAATATAAAGACGGCTTTCACGCAGAAGACTTATTTTTGCGCTATGAAGACGATTTTTTAAAACTATGTTTAGAATGGCTTAAAAATTAAAATTCCAAAATATAAAAAATATAAAATATAATATAAATTGATATTGACAAATTAATTTGTATATTTTATAATATCAGTACAAACTTGAATAAAAAGTTTAAGTTATTATCTTTTTCATAACTTCCAGCTATTCTTAATTCCAGACAGTAGCCCCGATGAATTTTTTATTGGGGTTTTTTCTTGTCTCTAAATCCATAGCCTGAGCTTATTGTCCTTCCAATTAAATGCATTTTGTCCGAATATTTATTTAGGTTTTTATTTATCTTGGCTTTATTTGGATAGATTTCATATTTCTTTTGATATTCGCTTGTTGTTAAATTTGGCATAACGACATTTGCACCTTTTTGAAGGGCAATTATTCTTCCATTTGGGTTGATAGTTTCCATAGCAGTTGTTGCAGGAATATTTATGTCTTTTAGCATAATCCTGGTTAGCGCCATAACTTTTAGTGCAAGCAGAAAGCTTCCTTGTTTTTCATCTTTAAGACAAGTATTCGGATGGGGTATAAATGGGCCTATTCCAACCATATCGGCATCAATTTCTTTAAAAAATAAGATATCATCAGCCAATGATTCAATCGTTTGATAAGGCAGCCCCACCAAACATCCTGTTCCAACTTCATAACCTAATTTTTTTAAGTTTTTAAGACATTCAATTCTATTTTCAAAACTCATATTTGGGTGGAGTTTTTTATATAAATTTTTATCCGTTGTTTCAATTCTAATCAAGTATCTGTCGGCACCTGAATCTTTAAACGCTTTAAGTTCTTCATAACTTCTTTCTCCAATGCTTAAAGTTATAGCTACATCAAGTTTTTTAATTTCTTCAATGATTTTACATATAATTTCTTTTGTATAAAAACCATCTTCTCCCGATTGTAAAACTATTGTTTTGTAGCCGGTTTGGCTTGCAGATTTAGCGATAGATATAACCTCTTCAACAGAAATTCTGTATCTTTCTATATTTTTATTTGTGGCTTGAAGTCCGCAGTATTTACACGAACACTTACAAATATTTGAAAATTCAATTAAACCTCTAAGATGGATTTCATCTCCAACATATTTTTTTCTTGTTTCATCTGCAAGAAAAAAGATCTCTTCATTTCTTTCGTCGGTTTTTAAAATATCTGTTATTTCACTTTTTGAAAACATAGTTTTTTTATACCATAAAATTCCTGTTTGAAAAATCTTAAATATACTTGTTTTTGAATTGTATATTCTAAGGTTAATTAATCAAAAGTTTGAAAATTATTTATAAATTTAATTTTTAATGGATATTCTTGAAGATATTTTTCTTGTTCATTAGCATGTTTGGAAATAAAATTGTTAAGAATATGCTCTATCTTTAAAGCATTATTGCGCAGAGGTTCATTATTTGGATAATTATGATTATAAAAATTATCAAGTTCTTCTTTATATGCTTTAAACAATAATCCTTTCCAATGAGATAGAATCGTTTTATTGATTTCTTTTATTTGTTCGCTTTGATTAGAATATATGTAATTATTAAATTCTTCCAAATTATGCATTGATAAAGCATTAAGTATAATGCAAGGCTCTATAAAAAGTATATCTTTGCTTGTTAGTTCATCTAAAATTAAAGAAAAACGCATAAAATATTTTTCAATATCTCTAATTGAAAAATTTAATAAAGAACTAATTTGTAAAATCAAATTTGCAAGATAATCTTGCTCTTTTCCAATATCCATGCCCCTTAGATATCCAAATTGATCAATTAATTGATGCATACAATAATTATAATATCTACTGTTTTCAATAAATATTTCAATTTTATGCCAAATTTTATTTATGTGAAATTTGATAAAATCATTGTAATCTGTATTTGGCAATTGAAATTCGACATCAATAAATTTTCTTAAGTATCCGTTTTCTTGCCCTTTGTTTATGCCATAAATTGTTCTTACAGAATTTTCAATTTGTTTTTTGTCGACAGCCAAAACAAATATAATATTTGAAATTCCAAAAAAATGCTTTATAACTTCCAGTGTTTTTATTGTGTACATTGGATGGCAACGGTCAAGTTCATCTATAAATATAATTATTTTTTTGTTTAGTTTTTTTTGAATTAATTTTAATTTATCTTTAAATTTTTGAATTTGATTTTTCAATTCTATATATTCTGAATCCATCATTTTCTTGTTTGAATCAAAATTTAAAGAACAATTGGCAATTCCTGCGTTTAGTCCTGCTTTCAATGTTGTGCTTTTACATATTTTTTCGGCAAATTTTTTGCTCCAAATAATATCCTCTTCTAATTTTGATTTTTTGTTACAAATTTCAAGTTTGTTTAATAATTCAACCAATAAGGGAATTAAAGGTGAGTCATAAAAATCAGACTCCCAAGCATTATATAAAACATTTATAGAATCTTTTTCCAACATTTTGATAAGATTATTTATAAAATATGTTTTACCACCTCCCCAAGGCGCAGTAAGGCTAAAGACATTCAAATCTGTATTTAATAGTATATTTTTAAAATGCAGTGCGGTGTCTTTTCTTTTTAATTTATCATCCGAAAAAGCTTCTTGCTTTGCTTGTTTCATTTAATTAATAGTC
Source organism: uncultured bacterium (assembly GCA_947428835.1). GTDB lineage: Bacteria > Cyanobacteriota > Vampirovibrionia > Gastranaerophilales > Gastranaerophilaceae > RUG14156. The sequence continues at coordinate 120,182 of CANENE010000001.1, read as the reverse complement.
CTTTTGTAATTTAATATTATTTCAAGTATTTATCTAAAACTGCCTGTTTTTGCTGCTTTGAATTATCAATTATTGCTTGTGCTTCGTTGATTTGTTTTTCAAGCTTTTCTATTTGAGATACTATTTTTTGTTGGTCATTTAATTTCGGAATTCTCAATTGAACTTTTAAAATATTTTGAACCGATAAACCTGGTTGAGCAGTCCCTTTGGCATATTTATTTAAATTTAGACTTATTAATTTGTAATAAAGCCATTTTGTATTTGCATTTTCTTTTGCTGTAACAACTACAGCGTGCTCTGTAGCATAAAATTTGCCAACTGCAAGGCATACATTGCCACATAATGCTCCTTGCCGTCCAATAATTGGATATATTCCCATATGTGAATAATTTTCGACATACCCTCTTATTCCATTTCCACCAAAGCAAGGATATAAATTTCCGGTATTTATCATTTTTATATTTGGATTCTTTATATTTTTGCCAGCTTTCATTATTGATATTTCAGAAAGAATTCCCAATCTATCAATAGGTTTATCTGCTATCAATAATGCTATTTTATTTTTGCATTGTTGAATAATTGACTCATAGCTATTATTGCACTTTTCAATTTCTTCAATCTCATCAACAATTTTTTGCTGTATATCTGTTGGCGGAAGTGGGATTTTTAGTCCTCCAAATATTTCCATATCAATATTTTTTTGTGCCACACCGCGACCACAATTGTAAACTAAATTTTGATTTAAATATAAATACTGATTCAGGTAATCCTGCAATACCGATTTATTGTCTAATGTTTTTATAGTTAACCCCGAATCATTCAAAAAGAATTTATCTTTTACAAATCGAACACAATTAGGAGACATTCCAAACCTTGAAATTACATAACATGAAGAGCGATTATATGTGTTTGTTCTAAAGGTTTCGCCGCCGCCGCCATAAACGGGATAATCATTACCTATACTGTTCTTTTTTACAATTCTTGTTCCATATTCAATATCTGCTATTTGTTTTATTGATTTACAATCCCACTTGCTTTCAATTCTTGTTTGTTTTTTTGCTTTTGTATTAATAACTTTTTCAAAATCAACTCTATCAAAAGTTATCATATCAACTAAATTAATTTGAGAAATGTTTTCTTTCAGCTCATCATCTATTTCAATATCTTCGTCTTCAAAAGCCTTATAGATATATGTGCTTGCTTTTTTAGGATTTTCAAAAGCATTTATATCAAAAAGTTTTGTACATTCATCAATACTTTTGCCTCTTTGAATGGCGTGGATTCCTTCCGAACCTCTGCGATTTGAAAATTCATAGCCTAGAAATTGTTTTTCTGCTTCCTTTTCTCCTGTTTTTACAACAACAAGTTTTTGAGGATATGCCAAAATAAAATAATAGATTTTTTCTTTTTCCAATTCTATAACTTTTTTATAGAATTCTTTTTCGGTATTTGAAAATATTTTTTGAATATATTCTTCATATAAATCGTGGTTTTTGACTTTGTCATTCGGGTTTTGTTTCAAAAATGAAATATAATCTTCAACAGATATTCCCTGCCAAACGTAATTAACGTATTTTTGAATAGGGGCTTCTATTTCATTTATTGCTGCATCGGTATAATTATCAAAGAATTTATCAACTGCTTTTTTTAGATTCAAGCATTCATAGTTATTTCTTCTTCGTAAAAATAATACAACAGTATTTGTGCCTGTTGCCATAAATGTATTTGAACCAAGCTCTGTTATTGCAATAATTTCAAAATATTTAAGTAAAAGCTCTCTTGTTTTGGTATAAATTCCGGTATTTGTTAAAATTGAACTTGGTAAAATGATACCTGCAATCCCGCCGTCTTTTAAAAGTTGTTTTGTTCTTTCAACAAATAAGCACTCAATTTCCGAGCTGTTATCTGTCAATTTTTCGTATAAATCAAAATCTTTTTCTGTGTAAAAATCTCTTGTTGTTTGCCTAAAAGAAGATACAGAATAAGGAGGGTTACTTAAAATTATGTCAAATTGCTGATTGTCTTTTGAATTATCTTCATTTGGTTTTTTTAATTTATCTTTATAATATTTTGTATTAACAAAATTTCCCAAACCATCGCTTAAAATAACATTTGCCAAACCATCGCCGTGCAAATAGCAGCCGACTTTTCCGACTTTTACCAGCCTATAATCTTTTTCTATGCCATAAACATATTTTGTTGCCCACTCATAATTTGCATTTTGCCAGTATATTAAATCTTTTTTAGTTCCTTCTATATAATTTTTCGGATCTTTCTTATCAATTATATTTTGAATTTCGTGCATATATTCGGTTATGAAATGCCCGCTTCCTGAGGCGTAGTCAATCATATAAGGCAGTAATTCGCCATTTTTTGATTTTAATTTTTCGTCTGTAATTTTATCTAAAGGCAGACTTTTGATTATAAATTGTGCAATAGGAACAGGGGTGAAAAATTGTCCTGCTTCTTGCTTTAGTCCTGTTGTTAAAAGAAGTTCAAAAAAATCGGATAAATATTGCTGGCGCTTGTTGTATCTTATGCGATAGTCTTGCAGAAGTTCGACAACTTCTTTAACAATTTTTGCATTTTCAATAAATGAACTATGGTCATAAACTTCTTTTATTGCAAATTCATTATTTTTTTCAAGTCTTAATTTATTAATTTCCTCTAATAGTGCTTTTTTGGTTTCAGGCTGCAAATCTTTATATTTATTTTCAAATTCGTCTTTATTGAAATCACTTACTTTTCTAGATAAAAATTTAAGCATGCCGTTTTTATATAAGTCAGTCAAACGGAGCTGAAAATTTATGTGATTATCAATTCCTTCTTTCCATTGAAAATCAAGCTCTTCATCATCTTGTTTTGATGTTTCATCATAAACTTTACACAAAAACAAAGTAAAAATTTTATTAAAGGCATTTCCTTTGTCTGATACCACGTTGTGCCTTAAGATTTCAAGAAATTGATTGAAGATGAAGCTTGAATCCTCTTGGTTAATTGCTTTTAGCTGGCTTTTAACCAAAGCCTTGCTTTCAAAACAATATGGTTTAACCCAACAATCAAATACACCGTTGTCTTTTGTTAATTTGTTCCATCTTTCCCAAAAATCTTTTACATCGCCTGCTCTATAGTTTTCTTCGATTTTTACAATTTGATTTTTGTAAATTATTTTACCTTTTTGAAGCTTTGATGCATAAAGCATTATTAAATCAGCTTTATTGCTGAATTTAAAATATGTAAATAATTGTCCGCCATCTTTACACATTTTAGAAACGGCTTTATCAAATTCTTTATCATAAGTTTTGCATTCTATCAAAAGATATTCGGAGCCATCATCACGAGTTACACAAATATCTAAACGGCCTGAAGTGCCATGACCTGCCATCCAGGTTTTTTCTAAAATTATATTTTGAGGTTTATAGCCTTTTTCAAGCAGTCTGTCTACACATTCCAAAATAACCCAGTTTTCTTCTTGAGAAAAATTCTGTGTTGTTTTGTAATCCGATTTTATTAAATTGCCATAGTCTATTTTTTCTTTGGAAAAATCGATATTTATACAATAATTTTCAAGGTGCTTATATTGTTTGTGATAAATTCCAACAGCGCCGTTTTTTGGTATAAAACCTAATTGTTCTAATAAACCTTTTTTACCCTTTTCCATATAGCATTTTTAACATAAGTATACATAGTATACAATATAATGTTAAAATATTTATGTCTATTTTCGTAATATTGTAACGATAGCCGAAATTGTTATAGAGCACTAAGCAAAAAGATTTTCTATAACCTGTGCAAAGCCATCTGAAATTACATCATCTGTGATGAAATTGCTATGACTTTTGACATTTTGGTTTGCATTTCCCATCGCAACAGCAAGTCCTTGACTGTTTTTTATATATTCAAGCATTTCAATATCATTGCTCGAATCGCCTATTGCCATCGTTTTTTGAGGTTCAAGTTTTTCAAGTTTAAGCAGTTTTAAAACATGTTTAATTGCATTTCTTTTAGAAACATTGGCGCTTTGAAATTCATATCCGCCTGATACATTTCCATCTACTCTAAAATCTGAAATGCCTTGTACTTTCAGCATTTTAAGTATATCTTTAGAAGATTTTATGTCTTTATTATCCGTAAATAAAATTGCTTTTTGCATAGTTGATTGTTCTAAAAGTTTTGAAAAATTATCTGTTTTTATAATGGGCTCTGAATCCCAGGGAAACTTAAAATCGCTTGTGCAATATGTTTTATCATCAAAATATGTAACCAAATGCGACCCAACGTTATTTTCAAAAGCTTTTTTAAACCAATTAATAAGCTTGCTTGCCGAATCTTGTGAAATTTTGCTTTTGGTAATATAGCTGCCATTTTTATCTATAATGGAAGCTCCACCCAATACTATGCTATATTGGGGTTTATGTCTGAGTTTATCAATTATAATTTTAGTATCTGCATAGGTTCTTGCCGTTGTAAGAATAAGCGGAATACTTTGTTTTTCCAAAATTTCAGCGGCATCTATTGTTCTTTTAGTTACGATATTGTTGGATTTGCTTAATGTGCCATCGATGTCGGCAAAAATTGCTTCGATTTTACCTTTATACTTTTGAACAAAAGCATAATCAATAGGAGTTTTCTTGAATAAATCAGGTGTAATTTGCCCATAAAATGCTAAATTTGCCTTTTTATTTTTGATATTTGAGGACTTTAAATTTTGTGTGTGTGAAAAATTAATCGAAGATACTTTCATATTTTATATAACAATCCTCAATGACAATTTTTGTCAGTCCTTTTAATGTCTCTTAGAGTAATTGAAAATATTTTAAAGAGGTTTAATTAATATAATATGTTTAATTCAATTTGGTATCAAAATCTTATAAAACCATCATTTGCTCCGCCTGATTGGATATTTGCGCCAATGTGGTCGGTCTTGTATATAACAATATTAGTTGCATTTGTTTTATATTTTACAAAATATGCACAATATAAGAAAACAGGATATATTTATTTCGGCATACAAATGCTTTTAAATGCTGCTTGGCCTTTTATGTTTTTCTTTTTTAAAGATATTTGTTTTGCTTTTGCCGTTATAGTTCTTTTAGATGTTTTTGTGTTTTTAACTATAAAAAAATTTTATTCTGTTTCAAAAACAGCAGGGATAGTACTTGTTCCATATTTTGTATGGATAATTTATGCAACAATATTAAACGGATTTTACTGTAAATTAAACTAATTTCTTTGAAAATATAACAATTATTAAGATTGTTAAGCAAAAATTTTGATGATTTTAAACTTATTATTCAAATTATAGCGAACTTTTTAATATATCTACAATTATTATTATAAGCTGAAATGTGCAGTTTATGTTTGATAATTTTAAAACTTTTTGCAATAAAAACTGATTTTCATGATAATATGTATTTTGTATCAATTGAAATATTGATAAATTATTTATTTATCAAATTTTTTTAAAAATAACAATGATATGGTGCAAACATAATAAGGAAGCAGGTATGCATACAGAAAAGATAATTGAAATAATATATAAAGGCGGCTTATATAAGATTAGAAAAGACACCTTGCTTTACATACTCAAAACTATAAGAAATGAGGATAATAAAATTATAGAAAGAGAGTTTAACAAAGCGTACGCTAAAGAAGAAAAATCCAACAAAGAAAAATTACAAGAAAGCATAGCTATGGTAGATTTTCTTAAAATGTTTAGATTAAATGACGACAGCTTTCTTGAAATTCTTGAAAAAGTTTCTTTGAGAAGTCTTTCAAAAAGAAACCGCAAAGTTTAAATTTTGTTTGCACTCTTTGTTGCATCATCAGTTAAAAAAAATAGTGCCAAGCTAATGCAAAGGCACTATTTTTATATAATTTTAAAGTTTTATAGTCTTTCGCTTTTCTTGCCTAAAAGAATATCCAGACCAAAGCTAAATGCTATACCGTTTCTGCCGCCATTTCTGATTAATGTTTGGATATGTCCTGAAATTTTGTCTTTGAAACGTTTTTGGACACCTACACCATATTCAACATATGGCTTGATTGATATTTGAGGAAGGGCGATATCTGCTGCGCTAAAGTCGGCTTTGTCCATAATATTCCATCTGAAATCAAAGCTTGCATATGGCTGCCAGCCATTTTTAGTATTTGCAAAGAGTCTTACACCCGGAACAAGTTGAATTGCATTAAGTGCATCGGATTTGATTTTAACATCTGCTGCATTTGTGTAGTTAAACGCATTTATTGCAGTATAAGATATTAACATAGTCGGCTGAATAACAAACTTTCCATCGAAAAATTCAATATTATACCCGGATTTAGAAGCAATACCGGCAGAAATTAGCGGGAATGAGTCGTTGCCAAACATTGTTGAAGCTGTTGCGAAACTTGCGCCGCCTCCGATTGTCAATGCGCTGAAGAAATTCTTTCTGTATAATGACCCTGTAATACCAAGTGTACCGCCGTTTTGATATATGCTGTTACCATCAAAAGTCTGATGAGAACCATTATATCCAATATAACCTGAAAGTTGGGCGCGTTTGCCGTTTTTGAGTTCAAACATGCGGCTGTCTGTGCCCATATATGTTCCATACATTATATTTGAAACTTTGTTTCCGTCTTTAAAATTAACTTTTTCATAGGATGTATAAGGTCTAAACCAATCATTTGGACCCGGTTGTTCAAGATGTAGACGTGTGGCGCCTCCTGTTTTGTTTCCTTCTAAAATTGCATAGCGGTTATCCATCATAGCCATACTTCTAAATAACCTTGGCTGCATCATAGTCGAAACTGTATTTTGAAATGCCTGATCATACGAATTCAGTTGAGACATATAAGCTGCTTGTGCCGCAACGGGACCGACCATTACAGCAGGATTTATATCATTATATGTAATTGGAGTATTTCCGCCTCCGGAAGGATTTAGACCTTTTCTTGTGAAGGACATAGAATTATTTTCTTCATCAAGCTCAACATCATATTTGTAAACCTTGCCAAGAGCAGTTTTTGCACTTTCGTCAAGAGAAAGCAGATCAATAAAATCCTGATTATCACTTATTTTTTCCATACTTAAATCAAGGACTTCCGCTTTGGCATCTGCCATAACATTTATTTTTTGAATATTTATTTGAGCATCATCGTTTTTTGTTAATGTGTCGATATTGAATTTGTCCATTGTGCTGTTTTCTAAATTAGCATCAAGAGAAAGTTTTAAAGGTGCGTTTAGTGTGAAATTACCAAGATTATGTTCTTGAATAACGCCATTGGCAGTATCCAAGGCAGATGGAGCCATAATAGAAAAACTGTTTGCACCATTGAAAAACGTACCATTTTGTCCGAGCTGAAGAGTGCCTCCGTGCATTGTAACATCGCCTTTAAAATCATCCATATTGGCATTTAAAACGACAGTACCTGCATTTTCGCCGGAAGGAACCCAATCAGGCAGTTTTTCGCTTGTATTATAAGCAGAATCGCTTGTTGTATTTTTGCCTTCATTATTGATATTTATTTTTGAGGTATATAGTCTTCCATATTTTGTTTCAGGTGTTTGAGATGAAATTGAGTCATTGAAAACAATTTTTTTGTCTTTTGCGGCATTTAAATTTAATACTGCAAGGTTTTCTCCGTAATATGCATTTGAAGAAAGGTTGTTTGCATCATCACCTGCTTTGTTGCCTTCAAAAACTACATCTTTATTCATCGCAACAATATTGGTTGTGCCTGCGTAAGCATTATATATCGCGCCTCCGCTTGCAGCAGTACCGGTTGCTGTATTATTTGTGAAATTTGTATCTGTAAATGTCGCAATACCGTATTCCTGATTGTAAACAGCGCCGCCTCCGTATAATTTCTTATCTTCGGTTGAAGAGGAGTGAGAAGAGTTGCCTTCAAAAGTTGAATTTGTTACATTTAAGACATTATATCTTCCATTATATATAGCACCGCCTGCTGCACCAAGATATTCAGGTTGATTTTCTGCTCCGACTCCATCGGTAGCTTCTTGTGCTGTGGCAGTTGAAGTGGCGGAGTTATTTTGAAATACGGTATTATTTATATTTACAACAGCTGTTGTCGGATAGCCTGTGTGATCAGATATGGCTAAGGCACCGCCTGCAGAATAATTATTGCTTTCAATTGAGTTGTTTTTAAAACTTACATTATCAAGTGTTAAACGGCTGAGTTTTTGATTGCTTGCACTCGCGCTTGCACTTGAAGGCGTTCCTTCAAAATAAAATGCGCCGCCAACAGATTCAATAACATCATACCATTCATCCCAGCCGTCATTATGATATTTGGCTTTTGTAAAATCAGCCTGGCTTTTTATTGAATTTCCTTCAAAAGAGGTGTTTGTAATAGTTGAATTTATTTTTTCTCCACTTTGGGTTAAAGCACCGCCTCTTGCGCTTTCGCCATCGGTTGAGGTAATTGAATTATTATTAAATGCAACATTATCTAAAGTGAATGCAATATCGTCAGTCGAGGCATTTGTACCTTTTTGATGAAGTGCGCCGCCTGATGAGGCCAAACTATTATTTAATTCAATGCTGTTGCCTTCAAATGTTGTATTTTTTATTGCAAAAATAGGTTCTAGCGGCTTACCTTCTTCTTTTGTTTCATATCTTTTTCCACTTTGATAAAGCGCGCCTCCCAAAGCGTTCCCCTTGGAAGCATTTGAAACAGTGACACTATTATCTTTGAATAAAGCATTTTCAATATTTTGAGCAACCATTGATGCCATAGCACCACCTGATGCTCCGCCTCCTTCGGAATTAGCGGAATTTTGTTCAAATATTACATTAGTAAATTTATGAGTTTCAAAAGCTTCTTTCGCTGTCGGAGTGCTTGTATAAGATGCTATATCATCATAAATAGCGCCGCCTGAAACACTATAACCTTGTACTTTGTTTTTTCCAAAATATGAATCTATTACATTTAGTTTGGCAGACAGGTTGCTTATCGCACCGCCTTTTATTCCTGTTGAAGTTGAACCTTCAGATGCTATTGCCGAATTATTTGTAAAGAAACTATCTATGATTTCAAGATTGCCATGGTTAAGTTGTGTATTAATAGCACCACCTTGTGCGCCACCAAGGTTTTGAACCTTATTTTCATTAAACCAGGAATTTGAAATAGTTACACTGTGAGTTTGTGCTTCTTCAGCTGTTTCATCGTCACCTTTTTTGTTTGACATAATATTAATGGCTCCGCCTTGTGCCGGAGAAGATGTTGTATTTTTGACATTTTCATTATTATGCACAACCGAATTTTCTACACTAAGTTGCACCTTATTGCCGGCATTACCATCTGTACCTATAAATGCACCATTTTGACCCGTAAAATTATTGGCGCCGTTATGGTTTAATTTCAATGCTAAATTTTGAATTTTGCCATTGACAAATTTTTTGACAACATTCAATGGATTATCTGATGCCGTTGCTGCACTAACACTATAGCTTCCAAGGTCTTTAACCGTAAGAATTGTTGAATTTTGGTTAAGCTTCAATCCTGTTTTTTCGTCATTAGTTGTTATAGCATAGTTATTACCTATAATGGTTGCTTCACTTGCAGAATAATTTGAATAGGTTAAATTCAAGTCTTTTTCAAGAATGACTTCACCATCAAACGTTTTTGCAAGCGCACAAGTTGTAATGGACAAAAATAAAATAGCAGTCGTTTTAGCTAACTTAAACATTATTTCATACCTTTTAAATCTCTAATCCCAAGTCCGTAACACTAAAAACTACAATGATAGCAAAATTATAGTTTTAGCCGTTTTCATTCATTATATATACATATTACACAATTTAAAAAATATATACAAAAGTTAATATAATTTTTTATAAAAAAATCCTTCAAATGTGGTATATTAAGAAAATGAAAAAGATTTTATTTTTAACATTAGTTCTATTGTTGTCGTCAAATGTTTTTGCAATCGATGAAAAAGCTGTCTTAGAAGAAAATTCAATTCAAACAAGAATTAATAATGTTGCAGCAAAAATTTTAAATGAAAATGCTTATGATAAAAGAATTGTGTTTGTTTATGACAAAAAAGCCAAAGAAAGTGCTTTAAAAAATTGCTCTAAGCTTACAAAGCGTGAAGTTATAGTGTATGATAAAAACTATAAATTTATAGAATCCGATGATGAACTCGCAGGATACCTTTCAAGAGAAATTCAAGCAGCATATCGTTCTTATGATGGTATTGCAAAAGGCGCCTTGAGTGCGATTAAAATGAAAGCAGCGCCTAAAAAATATGAGCTTATATATGATAAACTCGCGCTTGATGCTATGGTAAAAGCAGGCTATAATCCTTTAGGGCTTATTGTTTATATTAATAAAACCGCGCCGCAGGCAAGACAGGATTTTCTTTCAAACAAAAACCTGACTTCAAAAAGACTTGCGTATTTGTATGAAAGAATTTATTTTAAATATCCTGAATTTTTGAAAGATAACAAATATACCGATAACAAATACTATCAAAATTTCCTTCTAACTTCCCAAAACAACAGAAGAATGCTTGAATATAAAGCAAGAAGCAAAAACTACAGACTGGAAATTGAATATGAATAGACTTTTTTTGCTGTTGTTTATGGCGATTATGGTATGTATTTGCGGTTGTTCTTATGCATACAACTATGAAAGCACGCTTGAAATCCCGATTGAATTTCGCATTCAAAATGATATTTTATCCGAAAAATCTGTTTATGAGGGAGAAAAGATTAATTTTGTTGTTGAAAAAGACCTTTTCTATGACAAACACTATCTTGCAAAAAAAGGTGACGTTTTTACAGCTGAAGTGCAGGCAGTTATAACTTCCGGGATGAATGGAATTCCTGCAAGTATTATTTTTAATAATTTTCATATAAATGAAATTCCGCCTTCAAAACTGACTTCAAGCTTTGAAGTTTTTGGACAGGACAGAAGCCTTTGGGTTTTTCCTTTAAAATGGGCGCTTACACCTCTTCCTCCTACAGGATCACTTACTAACTTTATCAAAGGCGGCAAAGCCAAAGTCAAAAAAGATAAACTTTTTACGATATATTATCATCCTGAATGGTAAAACTAAGCAAAAATTTTTTAAATTGAAAACAAGTTTGAATTTTCAAAAATGTACATGCCTTTTGATGCATTTTAAAAAGAATAAAAAAGTGGTTTTGAAGTTATTGTAAAAACAGGCAGAAGCAAAAATGATTTTTGCATACCGTTCAAAAGATAATGAAAACAAACCTTGCCTTTTGTTTTCTTGATAGGCTCATATCTTCCAACGGGGTAAATGAATTTGAATTAGTTGAGAAATTGATGTACTTTTAGCTGTAGATATTTTGTCCCATACCAGCAGATAGTTTACGGCGCATAGCGTTGCAAAAGAAGATAAACCAAATGAAATGTATTTCAGATATTATGATGTCCGTATGGTTGATTTTTTGAATATGATAAATGACCCTGATGAATGGGCAAGTTCAAGATAAAGATAAGGCATTGTATGAAAATAGTTATCAGTTTTCCGGGCTGTTTTGGTATTTTATTTAATTTTACTTTTGCCGTCTAAAAAATATCTTTACGATTTTTATATAGTTGCTGTCAGTTAATTTAAAGCAATTTTAGAATGAGAAGTGTAGATTTTTATCAAAATACTTTTTTTACAAAATCAAAAATGCAAGCACAAACTGCACTTGCTGCTAATTTTAATGCGCGCGATTTTGAAAATAAACCCTCAGGTATGATTTTTGATTATTTTAATGCGGTTAAAAACTATAACATACCATTTTTAGGCGTGCAATCTAAAACTTCTGATATCAAACCCTCCCCTTTTTATGTAATTGATGCCTATAAGAATTTTAAAAAATTTGATGATGCCAATCAAGCAGCATCCGCTTTTAATGTCAGTGTTAGCAGCGTTTTAAGATGTGCAAACGGTGATTGTGAATCTGTGGGTGATTTTGTTTTTGCTTTTGCTGATTGTATTGAAGAAAAAGGACGAAACGGTGAAAATGTTCCTGATAAAATCATTATAAATTTAGCTTCCGAGGTTTTATGTTCTCTTGCGGCTTTTAAAACAATTCCTTTAACCATAGATGAGGCACTTGAATTAAAATCAAAATCAAAGCAAAAATCACAAAGTAAAGTTGAAACTTCATTAAATGGCGCCAAAAGGATAAAGGCTTCTATATATGCTATTGATAAAAATGGCAGATATATGAAATTTGAAAAAGTACAAGATTTGCTTGATAAACTTGATATTTCAAAAGCGAGCGTATATAAATGTTTAAGAAAAGAAAAAGATAATATCAATGGTATTGTATTTTGTTATGATTTTGATATTGAAACAATGGATGAAAAGGGTAAGATAGTTGCAAATAATCGTTTGATAAAGAAACAAATTCAAAGTTTGAAAAATAGCGATTCATATGTAACTTTGGATTTATTGCTTTTGAGAAAAAATGGCAGCAATTCCTCTGATATTAATAAAAGCAGTCAAAAACCGATTAAAGGAATACTGGCAAATATTCCTGATGAAGATTTATCAGCTGTTGAACTTAGATATTTGCAAAAACCTTTTTATGCTGTTGATGAAAATAAAAATTATAGGAAATTTTATCTTCAAAAAAATGTTGCAGATGCCCTTGGAATTTATAAAGAAAAAATCAGCGACTGTCTTCAAAAAAGAATTAAATCCATCAAAGGTTTTTCATTTGTTTATGCAAATGAAGTGGAAAAGGTTGATAAATTTGGAAATATTTTTGTAGATGAAGATAAACTTTTTGGCAAGAGAAAAGAAGATGACGGATTTTATTTTGTTGATAAAAACGGAAAATATAATAAATTTAAAACCCCCAAAGAAGCTAATCAGATTTTAGGAATTTCATATGGCAATATTTTAAATTGCATTTTATCAAGGCAGGATAAGGCCTCCTGTTATGTATTTGCAAAAGCAGCAGATTTGGAAATTGAAAAAGAGGATGGCATAGTTTCGATAAATAAAGAAAAATTGCAGGAATTGAGAGCATTTTTAAATAAAAGCGCTCTTTATTTGGTTGAAACAAACGGAAATTATAAAAGATATGAAACAAGAGCACAAGCTGCAAAAGCTATAGGAGTATTGTCCCAGGATATTTCGGCAGCGATAACGGGCAGAAAGAAAACAATTCAGGGATATGTTGCAGTAGATGCTAATGAAATTGAAAAAATTTCAGATGACGGCAAAATAACTGTTGATATGGAAAAAATAGATGAAGCTCTTGCCCTTTCAAAAGAAATAAGAACAATAGATGTAAGCAAAAACGGTTTTTATGCAATTAATAAAAACGGAAAATATAAGAAGTTTTATAGCATATCTGATGCGAAAAATGATTTGAATATACAATATACAAGAATAAAAAACTGCCTTTTAGGCCTTGAAAAAATGGCAAATGGCTATGTTTTTGCACTTGCTGAAGATATTGAAACTAAAAATGAAGATGGGAATATTGAAATTGATATGGCAAAAATTGCTCAAAAAGTAGCGTTTTTTGAAAGCCGTGCGATTTACACTATATCAAAAGACGGAAAATGCACAAGATATTCTAATCAGAAAGCAGCAAGCGATGCTTTAGGCATTCCTTTGAAAAATATTTCGCGCTGTATAAATAAGACAATAAAAGAAACATATGGATATTCTTTTTTGTATGCAAATGAAGTTGAAATTGAAAATGATGATAATAAACCTGCTTTAGATGAAGATTTAATTAATGAAAAAGTACGTTATTTGAATAGAAATGTAGTTTATGCAATTGATAAAGAAGGTAATTACCAAAGGTTTGAAGACAGATTACAGGCGCAAGAGGCGCTTGGAATTAATAAAGCAAGTATAGCGGATTGTCTGAATGGGAAATATAAAACTAGCCACGGTTATGTTTTTGCATTTCCATGGGAAGTGGAAATCAGACTTGAAGACGGGTCTTTTGTTGTAGATGAAGATAAAATTCAAGAAAAACTTGCAGCATAAGATAGCAGATTTAATTAAGTATATATTGGTTTTTATGTGTCATTGTGAGGTAATTTAGCACTGCAGCAATCAAAGAATTTGAGTACACAAAGACCACGGAACCTGATTGCTTCGCCAAGGCTTGCAATGACGAATGTCCGCGTTGATGTGAATAACCGTCATTACGAAGAGAACGAAGTTCGACGTGGCAATCCAAGCAGCATTAATGCTATAAAATCAAAGATGGGTTGCTTGTTAAAGGATATTTATATACTCTTGCTAATTTTAAAATATAATATTTGTATGAAAAAAAGTATTATTGTAATTTTGTTTTTATCTGTTGCCACATTTAAATTAATTACAATCGCAAAAGACAACGATAAACAGTGGGAAAAGATAAATAAATATATTTATATTGATAGAAGTTCCATAACAAAGAATGGTGATATAGTTTCCGGTTGGTTTAAAATTTATGATTCACCCGAAAATAGAACAATATATGAAATTAATAACGTGCCTATTTATTATAAAATTATAAAATACGAAGCATCTTGTAATCTTGATGCATTGTTTTTGAAACAAGTCAAACTGTATAATAAAAACAATAACTTATTATCCGATGAAATAAACAACTATGATGTTGGGGCCGATTGCAGTGCTTTTGTTGATGGTAAAAATATTTGCAAGGCTTTATGTAAGAAGTAAAAAATGGAGAGCTTATAGCTCTCCATCAGGTTTTAAAAATAATTTTTTCTCTCTTTTTCTTCGGTTGACTAAACCTTTTGAAACCTCCTTTGTAAACTTATCGCTTTGTTGGACAATTTCAAAACTTTTTGTTAAATATTACTTAAATTTTTTATCGTATCTTTAAAGAATTCAATTGAACAATAATATCCGATTTTTTCAAAAGGCTTTGGAAATTTTTTAGTCAGATATTGAAAATATTTGTATAGAAAAAATGCCGGGATTAGGGTAAAAATAAGGCTAGAGATAAAAAGTCCAAAACGAACATCTTTTTCTACAAAACCAAATCTGATAAATAACACCAAAGAAGATAAAATTGTAATCAAAAACAAATAAAGCAATTTATTAAACAAATTAGTCTTTAAATTGTCAATAAATTTGAATATTCCAAATAATTTAGCCAACATATATGAAGCAAAAGGAGAACATATTGGATAAAGCAAAAATATATCAAAATTATTGTTTACAATTACTTGTATTTTATCATTCAGAAACACCCCCCACAACAAAAGCATAGGAGGAATTGCAGCAAGAGCAATCAAAAAATCATACACAGGACACAATAAAGCAGCAATATATAATATCACTTTTAAAATAAATTTTTTGTTTTTTATTTGTTCCATATTTCATCAAGTTCCTGCTTTGTAACTATTATATCATGGATTGTAAAATGACCTTTAAGTCCGCCTTTTAACATTTGTCTTCTTCCTGCTTCAACTTTTGCATTTTCGCCTTTGTTAAAATCGCATGTATCAAACATATATAAATGAAGATTTTCTTGTTTATCAGTTCCTGAATTTAAAAAATCAACACTGCCAAAAGCATTATGCAGATTAGATTTTGTATTGTTTCCATAATTAGTAAATCTTTCTGTAAAATTCTTACCTTTTAATATATCTTCTTTGTTTTTAATTAATGCTTCTTTAAAGTCATTGCTTTCTTTAATTCTTTTTGTCGGCGCTGAGTTATTGTGGAATATTCTTCCTTCGATTTTGTTTAAATTGTATCCAAAATCCTTAGATTGATTTAAAACTTTATCTTCGATATATGGTTTAAACTTGAGAAGTCCTCCGTTATTATATTCATTCAGTTTTCTGTCGTTGATATTCAATAATTTTGTACTGTCTTTTGTGTAGAGGGGGAGTTTTTTCTTTTCTGCAAGATTTAACATCCCCGCTGCATCTGGACCGCCTTAAAGCTTGCAGGTGTTTTGCCAAGCAGTGGAAATCTTGTTAATCTGATTTTTCCTTCCATATCTCTTACACCTTTTTCAAATTTTTCGTTGTTTGTTTCTAACTTATTTATTTTATTGCTGCTTAAACCTGCTTTTAGAGATTTTTGCGCATTTTCATTTAATATTTTTTCTAAATCTTCATTTGATGAATAAAGAATTTGAGCATTTGTTAAATCATCTCCTAATTTATTTAACAATTCATTTCTTCTTTCTTTTTCAGTTTTTCTTCTTTTGTTTTTTCACCATATAAAATTTTACCCGGGGTTTGATTTTCTCCTTTAAAAGTAAATTTTCCTTCCTCATCTCTTGGGTGGTCTTGTTCATTCCAAATCATAAATATCCTCCTTGTTGTTTAACTGTAAACAAAAATAGAGAGATAATTAAAGTATTTTAACTTTATTTATCTCTCTATTATTCAATTTGTGTTTTTATGGTAACAAGTTTTTTGAATATTGTCAAGTTATAATGTATTAAGTAAAGTATAAATATATTTTTATTAAATTTAAAAAAAGGGGTAATAAAACCCTCTCTATTAAAAATCTCGTCAGGTTGGCATTGCACTAAAATTTTGTACATTGCACCCGTAATTATATTTATTTGGCACAAAATCAAGATTTTGGATTTGTCGTGGACTCTCACCTTGCTTCTCATCCGAAAATTCAAGCTGTATGCATAAAAATCTTGCTTTACCGGACAATTTCAAAACTTTTTTGTTAAAAATTATTGCTTGAACTTATTTAATATATTTTTATAAAATTCAATTGAAGTATAATATCCGATTTTTTGAAATGGATTCGGAAACTTTTTGGAAAGGAAATAGAGGATTTTATATAAAATAAAACAAGCAAGAACTAAACAAAGATATGCACTTTTATAAAAAGAAAATTTTAAAGGAAATATTTGTACAATAAGCCAATCTGAAATATTAAACAAAACATCTATAAAACAAACAACAGCTAAACTTATAAAAAAGTTCAGATTGTCAAGCTTTTTAAATAAACCGCAAAACTTGGCTATAACATATACGTTTAAATACATAACAATAACTATTGCAAGAAATTCACCACCTGATCCTAATATAAAAGCAAGTATATGTAACAGTGGCGTTGTATAAAAATCAAATATATAATCATATCTGCTTAGCAGGATAAATATAAAAATCCTGATTAAATATTTAAATATTTCCTTTAATTTTCTTTTCATTTGTTTTAATTGTTCCAAATTTTGTCAAGTTCGTTTTTAGGGATAATTATATCATGGATTGAAAAATAGGGTTTTAAGTTTCCTTTCAACATCTCATTTCTTCCTGCTTTATTCATTGGCGTTGTGTTTGTTTTATTAAAATCATAAGTATCGTAAACTTTTAATCTTAAATTGCCTTCTTTATCAATGAATGAATTTCTAACATCATAATGCCCGAGTGCATAGTGCCAGTTAGATTCTTTTCCATTTTTATAACAGGGAAATTTGGCATTAAATTTAATTCCATTTTTCAATTTTTCTTTGTTTTCTTTAATCATTTTTTTAAAATCTTTGTCCTGACTCATTCTAATGCTTGGTTCAGAATTCCTTTTAAAAAAATATCCCTTAATTTCATCTGTTTTAAAACCATAATCTCTAAATTGCTCTTTAACTTTTCTGGTCAAATATTCTCTATCTGAAGCAATTCTTGGGTCGTTATAATTTTTTAATTCAATTGTATCTTTAGTATAATTTTGATTCATTTTTTTATCATGAGCCAAATCAACCATGCCCATTGTATCAGGACCATACAATTCGCTTGCTTTGTTATAAACAAATTCCCTATATCCTTCACCTAAAGCAAATTCAGCACCTTTCTGTTTTAAGCTTTTGTTTGATGATGATTTATCGAGTTCCAATTTTCTTAATTTATCACCCAGCCCATATTCGGCAATTTTGTCTTTTAATGATTCTTCGCTTCCATAAAGCTTATCAGCATGAGTTGCTTTTTCGCCTAAAATGTCCAAAAGTTCGTTCTTTCGTTTTAATTTTTGGGTTTCGATTTCTTTTTGAATCCTTAAATCCTTAAATAATATCTCTGCAGCACTTTCTCTGTCTAAATTTTCTGTCCTTCCGCCATTTTTGAATGTAAATTTTCCTTCCTCATCTCTTGGGTGGTCTTGTTCATTCCAAATCATAAATATCCTCCTTGTTGTTTAACTGTAAACAAAAATAGAGAGATAATTAAAGTATTTTAACTTTATTTATCTCTCTATTATTCAATTTGTGTTTTTATGGTAACAAGTTTTTTGAATATTGTCAAGTTATAATGTATTAAGTAAAGTATAAATATATTTTATTAAATTTTAAAAGAGGGTTTCATCTCTCTTTATAAAAAATCTTCTCAGGTTGGCATTGCACTAAAATTTTTACGCTTGCGCTAAAATTTTGCTTCTTACACCCGTAATTATATATTTATTTGGCACAAAATCAAGATTTTGGATTTGTTGTAAAAGAACACATGGTTTGACTATTTTTAACAGATAGTTTGATAATATGCCACGGACTTGGAAACAAACGAATGACTTTATGATGTCGTTGAAAACACTGATGTTAAACATATTTGTTTAATTATATTAACTCGGTTTTAAGTCATTTGAAAGAAGTATAAAAACTGCATAAAATTTAAAAATGGAGCGCAAATAAAAGCTTGATATGTAAATTTTTGTTAAATAAAAGGTATAAACTTGGCAATTTTAATATTATATAAATTTTTTATTGATAATATGAGTTTAGATGTTTCAAAAATAACCACCTCCATAAGATTAGACAAACTAAAAAACCGCTCAAGCATTCCATTATCAAAAATGGCTTGCGATAGTGTTAATTTTTTAAAAAAGGTTCAATCAAAATTGATTGATGCATCATGTGAACTTTTACCCGGATTTAAAAAATCCCCACTTGATCCTAATGATTTATCTCAAATAAAACCTGAAAATTTATGTCTTGTACATATGACAGATTGGTTTCCTGCAAACGGTATAATTAGAAGCACCCAAAAAGCAACATCTGAAAAAGATGGCTTTGGTAGTTGGCTTTCTACTGTTCATTTTAGTATCAATAGAACGGTTGCTAAAAACCCCTCGGGAAGTTGGGATGATAAAAAATACGGAATTATTCTTCCATTTGATGGTGTTTTAAAGAAGAATGACATAAAAAATATAATCGGAGGAAGACCGGGCGATTTTTTTGCAATAGATGAGATTAGACTTCCTGAAGACAGTATTATTGTAAGAAAAAATCCACAAGTTCCAAAAGGTAAACTCAGAATTGTTGAAGCTGATAATTTGGTCGGTTTTGAAAATGCAAAAGGTATAAAAATTGTTGAAAGTTCAGAAGATATAAGTTCAGCTTCTTTAGTTCAAAGTATTATCAAAAAAACAGGAAAAGATACGCTGGATTATGATATAGCATTATCAGCAAATGACAATGCAAGATGGACAGAATTTTGCAAAAAACAAGGTTTTGAAAATACTATGGCTGCTTATACACCTTGGCACAGAACTGACTGTATACCAACTTTTGTAGGAATGCTAAAAGATTATGGTAATAGTTGGAATGTTAAACCTGAAGATATTGCAATAGATAGATTGAAGTATGATTTTTTATCATCCGCAGAAGCAATTTTTCCTTTTAAGCCGGAATTACTCTATAACAAATTGCAATCTGACAGCGGATTTAAAGATAAAACAGGCAAAATGCTAAAAACATATTCTGATTTTTATAAAAAAGAATATGGCGTTAGTGAAAGCATAGACTTTCAGAAATTATTGCTTGATGAAATAGCAAAAATTAAACAAGAATTTCCAAAGTCCAAAAATACTTTGGTCGACATTGATAAACTCGAAGAAATTATCAAAAATTCAGAAACCCCATTAATTGCATCAAGCAGAATAAAAGATAAACTTGGTTTAGTTCAAAGAGAAGCAATGAAACTTGACGGTTTAAACATGGCTGAAAATTATTTCAGTACAACAATTTCTCAAAAATATTCACTTGGAAAATATGGGAAAACATTGATGGATGCAACAATAAATATAAAGCCGTAAAAAGATACATAATTTGATTATTTTAACAGATAGTTTGATAATATGTCGCAAGTTGAAAATGAACTTACATCAATTCTTAGACAAAAACAGACAGTTAGACGACTTTTCAGGACTTTTGAAATGATTATTTTTCGACAGTTCCGACCAGTAAAACTCAAACACAAAGCCAAGCACAGGGCAATAATCATTTTAAGCGTACATAATACTTTTGTCAGTTAAAATACGCTTGTTGTGGACTCTCGCCTTGGTTCTCGTCCGAAAATTCAAGCTGCATGCATTAAAAAACTCCCCAGGTTGGACTCGAACCAACAACCCTTCGGTTAACAGCCGAATGCTCTGCCATTGAGCTACTGAGGAATATCAGTTAATTATTAAATTGTCTTTTGTATTCGCCTGATGGCTTTTAAACCATTAATGTGCAATACAGGCAACAAATAAAGTATAACAAAAAAAATTATTTTGGCAAGCGCTTTTATCAAAATTAAACTTTTTGGGTACTTTCAAAGCAGGAGAAAAAATGATATAATTCATACACAAGTTAAAAGGAGAAATTATGTGTAAAAAAGACGACTCGTTCAATTTTGCAATGGGTATATTAGCAGGCATGGTAGGCGGTGTCATCGCGGGTATCTTATTTGCGCCAAAACCTGGTGTAGAATCAAGAAAAGAACTAAAAGAAACAATTGATGATCTAAGAGAAAAATATTCTCCTGAAATCATAAAAGCAAAAGAGCAGGCAATTTGTGCAATTAAAAGCTCAAAAGAAAAAATTGAAGATGGTTACAAAAAATTCAACGACTATCTTAAAGCGCGTCAGCTTGCAAAAGCAAAAAACAACGAAACAAATGTAGATGAAATGTAGGTATATATGTTAGATGCAAACATTAGTTTTTCTATATTAATGCTTGTTAGCGTGGTTTGTATAATAGTTCTTACAATATTCATCTGTCGATTAATCGTTAGTGTAATTAAATTAACAAACAATGCTAATATAATAGCAACAAGTGTTCAAAAAGAAATCGAACCAACTCTAAAAGAGCTTAAAGCTGCTGCCCAATCAATAAATTCAATTGCAAATCAGGCAGACAACAAGCTCCAAAATGCAAAAACATCTTTTGCAAGCGTTCTTGGTCTCGGTGCTTTGCTTGGAGGCAAAGTAAAAAGCTTTTCTCAAGGTATCTTAAAGGGCATTTCTTTTGGATTGGGACTATTCAATAAAAAATAAAAGAAAGGAACTAAATTATGTCAGCAGGTAAATTTATAGCAGGTTTTGTAGTAGGCGGTATAGTAGGCGCTGTTACAGGCGTTCTTCTTGCTCCTCAATCAGGCAAAGAAACAAGAGAAAAAATCAAAGAATCTTCTCAAATGGCTTATGATAAAGCTCAAAATACAATCAGAGAAATACAGGAAAAAGCAGAATCTATTACATCTGATATGTCAAGAAAAGGAGAAGAGCTTATCTCTAAAATCCAAGGCATGATTGACAAACAAAAACACGAGTACTAAAAATAATCCAAATTTAAATTTTTAAGCCGGCACTTTTTGGCGCCGGCTTTTTAAAACTTCAAATTTAAAATTTAAAATCAAAAAGAGCACTCAATTCAACTCCAAGAGCGTTAGCCAAAAGCTTCATTGTCTTGATTGTGACATTGGCTTCCCCTCTTTCGATTTGACCTATGTAGTTAAAATTCATATCGACAATTTCAGCAAGCTTTATTTGGGACAATTTTTTAGACTTTCTTATATAAGCAAGTTTTGCGCCAAATTTTTTTTCAACATCTTTATTTAAATCCATATTAACAGGTATTATATATGTTTATATAGGTATTTTCTAATGGTTATTAATATAGAATTAATAGCTAATAACTATTAATTTTTGTAAAAATTTGCGATTTTTCTATCAAAATTGACGATACTCAATTTTTTATATAACCATAGAGCAGTTTTGAAAGGAAAATAAAAAATGAACATTCAAAAAATTACAACAGCATTAGACACAGTTGCAAAAAAAGGTGCAGCAGAATTACAGCAAGTATCAAAGAAAATATCTCAAAATCGAAGATTAGCAAAAGAATTTAAAAGTGAAAAATTGGCTTCCTCGCTTGATTGTCTTGCGGCAGGCAAAAAACCAATATTTAAAATGACATCAGTGCAAACTGATACTAAATCTATAGGAAAAGCCCTGCAAAGTCCTGAATTAAAATCTAGTATTTCGGTAAAAAAGATTTATATGCCAAATACTGCAAAGTCTTTTGCGCATGAAGCAGTATACAATGGCTCAAATGCGCAAGAAGCCGTAAATAGTGCAAAAGCTGCAATGGCTGCTATTTCAAAACCTGTTGGTTTCAGCGCTAAACAAAGTGCCCAAACATTTATTGAAGCAGGGCCAAGCCAACTTGAAAGAAAACTTGACCTGCAAGAAAAATACGGTAAAAAATTACAAGAAACTAAAGCTCAAAAAGCAGCTGATGCTTTAGTAAGAAATAAAAGCAAATATACAATCGAACAACTGCTTAAAGTTGATGAATTATTAAAATAAATAAAATAAAAAACGAAAATTTAAATTGCCAGGGTCTTTTCGATTGTTTCGAAGACCTTGGTTTTTTTATTTGTCAGATTATTAATATATTTTTTCATAAAATCAAAACATTTTTCTAAAATATTCAATGTTACAACTTCATCATATTTTGTTTTTTGATTTATTTGAGCTTCTGAAATAGTATCTAAAAATTCAACAATCTTGTTATTTATCCAAACACCGTTTATTTTATCTAAAGCGCATTTTTTGCAATAAAAACATTCATCCAAATAGCTAAAAAATGAAGAAGTATCCTCTAAATCATCCATGCATTTAGCGCATCTTTTAAAATCGATACCCCAACCAAGTTCTTTCATAATTTTTATTTGAAATTTCAGGCTTGCAAAAAGCACATCTTTTTTTTCTTTAGCATTTGAAATACTTTGAAAAGTCTCAAAAATCAAATCATAAATATTATTTGAGCTGCATTCAAATTCGCTGTTGCAGAAATTATTTATAATTTCAACTATATACATAGAATAAGATAATTTATCAAGGTCATATCTGATTTTAGAAAATGTATTAACGCTTTGGGCTTCCATTATGGTATCCATATTTTTGCCTTCAAAAAGCATTAATTTATTTGCAATAAACATCTGTATTCTTGCGCCAAGCTTGGATTTTGGCTTTTTGGCGCCGCGGGCAACCGCCCTTATTAAGCCTTTTGTCTTTGAAAACATAACGACAATACTATCATTATCACTTAATGGATAGCTTTTTAGGTTAATTGCTTCTGTGACAAAACTTTTTTTCATTTGATAATGTTATTCCAATATTTATCCTAATGTCTGCCAAAAATTATTTAAAGCGGAAGTTGAAGCGTCAATTCTGACATCTTTTCCAACGGAATAGAATATGCTTTTATATTTATCGGAAACCTCTGTTTTATTTGAAACTATATAAATTTCTCTAACGTCTTTACTTATTTTTAGAGCACTTTTCATCAAATCTGCAATAATTTTATTATTAAGAGGAGGGTTAACTATAAGCCAAATTTTAGAATTAACAAGAGCGCAAATAGAAGAATTATAGTATTCCATATTCAAGCTTGTATCTAAATCGCTCGAATATGCAAAATCAACAAACATAGTGTTTTTGCAATTCGGGCACAAAAGTGTGGTTGGCATTGTTTCATTCCAAATTTCAAAATGTTCCCTTTTGCATTTTTTGCATTTAAAAAGTCCGATTAAACCAAGCAAAGGGTAAAAATTCATTTTGTGTTTTGTATTTGAAAAATCAAACAAGCCCCAATCAAAATTTTCTTCAAGTATTTGAGGAATTTTTTCACTTTTGGAGTTTGTTAAAAGATTAACTTCATTTGGTTTTTGTTTCAAAATATTCAAAATCAAAGATAAATCCGCTATATCGATAAATTCTTCTTCGATAATTAAAGAAGTCAGGTTAGTCAGTTCATCTATAGTTGCATTTTGAGAAATTAGCTTTTTGTAGGCGCAGATTCTATCTTCCTGCTCTTTTAGGGTTTGGTTGCCATAAAAAACGCTGATTTTAGCGTTAGCATTGGTTTGTATAATAGGCTGCGGTTGCTGTTGTTGTGGTTGATAAGGGGGCTCTTGCATTGCCTGTGTGGGTTGATTTTGCGCTTTAAATACAAGGTCTTCATTATTTTTAAAATCGCTTGGCTTTGGTCTTTCTTGCGTTTGCTGATAATTTTGCTGCTGCATATTCAAAGCCTGCATTTGCTGATTGTTATACTGATTATATTGGGAAGGCTGAGACATCGAATTATTTGGAGGAGGTGTAATATTTTCAAATTCCTGAAAAGGTTTTGGCTCATATTGAACACCTTGAGGAGCATTACCTACTTGCCCCTGTGCTCTTAGGATATCTTCTATAGTCGGGATTAAAATATTTTTAATATCAATCGGAACATTTGTATCTTTAGAAACTTTTATATAGAGCTCTTTTAAAAAATCAAGATATTCAAAACGAAAACCGCTGTGGAATTTTTCATGGAGCTTATAAGAACCGTCTTTTAGAAGCTTAAAATCAAGTTTTCTTAAGGCGACTTCTATTCTTTTTAATGTCATTATCTCTGTTTCTGGATATGGTGTCATTGATTTTGCTCCTATAAGATACTATTTTCGCTATCGTCATTACCCACTTTATATACGCCTCTTAAAAGCTGATTCATTTCAACTTTTTCTAAAGAATAATCATAAGCAGTTTCCTTTGTAATTATTCCTTCTTTGTATAGATTATGTAAGTAGGAATTTAAAGTGAAAATTCCGGGTTGTCTTGTTTTTTGCATTAAAGAATATATATCGTCAAATTTTGAATTCATTACATAGTCTTTAACTGTTGAAGAAAATGTCAAAAGTTCAACAGCCGGCACAAGTGTCTGATGAACGGTTGGTACAAGCGTTTGATGGACAATACCCCTGATTGATTGGGCAAGTCTTGAAATAAAGTTTCTTTCTGTTGTTTCTTCCAAAAAGCCTTTGAGTCTGTTTATAGAATCAATAGTTCCGTTTGTATGAAGAGTTGAAAATACAAGGTGGCCTGTTTCAGATGCTTCAATCGCGCTTAAAAGAGTGTCTTTGTCCCTGATTTCGCCAACTAAAATAACATCAGGGTCTTGTCTTAGAGCGTATTTAATTCCTGTTTGAAAGTCTTCAACATCAAGCTCTAAATTTCTTTGGGTAATAATGGATTTCTTTTCTTCATAAACAAATTCAACCGGATCTTCAATTGTGATAATGTGTTTTGAATAGTTTTTGTTAATAAGTTCTATCATGCTGGAAAGGGTGGTTGATTTGCCTGAGCCTGTAGCTCCTGTTACAAGAACAATGCCGTTATTAAAATGGGTATAATTTTCAAGATATTCAGGTAAAAAAAGCTCTTTCAAGCCTTTGATTTCATAAGGAATTGTTCTAAAAGTCAGCTTGCCTCCATATATATCTTTACAGTAATTTACCCTGTATCTTGATATATTTTTGATTTCATAAATGTAGTCAATATTTTTGAGGCTTTTAACATTAACAAAAAAATCTTCAGGGATTGTTTTTTTCAAAATATCTTCAATATCGCTATATGCAAGTATTCCTTCGTTAATTTTAAGTATCTGCCCTTTTATTCTTAAAGCAGGCAAATGTCCGCAATTCAAGTGAATATCAGAAGCGTTGGCTTTAGCTGCATTAATTAAAAAACCATCAATATTAAAAGACATTTTTGTAAAAAATCCTCCCCTTTGCTAATAATAATTGTATTATGTTTTTTGAAATATGCAATTAATTTAAGCTATGTTAAGCCGATTTTCTTGATAAACTAAGGAAATTTTGATAGTATTATAGTATGTCTATTTTAAAAATTGTTGAATACGGAAGCCCTATTTTAAGGGAAAAATCCAAAGAAGTTACAAAAATTTCAAAAAAAATCAAAGCACTTATTCAAGATATGCTTGAAACAATGTATGATGCAAATGGTGTTGGACTTGCTGCAAGCCAGGTCGGGCAAAATCTCAGAATATTTGTAATTGATGTATCTGACCCGAAAGGCCCGATTGACCCTGTTGTTTTTATAAACCCCAAAATTATCAAAAAATCAGGTGCAATTTCAAGCTATGAGGGATGTTTGAGCTTTCCAAAAGCATATACAACAGTTCGCAGATACAAAAATGTCATGGTCAAAGCTCTTGATATCAATGGCCGCCCCTTTATAAAAGAAGCAAAAGACGGCGAACTTTTAGCGCGCGCTATTCAACACGAATTTGACCATTTAGACGGGAAACTCTTTATAGACCATTGCAGAAACAGATTTGACGCTAATAATGTTTTAGAAAAATACAATCTTCCTCCTGTTGAAGAAGAATATTTAATAGATGAAGACTTTTTAGAGCAGGAAATTTTAGAGTGGGAAAAAGCTAACCCGGAAGCTGCAAATAAAGAAAAAGAAGAAATTGAAAAACTTGAAAATTCTAAGGAGGAGTAAAATTTAAAAATGATTAAAGTAGTTTTTTTTGCAACTCCTGATATTGCGCTAAAAAGTTTCGAATTCTTTATAAATTCTTCTGATTATGAGGTTTTGGCTCTTGTTACCCAAAAGGCAAAACCCACAAACAGAGGCAAAAAAATTATCGAAAGAAACATAACCTGCCTTGCAAAAGACAATAATATTACTGTTTTTGAGCCGGATAGAATTTCAAAAGATATTGAATTAATCGAAAAATTAAAATCAATGGAGCCTGATTTTTTTGTAACTTTTGCATTTGGTCAAATATTATCCCAGCAAGTTATTGATATTCCAAAAATTGCTACAATTAATCTTCACGCAAGCCTTCTTCCAAAATACAGAGGCGCAAATCCAATTTGCGAAGCTATTGAAAAAGGCGAAAAACAAACAGGAATTACAACGATGAAGACTGTTTTAGCGCTTGATGCAGGAGACATCTGCCTAAGCGAAAAAATCGATATTCCATTTGATATGAATGCAATTGAGCTTATGGAAGAAATTTCAAAACAATCGCCCCTACTTCTCGATAAAACCCTAAAAGGTCTCAAAAACGGCGAAATTACACCAATTTGCCAAAAAGAAGAAGATGCAACATTTACTAAAAAAATTACAAAAGAGCAAAAAGTAATAGATTGGAATAGTGATGCTATTTGTCTTCATAATAAAATAAGAGCAATGCATACGATAAATACAAACCATATGACCTGCAAAGGTAAAATAATAAAAGTATTAAAAACAGATGTAGTTGAATGTAAGGGTAATGAATGCGGCAAATGCGGTGAGATAATTGATATTTTAAAAGACGGAGTCGTCGTAAAATGCGCAAACGATGCTCTTAAAATTATAACCGTTAAACCTGAAGGCAAAGGCGAAATGAAAGCCTGTGATTGGATAAGAGGGGCGAGAGTAGATAAGGGAGAATGTTTTGAATAATATTTTTTCAAGAGGTATTAGAGGAGCAATAACGGTTGAAGCCAACACCAAAGAAGCCATAAAAGGAGCAACAGTTGAGCTTTTAGGGCAAATGCTTGAAGCTAACAAAGTAGAAAAAAAAGATATTTCTTTTGCAATTTTCACTTTGACACCTGACATCAACGCTGCTTTTCCTGCAAAATTTGCAAGAGAAGAACTGGGTTTTAGCGAGGTTCCTATGATGTGCTATAATGAATTGAATGTCGAAGGAAGCCTTCAAAAGTGCCTTCGTATACTATTGAGCGTTAATACATCTAAAGCGCAAAATGAAATTAAACACATCTATCTTAAAGGCGCAAGCATCTTAAGACAGGATTTAAAATAACTTTAAAAAAAGAAAAGAAGAACAAAATGGAAATAATAAAAAAAGAATTAATTGAATACCCTTATCTTGAAAAACCATTGAGCCTGTATACTTTTGATAATGGCTATAAGGTTGTTTTAGCGCATAAAAAAAGCCCTATGATAAATATATCAAGCTGGGTTAAAACAGGTTCAATCAATGAAAACAAAGATAATAACGGCGTATCGCATTTTGTAGAACATCTTTTGTTCAAAGGAACAACAAAATATGCTGCCGGCGTATTTGATAGAAAAATGGAAGAAAAAGGCGGTATAATCAACGCTGCAACCTGGAAAGATTATACATTCTATTATATAAATATCCCAAAAGAACACTATAAATTAGCTCTTGATATGCACGCTGATATGATGGTTGATGCAATTTTTCCGGAAAGCGAAATCGGCCCCACTTTTGATCCAAATGGAAATGAGCCCGATACCAAAAGAGAAAGATATGTTGTTATAGAAGAAATTAGAATGGGCAAAGACAATAACTGGAGAAAAGTCTATAGTGCCTTAAATGATGCGATGTATGAGCTTCATCCATACAAAAGAGAAGTTATAGGAACGCAGGAAATTATTGCAAATATTAGCCAAAAAGAAATTATGAGCTATTATAAGACATTTTATGTTCCAAAAAATATTACAACAATTTTAGTTGGCGATTTTGACGAAGAAACTGTCATAAATCAGGTTAAAGAAGAATTTAAATTCAAAGAAATTCCAAATGTTGAAAAATCAATAAGCGATGAAAGAATTATTGAAAAGCAAATAAAAAACCCGAAAATTATAATAAACAAAGCTGATGTTACAACGGGCTATTTGATGATGGGTGCTCTATGCGATAGTGCCAAAAACCTCAAAGAAACAATAGCGCTTGATTTATTGTCTACAATATTAGGAGATGGCAAATCTTCAAGATTATATTCAAAATTCATTGAAAAACCCAAAGAACCCTATTATTTCCAAATCGAAAGCGTTCACTATCAATTTAAAGACGGGGACAATTTCTTTATCGAAGCTAATTTTGATGCGGGTAAAAAAGACGTTGTAGTTGATGATATCAAAAGCGCTTTATTGGAGCTTCAGGATTTAACAGACATTGAAATTAAAAAAGCTAAAAAGCGTGCTAAGGTTAATTTCGCACAAGAATCCGAGATGGTATCGGATATCGCCGATTCAATAGGCTATTTTGCAACTGTATGCGATGATATCGGGCTTGCTCATAAGTATTTAAATACTTTGGATGAAATTGATAAAAATTACCTTCAAGATATTGTAAAAAAATATCTAAACCCTGGTGTTGTCTCATTTGCTTTGCTTTTGCCTGATGATACAAATAAGAAAGAAGATTAATTACAATGAAAGAAATTAAAAAAAATAATATAAATATTTTGCTTGAAGATGCGCCAAAAACGCCAAGAACCTGTGTTTCTTTGTTTTTTAAAATAGATAAAAAAGAAAAGTATTACGGGCTAAATTCCCTTATGGCGCGCCTTTTGGTTCAAGGAACAAAAAAATACACAAGCGAAAAAATTGCCTCAATCTTTGAAAATGAATGTATTGACCTTTCATTTAAGGCAAAACAAGATTATATCAAAGCTACACTTGTATTTTTAAATGAAGATTTTAATTTAGCAGCCGAAATGATTAAAGATTTGATTTTAAATTCTACATTTGAAGAATTTGAAAAAGAAAAATTCAAATTCAAAAACGAAATTATTTCAGACTTGGATAGCCCGAGATTTAAACTTAGCGATAGCTTTATAAAAAACATATTTGAAAATCATCCATACGCTTCAACCCATACAAAAATCCTTGAAACTATTGATGATATTACAAAACAAGATGTTATTGAAGCTCATCAAAAAATGCTTAATTCTAAAAAAGCAATTGTATTTACAGGCGTCATAGAAAATGAAAATGAGCTTGTTGATTACTTTGCGGATAATTTTGATTTTATGGCAAATGCTGAAAATAATGCTATTTGCGAAATTGAAGATAATTTCGATTTGAATATAAAAGAAGATAAGATTATTTTTATTGAAAAAAATGATGCCGAGCAAGCCCAAATTTTACAAGGAATTCTTGTTCCTTCTTATAATGATGAAAAAATGAGCGCTAAAATTGCTGTTTTAAATAATATTTTAGGTTCATCAGGGCTATCCAGCAGGCTTTTTGTGAATTTAAGAGACAAAAAAGGACTTGCTTATACCGTAAGAAGCCAGTATGAAACCCTGCTTCATAGTGCAATATTTAATATGTATATTGGAACTCATCCAAAAAATATTCAAAAGTCGCTTGATGGTTTTATTGATGAACTTACAAAGCTTTATAAAGAGCCTGTAAGCACACAGGAATTAATCGGTGCAAAAGAAAATATTTCAGGAAGGCTTAAATATTTTAGCCAAAATAATTCTCAAATTGCAGCAATAAATGGCTATAACTATACTATGGGTCTTGGGCTTGATTATAATGAAAAGTTTATGAAAGAAATTAATCTTGTAACGGCGGATGATATTCAAACTGCCGCTAAAATGATTTTGGATAAACCAAAGCTTACTGTAATTATAGCGCCTGAAAGTTACAGGGTTTAGATTTTTATATTTAACTGTGATTGCGAGGCACTTTGGTGCCGCGGCAATCCGGTGCATTGATGCAGGTATCCAAACCCATGGGAGCAGGGCTGCTTCACTTCGTTGAGCAATGACGATAGTATAAATTGATGCCTACAACATGTCATGCTGAACTTGTTTCAGCATCTGATATGTAGGGATGTAATGATAAATTTTTATTTTTACTATACTTGGCAGACCCTGAAACGAGTTCAGGGTGACGGGTGTATGAATTATTGTTTTGTACCGTCATTGCAAGGAGAACGAAGTTCGACGCGGCAATCCAGGAATTAATTTACTTAAAAATTCTCAAATTCGGTTAAAAATTCAGCAGGGGATTTATTAAAACCACCAGCAATTTTTTCTAAAATGTTTAGTTTAATATTTTGTTTTAAATTCTCTATTCTTGACAAAATAGCAGGGTCTATATCATTATTAATTGCAAAATTATTTAATGATATTTCTGCTGCTTCGCGCTTAAGTTTTATATATTTTCCTAATTCATTGTAGCGCATTTGTTAATTATGGTGTATCGTAGAAATAATTTCATTGAGATAATACAACAATCTAACATTTATTGCTTTCATATTCAAACAATAAACCTGCAGGTGAATTATTAAAACCATATGCAATTTTCGTAAAAGTTTGGAATAAAATATCGCACTTACCTCTTTCAAAGTTGCTTAATGTAGCAGGTTCGATTCCGCAATCAAAAGCAAAAGCGTTTAAAGTTTTATTTTGCCGCTGTCTCTTTTTTCTTATGAAATTTCCAAAATTTGCATATTGCATTTTCTCAATTATTGACTATAATAAAATAAATGTCATTGAGATATCTCAACAGTTTGATACTAAATTAAGGTTTATTTAATGAAGCCCAAAAACGGATTAGGTAAAAATAAAAAAGATTTTAACGTTGCAATAAGCTATGTAGCAAGTTACCTTGGAGTGCACCCAAGGACACTTAGAATATGGGACAAGCAAGGATTGTTGGTTCCAAAAAGAAAGAAAAACAAAAGAAGGTGTTACACTCTTAAAGATATTGAATTGGGACAAGTGGTTTATCGTTTACTTGTAAAATCGGGATTAAATATTTCAGGAGCAAAAATGATGCTAAGTATGCTTGAAATGGAAAGAAGTTTTTCTAAAAACAAGTATGAAGCTTTGTTGCTAATAGAAGAAAATGCTAAGATTACTAAAGAAGTACAAGAAAGAAACATAGCTAACAATTTAAAACGAGGAAGAAGAAATAAACCCAAGGACGATAAGAAGGATTAGTTATTATTAAACTTTTCTTGTGATGTTGTAAGCAATTAATGTACGGAATACGTCATGCTGGACATGTTTGCGCATCTGAGGTGTTAGTGTGAAATGATGGATTTTATGTAATGTTTCAAACCTGATTAGACCCTGAAACAAGTTCAGGGTGACGAGTTTTTAGTTCAAGATGATGATTGTTTAAATTATTGCTGTAAAGTAACGTTATTGTAAAGATATGTAACAAAATAAATAAAAACTGAAATTCTATACCTTATATATACTTTATATATATGTAAGGCAGTTACAAAAAGGATATCGAAGATGAAACTACAAATTACTAACAACTTTGACGAAAAATTAGCAGAAATCTATTCTTCAAAAGTAACTGTTAATCTTGAAAATAAAGCTCAAATCAATCCAAACGATTTCTTCAACTCAATGGAGATGATTGCAATGAACCACAAAGCTATGATTAATTTCAGGATTAAATAAAGAATTATTAATGTAGAGAGAAAGAGTGATTTTATAAACGACGGAGTTTATACTTAATAGAGAGAGAATAGCGGATTTGGAGTTATAGAGCCTTTCGATTAGAAAGGCTTTTTTAGTGCTTTGGGTGTTTAATTTTGCATGTAGAACAGAACCATATATTTTGCATTTTTTCTTAAGATGGAGCTAAAGTCATACTTTATATTTTCTTTCAAAAAATTTTCAATATACAAAAGATTTTTAAATTTTTTAAGATATATAAATTTCCTGTTATTTTTATCTGAATTTTTTATATAAATTGGAACTTTTGTATCACCTAAAAAATAATAATCGGCAAAGTAGCCTTCATTGGCTGCCATAATTGAATTTAAGACTTCTTGTTTATTTAAAAAGTAGTTATTTAAAAGGATATTATCAATATCAAAATAAGAAGAAATTTCTTTAAAAGTTGTAAAATTTGCTGCTTTTGCATTATTTTGTCTTATTATCTTTTCAAATTTTTTATAGCAAAACTCTATATTACTGTCTTGTGTTATATGCAACTTTTCCTTTTTTGAAATAATTTTATAATTTCGGTTGTTTAAAATTTTTGCTGCCTTATTTTTGTATTTTTTATTTATAAAAATATCAATTTTATTTTTATTTTTTTCGAAAAATTTCCAATTTAGATTATTGTTAGGCGTTTTTGGGGTATCAATTCCGATAAAAAACAATGCATCTTTGATATTTTCTTTTTCAAAAATATTTTTAATATCTTCTATATTTTTATAGCTGACTTTGGAATTATTATCCAAAATAATGCTGATTGTGTCGTAATTAGAGGTTTTTATAATTTTAGAATCGGTATAATTTTCAAATGTTTTTTTTAAAAATATTTCAGGTATAAATTTCTTTTTAGAAATTGCGATAACTTCGCTTTTTTGCCCATCTAATGACACAAGATAGTTTGGATTTTCATCAGGTTTTTCTACGATTTCAAAGATATCTGAAAGCAAAGTCGAAAAAGACTTATTTTTATAATAGATGGCAATTTTTTTAATATCATCAATATTTTTTATTGAAGCAGCAGCTTGAATCATATAAGAATTGTTGTTTTCATTTGTTGATGCAGCATTTTGGAAGATATTATTTTGTGTGATTAAATCTTTTATTTCATCAACAGAAATATCAAATTTTACAAGATTGCTATAAGAAAAATTTATATAACAGGCTCTTTTTTGTTCGCCAAGTTTTAAAATTTTATTTGCTAATTGCTTATTTAAAAGTCTATTGAAAGCACTGTCTGTTTGATTTTTGAGCTTTGCAAAATCAGAATTGGAAAAAACAACAAAATAATCATATTTTTTATTAAATTCATCGTCTATTGCAACTATAGTATCATCCGGCATATCTTTCAAAGAATTAAAAAGCTGCCTTTGGATTTTTTCTGCCGCTTTATTTTTATTTAAACAAAAGGGATTAATTTTACAATAGATATTGCAATTTTCATATTTAGAAAAAATATAAATGTCTTTTATGCAGTCGAGTTTTAAAAGATAATCTTCAACATTTTGGGCAATCGTATTATCAATTGCAATCGGGCTTGTATTTTGGCTATAGAGATTAATTTTTATTTCAAAATCACTATTCAAATTCTTTAAGAAAAATATAATTACAATACAAAATAAAGCACCAAGCAGGCTTAACAAAATCTTGTTTTTTAAAAAAACAAATTTCATAGCTCTAATTTTTCGCCTTCTTTGTAGTCTTGAATATCAGAAGCGATAATTCTATCGTCTTCATTTAATCCTTGTGTAATTTCGACTTTATCGTAACTTACGTTTCTAATTTCAACTTTTTGTTTCTCAATCCTTGCATTTTTATTGTTGCCTGCGATTTTATAGACATAACTTTGCCCGTCTTGTTCAAAAATTGCATATTTTGAAATATAAATTGCTTCTTTTTTGTCTTGTTCGAATTTAATTGTCACACTTTGACCATCCAATAGCTTTATATTCGGGCTGTTTAATTCAATGGTCACTAAGTATCCGCCTAAATTATCGCTTGTTTTAGAGATGTGGGTGATTTTTCCTTGGAAAGTTTCATTGTTTCTTGAAACTTCAACCGGAGTATTATTTTTGACATCATTTATGCTTAAACTATCAACTACAACTTCAACTTTTGTTTTTGCCATTAAAAAAGATACAACCGGACTTCCGATTGAAACATAAGAACCAAGTTCTGCATATTTATCTTCGATGTAGCCGTCGAATGGGGCAATGAGGCTATTATATCTGATTTGCCTGTTTATGTAGTTTATTTTTTGCTTTTGGATATTGATTTTTTGTGCATTGGTTTTAAGCTGAAAATAAGCATCCTCCCAGTCATTATCCGAGATACCTCCTGCTTTGTGGAGTTTGTCCATTCTTGCGTAGTATGATTTTGATTTTGTATATTGAATTTGAGCTTCATTTAAGGTTGTCTCTTCCTGTTTCTTTTGAATTGCATATAATTCATTATCAAGCTTTGCGATGGTTTTACCTTTTT
This sequence comes from uncultured bacterium, assembly GCA_947428835.1. Taxonomy (GTDB): domain Bacteria; phylum Cyanobacteriota; class Vampirovibrionia; order Gastranaerophilales; family Gastranaerophilaceae; genus RUG14156. The sequence continues at coordinate 85,420 of CANENE010000001.1, read as the reverse complement.
TTACAAAGTCACCTTTAGAATATGGGAAATATACAATCTGTCCTTCGCTTTGAAAGCTCAGAGTCGGGAAATTTTCTGCCTTTATTTTGCCATAATATGTTTCACCATCATTTATGATTTCTTTTTTGATGGTTATGATATAGGGTTTTTTCGTATATTTTTCGCTATTGCAGGCGCAAAGCAGAATAAGAAGAAAAATAATTATAACGATTTTAATCAGGTTCATTATAATTATTTAAATTATTTTTGATTATTGTACAATCTGCTTTAATATTAGTCCGTTTGCGCTAATATAATTACTTTCATCCGTTTTAGATAAAAGCATCACTTCGGATGTTATTGTATCATAGCCAAATGTGCCAAGAAAAACCTTGTTATTCTGTTTATCATAAACATAGCAAAGAAGGATAATAATATCATCTTCTGCAGCACTAAAACCAAGAGGTTTAATATCATAGCGGTATTTTTCAAGGGGGAGTTTTTCATAAACTCTAAAATAATTTTTTATAGTGTCGTCAAGGTCATATAGTTTTGCTGCATAACTTTCTTTGCCATTTTTGGCAAGATAATACACATACAAATAAGTTTTATAAATTCCTCCAAAATGTGAGCCTATTTTTTCTTTAACCAGCAGCCTTTTGTTGTCTTTTGACCAATCCACAATACTTAAAGCTGAAAATAAATTTTTATAGGTTTCATCCGTGCCCGATTCGATAGCGGGAATTCTTTCTTTTTGTTCAGGTTTAAAATTAATTATTCTGTCTTTTTTGCCCCTTGTTGTATCAAGTTCTTCTACAAAAAGCGCACTTGATGTTTGATTGCTGCTTGGTGAAAAATAATATTCTACATAAGCACCGACTTCAACATTGCTATCTGTGACTAAAACACCCGTAAGAGTCAAATTTTTCTTAAGGGTCGTTAAATCAGGTTCTCTTTTTCCCTGTGGGTAATTGTATTTTTCAAAGATATAATAGGGTTTTGGGATGTAATTGTTTTTATCGGATTTTGGATATTCAACATCTTTTAATTCTCTTTGGTTAAGCGGAACATTTTTTGCAAGCTCTTTCCACTCATCGCTTGTTTCGACCATTTTTTTCTTTTCGGCCTCTTGCTTTTTTAACTTTTTTTTTAGATTTTTATAACCTCTTTTAGTTTTGTTTTTTGCAGTGTTGAAGCCGTTTTTTGTTTTTTGAACTCCTTTATCTAAAACATCTTTTGCTCTTTCAAAAAAGGTCTGATTATAAAATTCATCAATATTATCATCTTGTGCAAATGAAATATTTGGCACAAAAAACATCAAAAATACCAATGATGAAATTAACGTCTTTTTCAAAACTATACCAAACCTTCTTTTAAGGCTACAATTGCTGCTTTGGTCCTGTCTTTTAAATACAGTTTTTGTAAGATATTATGTACGTGAGCTTTTGTGGTTGAAATAGAAACTACAAGTTTTTCTGAAATTTCCTGATTAGAATAGCCATCTACAATCAAAGATAAGACTTCAAGTTCTTTTTTAGTAAGACCGTATTTTTCATTTGCTTTATTAATATCATTTTTCTTATTTTCTTCCTTAGATACATCATCCGAAAGGCTTGATAAAACAACTTTTGCAATTTTTGCATCAATCCAGGCGCAATGCTGGCTTACGGCAGTAATAGCGTTAATTAAATCATCTGATGATGTTCCTTTCATGATATACCCATCTGCCCCTGCTCTAAAGGCTGCAAAGATATCTTCGTTATTATCGCGGGAAGTAAACATTAAAATTCCGCAGTCAAGTTTTAATTCTTCTTTGATTTTTTTTGTTGCAGTGATACCGTCGGTTTTTGGAAGACCGATATCCATTAAGATAACATCAGGATTGTATTTTTGAGCAAGAAGGATGCCTTCTTCGCCATCTTGTGCCTGAGCTACAAGGTTAAAATTTTCGGTTGCTTCAATTTTTAAAGCAAGCCCCATTCTTGTAAATTCATGGTCTTCGACAAGTAGAATATTTATCATAAAATTACCTTACAATCATTTATTGAGTTTTTCAATTCAAAGGTGAAAGTTGAACCTTTGTTTATTTTGGAATTGACATAAATTTTGCCTGAATGTGCTTCTATTATTTGGCGCGCCAAATAAAGGCCAAGGCCTGTGGAACTTGAGCGTTTTGTGTTTGTTCCTTGCGAAAAACGATTGAAAAGCTTTTTGCAGTCGTTTTCGCTTATGCCTATTCCATTGTCTTTTACTTCATAGATTAAATCTTTTTCTTTTTGGATAATGCTTACTGTAATAAGGTCGCAGTTTTGAGAGTGCTTGATGGCATTTCCGATTAAATTAATTATGACTCTTCTGATTTCATTTTTATCCGCATTTATAAAAAGTTCATCTGATTTTTTGTTAATTTTAAATTTGATTTTACTTTTCTTTAAAAGCGGCGAAAGCTCTTGTTCACATTCGTTTGTGAGCTTAATTATATCAAATTTTGTTTTGCACAGATAATTTTTACCTGCTTCATATCTGTATACTTCAAGAAGAGCATTTACAAGTCCCAGCATATCTTCGGAACTTTTTTTCATAGCGCAGAAAAGATCGGATTGCTTTTGTGTGATATCGCCTAAGGACTTATCCAAGATAAAATCAAGTCCTGAAATTGTAGCCAATAACGGTGTTCTTAAATCGTGGGCAAGAGTTGAAATAAAATCATCTCTTAGACGCTGGGTTTCTTTTTGATAGGTGACATCTCGAATTACGGCGATAAAGAAATTATTTATGTCATCAATTACAGGCGCTATACTTATTTCTATCGGGATTTTGATATCTTTATTGTAATTTATCAGGCTGTAGTTTCTCAAAAACGTACTTTTTTCACTTGCAAGCTCTTTTAATGTCGGATGTTTTTTTTCGCTTACAATAAGTTCAAAAAGATTTTTAGATAATATGGTATCTTTTTGCTCGCCAAAAAGCTCGATTGCTGCATTATTAAGCCCTGTTATCTTGAGTTCTTTGTCAAACAATACAATGCCATCGGCGCAATTTGTAATTATTGCATTTAATTTGGAATTTGTTGTGGACAATTCCCTGGTTCTTTCTTGTACGGTCAACTCAAGGTCTTTTGAGTAGTTTTCAAGTTTTTCATTTGCAATTTCAAGCTCTTTAATTTTTATATCAAGCTCTTTTTTGAGTCTTGTTTGTGTCAGAGCGTTTTTAATATTTATGATTAAATTGGCATTATCCCAGGGTTTTTCAATGTATTTAAAAATCCCGATTTCATTGATTGCGCGAATTGCGTTTTGTTTGTCTGCGTAGCCCGTTAAAAGGATGGATGTTATATCGTGCTGGATTTTTTTTGCTTCGCTTAAAAAATCAATCCCGTTCATAGATGGCATAATAAAATCCGAGATAATTAAATCGACTTCATTTTTTTTAATATAAGCTAAGGCCTCTTTTGTATCATTAAAAGTTGTGACATTACTATAACCTTCAAGCCCCAAAAGCATTTTGAGGGTTTGAGTCACCATAGTTTCATCGTCTATTATCAAAATACGCCCAAGTTTATCCATAATAAAAAGATAATTTATTTTTTTTCATAATACAAATTATTAACAAAAATATAAAAAACTTTATTTTTGAGCAAAAATTTAATTTCACAAGTTTTTTAGTTTCAGTAGTAGTTGTATAAACTTTTTAAGAATCGATTTTTAAAAAACGATTCTTGAAGGAAGTTATGAATTTGAATATTTCAACAAATTTAAATAATAACGAGGATTCGCGATATAAGAAAAATAATTTGCGAAATAATAAGGTTCCCCAAAATATAAATTTCCAAGGCAGTTTCCAAAAAATTATAAATGGTGCTTATGATGTTACATATACAAACATAACAGGTATCCAGGAAGGTGTTGATAAGATTCTTGGAGATGGTTTTTTCACAACTACTATACAAAAAACAAACCTTGACGTTAAAGACGGAAATATCAGGTTTAAAGATAAATCGTTTTTAGGTGAATTAGTTAACGCTGTAACTTACCCGTTTTATAGGCTGCATTTAGATGTTGCAAATTCAATTTTAAATGGCATAAGTAAGATTTCTTTTCTTGAAGATGCTGCTCAAAGTGCAAAGAAATTTGGCCCGCTTGCAAGAAGGGCAGTCCAAGTTGAACAAGAAAGAAGCTATGAATGCGCAAAAGCGCTTTTAGACAAACTTTCTGTTGAAAGCTGTATTGTTAATGTTGCCGAAAAAACCGCAGATAGTCCTTTAAAGACGGCATATAATCTTGAAGATGCACTAAGGCTGTTTTCCGATACTGCCGCAACGGGAATTGTTGATTTAGCTAAAAACTACAGTACAAGGGATGAAAGGACGCTAAATAGAATTGCAACTTCAATTGTTTCTGCTTTATATAGTGCAAGAGACTTCTACAATATCTCCATGCTCCAAAAAGATGACAGTAAAGAAGCAAGAAAAGCAGAACGCGGACGCTTGAGACAGGAATTAACAAGAATGGCTCTTTCTGCAGCCACTACTTTTGTGTCGCTTGGGGTGTTTGGTAAATACACCAAAGGAAATGTGGCGTTGAATGCTATTGTAATTGCTCTTTCTGCTTTGGTTGCAGAAATAGGTTCAAGAATTTTAAGTAAAACCCCTCTTGTTCCTTTAAGTCCACAAAGGGCCAAACAGATTTCCGAAAAGAGAAATCTTGAGCAGGCAGCTTCTTCTAATACATCTGATGCCACAAATACAAATACAACAACTGCTGCAAATAATAAAACAAAAAATAATTCCTCAAATGATTCTTCAAGTGTAAAAACCTTACCAAATCAAAATGGCGGTATTGCTTTGAATTTTAATGGCAAAACATTCTCACAAAAAGAACTCTTTAATGATTTTCTAAAAAATACTAAAATAATGAGCACTTTTGATGTATTTTTGGATAAAAATATTTCAAAGGATGAAGCGGAAAGTGTTCAAACACAAGACAAACTCCCTGCTAAAAAAGGACACACAAAAGCAGTTATTCTTTCGCTATTTGGTTTAACGAGTGCATTTTTCCTTGCTAAAAAAGGACTTGGCGGAGAATACAAGCAGAAACTTGCCCATAGGCAAATAGTATTTGATTATGCAGATTCTATAAACAGCTATTTAAACGATAAAGCTGCAACAGGCTCTGAAGGCTTTTTCAAAGCTATAGAAAATGCTAAAATTGCGCGCCAGAAAACTTTTGTAAGCAAAATTGACCGCAGTGCTTCAGATTTTGTTGATAATCTAAAATACAAACAAGTTTCAATTACGGCACAGGAAATTGCAGAAAGAACCGAAGAACTTCAAAAATTACCCGAAACCAATAATCTTGCTATAATGAATGATTTTGTAAGACAAGCAAGACAAATCGAACAAGGTATGGAAAAAGGAGAAGAACCTATCTCTATATACATTAAGCGTGAATTGGTTGCTGGTATTTATAGCGGTTTAGAAAAACTTACTAAAACCCTATATCAGATATTTTCTATTCCTGCAGAAATTTTTGATATCATACTTAATAAAGTAATGTTTGAAAAAAGCGAACAGGTAATTAGTGACATTCAAAAGAAAACAATAGGAAGAAACAGCACAATTACAACAAGAACAAGAAAGGGTTTGAGCCAATATGCGCAGCTGATTTTTGATAATCATCCCAAAGGAAGGGAGTTTGATACATTTACAAGAAAATTCAGAAAGAAAAAGACCGATAAACAAATAATTGATGCGATTAAAACAAATACAAGAAACTTTGAAATTGGTGCTGAAACCGGAGCCCTTGCAAATTTATCCAGAACCATGGTTACAATTATTACAAGTTATTTCTTTATAAACGACTATAGAAATAAGGTTTTAATTGAATCTAAAGGTAAAGACATAGAAGGAGCCAATGAAGAAGGAAGAGAAAGGGTTGCGCATAAAGCTTCTAATTTTATTGTGAATGGAACATTAATGAATCTTTTTAATTCAGTGTTTAAACGTCCTTTGAATGCGAGCTTGCTGGGTGCAGCAACTATTGCTGCCGCAACTGAAATGACAAACGAATTTATGGTCAGAAAATCAATCTGTCAGCCTGTAAGACACATGAAATCAAGACAAGCTATTATTGATTATGAAGCAAAACAAGAAAGCAGAGAAGGTATTGCTGGTATGTGGTCTCGGGCATTTAGAAAAATTACGGGCAAAAAGAGTTTGTCTGAAAAAATTGAATCAGAGAAAAAATAAAATAACTAAAAAGTTATGTTTATGCTAATATTTTAATTATTAGTATGATTGAGAGTGAAAATGACTAAAACGGAATTAAATTTGGAAAAATTATTAATGGATAGTGTTGAAAAAAATACACCCATTGAAGTTAAAGAAGATAAAATTTTTGATTACAACAATAAAAATGAATTTGTATTCAGGCTCACCAAAGAGACTGCGGATAAACTAAATCTGAAAGAGTGGTTTAAAGGCTATAAAAAAGAAGCACTTGTATCTACTGCGGGTATCAGAGGACCTCAAAACATAATCTATCCTCACGACACCAGGTTTCCGATTAATACAATCGGAATTACTCTTGCAACTTTAGCTAAAGCCCTTGTTTTAAAAGAAAAGTATAAAGACAAAAGTCTTGTAAAACTTGTTGGCTGTGAAGTAAGGTACAATTCAAAGACATATCTTGATATTATTGCAAGAATTCAAGCAAGCCTTGGCATTAGAACGCTTTGTCCTAAAAATAGAGTTACAATTCCAATTTGGCTTGCATCGTTTTTGGCTTTTAAGCTTGATTTAGTCGGGGCTGAATATATAACCTCATCCCATGGAATTTCTGTTAAAAATGCAACAAAAGACTTGAATAACCAAGGTTCACAGTTTTTGCCCAATGAAAGTATGGAATTTGTAAATAAAATTGAACAAATTTTAGATACTGTAGACAAAGAAGGCTTTTTTGAAATTAATTTTGCAGCTTCCGGTGATTCTTTAATTGATGAAAAAGCTATGGAAAAATTAAATAACGGAATAGACCTTTATGTTGAATATCTTAAAGAAGGTGTTGCAAATAACAAAAATATCCAATCAATCAAAGATTTTAAAAACAAAATCATAATCGATTCTGTTGGAGGATGTGCTTATAACACTTTGTCAAAAATTCTTTCTTCTCTTGAAATTGAAAACAAATTTGACTGGCTCCATACGGAAGAAGACCCATTTTTCCACGGTATTGGAAAAGATATTCAAAAAGATAAAGAAGGAAAAGATACTTTCTATGATTGGTCATTAGATGTGACTGTTCTTGCAAAAGACAATAATGGTAAAAGTTATTTTCCTATAATAAAATCACTTAACTATGGCGAAGAATTGAAAAATTATCCCGATAATACTGTTGTTTTAATTACAGACCCCGATCATGACAGATTAAACATCGTTCAAATCGTCTCATCTGACAAGAAAGATGAAATAATCAAAGCAGGTGTTGATTTTGTTGAGCTTGGGGACAACAGAATTCTTTGTATTTTTAGTGCAAATCAGGCATTTTTAATGATTATGGATTATTGGTATCAAACACTTGATAAAAAACCTAAAAACAAATACTTTATTGTAAAAACTACCGCAAGCTCGGCCAGCTGGGATGAATGGGCCAAAAATAAAGGAATTAAAGTAATCAATACTCCTGTTGGTTTCAAAGAAATTGCAACAGCAGTTAAAAAAATCGAAGCCCAAATTGAAAATAATATTCAAAATATTGGAATCACAGATGTATTTAATTGCCAAAAAGAACTTTCTTCTTCTCCAAGAATGGTATTTGGCGGCGAAGAATCAGGAGGAATGATTATAGGGGGCATCAACCCTATTAAATCAACAGCAGGAAGAATGGCGCTTTCTATGCGCGAAAAATCAGCAACAGAAGCAATTATTGTAGCTTCTGCTTTGGTTTCAAATATTGATACAACTCTTGTTGAACATTTAAATAAAATTTATGAATCAAATAATATAATTTCAAAATATGACGTAAGGGTTGATATTTCTTATTACAACGAATCAGAGCCTGATATCGAAAAATTAAAACAAGCAAAAGTTGAAGGTGAAAAGAAAAGAACTAAAAATGATATCTTCTATCTTGCACTTGCAATTGCTAAACTTGAAGGCAGCATAACTATTGAAAATGTCAGAGAAATTCTATCTTCTAATTTTAAAGATATTGATTTTTCAGGGCTTGTTGATATCTTGTTTGTAGGTGACGGCACATATTTAAAATTCAAAGATAAATTTATTGAAATAAGACCATCAGGAACCGATGCTAAAACAAAAGCATATGCAGGAGGTACAGACAAAGAAGAATTATTTAGGCTTGCAACAAGACTTGGTAATTTTGAAGGAAACTTAAATGATACTTATAAAAAATACATAAGTAATGTTGATGATATCAAAGAACAATCATATAAAATATATGAAAAGTATACTCTAAAAGACGAAGACAAAAGAGAATTTAATATACCGGAATATAATTTTTAAGGAGATAATATAAAGTTATGACACTTGAAACGCAGGAAAATAAAGCAGGAAATTCTTCAAGTTCTGCAATTAGAGAAAATAGAATACAAAAACTTACGGATTTAATTGATATGGGAGTAAATCCCTATCCTTATACATTTGATAAAACTGCAAATGCGGCAACTTTGCAAGAAAAATATGCAGACCTTGAAGCAGGTGTTGAAACTGAAGATGTCTATTGTGTTGCAGGCCGCGTTATGGCAATTAGAAACACAGGCATGTTTATAGATTTAATGGATTCGACAGGCAAAATTCAAATTTTTTCACACAAAAGCAACCTGCCCGAAGATAAGATGAAACTTTTGAAACTAATTGATATGGGAGATATTGTAGGGATTGTTGGAACTATTCGAAGGACTCCGAGGGGTGAATTATCAATTAAAACAACAGATTTAAAACTCTTATCCAAATCACTTCTTCCTCTTCCTGAAAAGTTCCACGGACTTTCAGATGTTGAAGTCAGGTATCGTCAAAGATATCTTGATATGATTGTGAATAGTGAAGTAAGAGATACATTTAAAAAAAGAAGCCTGATTATTCAAAAAATCAGAGAATTTTTAGCTAAAGACGGTTTTATGGAAGTTGAAACTCCAACTCTTCAAACAATGGCATCAGGTGCCAATGCCCGTCCTTTTAATACTCACCATAATGCTTTAGAGATGGATTTGACCTTAAGAATTGCGCTTGAATTGTATCTCAAAAGATTAATTGTAGGCGGAGTATCCGAAAGAATTTTTGAAATCGGCAAATGCTTTAGAAATGAAGGAATAGATACCCGTCATAATCCCGAATTTACTATGATTGAGCTATATCAAGCCTATGCTGACTATAACGATATGATGACCCTGACTGAAAATATGGTAGCATATGTTGCTCAAGAAGTTTTAGGTACAACCAAAATTAAATATGGTGAAAACGAAATTGACCTTACCCCCCCATGGGATAGAAAAACAATGCTCGGTTCAATTAAAGATGAGACAGGAATAGACTTTTTATCTGTTTATAGTGCAGATGAAGCAAGAAAATTGGCGCAATCTATAAATGTACATGTTGATGAAAATGCCAACTGGGGGCAGGTTGTAGAAGCTGTTTTTGAAGAAAAAATAGAACCAAGCTTAATTCAACCCTGTCATATCATAGATTATCCAAGAGAAATCTCACCATTAGCAAAGGTTCACAGAGATAATGAACGCCTGACAGAACGTTTTGAAACAAGAGTAAACGGGTGGGAAATTGCAAATGCGTTTTCAGAATTATCTGATCCTATTGACCAGCGCCACAGGTTTGAAGCACAAGCTCAAGCAAAGGCTATGGGTGATGAAGAAGCAATGGAAATTGATGAAGACTTTATAAATGCGCTTGAATATGGAATGCCTCCGACAGGCGGCATGGGTATGGGCATAGATAGACTTGTTATGCTTCTTACCAATTCACCTTCAATTAGAGATGTTATAGCATTTCCTACAATGCGTCAAAAGTAAATAAGCGATAAGGAGAAAAAGATGGATAAAAATGTTATATGCATAAAATGGGGCGATAAGTTTGATGCAGGTTATGTAAATCGTCTTTATAAAATGGTTGAAAAAAATCTTACTATTCCTCATCGCTTTGTATGTTTTACAGATAACGCTGATGGTATCATGGAAGGTGTCGAAATCCGTCCTTTGCCAACTTTGGATGATAAGGGGCTTCCTGAAAAGGCCTGGAAGAAGCTTGGACTTTTTGCTTCTCCTTTGGCGGACCTGGAAGGTGAAGCTTTATTTTTAGACCTGGATGTTATTGTAAAGGATAATATTGATTGCTTTTTTGAACAAGAAGGCGAATTTTATATAATTAAAGACTGGGATTTCCCAAAAGATATTATAGGAAACTCTTCTGTTTTTAAATTTATTGTAAATAAACACCCTGATATTATTGAAAATTTCTATAAAGAAGGCCCTGATATCAGAAAAAGACACAAAAATGAACAAGCATTTTTGTCACGCCAAATGCAGGCAAAAGGTATTTTGAAATATTGGGATAAAAGCTGGTGTGTCAGTTTCAAAAGAAGCTGCTTGAGACCGTTTCCTCTTAATTTCTTTATGCAGCCAAAAGACCCTGATGGCGTTAAAATCCTTATTTTTCATGGACGCCCGAATCCTGAACAGGCCTATAAGGGATTTTTTGGAAAAGGCGGCTTAAGATACGTTAAGGCAACCAAGTGGCTTGATAAATACTGGGAAAGAGGCTAGATTAATAATTTAGTTTGCATAATTATTATCATAAAGACTCTGTGCAATATCGTGCAATTTATCTATATGTAGTTGTTTTACAAGTCCGATATTTTCTGTATCTAAATTTCCGTCAGGTAAGGAATTACAAAAATCGATATTATTTAGTTCGCCAAATTGCATTAAACCATCCATTGCAACTATATAGCTTGCATATTCTTCGGCACTTATTGTTTTGGGGTCTCCGTCTAAATCAAGCTGTGCCATTATTCTAACCGTATCTTCGTTTGCATTTAGATGATTGGTTTCTGTCAAATCGATTTTGCCGTTTTTGTCACCTTTGTCATTTGCCTGATAAGATTTTTCAATTAGAGCAATATCTGCTTTTGCAAAATTAAGAGCGGAAGCATAAATATTGTCACCTTCTTTTGCATATTTTAATCCTCCGTCAGTATTTGATGCTATTTCATATATGGTTGATCTATAAATATTCGAATTATCGTTTAAAAAATCTTTTGCACCCTGGCTTCTAAAGACATTATTATCTCCGCCTGAATTAAATATTCCTGCTAAAAAGCTTGGGTCAATTTCTTCTTGGGTAATATTGATTTTATTTTCTCCATGGAATTTGTTTGCGATTTTTGTATAATCTTCAAGCGCAACTGTAAGAGCAGATTTGTTTTCTAAATTTGCTGCTTTGTTTTGTGCTTCTTGCATAATATTTGCGCCATTTGAATCGTTAGTGCTGTTATTGGATTTTTTAACCGCATCAAAAAAATTGATTGCTGAACTTGAATTAATCATATAAAACTCTCTATCGTTTTTAAAAGTAAATTTGATATAAGTTAATAAAAATTTTTTTCATAATTAAATTGCTTGATTTATAAAAAATTATTAAAAAATATTAACAAAATATATATTGCGATATTATTATTTTTGGCTTATTTTAGTATATGCTACAAGTTATATGGGCGCAAGAGGAAGGTTAACAATTTGAAAGTTTCAAGTATTAATTTCTATACTTTAAATAAAAATCCTAAATCCTTTAATAAGGTTTCTTTTTTGGCATCTGCTAAAAATAGCAAATTTGATAGTTTTGAAAGAAATACGCAGGAATTGCAAACAGATAAAGGAGCTATAGTCAATACTGAAATAAAACAATTGTTATATAAGGCAAAAATGCAAGCAATTTCAAAGAGGCAAAACGCCTTTGTTTAAAGGCTATGAGTATTGATAAACAATTTAAACAACAAAATCCCGGGCATTTTTTAGATTATGAACCATATGAAATGTTAGCAGGACTTTATTTCAAATATGGCAATATGAATTTTGCAATAGATAATTATAATAATGCGATTGGTATTTTATCAGATGATATTTTAAACAATGGAAAATTAAGTCTGCTGCAATTTAAAAAACAAAAAGATGCCTAGACAAAACAGATTGTAAAAGAACACGAACAAAAGATAAAAGCCTATAAAGAAACTTTTTTTATCGCAAGGCTTTTTAAAACCAAGCCAAAAGAAATTGACTATAATGATGCAAAAAGATTTGCAGAAATTAATGCAAAGCAGGTGACAAAAGTTCTGCATCTATCTAATATGCTAAATAATCTTGCCCTTGCTTATTATATGTCAGGTGATGATAAAAAATCGCAATATTATAACAAAGCATCAAAAGATATCAAAAACTATACCGCTATAGGCGATAGAGTTATTTCAAGGTTTGCTGCGGGCAATAGACGGTTAAATGGTATATATAATTAGCTATTTTATATTTTTGATATAGGAAAAATACTCGTTATTTTTATATTTTGAAGCACTTTGAACAATTTGCTCTTTTGAAAGAAAACCTTTTCTGTATGCAATTTCTTCAAGGCAGGCAATTTTAATTCCCTGATTTTCTTCAATTGTTTGAATGTATTGCCCTGCTTTGATAAGAGAGCTGTGGGTGCCTGTATCAAGCCAGGCAAAACCTCTTTGGAAAAGCTCCACATTTAATTTGCCTTTTTCAAGATAAATCCTATTTAAATCGGTTATTTCAAGCTCACCTCTTTTAGAGGGCTTTAGGCTTTTTGCATATTCTATGACACTATTATCATAAAAATACAGCCCCGTGACAGCATAATTAGACTTGGGCTCAGATGGCTTTTCTTCTATCGAAATTGCTCTTCCTTTGTTGTCAAATTCAACAACACCAAACCTTTGGGGGTCTTTAACATAGTAGCCGAAAACAGTTGCTTCTTTTTGTTCTGTTGCTCTTTGTCCTGCTTTTTTAAGAAGCCTTGAAAATCCTGAACCATAGAAGATATTATCACCTAAAATTAAAGCAACGGAATCATCTTTGATAAATTCTTCACCAAGTATAAAAGCTTGTGCAAGGCCATCGGGGCTTGGTTGAATCTTGTATGAAAAATTAAGACCAAATTGCGAACCATCTCCCAGCAATCTTTCAAAATTGCCGATATCATTAGGGGTAGAAATAATAAGAATATCTTTAATACCTGCTAACATCAAAACTGATATAGGATAATATATCATAGGCTTATCATAAATTGGAAGAAGCTGCTTTGAAACTGTTATTGTGCTTGGATAAAGTCTTGTGCCTGAGCCTCCTGCAAGCACTATTCCTTTTAATTTAGCCATTTTGCTTCATCTTCCTTTCTTTCAAATAATCAATAAGCGCTTCTTTCCAATCGCGAAGCAAGGTAAGATTATTGTCATTTATCATATAGCTGTATTTAGGGCGATGTGCAGGTCTTGGAAATTCATCCGTTGTACAGGGTTTTAAATTAACATTTAAATTTTCAAGCTTAAAAATTGTTTTTGCAAAATTATACCAGCTTGTTTCATTTTTTCCTGACAGGTGATAAATGCCATATGGCATATCAAGGAGCTTTATAATTCCTTCAATAAGTTCTTTTGTCCAGGTTGGAGAGCCTACTTGATCATCTACTACTTTTAGTTCTTTGTTGTCTTTTAAACTTATCATTGTTTCAACAAAATTTTTACCATAGATTCCATAAAGCCAGGATGTTCTTACAATATAGAATTTTTTAGAGTATTTTTGAACTTCAAGTTCTCCTAAATATTTTGTTTTTCCATATAAATTGACGGGATTTGGTTCATCTTTTGGAAGATACGGTGTTGTTTTTGTGCCTTCAAAAACATAATCTGTTGAAATATAAACCATTTTTGCATCGATTTCAGCTGCAGCTTTCGCAATGTTTGAAACGGCTTCCACATTTAATTTATATGCTGTTTCATAGTCACTTTCAGCTTTATCAACATTTGTGTATGCGGCACAATGTATAATTAAATCAGGATGCACTTCTTTAATTTTGTTTTCAACAGCATTGCTATCTGTAACATCTAAAGTATTGTAGTCAGTTGGTATCACAAACCAACCTCTATCTTGTAATATAGGGCATAAATCCTGCCCCAGCATCCCGTTTGCACCTGTGACAAGTACTTTCATTTAGACAAGGCTCGCTTTCTTTTCTTCAATACTTTTTATCCAGTTTTGGTTATTTAAATACCACTCAATTGTAAGCTTAATACCTTCTTCAAAAGTAATAGAAGGTTTCCAGCCAAGTTGGGCTGTGATTTTATCGTTTGAAATAGCATAACGTCTGTCGTGGCCAAGCCTATCTTCAACATATTTAATCGAGCTTTCATCTTTTCCCATGGCTTCAAGTATAAGGTGTGTGATTTCAAGGTTGGTTTTTTCGTTGTGGCCTCCGATATTATAGACTTCGCCAACTTTTCCTTTATGCAAAACTACATCAATCGCTTCTGCGTGATCATAAACATAAAGCCAATCGCGAATGTTCATTCCATCTCCATATACAGGCACTTTTTCGCTTTTTAAAAGCTGAGATATAAAATATGGAATTAATTTTTCAGGATACTGATAAGGGCCATAGTTATTAGAGCATCTTGTGTTTAATGTTGCAAGCCCGTATGTTTCTCTATAAGCGCGAACAAGCATATCAGCGCTTGCTTTGCTTGCCGAATAGGGGCTATTTGGAGCAAGAGGGGTTGTTTCATAAAAATAGCCCGTTTTTCCTAAAGTTCCATATACTTCATCTGTTGAAACCTGTAAGTATCTTTGAATATTATATTCTCTTGCAGCTTGAAGAAGGGTTAAAGTCCCCTGTACATTTGTTTCGATGAATATTTCAGGGTGTTTGATTGAATTATCTACGTGGGATTCTGCTGCAAAATTAACAATAGCGTCAACATCTCTAACTATGTCAAATACAAGGTTTCTATCGCAGATATTGCCTTTAATGAAAGTATAATTGGGGTTATTTTTAATATCATCAAGATTTTCAATATTTCCTGCATAAGTCAGCGCATCAAGATTGATGATTTTATAATCGGGGTGTTTTGTTAATATATGTCTTATATAACAAGAACCGATAAATCCTGCGCCGCCTGTAACCAATAAATTCATTAAAAGCTCCTATTCCTGATTAAATTTAATATCTTTTAGTTTTGGTTGAACCTTGTCTTTTTCAGATAAAATCGGCTCAAAATCAATTCCCCAGTCAATATTGATATCGCTATCCGACCATAAAACGCCTCTATCTGCGCTTGGGTTGTATTCACCCGATGCTTTATATAATAATTCTGCAACATCGCTTAAAACAACAAAACCATGGGCAAAGCCCTCTGGGATAAAAAGCATATGTTTATTATCTTCCGATAGTTCCGCTTTAACATATTTTCCAAATGTTTTTGAATCAGGGCGGATGTCGACTGCTACATCATATATCCTTCCTTTTGAGCATCTTACAAGCTTTGCTTGTCCATACGGGGCAAGCTGATAATGAAGCCCTCTTAAAACGTGAGCGGTTGATTTTGAGTGGTTATCCTGATTGAATTCAACATCAATACCGTTAGCAAAAAAATCGCTTTTTTTATAGCTTTCCATAAAAAAGCCGCGATTATCTCCAAAAACCTTTGGTTTAACCAATATCACATCTTCAATTTCTTGTTTTTCAAAAGTAAAAGGCATGAGTTTTGCTCCTTATAGGGCTAATTTTATCATAAAAATGTTTACCATAAAAATGTCATTTTCTTTTTGGAATTTTAAATGTTAAGCCTAAGATTCTAATTTTAAAGCAGTCCCAAATATTATCATACGAAAAAAGTCTGTCTTTAAATTTTATCATCAGTTTTTTATATAATTTTGCATCATTTTTGCATATGGGGTTATATGTTTTAATGGAAGAAGACAAGCTTCCCCAGTGATATGTGGTTTGATTAGTTATTCTATAGTTGTTTTTGTGTGTGTTTTTATTTTTATGATAGAGCCAAACATCTCCATAGGTAATTTTAATCTCATCGGGGATTTTATAGAAGCTTGATTTATAATAAAACATAGCTATTCCATAGTTTGAATCCATATAAGATGTTTTTTGCAAAATGGGATTTTGTTCATCAGGCTTTATATTAGAAACTTGATTTTCACCTTCAATTGCTTTGATAAAGTGTCTGTCGCAGCCAACAAGCCCCATATCGGGTGTCATTTGATGAATTATATTTTTGCAAAAATTATCGCTTATTATAATATCATCATTCAAAAGCCCCACGATATCGTTTTTTGCAAGCTTCGTTCCTAAATTCCAGGCAGGATTTACATATATATTTTCTTTTGGGTCAATCACTTTTAATTTATTAGAATTTCTTTCATAGCCTTTTGCAGAATTATCAATTAATAAAATTTCATCTACTGATTTGTCATCATTTAAGCTATCTATTAATTTATCAAGTATTTCAACGTTTTTTTGTAGGGTTGGAATAACAACAGAAACTTTCTTTTTGTATAAATTATCAATCAAATAATCATAATAGCTTGAACCATTTGAATATTTTTTTATTATTTTATAGCTTAATTTATGAATAGGAGTCTTGTTTTTAATTTCTTCAAAAGTATTTTGGTTAAATTTTTGATGAATAATTTTTTGTAAAATTCCTGTGGTTTCAGCATCATAATAGGGCATTTTGTCCCATTCTTTTTTTAAAATATCAGCATACGATATAATTGAAGAAATATGTTCAAACATAAAATAATTAATTACAAAGTTATTTTCCATCCAATAATTTTCAAGTATGTTTTTTAAAGCCTTAATGTGTTTGCATCCTTTTTTTGCTCTTATAAAGAAGCAAGACATCTTATCTTCCATAACGTCTGTTTTTTTATCTTTTTGAAAAACAAAAAAGTCGCTTTCCATAATATCATTTGGGATTTTATCCGTTAAAAATATAGTTGAATCTATCCAGCAGCCGCCATATTTTTCAAGCAAATATAATCTTAAAATGTCGCTAAAAAGTGCTAATGGCATTTTGCCTTTTTTGACTAAATCATAGTACTTTTGAGGTAAATCCACATAATCTTTAATTGTATCAAATGATAAAACAATAATTTTTTTATCATTTTCAAATTTTTCAACGCTTTCAAAGCATTTTTGAATTAGAAACGGTGCATTTTGCTTTCCTTGGTGCCAATATTGCCAAATTACATTATCAAATTCATTTTCTTTTTCTATAGAAGATGAATCTATAGCTTTCATTCCTTTTGAAATGTATTTTTTAAGATAAAATTTTGCAAAACGCGTTTTAAGTTTTGACCTTAAAACTCTATTAACAATAAAAACTTCAAGAAAAATTTTAACTATATTATTTATGTTTTTAAAAATAAAATTTCTCAATTCCTCTCCTTATGCGGCAATCCTTATTAATTTTTTGCCTTTTAATTTTTGCTGAAAAATATCTTTCTTATATCTCTAAATGTATATTTTTTTAAGGCTTTTGGCAGGTTATCTATATATTCTTGATAATATTTAGGAGGCTTTTTTCTTCTCCAGGGTTTACCAAGTTTTCCTGCATAATGAATAATTGCAGGGTTGTTTTTAGCATCAAGGAATTCATCGTTGCTATAGATGAGCTTTAAAAATTCGTATTCCGCTGCCTTATTTAAATCTTTATAATTATAAATAGTTTCAAGCACGCAATAATTCAAAGGAAGCTCTATAAAACTATCGCAGACGATATTTATGGTATCAAGGTCAAAATATTTTAGCCTGTCTTTAAAATCTGATGCTATTTTCATAAATTTTTCAAAATAATTTTCGTCTCTCAGTTTTTTTAGATTCATAAGCAAAAAGCCGGACCAAAAAATAAATTCATTTTTATTTTCTTCAAAATACTTGTGTCCGATAGCATTTTTATGGTTTTTTTCGGCTTTTACGGCTCCAAGAAGATTATTTTCAATATTTGTATTATAAATTTCAGCTAAATCTTTTTTGAAAAATACATCAACATCAGAATAAATTGCCTTATCATAGTTTTTTAAAATTTCAGGGATAATCAGCCTATAATATACAATTTCGCTCCAGGAGCCTTTTGATTTTTTGAGATTTTTAAAAATATTGCAATCTATATAGTGAAAGCTTATTGTGTGATTTGTATCTTTCAAAAGGTTAGTCAGCTCTTTTTGGTATTTGAGCTCAATATCGCTATGTAAAATGTGAATATCGTAGCTTGTATTACTATCTGCGCTATCAATCAGGCTTTTAATTGCAATTGAAGAAGCAAGTATAATTCTTTTATCAAAAGTTAAGACAACAGGGATATTATTCATATTTTGCCTGCTTTTTTGAATTAATAAGATTTAAAAGATTTTGTTTTGAAATTTCATTTAAATCCCGAACATATTCTTTCAGATTATTTTGAAGGTTTATATAATCATCTTCACTCATTAAAATTGCCTTTTTCAAAGCTTCAAAATAATCTTCATCATTTTCATAGAATATGGAATTATTTTCATTAAATCCATTGATAGTTGCAAAATCTTTTAAAATTATACAAGGCTTTAAAAAGCCGTATACAAGCTGAAAACTGCCACTTGTTCCTGTTGTTATGTATCTAAAGTGCTTAGGGTTATTTTTTGTATAAGATGTCAATAAAAAGTCTGCTTTTTCAATTTCATCATACATTTTATCAAAAGGAAGCCTTCCTTTGATATCAAAATATTTTTGAATGTCTTTAGGCAGATGTTTAAGATGGCCTTTCCCAATAACTGTGATTTTAAAATTTTTAATACCAAGATTTATTAATTTTTTTGCAGCATTTATAACTAAATCATTATTGTTTCTTTTACCTTGTATTGCTCCAATTGTAATAAAATTTGTTATTTCCTTGTTTTTTGGCGTAATTTGAATTTTTCCAAAATAATTTGGATTAACTACAGTTGAAGAAGCATTTTTATAATTTAATTTTCTTAAAGTTATGATGTCATTTAGGTTTTGGTTGTTATCTACCGCTTCTTTTGCTTCGTGACATACAAATAGAATTTTGCTTTTATCCACATTATCTTTAAAAGATTTATAGCAATCATCAAAATGAATTTCATCACACAATTTGCCCGCTGTTGTAACCATTAAACCTTCAACATTATCTAAAGAAGAATTTTGAAAATATTTTCTTATTTGTTTTTGGTTTAATTTATTGAATGAAATATTTTTGAAGATATTTTCATCTTCAAAGCGGCTAAAAACCCCTTCTTTGTACCTTTCAGGAGTGAGTAAGACAGACACATGGTATCCTAAATCAATCAAATGCTTAGCGTATCCAGGTACCACTTCGCTATGAGATTTTGAACAAGGCTCCCAAACAAAGAAAGTTTTTTCTTTAATTATAGGATGTTTATTCGAAAATAATAATTGTTTGAAGAAATTTAGCATTTTGATTATTTGTGGACCCCATATTTATCAAGTCCGAAGACAAAAACATCCTCATTTAATTTATCAGGGTCTTTTTTGCCGTTTACATCAATATAAACTGTTGCCCAGCAGTCATCTTTTCCGCCTTCAACTTCTTCTTTTGTTGTAACTGTATAATGAGCGGGGCATTTGCCTATTTGCTCATTTACTTGAATGCCGATAATTATATTTTTTGGAAGTTTTGCTGCAACAACTTCGCCTTCTTTGATTTTTGCCTGCTTGCAATATGATGTATGTTCGCAAAATTCAAATCCTTTTTTTGTAAATTTAAGATGCTTTGCAAAAATTCCTATAACGTCGCTTGAGCTTGGAGTTGAACCTGCATCATTATAAAGAGCAAGTTCTTTTTTGCCTGCTATTTCTTCTATAAAAAGACCGTTTGGGCAATTAATTCCTTCGGTGTTTCTTATTTTAACACTTCCTTCGTCAAGAGCACGAACTGCTTTAAGAGCATTTGCTATATGTTCTTTCTTTTCAAAATTATCGGTTTTAATGTTGCTTATGATAATCATATATAAAAAACATATTAATATAAGGCAAAAAAGAATTTCGGCTAATGTAAAAGCCTGTTTTATTCTTTTATTTTCCACTCTTTTTCTTATTCTTTCCATTTTATCAGCCTTTTTTATATAAATTGAATTTCCGCTTTTTAATAATACCATATTGCCCTTAAAAGAGCAAACCCGAAAGAGTTTGTCTTTCGGGTTGCCTTATTTATTGTTGTTGGTTTTTTATTCTTCTTCTTTTCTTTCAATTTTTTCGTTGTCTGCATTACCTGTTGATTCTGAAGTAGACGGTCTTTCGAAGCTTTCTTCTTGGGCCGGAGGACTGTATGAATCTTCAGCAGGAGGAGGACTGTATGAATCTTCAGCAGGAGGAGGACTGTATGAATCTTCAGTTGGAGGGTTTGGTTCAGACTTATCTTCATCCGGATTTGGGTCTATAATAGGTGGCGGATCGCATTCTTCAGGTTTTGGATCCGGTTTTGGATCCGGTTTTGGATCGGGTTTTGGATCGGGTTTTGGATCGGGTTTTGGATCGGGTTTTGGATCCGGTTTTGTATCAGGTGTTGTATCAGGTGTTGTATCAGGGGTTGTATCAGGGGTTGTATCAGGGGTTGTATCTGTTTTATTTTCTGTAGTTGTTTCCTGTTTAGTTACTACCACTGTTTCTTGTTGAGGTGTTTCTTCGACTTTGGTTTCAGGAGGAGGAGCTTGTTCTTTGGCTTTGGTTGTTTTGGCCTGTTTTTGAACAACGTATTTGATATTTTCCATATCAATTGTCTTTTTATTTCCAAGTGCTTGAGCAACGTCGAAGTTTAGAATGAAATCAACTTCATTAAATGACTTGCCTTCTTCTTTGGCATCAGCTTTAGCTTCATCAAGGGCTTTAGAATATGATTCTTTTAAGCCTTTATTGTTATCAATAATTTGTTTTGTAGCCGTTGCTGCTAAAGATTCTATGGATTGACGTTTAGAATCTGATGCAGGAAGTTTTTGTGCATCTTTCAGGGCATCTAACAATGTTCCATCGTTATCGCCATAGCTTACGTTACCTAGAAGTTCGCTTGCTGCTGCATGCATTTTGCCGTCTTTGCCTTTTTTTGCAATGTCAGCAATATTAACGGCATCTTCATTTGTATGCAAGTATGTAACTTCAGTGTTTTTAAGAGCACCTGATTTGAATGCAACCGCGCTTGAATCATTGTAGCTTGATTCTCCAAGAACTGATATATTAACATCAGGACAAGTTACCTGTATATTTCCGTTTTTGTCTGCACTTTTAGCTAAAGTATTTAACAGACTTTCAAGGTTTTCATTTTTGTTATCAAAGATTTCGCTGTTGTTTTCATCTAGTCCGATTGCGGATAATACTGCAACACCTGCATCTGAATTCAAATTGAGGGGTTTGCCGTTTTTGTCAACCAAACCATAGTTTTCGGCTAAAGCATTTGAAACAACTTCAAGCCTTTCTTTATCTGTTTCACAATCTTTAACGTTTATATCAAGAACGCCTTTGGCATCTTTATCGTGGTTAACTTGAGACTGACCCACTTCAACACCGAATGAAGTATTTCTTAATGTCGCATTATAGGTTCTATCGAGAGTATTAAGATCGGGAACAAATAATTTTTCGCCTTCACTTACAAAAGTTGTATTTTCATAAACTTCCATTGGAATATTATCGGGCTTGGTATTTTCATCTATGGTTTCATATTTGTTGTTGTTAAGTTTTGATGATATTGTCTTAAGTGCTGATTTAGCTTCATTTGAAAGAGTTTGACCTTTCATAACATCATCAAGTTTGGCACCATCTTGCAATTGCAGTGCAAGATCTGTGACATCTTCAACTTCGTCTTTGGGAACATCTTTCATATCGGCGCCCATTTGCATTGCCACATATGTATTATTCAATGCAGGAGCAAGTTCTTCCTGGTTGTTTTTAAATAATGCACAGGCTGCAGAATATTTTTCGCCGTCTGACATTTCTACAGGTTTGCCGTTTTCGTCAACATAAGCTTTCTTTTGGATGTCTTCCATTGTATAGTTTTCACCATCTTTAAGCTTGATATTGCCGTCTTTGTCGGTACCTTTTGCTTCCGTTTTGTCGTTTTCGTAGTTGTTACCTTTAATAATAGTCAAACTTGAAGTATTGCTATTTTCGGCAAAAATACTTTCAGAACCTTTTTTTGTAGTCGTAGATGTTGCACTTTGCGATCTGGTTGCTTCTTGCTGGGCGGTTTGAATTTGCGCTTGAGCTTCAGCTTCTTGCTGTGCTTTTTTAGCTGCTTCTTCTTGAGCTTTTTTTGCTGCCTCTTCGGCTTTTCTTCTGGCTTCTTCAGCTGCTGCGTTGTTGTTTGAAGTAGAATTAACTGACATTTTCACACCTTCCTTTTAATAACTGTACTAATTACTATAGTGTTATATATCCACATGTAAGATGTGTTGAAACATGGTCATATTGCATGTTTTACAAAAGTTTACAATTTAAATATACTGCTTTCATTTATGCAAGTTTGCGTATTAATTGATAAACGGTTTTTGCAATAATTATATTTCTTAGATTTTTTGAACTTAAGAATTTTAAGGCTTTGGAGGATTTGAACGATTTCAAGGTGTCAAAAAGCAGGTATGCTTCATATATCATATACAAATTGCTTAGTATATTTTTGATAAGAATAAATTTTTTATTTGTAATAAAGCCGATAAATTTGTTTAAATTTTCAATGCTTTTTTTAAGCTTGGCATTAATTCTTGTAAATATCCTGTAGTTAAACAGCATTTTGTTTTCAAGAATTTTTACTTTTGTCTTTATTTGTTCAAGTTTGAATACGACAAAGCATGTTATGACAATTTCTAATATTGCTGTTATTATAAAAACTATATTGAGCATCAAGATAAATTATATTATATCGTGTTCAATTATTCTATACGTAAACTATATTATTTCTTGTGAAGTATTGAAAGATTGCCGGTGAAATTTACAACTAAAATTACTCTTATTAATGTGTTTTATAATTTTTTAAAAAAAATCAGTATAAGAAAGATTTTTGATAAAAATTTTAATTTAGAAGATTATTTTGATACATATTTAGATGACCACTATCCTTCGACTGCTTCAAAGCTTCAAACATTTATCAGCCAGGAAAAAATTGCCATATGCTCAACAAACGGTAAAAAAATAACCGCTAATATGGTTATGGAAATCTTCAAAAAGATGAAAAAAACATATATTACAAATATTGTTGACGACAAGGATGTATCAAAAACAGGTTCTATTTATTTGGCTTTTATAAATGATATTTTAAGAAGCTATAAAATCTTTAAAAAAGAAATTAAAAGAGATTGTGCCGTGATGGCGATAAATGAAGAATATTTGGGTGATTATTTTAATTTGATGAAGTTCGATTATCTGCTTTTGAATAATCTTTTTATTGATCAAAAAGATGGCTTGAATCTTGAACAAAAAAGAAAATGCATAAAAGATGCGCTTAAATTAAATTCTGATATAAATCTTATTATAAATGCTGATGAGCCTTATTTTCATACGATTGATGAAGTTGAAAAAAATATGTTATCGGATTCAAAAATTAAAAAAATATATTTTGGATTTGAAAAAATCAGGTTTATAAATGAACGTCTTTCGCAAAAAAATGATTTAAGAATTTGCCCTAAATGCAATTGTCCTCTTGATTGGAATGAGGTTTTTTATTCTCATATCGGGAAATACAACTGTGACTGCAATTTTAAGCGGCCGATGCTTGATGTATCGGCTAATGCTGAAATATACAAAAACTACTGTTTTTTGGATGTTAAATACAAAGGCGAAAATTATATCTATAAAATTCCTTTTGGCGGAATCGAAAATGCGTACAACGCTCTTGGTGTCATTGCTCTTGCTTATTGCTTTAAAATTGAAAGAAGCCTTATAGCATCAGCACTAGAAAGCTATAAAGGCACAAAAGGCTCTGATGAAAGAATAAAAGATAATAAAATACATCTAAAAAAGATAAAAAATCCAACATCTCTTTCTTTGGCTTTAGAAGAGCTGTTTAAAAACAGGCATACAAAAGTTGTTTTTGCGCTTTCTGATGAAAAAGAAGACGGTATCGATACCTCTTGGATTTTCGATAGCAACTTTAGTGTTCTTCAAAATTTTGAAAACAAAGTTTATGTAACTTCTAAAAGATTTGATGATATGGCGCTAAGATTAAAGTATGCCGGAGTAAACCCATGCCTTATTACGATGGAGCAGAACATCAAAAGTGCCCTTACCTGCTGCTATTTTGAGCTAAGGGAAAGTGAAAATATGCTTGTGCTTGCGACACCATCAAACATGAAGGAAATAGTGGAAGTATTAAAAAATAACAATTTATAAAAAAAGATTTGCAAAAAACCCAAAAAGAAGTTAGAATAATAGGATAATCAACTATTTTTGCTAATATTTTGCAACAGTGGTTTGATAAATTTTACAAAACAAAAAAGGAGACTTAAAAGAAATGTTTGAAGATCAAACACTTGTTTGCGAAGATTGTGGCAAAGAATTTGTTTTTAGCGCAGGAGAACAAGAGTTCTATTCTCAAAAAGGGCTTGTAAACACACCAAAAAGATGCCCTGAATGCAGAAAAGCAAGAAGACGCAAAAGCAGAAGAAAAATGTATGATGCTGTATGTTGTGAATGCGGAGCACAGACGCAAGTTCCATTCAAACCTATTGACGGAAAAGAAATATATTGCAGAGAATGTTTTTCTAAAAAACAAGAAACAGCAGAACAAGAATAACTATAAAAATATAATAAATTTAAAAAAGACGGGCAAAAAAAGATAAATTATTTGCTTGTCTTTTTGTTTATCGGGTTAATATAATTATGAAACCAGTTTTTTATTTTTTTGGATTTGGGCATCTTGTTTTTTTACAAGGTTTTCATCACAAGATTGTGCGTTTACAAAAGTAAAACTTTTTAATTTTCCTTCGTTGGGCCCTTTTTTATAGTAGTTTGGTACAAAATATAGTTTTAAAAGCAACGGGTTTCCCTGTTCATTTGAAACCTGAGACATGTGCTTTAAGCTTGAAAGTGCATTTTGTTGGTACATTTTTGAAGCTTGTTTTGTTTCAAATGTATCCAAGTGTCCGACTGTATTATATGAATTGTGATTTGCAGCACCTACGGTTTTATAAGCAGAGTCTTTTAGAAACACAGCGTCTTGACCTGTAACGATATAGGATTGGGCAGTTTTCGGGTATATTGAAGCTGCAGCTTGTTTTGCTGCGTGGTCTTTATCTAAGCGCCTATAGAATTTAAAGAAAGATTCATCTAATTCATTTTTTTGTGTTTCACTGTTTAAGATACTGATGATTTTTCTTTGACATTTTCTGATATATTCATCAGAAACTATTCTTAAGTATTTACCGCTTTCAGCGTCTTTTGCATAATATCTGACGGGTATATAGCCTTGAAAATTTATATTCATACAAGCCTCATTTTATGTTAGATTAAAACAGCTGAAATTTTATTTTTGCTATTTTAAAATTTTACTCCATTGTTTATTTAAATCCTCAAGCTTAAACTTTGCATTAGCGGGGCTTGTAGATGGAAGGTGAATACAATTATATTTTTGAAACAGTTCACCAAAATGTTTTTTAAACATAGAATAGGATTTACCCCCATTTAAGCAGATTGTTTTAATATTTGGGTATTTTTTCAAAAGAGATAAAATATCATTTGGAATTTCTTTTTTAATATCGGAATCCAGGCTTCCAATTCTTTTGCAAGATTTGATTGTATCCCATAGAGCAATTTTATTTTTAAGCAGTATATTTAATTTACTATCATAAGATTCTTTATCTAAATTCGGATAATTACACAAATATGCCATAACTTTCCAAAATCTGTTATTTGGATGCGCGTAGTATTGTTTTTCATTCAAAGATTTAACCCCGGGCATTGACCCGAGGATTAAAATTTTTGAATTAGAATCTATTGAAGGTTTGAAACTTAGACATTTAGACATATTTTTTTTAATTTATTTTAATTTATTATAGTCTTCATCAGATACTTCTTCAAGCCAAACATTTTCGGTTTGCACTCCTTCAATTTCAATAGCCAAATGCGAAAACCAGCTATCTTTAGCTGCTCCATGCCAGTGTTTGACGTTAGCCGGGATATTTATAATGTCGCCGGGGTTAATTTCGATTGGTTTTTTGCCCCATTCTTGGTAGTATCCTCTGCCTCCTATTGCAATCAGCATCTGGCCGCCGCCTTTTTGGGCTTTATGAATGTGCCAGTTATTTCTGCATTTGGGTTCAAAAGTTACATTAAATATTTTTACCTGTTTATTTGAAACAGGAGCTATGTAGCTTTGACCTTTAAAGTATTTTGCTTAAGCTTCATTTTTTCCGCCTATATCAAACATTATTGTTGAAGCATATTTTTCTTTTTCGCTTGCGGCTGTTGAATTTGCTGCTGTTGAATTTGCGCTCCATACTTCTTTTGCAAGGTTGAAAGCCGCCCAGGCTTTTGGCCATCCTGCGTAAAATGCTGTGTTTGTAATTATTGCGGCAATTTCTTGCTTTGTAACGCCGTGGTTTTTGGCATTTTGAAGATGGTATTTTAAGGAAGTATCCGTGATACCTTGCGAAATCAAACTAACAACAGTTATAATGCTTCTTGTTTTGAGGCTGATATCTTGATTATTCCAGTTTTCTCCAAATAAAATATCATCATTTAAAATGTGCAAATTCGGGCGCAAAATCTTTAAGCTGGTCTCTTCCTGCTGTTTGTGTAACTTTTTTCATATTTTTATTTCCTTTTTGATTTATTGCAAAGGTAGCGTTTGAGCTGATTATAGATAATAATACAAATATAGTTAATATTTTTTTCATTACTTATCTTCCTTTAAATATGTTTTAAAGAATTGTTCAATTTTATCAAACGGAATTTTATCTAAATTATCATACAAATCAGTATGGTTTGCATCTTTTATGATTAAAAGTTCTTTGTTTTCGCCTTTTAATTTTTTGAAAGCATCTTCGCTAAAGTATTTGCTGTGGGCATTTTCGCCGTGCATTATCAAAACTGCGCTTTGAATTTCATCACTTTTGGTTAAAATCCGCATATTTATAAATGATAGTGGTGATGTCATATTCCAGTTGCCGTTTGAATTGATAGAGCGGGCATGGAAGCCTCTTTTAGTTTTATAATAGTCATAATAATCTTTTACAAATTGCGGCTCTTGGCCTGTTAATTTAGCAGGCAGACCCGAACCTTTTGCATAAGTTCCGTTTTTAAAATCTTTTGTTCTTTGGTCGTTTAGCTGCTTTTTCAATTCGTATCTTGCTTTTTCATCCGTTGAATCAAAGTAACCGTTGGCATTTACCCTGCTCATATCATACATGGTGGATGTAACTGTTGCTTTTATTCTTGTATCCATCGCTGCAGCATTTAGTGCAAAGCCTCCAAAACCACATATTCCAAGTGTGCCTATTTTGTTTGGGGCAGCATCATTGCGGTTGCTTAAATAATCAACGGCAGCTGAAAAATCTTCTGTATTAATGTCAGGGCTTGCAACGTGTCTGGGTTCACCTTTGCTTTCACCTGTGAAAGAAGGGTCAAAAGCTAGAGTTATAAAGCCTTTTTGTGCAAGAGTTTGGGCATATAGACCGCTTGCTTGTTCTTTGACTGCTCCAAAAGGGCCTGCTATTGCAATAGCGGGAAGTTTGTCTTTGGATTTATTTTTTGGGATATATAAATCACCAACCAAAGTTATTCCATATCTGTTTTTAAATTCAACTTTTTGAATGTCAACTTTATCTGATTTTTTAAAGGTTTTATCCCAGTCGTTTGTTTTAGCTTCGGTCATAATTTTGCCTCCAATTAAAAATACAATCAACAATAACAGAATTTTTTTAAACATAATTTACCTCTTTTTAGTTTCTTTGTAATGTTTTTGAATACAATTTAAGATGGTTTTGGCATATATATCGTGTTTGCCGTAGAAAATATGGCTTGCGCCTTCAACTTCAATAACCTGATTTTGATTAGGTGTTTTTGTCCATTTGTTCAATTGTTCCATAAAAACTTTTGGGCTATCACCCGTAACAGAATCTTTTGAACCTATTACAAATGAGCCGTTTGATTTGATATTATACAAAGATTTTGTTTCACCAATTTTACTTATAACGGGACAATTTTGAAGGTTTTTGGCATTATAAAAGCCAATAACTGTATCAGCGCTCATCGGCGAAAAACCTCCAAATAAAAATGGAAGAATATTATCGCCTCTGCCTTCTTTTGACCATTGCTTTGCCATATCAAAGCAAGCTTCTATATTTGGCATAATATTCCACCAATGCATTATATCAACAGGAGATGACACTATAAAATAATCAATAAAATCGTCAGGCGTATTTCCAAGATAGTGTATTATCTTGTTTGAACCAAGCGAATGCCCTGCAAGAATTATATTTTTAAAATTATGTTCTTTTGCCCATTTTACATAACTTTCGACATCTTCGTAGACCATATTGAAGTCATCTTTGAATGTTCCTGTTATTTTTTGCTTGCCTGTCGAATGGTCGCTATAGGCAAAACAGGAAAAAGAATCATGCGCGTGGGCTATAATTGTTGCTATATTGTTTTTTTTAAGCAATTTGCCCGTTGAATATAAAAGCTCGTTTTGAAAGACGTTTGAGCAAATTCCTGTAAGCATTATAACGATAGTATCCATCGATTTATCGCCGAATAATGCGCCTTTTAATTCTAGTCCTCTTTGTGTGTTTACTTTTATAATTTCCATTTTATATCCTTTTGCTGCCTATAATTTCTGCATTATAACTTATATTTATTATTTACTATTTTTTAAAAATAGCAAATACTTATATTACATATTTAATTATGCTTGACAGGCATATTTAGATATTCTATTATTTTAATTATGGAAATTCGGGTTCTTAAGTATTTTTTAGCAGTTGCAAAAGAAGGCTCTATCACAGCTGCTGCCAATTCTTTGCATTTGACACAGCCGACTTTAACAAGGCAGCTGCAGGAACTGGAAAAAGAATTAAAGCAGAAGCTTTTGATTAGAGGAAAACACAAAGTAACGCTTACGCCGGAAGGGATGATTTTAAGAAAAAGGGCCCAAGAAATTGTTGATATGGTTGAAAAAACCCAAAGCGAATTTCGCTCCATAACAGATACCATAGCGGGCGATATTTATATCGGCTGCGGCGAAACAGATGTTATGAAATATATCGCTGAAATCATAAAAGAAATTCAGCAAATATATCCTGATATAAAATTTCATATCCATTCGGGAAACGCCGAAGATGTTACAGAAAGACTGGACAAGGGTCTATTGGATTTTGGGGTTTTGATTCAGCCTGTGGATGTTTATAAATATGACCATCTTTCGCTTCCTGAAAAAGACACCTGGGGAGTCGTTATGAGAAAAGATTCCAGGCTTGCAAAAAAGAAACAAATCAGACTTGAGGATTTGAAAGATTTACCCTTGCTTAATTCCAGACAGGCAATCAGAAAAACATCAGATAAAAACCAATTTTTAGAGTGGTTTAAAGGCGAATTTGAAAATTTAAATACTGTTGCAACATTTAACCTTGTGTATAATGCTGCTGTTATGGTAAAAGCGGGGATTGGCTATTCTATAACTCTTGATAAATTGGTTGATACTTCAAAAGAAAGCGAGCTTTGCTTTAGACCCTTGTATCCAAAGCTTGAATCCGCTCTTGAAGTCGTTTGGAAAAAATATCAGATTTTTTCACCTGCAGCAAAGCTTTTTGTTGAAAAATTGCAGGAGAAATTCGGTAATTGATAGAAGCCTGGGATGAATTGTCTTTTTTAAATGGTGGAGTGTAGGGGATTCGAACCCCTGACCCCAACGCTGCCAGCGTTGTGCGCTACCAACTGCGCTAACACCCCAAATATCGAAAAAGACTGCATTGGCAGCCTTTTTAAGATTTTTAAAAAATGGTGGGCCCGGAGAGACTCGAACTCTCACACCGAAGGCACTAGATCCTAAATCTAGCGCGTCTACCAATTTCGCCACAGGCCCATAAGTAGTTATTTAATTTTCAAATTTTTGCCATGTGGCGAAATTGGTCTTACCAATTCTTTTTATTTGTTTGGTTTTACTTTGTAAAACACAAACAGTGCCACAGGCCCATAAGTAGTTATTTAATTTTCAAATTTTTGCCAGCAGCGAAACTCTATACGCCACAAGTCTTCTTAATATTACAACATCAATTGTTAAAGTCAAGTAAAAACCTCTCTTGCATTTATAATACAAGAGAGGTTAAACAGTTATTTTTCACAATCGCATTTAATTTTTTTGCTTTTGTGTTCTTTCTTTTTGCCGCATACAGGTTCAGATTTTTCGCATTTGTCTTTATCTTTACCTTTGCATTTTTCGCATTTGCAATCTTCTTTGCAGTCGCATTTACCTTCTTCGCAGGTGCAATCTTCGCCTTTTTGGCATTTGCATACTTCTTTGTGGCAAGGGCAAGTGCAATCTTCATTGCATTTTGCTTTATCGCATTCGCATTTTCCTTCGGGGCAAGTGCATTTTTGACCTTTTTGGCAATCACATGTTTTGTGGCATTTGCAGCCGCAGTTATCATCTTTGCAACCGCAGTTATCGCAAGCAAAAGCCGCGTTTAAAAATAGCATTGTGCAAAACAAAAAGGCGATGGTTAATAGTTTTTTCATTGTTTATCTCCTAATACATTTTCTTTGATTTAATATATTCTTAATTTTTTTGTTTGTCAAACTAAATTGTGGTAATATAGTCTAGACGGATGTATTATGAATTTGAATTTTGGTGTGCGCTCAAGCGGTTGCTTCGCCACGAAGACCAAAAATGTTGTATAATTGAAAATAAAATAAGTGTAGAAGTGTCGAAGTGGCACTCTGCCGATGAGAAAGCAAGACACCTTGCTTTCGAAGAGAGGGCATAAGCGAAGCGGTTGCTTCGCCACGAAGACCAAAAATGTTGTATAATTGAAAATAAAATAAGTGTAGAAGTGTCGAAGTGGCGAAACCGGTAGACGCGCATGATTCAGGTTCATGTGGAGAAATCCTTGAGGGTTCGACTCCCTTCTTCGACATTTTTTTGATATTAATCTTTTGAAAATAGCATATACCCGGAATTTGTGTAACTTGCCGGTTTGACTTTCCCTGTTTCTACCCAATATCGTATAGTAGAAGTTGGTACTTTCTTATATTTTGCATATTTGGAGATTGTCATTAATTCGCTTTGAGGATATGTAGCTTCAACATCAAACATGTTTATTATAATTTTCATTGAACGATTCAATATGCGAAGCATAAATTTAATATATACTTCTTCGTTGTTTTTTGTTTGGTAGTTTTCAATAACAGAAAGGTATTTTTTTCTATCTGTCGGCCGAATAATTATTGGTGCATATCCATATTTTAAAAGTAGCATATTCATAAAAAGCCTTGCGGTTCTGCCGTTTCCATCTGCAAACGGGTGAATTGTTACAAACTTAAGATGTGCCATTATTGCTGCAGCGGGTTCGTTATCAATATTTTCTGACAGCCATTTATAGAATTCTTCCATTAATTCGGGCACCTTTAGGGGATTTGGCAAAATTGTATTTGAACCTGAAATTCTCACTCTGCATTTTCTATAAAAGCCGGCATTTGTGTCATCCAGTCCTGTTAATATAATTTTGTGAATGTCAAGAATTACTTTTTCATCTATTATAGAATTGCTTTCAATTATTTCTAAAATTTTGCAGAAAGCTTTTGCGTGATTTACCGCTTCAATATAGTTTTTTAGTGGTTTAGAAGATGATGTTAAATCCTCTTCTATTACAAGTTGCGTTTCTTTTCTTGTAAGAGTATTGCCTTCAATAGCATTAGATGTATAAGAAAGTTCCGTTTTAAGCCATTTATTGAATTCGTTTTTATTGTCGGTGTTTTTTAAAGTTTTTGTAAGTTTAATTTTATTTTCTTCAATTTCCGATAAAAGTTTTTGCATATTACCTCATACTTTATAGTTTGGTTATTTTAAAAGTATAAAGTATAAAGTTAGAAAAAGTCAATATAAGTTTCTTTTAAGCCTTATTATCATTTGCCTTTGGTGCTCTAAGGTTTTTTAAAAACACTTTCAATATCAGGCATTATTTGGAAAAACTCATCTAATGCAGCATTTAAATATACATAAGTTTTGTTCAATTTTTCAAGTATGGTTTTAATCTTTGCTGTTTTATCGGGATTAATATTTGGATAATAAGAACCATTATCTATGATATCTTTGATGCAGCTTAACATTATTTCGAGCCAATAGCAGGGAAAAGCGGTTTTCATAAGTATTTTTTCTGATTTTTTGAATAAAAAATCGTCAAAACCATTATTCTTTTTATAGTTTTTTCTGAATTTTAATACTTCTTTTTTTACACCTTTCTTATAAAAATTTCATTAATTTTTCAGATGTCATTTTAAAGATATCTCCTAATCTACTATAGAACAATAATTGTCATTATAAACTATCGAAAAATTATTGTCAAGGATATAAAATTAAACTATGGACGAACAAAAAATATTGGAAAATTTCGGGCTAAACCTAAAGCACTACAGAAACAAAGCAAAGTTATCGCAGGATGATATGGTGGAGCTTACCGGCTTTAGTAAATCATATATAAGCAATATTGAAACTGCAAAACATAATATTTCTCTTGTTAATGCTCTAAAATTTGCGCGCGTTGTAAATAAAACGATAGAAGAGATGATAAAAGATTTATAATTTTTGTTTTAACAGCATTTTACAAATTAAAATTTGATTGTATAATAAATTTAAATTATTCCCGAATCGTCTAGTGGCAGGACAGGAGATTCTGGCTCTTCTAACGGTGGTTCGAATCCATCTTCGGGAGTATTTATATTTAGCACAAGCGTAAAAATTTTAATTTTGTGCAATCTTCGTTGAGTATTTATTTTATATTGCAATTGCCTCTTTGTTAAATTTATGACAGATAAAATAATAAAAAATACCAAATTATCTTTTTCAAAAGAGCAGAAAAGAACAGCGCTTTTAGAATTTGCTAAAGGAAAAAGCAATAGTGAAATTCTAAAAATTATCCTAAAAGACAACGATATAAATTCTTCTGATAAGAAATATTTTGCAAAATTGCTTCATAAGTGGCGAAGCAATATGTATAAAAACAAACATATGTTAAATTTTCAATGTTTAAATTTAGACGATAATCTTTTAAATTATGAAATTAGAAACCTTTCAGGCCCGGACCGGGGACATTAATAGTATAAAATACACTTATTAAATTAATTTATTTTAAGTATTATTGCAAAATGCGTTTGACAAACGGAAATGTTTTTGTTTTCATGTATACATAGGTTACTTCATAAAAAAAGGAGTTGCTAAATGCAAGAAAACGAATTACCAAAAAATATGGGTAAAAAAATAGTCGACGCTCTAAAGCAACAAGATGAACAAGATTTAGCAAGTGTTGAAACTGAAACTGAAAATGAAATCACAGATTTCAATGAAGACATATCAGCTGTAGAAGATGTTGATTTGGAAGAAACAGTTGAAAAAGCTGCTGAGTTCGATTTTGGAGCAGATGCTAAAGACTACCAACCCGTTTTTGCGGTAGATGAACAAGATACAGCAACTGATTCAGATATGAAGATATCAATTGAAAACGAAGAAGATGTTGAAGAATTTGAAATGCCAAACAACATCAACGTTTTAAAAAGGTTGATTTCGCAATTACCAACCGGAGTTCCAAGACAAACCGGTGCGCAAATCATTCGTCAAACTATCGAAGCTCTTGGTATTCCTATGAAAACGGTTTTACAAGATGCTCAAAGAGTAAGAGATTGTCTGAATAGCTCTATCAAAGATTGCAACTATACTGTTCAAGAATACAAAAGCAATATTAGAACATTAGAAAAACAATCTGCAAGCTATCAAAAACAATTGAACAAATTAAACGATATTATCGGTTTGTTTGTTTATAGCGATAAAAAATAAGAGTTTATAAGTTTAGGCCCCCATCGTCTAGAGGCCTAGGACAACACCCTTTCACGGTGTAGACAGCGATTCGAATTCGCTTGGGGGTACCAAATCAATAAAAGACCACAATTAAGTGGTCTTTTTGTATTTTATCTATAGAAGTGAAAAGTTAGTGAATTGCAAATTAAGCATGATTTGAAATAAGACTAATTTTTTAATATGTTCATAAAAAAATTCAGGACAGTAAGACCCAATATTATTGAAACTGCGCATATTGCTATAAATTGAAGTATAAATTCGCTATCAAGAACTTCTCTTATGGCATAAAAAAACTTTTTCATATTTTCTTTCCGGTTTGTATTTCTTGCATTTAGATACAAATTTTTTGAAATTTATATCATACCAAGCATATTATATGCATAAAACTACAAAAATATCGATATTTTATGTATCTAAGATTAATTCATTTTTACAAGTATTTCGGAAAGAATATATTGTGAGGTGAAAATGTCCAGCTTAAAAAAACTTTTAGGAAAGAGAATTAAAGAAATAAGAATATCTAGAAAATTAACTCAGGAAGATTTGTCAGAATTAACCGATATTGGCGCTTCCAGTATAAGCAAAATTGAAAGCGGGCATTTTCATCCAACTGATGAAAACCTTGAAAGAATAGCAAATGCTCTAAAAGTTGAGCCTTATAAATTGTATATGTATAATCATCAAAAAGACACAAAAGAACTTTTAACAGACATTTATTCTATGTTAAGCAAAGCAACGGACGACGAGATAAGGCTTGTTTACAAGGTTTTGAGCGGAATTTTAGATTAATTTTCTTTAAAAGGATAGCGTATGAAGACAGTAAAAGTACACTTGCTTAATTCTTTTACAAATGTTAAAAGTGGGGGAAATGGCGCAGGGGTTGTCTTGAGTCTTGATTTTAGCGAAGAAAAGATGAAAGAAATTGCGGGCAAAGTTGGATTTTCTGAGACAGCTTTTATAGAAAAAACCGGTCAAAATGAATATAAAACCAGGTATTTTACGCCGGCTTGCGAAGTGGATTTATGCGGCCACGCTACAATTGCAACGTTTTCTTATTTAAAACAAAAAGGTTTGATTGAAAAAGGGCAATATAAGCTTATTACAAAAGCAGGTAAAATTGATATCATAATAGATGATATTATAACAATGTCGCAGACTCTTCCCAATTACTGCGAAATTATAGATAAAAATGAAATTTTGGCTTGTTTTAAAAACATCAAAGATGATGATTTGATTGAAAATTTGCCGATTCAAGTAGTTTCAACAGGTCTAAGAGATATTCTTGTTCCGATTGAAAAACTTGATACTCTAATTTATTTAAAACCAGATTTTGAAGAAATAAAAAAATTGAGCCAAAAATATAATACAATAGGAGCGCATTTGTTCAGCTTTGAAACTTTGAATAATTCAACTGCGCACACAAGAAATTTTGCCCCCTTGTATGATATAGATGAAGAATCTGCAACAGGAACTTCAAACGGGGCATTATCCTGCTATTTATTTAAATATTATAGAAATTTTGATTTTGAAAATCTTGTTTTTGAACAAGGATATTGTATGAAAAAACCTTCAACAATATTTGCCTGCTTGAAAACAGAAAATGATGAAATAAAAGCAGTTTGCGTTGGCGGAAATGCTGTAATTACAGGAAGTCTTGATATTTAAATGTGTAATAATTTGTGAAATTAGTTATTGTGCATTTAAAACTTACCACATAACCTTTTCAATAAGTTCAATTTCGTTTCCGTCAGGGTCTTTGATGAATGCGATTTTTGAACCTTTGCCCGTTAAATCAAAAGGTTCATACAGATATTCAACACCTTCGCTTTTCAATTTTTCGCTAAATTTATCAAAAGAATCTATGCCAAAGGCAAAATGACCGAAATTTTCACCCAATTTATAGCCATCTTGCGGTGTTTCGTCGTTATGAGTCAGCTCAATTTGACAGGTATTTTCTTCATCATTTAAAAAATACAAAGTGCAATCGTCCAGTCTCTTTTTATCGATAAGTTGCATATTTAAAATTTTTGTATAAAAATTTAAAGATTTATCAATATCTTTTACTCTAATCATCGTGTGTAGAAATTTCATTTTTATATCTCCTTAAAAATATTTTTTATATTTTAGCATAAATTTTTACTGTTATTTTTCATACCAAAGTATAACAAAATACATACTTTTTTTGAATTTAAAATAACACCAAAAAGGGCTATACTTCCACTATATAGCATACTTCAATTGCTAAAATATATCTTAATATTGGTGACAAGATAGGAAGGTTAAATTTTTAACCTTCTTTTTTATTTAGTATTGAGTCAAGCAAACTGTTTTAATATCTTTTGGAAGTTTATCTTTACCTTTTAGGTCGGTTAATTCAATAACAAAAGCAAAGCCGACGGGATTTGCAACTTTTTTGATTAATGTATAAGCGGCTTTAGCAGTACCTCCTGTAGCTAATAAATCATCTACAATAAGGACTCTATCGTCTTGTTTCAGGGCATCTTTATGGATTTCAATCTTGTCTGTCCCGTATTCAAGTTCATATTCCTGTGAAATAACTTCCGCGGGGAGCTTTTTAGGTTTTCTAATCGGGATAAAGCCCACATTTAATTTATATGCAAGAGGCATACCAAAAATGAAACCGCGTGATTCAATACCTGCAATATAATCTATTTTTTCATCTTTAAATTGTTCATAGATTTCATCAATCATGATTTTCAAAATTTCTTTATCTTTAAGAGCTGTTGTGATATCTCTAAATAAAATTCCTTTTTTAGGAAAATCTTGAATTGCCCTGATTGAATTTTTGATTTTTTCAATATTGTTTTCGTTCATTTTTCAAACCTTCCTCTTTCCAAACCATATTTTATCAAAAATATGGGCAGATGTAAAAGTTTTTAGTAGAATAAAGATATGGAAAACCTTTTTGAAGATGAATATAAATTAAAGTTGAATGAGCTAAATAAGCGCTTTTTAGCTATAGAAAGGTGTCTTTGACCAAAAAGAGCTTCAAAGCAGCCTTGATGCTATCGAAAATGAATTGAAAAAAGAAGATATTTGGCAAAGGCAAAAAGAAGCGTCAGTTTTTTTAAAAGAACAAAAAGAAATTAAAAGTAAGCTTGAAAAATTAAAAAGCTGGCAAATGTCGCTTGAAGATGCTTCTGTTGCGCTAGAATTAAATGATATCAACTTTCTAAAAGAACAGGATAAGGTTTTAAATTTCCTTAAGAAGGAATTTGATGATTTTGATTTACAAAATATGCTATCGGGCGAATATGATAAAAATGATGCAATTATAACAATTATTGCAGGTGCAGGCGGAACCGATGCGCAGGATTGGGCGCAAATACTATCAAGAATGTATTTAAGATGGGCGCAGCTAAAGGGTTTTAAGACAGAAATTGTAGATAAATCCGAAGGTGATGAAGCGGGCTTAAAATCAATTACAATCAAAATTGAAGGGCAATATTGTTATGGCTATGTAAAAGCTGAAAAAGGTGTGCACAGATTAGTTCGAATTTCGCCTTTTAATTCTTTGGGAAAAAGGCAGACAGGCTTTGCCTCAGTTGAGGTTACCCCTGTTATAGATGATTTTGAAAATAAAATTGAAATAAAAGATTCTGAAATAGAAGTCGATACAATGCGCTCGGGAGGTGCCGGCGGACAAAATGTCAATAAAGTTGAAACGGCAGTTCGAATAAAACACATTCCGACAGGAATTGTTGTAAGATGCCAGCAGCAAAGGTCTCAACTTCAAAACAAGGAAACTGCGATGCAAATACTTGCTTCTAAATTGCTTTTGATTAAACAAAGTGAGCACGAAGCAAAGCTCGGTAATTTAAAAGGCGAAAATGTTGATGTTAATTTTGGCTCTCAAATAAGAAGCTACGTTTTCCATCCTTATAAAATGGTCAAAGACCATAGAACCGCTTTTGAAACAAGCAATGTTGAAGCGGTTTTAGACGGAGAAATAGATGGATTTATTGAAGCATTTTTAAGAAATAATAATTTAAATAAAAATTAGTCGATTTATAGTAAGATTAAATTAAGAGGAAAAGCATAAATTATGATAAAAGCAAAACGCGGAACAAAAGATATATTTAAAGATGAAATCTATAGCTGGCAGTGGATTGAAGATGCTGCAAAAGAAACATTTCAAAACGCAGGTTTTGCTGAAATTAAAACACCTATTTTTGAAGCAACGGAATTATTTAATAGAGGTGTCGGGGATTCAACAGATATCATAAACAAAGAAATGTATACATTTTGTGCTCCAAAAAGCGATGAATCAATAACCCTTCGTCCTGAAAATACGGCAAGTGTTGTAAGAGCATACATTGAACACAATATGCAAAGAATGTCGCCTCCTTCTAAGTTTTGGTATTTTGGGCCGATGTTTCGTTATGAAAGGCCGCAAGCCGGAAGACAAAGACAATTTTACCAGGCAGGGGTTGAAATGTTTGGCGTTAAAGAACCTTTGGCGGATGCTGAAGTTATTCTTTGTGCAGTTGATTTTTTAGATAAATTGGGGCTTAGCAACCTGGAAGTTGAATTAAATTCGCTTGGCTGCAATGAATGCAAAAGCGAATACAGAAATTCAATCAAAGAAGCCATAAGGCCATATTTGGACGAAATGTGCGATGATTGCAAAGTTCGCTTTGAAAAAAATCCTTTGAGAATTTTAGATTGCAAAAATGATGAATGTAAAAAGGTCTTAGAAAAAATAAATGATGTTATCTACAAAGACTATATCTGCGACAACTGCAAAGAACATTATGAAAAGCTTAAAAGCTATCTTGATGATTTAAATATTAAATATATTGAAAACAAGCTTTTAGTCAGAGGTCTTGATTATTACACAAGAACGGTTTTTGAAATAAAAAGCACATCACTTGGCTCTCAAAGTGCCGTATGTGGAGGCGGAAGATATGATAATCTTGTTGAGACTTTAGGCGGTATGCCGACTCCTGCAGTAGGCTTTGCAATGGGCGTTGAAAGATTGTGTGCATTGATTGAAAAAAAACAAGCTCCGATGCTTGACTATTATATTGTTTCAACAAAACCAAATGAAGCCATAAAACTTGCTCAAAAGTTAAGAAAAGAAGGCAAAAAAGTCGAATTTGATTTGGCGAACAAAAAATTTACAAAACAGCTTGAAAAAGCCTCAAAAACTGCAAATTGCGCTTTAATTTTAGATGAAGAAGAAATTCAAGGCAATTTTTACAGCGTAAAAGACTTAAAAACAAGTGAACAATATAGAATTGATAATTTCAAGGAACTGCTGTAAATATAATGAAAAAAGTATTCATAGCTATAATATGTATGTTTTTTTGTGCAAATGTGTTTGCAAAAGACGAAGTTACATTTGATTTTTCAAAAAACTACGATAAAGATGCAAGTGAAATCCTGACAGAATATGTAGAACAATTTACAAAAATATTTTGCCCTGAAGCTAAAGCGGAATTTTACGATATAGATAATGATAACAAAAAAGAAATTGTAGGATATGCAAAAAACGGGACTTTCTACAGCCTTGAGGGATATCGCCTTTTGATTTTAAAAGAGTCAGATAAAAACGAAGATACAAATACAATTACAATCAATGATAAGCATTGGAAAATGGTGCCTTCTGATATATATTTTGAGCCTGACCTGCCTTTTAAAATAGATGGGGATAAGATAACTTTTAAACAGACACATTTTTATAAACACAGAAAACAAAGTGCTAAGATCGGTCAAAGCTCTCTTAAAACAAGGCAGGATTTTTCAAGTATTAATGCAAAAAGAGTTAAAAAAATTGCAGAAACTATAGAATTTACAAATAATAATGTTCAAAATAACATAAATATTAATGAATTCAGCGGCTCAACCCAAAAAAATGTTAATATTTTCTATAGCACTTTAAATCCAATAAATCAGCCAAGATTTAAAAATGAAGCAACTTTCTCTAATGTTGATTTTTGATTACAGCCTTTGACATTTGGCGGGCAATTTCCCCAAAGAGCAAGAATAGAAAATATTTTTTCATTGTTATAATCAAGATTATTTTGATTATCATCAACAAAAATAGCCTGCTTAAAGTTGTTTTTGTCCATATATTCTTCCATAAATTTGATTTTGCTTTTATATTTATCGAGAATTTCCCTTGCAAAAACAAACTTTTCATCTAAATTAAAATCATATGTTTTAAATCTTTCCAAAATTGCATTTTTATTCTTTTTTGAAACAATTGCAATATTTGCGCCTTTTTGGTGCAATTTTTTAATTTCAAAGAAAAAGTCATATGGAATTTCAAGGTTTTTCCAATATTCAAAATGGTTATTTGCTAAATCTCTTCTTGTTTTTAAAAATTGTTCACAAAATTCTTCTTCTTTTTTTAAATTTCTATTTTGAATTGCATTAAAAAACTGTTCTTCAATTGTATTTTCGTCTTTTGAAGAAAAGATAATTTTATTGTAGTAATAAAACATCCAAATATTATAGACAAGATATTTATATTTTGAATATAACTTATAAGTATCCGTTTCGACATCTTCAAGATAGCTTGTGCCTAAGTATATTGCGCGATTAATAAGATACACTTCTTTTAATGTATCAAATAAAACGCCATCAAAATCCAAAAAAATTATTTTATCTTTTTCCATTATCTATAAAGATAACACAAACAGATTTATGAACCTATTGCTTTTAATTTATTTGTTTGTCCGCTTTGAAATTTGATTTTGCTTGCCAATTGCTTTAATTTGAAATCATAATATTCAAAAGACAGAATATCTGCCATCTTACGCATTTCTCGTTCTAATTCAATTTCTTCATTTGAAGAAGTTGAATATCTTGTAAAATATTCATTCATACTAATTTCCATTCAATAACATCTTATATATATAAAAAGAATTTTTTGAAATAAAAATTGCCTAAAAGTTAAGTTTTTTAAATAAAAAATATGAATTTTGCAAGAAAATATATGGCAAGTACTGTAAAAATATAGAATATAATTGCAAAAGTATGGTTATTTGAAGCTTTTTTGCTATTTTTGCTTTGGTTTTTTTTCTTTGCTTGAGGGGCTTTTTTTGATTTGGTCTTTGTTTTTTCTTTGGTTTTTGGCGTTTTAGTATCAGGGTTTTTATTGATTGTATTTTTAAGCTCTTTTTTGGCTTCTTTTATTCTTTGCTTAATTCTTTGTTTTTTTTCGTTTTTGTCTGCGGTTTTAGGATTTTTTTCTTTATAATCTTTTTTAAAGTGCTCTTTGAAATCCTCTTTTTTTACCTGATTTTTGAAATCTTTTTCTTTGCTATCTAAAAGTTCTTGTTTTTCTAGGGCTTTTTGGTCATTTTCTTCTTTTAAAGTTGCAAGTTCAACATATTTTTGTGCAAGTGTGTCGGTTTTTTTGTCTGATGCTTTTTCAAGTATAAGAAGATCAACGTCAAAAAGGAGCCTGTCAATATCCGGGTTTTTTTTATAGCAATGGTTGATACTCATCTCAAAGGCTCTTTTTATAACTTCAAGCGCTGTTGAACTTTCGCAATCCTGACCGTGGGCGCATTTATTGCCTTCTTGTTTTATAAAAAACATATCATCTATAATTTCTTTTTGGCGTTCGTCTTTGATATTGTCTTTGAGGCAATTTAAAATATCATCAAAAGTCATCTGAATGCCGTTGTTGAGGCTATTTTTACCGTACATTTTTTTAGCCAAAGTTTCAGCGAAAATTCTTGTATTTATAACGGATTGGTTAAAGTAGCTATCTCTAAAAAGCCTTTCGCTATCAATAATGATTGAATGAAGCTCGCTATCAATTTCTTTTAAAAAGTCAAAATTACTTGCCACAATCGTATCCTAAATCTTTAAATAAATCCAAAAATTCCGGAAAAGAAGTATTTGTGCAATCGAAATTAAGTATTTCGGTATTTTTTTCATTTAATAAAGACAATATAAAATAGCTCATTGCAAGCCTGTGGTCAAGATGGGTTTCAAATGTAATATCTTTTGAAATAATACCTTTTTTGTTTCCTTCGATTTCAAATCCGTCATCTTTTTCAATTGTTTTGATACCAAAAGCATTTAAAGCATCAACCATATTTTTAATTCTGTCTGATTCTTTGTTTCTTAAATCAGAAGCATCTTTTATGATACTTTTGCCATCGGCGTATGCAGCAAGAACAGACAAGATTGGGATTTCATCAATTAATCTTGGAACAATATCGCCTTGAATAATAAACGGCTTTATATTTGAAGTATATTCAACCAAAATATCAGCTATAGGTTCATTTGAAACAGTTTTTTTGTTTAAAAGACTGTATTTTATACAGGATTGCTTGAATATATCTAAAATACCGCTTCTTGTAGGGTTTATTCCGACATTTTTAATTAAAATTTTTGAATTTGGAACAATTGCTGCTGCAACCATAAAAAATGCGGCAGATGATATATCGCCCACTATTTCTATATCTTTTGCTTTCAGGTTTGATTTTTCTATTTTGGCAAAGTATCCTTCATCTTCTTTTCCTGTTTTGATATTGGCTTTAAGGTATTCAAGCATAAGTTCGCTGTGGTTTCTGGATAAATGGTTTTCAAAAGTCTTTGTGACACCATTTGTATTTAAGCCTGCAAGTAGAATAGAGCTTTTTACCTGAGCGGAGGCGATTTTGGATTTATAAGTTATGGGGTTTAATTTTTTCCCTTTGATTTCAAGAGGAATTTTAAAATCATTGGATTTTATATCTGCTCCCATAAGACTCAATGGCTCAATTACCCTTTTCATAGGTCTTTTAGAAAGACTATTATCCCCAATTAAAGTACAATTCAAACCTTCGATTCCTGAAAAAAGACCCGCCAAAAGTCTTGTTGTGGTTCCTGAATTTCCGCAATCGAAAGTATAATCTTTATCTAAATTAAAGCCTTTTGAGCTATCAACTATAATTTCTTTTTTAGATAAAAATTCATATTTGACACCAAGGCTTTTAAAGATATTAAGAGTATTAAGGCAATCTTGGCCAAGCGAGATATTTTTAATTTTTATTTTGTCTTTTAGAAGAGCAGAAAAAATCAATGCTCTGTGAGTAATTGATTTGTCGGAAGGAATTGTGATTTCACCCGTTAAAGGATTATTATTTTTTTTAAAAATTGCCATATTTAATTTCTATTTTGTTAAATCTTTTACAAAGTTTGGAACCTGAAAGACTGCCCCATGGAGGCTTGGATTATATAATTTGCAGGTTTTTGAAATAATATCTGCTCTTTTATCTGCTTTAAAATCGATAGATGGAGCTTGAATATCATCGCTACAAAAGCCCCAAGACCAGTATCCGCCAGGATAAGTTGGCATAGGCGAACAATATGGAGCAACATTTTTGAAGACTTTTCTTAAAAGTTCATAAGTTTTTTTCATATTTTCGCTTTGCGCAAAAGGTCCTTCCGTTTGGGGAGTTACAATACCGCCTTTTTTAAGTGCGCGTTTTACGTTATTATAAAAACCTTCATTAAATAAGCCGACGCCTGGGCCAATTGGATCTGTTGAATCAATTAAAACAACATCATAACAGTCTTTTTTATCTTTTATAAATTCAATAGCATCTTGAACTAAAACTGACACTCTTTTATCATCTAATCCGCAAGATACTGTCGGGAAATATTTTTTGGATGCTTCTATTACAACTTCATCAATTTCAACCATATCAATATGTTCTACGCTATCATATTTTAATAATTCGCGGACGGTTCCTCCGTCTCCTCCTCCTATAACTAAGATATTTTTAGGATTTGGATGAGTAAGCATAGGAATATGGACAATCATTTCATGGTAGAAAAATTCATCTTTTTCTGTTACCATCATAAGCCCATCCAGTGTGAGAACTTTTCCAAAAGCGCGTGAATTAAAGACTTCAGTCTTTTGAAACTCTGATTGTTTTTCAAAGATATTTTCGCCATCTTTTTCTATTGCAATTCCAAAACCTTCCTCTGTGATTTCATGGTATAAATTTTGTTCAGCCATTTTTATTTCCTTTATATATATTTTTTTAACATTTTTTAATCTTGTTTAAATTATTATACAAAAAAAGCGGGTAATTTGTTATAATAAATTTTGATGATAAGCAAAAACAAAATAATGGATTCATTTGAAGAATTTATTAAGCTTCCTTTATCAATCTTAAGAAAAAGGATTATCCAAATCACGGGCTTTAAATCAGATTTTGTGACGACTAAGTCAATTGATGTTGATATTGATGATGAAAAAATAAATATCAACGTTATTAATTCAGAAGGTGCATACAATTTATTATCAAGCGTTGTTTATAAAAGAAACTTGCATCAGGAGCAAGCAAAACGAAATTCGCCTTTTGTAAAAAGGCTTGCAACAAACCCATATAAGAAAGACGAAAATGAAAATTCTAAAAGCAAAGTTTATCTTGAGTTCGCCAAATCTTAAGGGCTGTCCTGATTTTAATCTGCCGGAATTTGCTCTTTTGGGGCGCTCTAACGTTGGAAAATCAACTTTTATAAATACAATAACAAACCAAAATAAATTAGCCAAAACCTCTAACACTCCGGGTAAAACAAGGCTTATCAATTTTTTTGAAATAACAACAGATAAAAAAGTTTTTATGCTTGCGGATTTACCG
The DNA here is from genome assembly GCA_947428835.1 of uncultured bacterium. GTDB lineage: Bacteria > Cyanobacteriota > Vampirovibrionia > Gastranaerophilales > Gastranaerophilaceae > RUG14156. The sequence goes on along the minus strand of CANENE010000001.1, from coordinate 40,710 downwards.
GGATATGGTTATGCGAAGGTCTCTAAAACTGAGCAGGCAAACTGGCAAAAAAATCTTGAAGAATATCTTTTGAAAAGAAAAAATCTTGTTTCCAATATTCAATTTATAGATAGCAGGCATGATATTCAAAAAAATGATATTTTAATGCACCAATGGCTTAAATACAATAATCTTCCTGTATTTAATATTATGACAAAGGCTGATTATGTTTCAAGAAGTGACATTGCAAAAAAGCTTGCAGTATTGAAAAAAGAGTTTCAAAACGAGGCCTTGCCTTTTTCATCTAAAAACAAAATTTATGTTGATGGCGTTTTAGAACATATTTATAACTTAATAGTTCTTATGGAAGACAATAAAAATTTGGTGTAATCGTCTTTCGGGTTATTAAAGATTTCATCTGTTGTATTAAATTCAACTATTCTGCCTTTATCCATAACGGCGATTTTGTCACTTATATATTTAACCAAATTAAGGTCATGGGATATAAAAAGCATTGTTAAATTAAGCTTTTGCCTTAATTCCAACAAAAGATTAATAATGGTTGCACTGATACTTACATCAAGCGCGCTTACAGGTTCATCTGCAACAATAAATTCGGGTTTTAAAATGAGCGCTCTTGCAATTGCTATTCTTTGTCTTTGGCCTCCTGAAAATTCGTGAGGGTATTTTTCAAGATCGTTTTTGTTTATTCCGACAAGGCTTATAATTTCATATAATCTTTCTAATCTTTCGTCTTTATTGAAATTATGAATAATCAAAGGCTCAATTAATGTATCTTTTATTTTCATTTTAGGATTTAGGCTTGAATAGGGGTTTTGGAAAATCATCTGTATTTTTTTTCTATATTCAAAAGTTTCTTTTTTGTTGAATTTTAAGATATTCTGCCCTTCGTAGAAGATTTCTCCGCAATCAGGTGTGATTAATTTTAAAATACAATTAGCAAGAGTAGACTTTCCGCACCCCGATGCGCCTACTAAAGATATTATTTCGCCTTTTTGAATATCTAAGTTAATGTTTTTTAAAACATAATTATCTTCTTTTTTGGGCGATAAAAAAGAATGGTCTTCTTTGTATGTTTTTTCAAGATTTTTAATTTCAATAAGCATTGTTTTATTATACCAAATATTCTTTCAAATATTGAGTTTGTTCGGATTTTCTTAATTTTCTTAAAGCATCTGTTTCAATTTGTCTTATTCTTTCTTTTGAAAAACCAAGAGTTTGACCCAGCTGCTCAAGGGTTTTGGTTTTATTATCTTTCAAGCCGAAACGATTTAGAATAATAAATTTTTCTCTTTCGGTTAATATTGAAAGTGCATCAAAGACATCTTTTTTAAAGTCTGTTTTTTCAAGTTTTTGATTTGGCATGTTTGAAATATCATCTGCTATATAATCGGCAAGTGTCAAATCATCTGCCACAGGTGTTTCAAAACTTACAGGTTCTTTGATTATTGATGCTTTGATTAATTTTACCTTTTTTTCTGTTGTTTTTAAATACTGCGCAAGTTCTAAGTCGCTTGGTTCTCGTCCAAAATCAACACTTAATTTGACAATTGCTCTTTTAAGATTTCTGATTTTATCTGACATATGAACGGGAATTCTGATTGTTTTGGATGAATTTGCGATAGCTCTTATAATTGACTGTTTTATCCACCAGGTTGCATAAGTTGAAAATTTAAAGCCCTTTTTATAGTCAAATTTATTTGCAGCTTTAATTAATCCAAGTGAGCCTTCCTGCACCAAATCCATAAATAAAATGCCCTGACCCGTGTATTTTTTGGCAATTGATACAACAAGTCTTAAATTAGATTGAATCAGTTTCTTTTTGGCTATATTTGCCTGCTTTTTACCGCCTTCTTTGATTTCTTTTCCAAGTTCAAGCTCTTGCTCTTTTTTTAAAAGCTTTATTTTGGAAATGTCTTTTAAATACATTTGTAAAATTTCATCTTTGTTTGCAATAATATTAAAAGTTTTAATTTTATCAATGTCTTCTTGTTTATCTTCTTCATAAATAAGTTCATCTTCTAAAAAGTTTGCTTCCATTTCTACTTCCTCAACTAAAAAATAAATCCTTCTTCTAATATTGCTAGACGAAAAATTTTATTTTTTGTTCCTTTGCGGTATATTTAAAATAGAAACTTAAACGTTAACAAATGTAAAAAAATAGTTGGAATTTTATCAATATTTTTTATCAATGAACTTTAAAAGGACAAAGGAAATAGTGTGATGTCTGTAAACAACATAAGCTTTTTTGGTTCAAATAATTACAATCACGGCACGTCCGCCGTTAAGCCGAAGAACAAAAATAATTTCAAACAGCAGCCAAGGGGTCAATTTAAAACCTATGATATGCACAAAAATTTTGCCCTATACCATGGTGACAATGATTTAAAATATATTCCAATAAGCAATAAAAAACCCAAAAATAATGATAAAAAAATACTGACACGCGCTCAAGCGGTTAGAAAACACAAAAGAAAACAAGCCGAAAGAAGAGCAAAAACAGTAGCGGCTATGATTCCTACAATTCCGGCGGCTATGCTTGCTACTTATTTTGCATTGTCTAATCCTCAAGATAAGCCCATATATACACCTATTGTTGAACAAGTTGATGTGGATGCAATTTTAAATGAGTCTCAAAAAAAGGCAGATGAACTTAAAATATTAACAAAATCTGAAATTCCGCTGACCGTTCTTGTGGATTCTAAACATAAAATCTATGAAGATGATGAAATCGAAGAAGCCGAAGTTAAAGAAGCTGAAATTTATGAAGATGAAGAAGCGATAGATGCCGAACAACAAGATGAAATGGTTTCAACTATGGAAATGTATAAAGGCGGCTTTGATTTTGACTTGTGTGTAAATCCTAAACAGGAAAAAGGTGTTAGAAACTTTATTAATACCTGGAATGATCCTGATAAAAGACAAAGATATATAAATGTAGCAAATCAAACAGGAATTCCTGCTGAATTAATTGCAGCAATTCACTATAGAGAAGCAAATTGCAACTTTGACAAATCGCAGGTAGATGGTGAATCTCTCGAAGATACTGATTTTGCAAGTTGGGAAGATTCTGCTGTATATGCGTTCACTAAGACAGGACAGGATATAAGCATTATAGAAGGTGATGATATAGGTTCCTGGCTTGAATTTGCAGAAAGATACAATGGTCTTGGCTATAGAAATGCCGGAATAAATTCTCCATATATTTGGTCAGGTACAGTTTTTCATACATCAGGTAAATTTACGGATGAACATGTTTATGACGAAACTGCTATAGATAATCAGCCAGGTATAGCTATAATGCTTAGAGAGCTCTTTATAGGCGATGTTCTAAGTGATTAATATTTTTTTACAAAACGTATAAATGAGTTTGTTTTTCAAAATTTAATGCTATAATAACTTTGTAAAAAGATTTTTACTAATCTGGTTTATATCTATTTAAACTGGAACGCATCAGATAAGTGCGTTCTTTTTTAGTAATAAGGCAAAAGACAGGATATTTCACAAGAATGAAAGATTTTTTAAATAAAAGAGAAATAATTGAAACAATAACGCCTGTAATAGAAAATACCGCCATGCGATATGGACTTATTCCGTTGGAAATCAGTTTAGATAAAGAAAGTGGTAAAAATTTCTTAAGAATTTTTATATATAGTGCTAATCATAATGTTTCTCATCTTGATTGTGAAAAAATTTCTCGTGGGCTTGGAGATATGCTTGACGAGCTTATTCCTTTTAAATATTATCTTGAGGTATCTTCTCCGGGGCTGGATAGGAAATTTAAATCCGAAAAAGAATATATTATTTTCAAAGACCACAATGTCATAATTAAGCTTAAAAATTCAATAGAACAAACAAGCGAAAAGACTATAGAAGCTACTTTAAAAGACTATAACGAAAGCTTTGGAATAAAAGTTATTTATAATAATCAGGAACTTATAATTCCAATGGATAAAATACAATATACAAAATTAAACGATAAAATTGAAATAAATAAAAATAAAGGAGAAAAAGATGATTAAGATAGGAACTGCGCTGTTTGAAGCAGCAGAACAATTTGAAAGAGAAAAAGGTATTTCAAAAGAAGTTTTGGTTTCTTCTTTATGCGATGCTCTTGTTGCCGCCTATAAAAAGCACATAAAAGATAAAGAAGCAACAAATGTTGAAGCTATTTTAGATGAACAAGCAGGTGAAATTGGCGTTTTTAGAACAAAAGTTGTTGTAAAAAATGTAGAAGATGAAGATACTGAAATTTCTCTAAAAGATGCTAAAGAAATTGATGAAGATGTAGAGCTGGATGACGAAGTTAAAATTGAAGTGACTCCTGAAAACTTTGGCCGCGTTGCAGCGCAAAGTGCAAAACAGGTTATCACACAAAGAATCAGAGAAGCCGAAAGAAAAATGGTTTTAGATGAATTTATGTCTAAAAAAGGCACTCTTATCACAGGTATTATCCAAAGAAGAACCGATAAAGCAGTTATAGTAAATATCGGTAAAACCGATGCTGTTATGCCATCTCGCGAACAGATACCGGGCGAATACTATAAACCCGGAAACCGCATCAGAGTGTTTGTTCTTGATGTTAAAGAAACTTCAAGACTTCCGCAGGTTATTGTATCTCAAGCTCATGCTGAAATTGTCCGCGAATTATTTGAACTCGAAGTTCCTGAAATTGAAGATAATATCGTAGAAATTAAATCAATTGCAAGAGAAGCAGGTTTCAGAACAAAACTTGCCGTTTGGTCAAATGATCCAAGTGTTGATAGTGTTGGAGCTTGTATAGGGCCGCGCGGAACAAGAATTCAAACAATAGTTGGCGAACTTAAAAATGAAAAAATTGATATCGTAAGATATTCCGAAGACCCTGTTGAATATATTGTAAATGCACTGTCTCCCGCTAGAATTATATCAGTTGATATTTTGGCCGATGAAGAAGACAGAAAAGAAGCATTTGTAATTGTTCCTGATGATCAATTGTCCCTTGCAATAGGAAGAGAAGGTCAAAATGTCCGCCTGGCGCATAGATTGACAGGCTGGAAAATTGATATTAAATCAGAATCCCAGGCAAGAGAAATTGAAAGTGCCGATAATCAACAAATTGAAACTTCTTATGAAAAAGAAGATGAAGTAGTTGACTATGTTGAAGCAGAAGAAGCAATTGATGAAATTGCACAAGAAGCTCAGGAAGAAACAAGCCAATTAGGTGTCGATGAAGAAGATCAAGTCGTTGATGAACCCCAAGAAGACACAGAAGAATAAATAAAATAAACAAGGCATAAAAAAGGATGTATTAATCAATTTAAGATACATCCTTTTTTTGTAAACTATTTTTAAAATTAAACCAAAAAATAATAACCATGGTAAAGTAAAGCTATGAATTATTTTATGGATGATAACTTCGTTAATAAAAGAGTATTTTCAAGACTGAAAAATAATGTTGAAGATAGAGAGCTTCAAAGGGCTATACAAGAGCTTGAATATTTTAATGAAGTTAGAAAGACCATTTCAGGTAGGTTTGATACAAATCCTATTCAATTAGATTTTATAAAAAAGTTCGATAATGCAAGACAACGTATACAAATATAGATTAAAACTCATAAAGCAAGAAGAATTGAGCTATATTTCCCATTTGGATTGGCAGAATTTAATTCTTAAGATATTTAGAAGGCTTGATTTAAAGCTTATTTTATCCCAGGGTTTTAATAAAATGCCAAAAGTAAGCTATAGCCCGGCCTTGCCTATATTCTTAGAATCTGATTGCGAGCTTGTTGATTTTCAAGTAGCTGAACCTATAGATAATGATTTTATCAAAAACTTCAAAAAAGCTGCACCAAAGGGTATTAAAGTTGTTGATATTCAAGATGTTTATTATGGAGATGAAAAATCTTTAGACTGTTATATCCAATGGGCAAAGTATGAAGCGAAATTAATTGATAAAAAAAACTGCCTTTACAATTTGGATGAAATAAGATATATTATAGAAAAGTGTTTGTCTTCAAATGAACTTTTAATTTTGAAGAAAACTAAAAAAGGTATAGAAAAAGAAGTAAATTATCGAAATTCTCTAAAAACTTTTGAAATTAGGCAAGATGGCACGCTTTTATTTGTATTAAAAGCAGGGCAAAGTGATGATATCAAAGCTCTTAGGGCAGATGATTTTTTAAAGAAAATCTTTGGTGATAGTGACATTTTTAAAATCAAAAGAATTGAGTTTTATGATAAGAAACTTAATGTAATATAAGTTTAAAGGAAATTTATTATGTCAAAAAAAATTATAATCTCTGAAAAAGACAATGTTGCAGCAGTTATAGAGGATAATAAAGTAAGCGAATTTTTTGTTTCAAAAGGTGATGTTTTATTGGGTGATGTTTACTTATCAAGAGTAGATAATGTTTTGCCTTCTATTGATGCAGCTTTTGTTGATGTTGGCATGAGTGATAAAATGGGTTTTATTCACGCAGACGATATTCAAGGAAAAGGTCCTTTAAAAGAAAAAGTAAAGCCCAATCAAAAGCTTGTTGTTCAGGTTGTTAAAGAACCAACAGGACACAAAGGTCCAAGGGTTACAACTGCGTTATCTCTGCCCGGGCGTTTTTTGGTACTTTTGCCTGATGAAAAAGGAATTAACGTTTCAAAGAAAATAACCTCTTCTAAAGAAAGAGCAAGATTAAAATCAATTGTAAGTCTTATAAAACCTGTTGGAGTTGGTGTAATTGTTAGAACTGAAGCTGAAGGCGAGACGGATGCCGAAATTCAGGAAGATCTTGAAATCTTGCTTGAAAAGTGGAATTCCATAGTAAATGCAGCAGATAGTGCAAATCCTCCAACGCTTTTATACAGAGATCAGGATTTGTTGTATAGGGTCATAAGAGAGGCTTGCGACAATGATGTTGAAGAAATTGTTGTAGACACTCCTTTTGCGCTTCATAGAACTACTCAGTTACTGCAACATTGGAATATGAATGTTAAAACTAATATTCATAAAGGAATGGAGCCTTTGCTTGTTGCAACAGGCGTTAACAAAGAAATTATGAATTCTTTAAATACGAGAGTAAATTTACCGCTGGGCGGATATCTTTTTATTCAGCAAACCGAAGCGCTTACTGTAGTTGATGTTAATTCGGGTAAATTTACAAGTTCTTCTAATCAGGCTGAAACTATTTTAAAAACAAACATGCAAGCGGCAGATGAAATTGCGCGCCAGTTGAAGCTAAGAAATATTGGCGGTATGGTTATAATCGATTTTATCGACATGGCAACAAGAATGGACAAAGTTGCACTTCTTGAACATTTTGAGCTTATGCTTGAAAAAGATAAAGCCAAACCGCAAATCGGGCAGTTATCTGATTTAGGGTTGGTTGAATTAACCCGTCACAGACAAGGACAAAGCTTATCTGAAATATTTACAAAAAAATGCGATAAATGTCAGGGCCAGGGCTTTATTATAGATGAGCTTAAATTTGCAACTCCTACTTCAATAGGAGAAAACAGAGCCAAGATGAATAAAATCAAAGGGCCTTTTTCTTCGAATTTTGCAAATGTAGAAAATGCCCCAAGCTATAATAACTTTAACCAAAAAAATCATAAATTTGATAAAAATCAAAAGAAGAAAAATAATAATTTTAGAAATCAAAATCAACAAAATCCAAATAATTTCCAAAATCAAAAACAAGGACAAAATGAACAGCCAAAAGCACAAGAAATCACTAAAACAGAAGTTAATGAACTTATTGATGATTTAATTAAGGATGTTTTTGTAGATGATACTATAAAAGAAAATAAAGAAATACAAAAAGAAGTAGAAGCTGTTGTGACAGAAGTTTCAAGTGAAGCACAGCAACAAGTTGAAGCTGCTGTAGTTGAAGAAAAGACTGAAAAGCCAAAAAGAAACACAACAAGAAGACAATCTGCGAAAAATGCAAAGAAAGCAGATGTTGAAACAGCTGAACAAAATGCAGAGCAAACCGAGCAAAAAGAGGAAAAGCCAAAAAGAAAAACAAGAAAAACAGCTGCAGCTTCTAAGAAAAAAGTAGCCAAAAAAGCAAAAGAGGAAGAAAAGCAAGATGAAAATGAATAGTAAAATATTAAAGTTATTTTTACTTATATTGTTTTCCTTTTCGTTGAGTTTTGTACAAAATTCAACGTTTGCGCAGCCGCCTTCTGATATGGGCGAAATCAATACCACCCAAAACGTTCAGAATGAAGCTTTGAATGCAGATGAAAATATGAATTTGGTTCAAAATGATGTCAGAGTTGATGATTTAGATATTGAGCCCATTAGCACAAAAGAAGTAAAAAAATCCGTAGTTCCTGATACAAAAAAAGAAGGTAAAAAAGTTGTTTCTTTGTTTTTAAAATCAATGATTATGGTTTTAGTTTGTGCGCTTTTGCTTTACTTCCTTCTTATGTTTGTCAGAAAAAACTGGAATGACGCGTTTAAAGAAGAAAAGTTTGAAGAAGAATTTGAAGTATTGGATCTCGCTATTCCAAGAACAAAAATCGAAGCTTTGAAATCCTTTTTAAACAGAACAAGATAATTATAAAAAAATAATTAAGAATGATACATTTTTTGTATTTTGATATTAAGATAGTAATATGAAATACAAAGATTATTATGAAATTTTAGGTGTAGACAGAAACGCCGATCAAAAAACAATTAAAAGTGCTTATAGAAAACTGGCAAGAAAATATCATCCCGATGTAAATAAATCCTCTGATGCTCAGGCAAAATTTAAAGATATAAATGAAGCTTATGAAGCCTTAGGCAACGAAGAAAATAGAAAAAGATATGACGCTTTGGGTTCTTTCAGCCAAGGTGCGGATTTTACACCGCCACCCGGATATGAAGGATTTAATTTTTCAAATTTTTCTCAAGGTTTTTCTTCGGGTTCTTCCCAAGGCGGATTTTCAGATTTCTTTTCTGCGATATTCGGTGATATTATAAACAATGCTTCAAATAGAAGTTATAGCTTTAATCAAGGACCGCAGAGCCGAAGCTTTGATGACTTTAATTCTCAGTTTTCAAAAAGGGCAAGAGGTTATGCCCAAAATGAAAGAGCAAAAGAATCAAGCAAAAAAGAAGATTTAGATATAACGCAAAACGTAATTTTGACAATTGATGAAATAATTCGTACTCCTAAAAAAACTGTAAACATAACAACTTTTCAAAAATGTTCATATTGCCATGGGCAAAAGGGCAGCTTCTGCACTAATTGCGCAGGAACCGGCATTGAAAAAGTAACAAAAAACATTACTTTTCAAATTCCAAAATTTGTGAAATCAGGTCAAAAAATAAGACTCAAACAAGAAGGAAAAATTGATGCTTACGGGAATAAAGGTGATGTTTATTTAGTTGTTAAAATTGAAGATAAAAATTATGAACTTGATGGTGAAAATTTAATAAAAATACTTGAATTACTCCCTTATGAGGCGGTTTTGGGCTGCGAAAAACAAATTGAAGCATTGGGTGAAAAAATTAAAATCAAAATACCAAAATTAACATCATCAGATAAAAAACTCAGATTAAAAAACATGGGGCTGCCAAAAAAAGACGGCTCAAAAGGCAACCTTGAAGTAAAAATAAGAATAATCGTACCAAAAGAACTTTCAAAAGAAGCTCTTGAATTATATGAAAAACTAAAGAAACTTAATTCTTAGGCTTGTGCTCTCTCATTTGCTCGGGATGGTTGGAATTGGATAAGATGATTTCCTGGTATTCGTTTTTGTTATAATTAATACCCCAATTCTTGGTGTTTAGGGTTTTATATTTTGGAATTTTCTTTTTCTTGTTATCCATTTTCGCCTGTATACCTGTGATGTTTACATAGCTACTTCAAGCGCCATTGCCATTTTTGTAACTTTAATCAAAAGTTTGCTGTCATCAACTTTAACAATGAAATATGCGCCTTTTGCATCTCTTTCTGATAATCTGAATTTGATATTATAATCGTGCAGTTTGGCAACTTTAAAATTATGAAGAGCAAAAACATCATCAAATATGTAACCTACAAGGCTTACATTGTTATTGTATGATACACACATAAAGCCTCTTTCAGGAGCAATTTCAACGCTGGATAGGACCTTAAGCCCGGGAATTCCGCTTCCGATTTCTTTGTGCGGTTTTGGCTGTGCAACTGTTGGCTGAATTGCTTGAGATTGCATTTGTTCGGCTTCATTGAGTCTTTGCTGCAGGCCTTGTCTTTGAGGCTGCGGCTGAATTTGCGGTTCAATGTACTCTTGATGCTGTTGCGCCGGTTCATTTTGAATTTGGACAATATCTTCATTTTTGAATTCATTATTTTGAATCGAAGGGGTATCTATTGTAATTTCTTCAATATCAACAGGCTCATTTACATTATACAATTCAAGAGCTTCTTCATTTAAGCCAAAGTTTTGGATAACTTGCTTATCTGCTTCAGCTTCAATTTTTCTTTGGATTTGAATATCGTTTTCGCCTCTTTCAATTTGATGAGCTTTTTCTACGATGTCTTCGATATTATTTGCCTGATATAAGTTGTATTGTGGTTTAGTTACTTCATCCGGTATGTTGTTAAAGGCTGTGCCATTATATTGAGGCTCAACTTTTTCAAGCTTAACTTCGGGCTGTCTGTATCCGGAAAGCTCGAAATTGCTGCTTTTTTTCTGCCTGATATCTTTGTTTGAGGCAAAATGAGGAGGTCTTTTTTTCTTTGCAGGATTTTTAACCGGAGCTTTTTTGTACTTTCTTTCCATAAAATCTGCTTTGCTTTTTAGTTTTGCAGTTTGAGGATGTTTCTTTGTGCATATTTTAATAAGTACCATCAAACTAACAATTGCTGCAAAAATCATCCAGGCAACATCTGCGAAATCGAGCCCGTATTGAATTAGTCTGTATTCGGCATTGTTTCTTAGATTTTCAAGATAATTCATATTGAAATTCTTTTTAAACCAGTTGAATATGGCATTTTGACCAAATTCACTATAGTCATCTTTGAACATATCATCATCTTCAATGCTTGCATTGTTTGCTCTCGGAATGAAAATCTCGCCTTGAGAATATGTAGCTTGGGTTTCTTGTGGCTCTACAACAGGAGTTTTAATTGAATTTTCATCAGGAAGAATGACGGGCTTTGGAATATCTTCTATCGGTTTTGTTTTTGTCTTAACAGGTTTGGCCGGTTTAACAGTTTTTGTACTAACAGGCGCTGTATCAGGTTTTGCTTGCGGTTTTGTTGTTTTTGTTTGAGCTGTTTGACTTGCATTTTGAACTTTATTTGTTGTGTTCTGCGCTAAATTGTTAGATTGTTTCTTTTGTGGCTGAACAGCAGTTTTTTGTGTGTTTTGAATTTGTGTTTGAACTTTTTTTGCCTGTGTATTTTGTGCTATTTGTTTGTTTGGAGCTGCCTGCTTATTTGCATTTACAGGTGCCGCAGGGGTTGTTTTTGCAATATTTTGTTTTGGTTGAAGCTTGGCAGTAGGGGGATTTACGTGTATATTTTTTGCAGTATTCTGTGTGGTTTTATTTACGTTTGAAGAATTTGAAGGCGCCAAAGCCGTTTTTTTTTCCTGTGGTTTGACTGTTGTTGCCTTGGCTGGTGTTGCAGAAGCTGCTTTTGTTCCTGAATTTCTGACACTTAAGCTGAAATTAACAGGTTTTGTTGTACTTATGTTTATTTTTGTATAGCCGTTATTTATATCTTGCCCTGCATAAGGGTATAGATTTGCAGACACGCTTCTGATATCTTGGGAATTTTTAGAAGCAGCGGGAGCGGAATTTTTGGTTTCGGGAAGCAGAATATAGTAGTTGTAGTCGCTTTTTTTAATGATTTTTGGCTGTTGGGAATATCCTTTTTGCGTATAAAGGTTGACGCTGTAATTATCTTCACCTGTTTTTACAACTTCAATTTTATTAAGAGTATTTTTATATTCGCTATCAAGGGCAAAAACACACGCCCCTGCTAGAATTAAAAAACTTAAAATAAGTTTACCAAAAAAATTCTGCACTTTATTTCTTCCCCTTACAAATATTTTTTTAATATTATAATATAAATATGATTAATGTAAAAGGTTTTTGAAGAATTAATAAGTTGAAAAGCTATGAAAGATAATAATTTTAAAGAAATGAATAATATTTTTAAAACAGGTGTGGTTTGTTTGCTTGCCCGTCCCAATGTAGGTAAATCCACTTTAATAAACAAGATTTTAGGGCAAAAAATTGCAATTGCTACTCCAATCAGCCAAACTACAAGAAAAAACATGAAAGGCATTTATACGGATAATGACTGTCAGATAATTTTTATAGATACGCCTGGTGTCCATAAACCCGTAAATGAGCTTGGAAATTATCTTTCAAATCAGTCGAGTGTCGCTATAAAAGATGTTGATTTAATATTATTTATGGTGGATTCAACCTGTGCTTTAGGCAAAGGTGACAATTGGATTATTCAAAATTATCTGAAAGACGTTAAAGTCCCTATTCTTCTTGTTGCAAATAAAGTCGATTTGATTAAAGATTTAAACGCAAGAGAACTTAATATCTACAGCTATAAAAAACTTTTTGAAAAAAATATCGATACAATTAAAGTAAGCGCAAAAACCGGAAGGAATATAGATGATTTAATAAATAAAATCAAAACCTATCTTCCTTTAGGACAAAAACTATATGATGAAGAAACCATAACCGATTCTAATATGAGAGAAATTACTTCTGAAATTATAAGAGAAAAAATTATATTAAATACAAAAGATGAAATTCCTCATAGTGTTGCTGTTATTGTTGAAAATTATGCGGAAGAAACTGAAATAGATAGAATTGAAGCAAAAATCGTTGTTAATTCCGATAGCAAAAAAGGTATTATCATAGGTAAAAATGGTTCTATGCTCAAAAAAATCGGAATGGAAGCAAGAAAAGAGCTTGAAGAAATGCTAAATAAAAAAGTATTTTTGAAATTGGTTGTAAAAGTACAGAAAAACTGGCTAAAAGACAAAAATGCAATCAAACAATTAGGCTACTATATCGATTGATTTTTAATTATAACAAGATTTCTTTCAAAAGTTTCTTTCAAAGGAAGCTTGTATGGGATTATTTCTACTTTTGCTTTTTTGTAGATATTCTTGAAATCTTTTATTTCATCATCTGTAAGCTTTGATTTATAGTTTATAAAAAACCCCGTTTTTTTAAGGTGTTTATTGGATAGCTTGTATATATCAATAATCTTTCCAACTGCTCTTGAAATAACAATATCTGCTTTTAATGGTTTAGCATCTTCAATTCTTGAATAAAGTATTTCAAGATTTTCAAGATTTAAACATTCTTTTATGTGTTTTATAAAATTGATTTTTTTAATTCTTGAATCGTTTGCAATGATTTCTAAATTTGGAAAAAATATTGCAAGAACAACACTGGGAAAGCCGCCTCCTGTTCCAACATCAAGAATTTTTCCCTCAAAATTTGAAAAATTTTTCCACTTTAAAATAGACAAACAATCTATAACGTGCTTGTTAAACAGCACATCTATATCATTTTTACTCATTAAATTTGTGTGATTATTGTATTTAATAAATTCCTGCTGCCAAACTTGAATTTTATTTAGCGCTGTATTATCAAAATCATAATTCAAATTTTCTTTTAAAATAGTTTTATAAGTTTCATAGTTAGCTTGCATTGTTTGTTCTTTTTTCTATATCTTTAATTCTTATGTCAATTCTTTTTATATTTTCTTCATTATCCTTTTGATTTTTGAAGATTTCTTTTGCGGAAATGAAATTTTCAATTGCAAGTTTGTCGTTATTTTTATCGTAGTAATATTCGCCTTTTTCAAAAAATACCAGTGCTTTTTTAAAATCATCTTTTAAAATTTCGGCACTTTTTAGAGCTTTTTTATAATAATTTTCCATTTCGTTTTCATCGATTTTGGAGTATGCTCTGGCAAGTTCTTTTTGGGTAAAATACATATTTTCGATATCATTTGTTTCTGTATCATAATTTAGAGCCAGTTTCAAAAATCTCAAAGAATCTTCATATTTACCTTGTTCAAAATTGATTATTGCAAGGTTATTAAGGCATATTGAATAGTATTCATTTTCTTCTTTTGATGAACTTAATGCGTAATTTTTTTGATAGTATTTGCTTGCGTTTGGAATGTCACCATTTTCATCATAGAGCATTGCTAGTTTATAATAGCATTTTGCAGCAAGTTTTTTATTTTCTCCAATTACAAAAGGAATAGCTTTTAGATAAAAATCCTTTGCTTCTTGAGCTTTAGATTCCAATTCATAAATTTCGCCAAGTTCTATATAAGACATTGCTTTATATTTTGCAGAAACATTTTCGATATTGGTTATTTGTGTGAAATTTATTTTAGCTTCTTGTGTTCTAAAGAGGTTTTTATCGCATAGCGCAATTTTATATTTAATTTCAAATCTTCTTGAATCTTTAATTTCATCCGCTATTTTAGAGGCTTTTAGGTAATATTGCTGTGCGTGATTATAATCACTCAGACATTCATAATTTTTTGCAATAAGAGCAATAATTTCAATTATAAAATCTTCACTTCCTTTTTCAATATCGCTGTTTTTAAATTCAACAGCTATATCATAAGCTTGTTTTAGGATTTCAATTGATTCTTTATAGTTATAATTTTCTTTTAATTTTTCGGATATATTTATTTTTTTGATAATATCCTGTTTTATTTTTTCTTTTTCTTCGTTGTTTTTTCTTGTTTCATAGTCGCCTGTGATTTTTGTTAGAAATGTCTTATTTTCGAGATTTTCTTTTCTTTCTTTGATTTTTTTGAGCTTTTGGGAAAGTTTCAAGATATTTTCTTCTTTTGTTTTTTTGCTCATATTCAGATAAGAAAAATTTTGGTTTAAAGAAGCGTTTGAAGAAGAGACAGATGAATTCTGGGAAGACAGTGCTAAAACCGGGGTTTGTTTTTTAAAGCTTTCAATCTCTTTTCTTATAGATTCCCTTGAAAGCCGAAGAAGTCTTTCAATCGGGGGTTTGGTCAGTTCTATTTCATATATTTCAATGAATTTTTTGTATTGAATAAATCTTTCCTGATCTGAAATTTGAGATAAAACATATCTTTTAAAACAATCTTTAACATAAATTTCGCTTTTAAAAAAGTTAATCAGGTAATTTTTTGCAAGGTAGTCTATATAATCGCAGTTTCCGATTTTATAGTTTGTGATAAATTCATTTGAAACAGGATGGTTTAAAAAAGACAGTATTTTAAAGAAATCTATATATTTTTTTGGAGTGAGTGCTATAAATTTTGCAACCAAAAATTCGCCAAAATCAAGCTGATTTGATTTATTTCTTTTTTCAAATTCTTTAATTAAATCTTCAAAAGAAATATCAGTAATAGTTAAAAATTTTAAACTCATTTCCAAAAATAGCTCTCTTGCTTTTGAAATGCTATAAAAATTTTGTATAAGTTCATTATTATCTGTTATATTTTCAAGCTTTTTTTGAAAAATTTCTCTTATGTTTTGCTCGGTTTGAATATTTTTAGTTCTTATGTTTCTGAATCTGAAAAGATTTTTTTGCGGATTTTGTGAAACGATAATGATTTTGATATTAGGGTAATTTGCAATATGACAGATGAAATCTAAGATTTCTCCGTTGTTTTCAATATTTTCAAAATTTTCAATAATAACAATTGATTTTTTTTCAATTGCTTTAAAATAATGTGTAACTTTTTCTTTAAGATTGTCTGCTATGAATTTTTTTAAAGATATTTTTTTAGCTAAAGAAAAATCTCTTAAACCATCGTAAAAATTGAGAAGAAAATCATCAATTACACTATTTTCAAAACAAAAATGCCTAAATACAAGATGGTCTTGGGCAAGCTTTGGTGCAATATATTCAATGGCTTCGCTTTTGGCACTTCCAATCGGACCTGTTAAAAATAAAACATCTGATTGCGAGGTGGTAAAATTAAAAATTTCGTTTATAATAGAATTGTTAAATTGAAAATTGCCTTGTGTCATATTACTATTTTAATGTTTTTAGATAGTATTTGTAAATAGGTTGGTGTTTTTGATAATTATAACGCATCAGCAAACAGCCGAAGCGCTAAAACCTTGATTGGGTGTACTTTTTACCTTTAATCAAATATTAAAAATTGTTAAGAACATGCCAAAAAAAAGGCAAAAAATTAAATTTATAATTGTTTTATAAATTGTGTTAGTTGTTGGGTACGGGTATGCAGCAAATCAAAAATATAAATATAGAAAATCCTGTAAACAAAGGTTATACCGTAGATAAAGAAGGGCAAAAGGAGAATTATTATAAAACGGAGTCTCATCTTTATAAACAAGACATGTTTTCCGGCATAAAAGCAGGTGCTCATAAATTAACAAATGACGTATTTACATATTTTCCAAAAGGATTTTCAGGTTCTAAGAATTTTAATTTTTATGAATATCTTTCAATGGGCATGGTTCCTTATATTCTTGGGAGTGCAACTTTAATAGCCCTTTCAAAGGCAGCAAATAAATGTTTTAATATTCAGGATGCAAAATTTGCCAATGATGCTGCAAAAACAATGGGTGCAGGAGTTATCTTGTATGGACTCGGTAAATGGGCATCTAAAAAAATATCAAGAACTTTGATTAACGCTTCAACCGGTGTTGATCTTGGCATGACTTATATAAACAAAAGTGTTGAAATACCTGAAAACGGAAGAAAAGAAGGAATAATAAGAACCCAATATCCCGGAGTATATGATTCAATAGAGTTTTACAGAAATGACCTTTTGAAAAGAGATGCACAGTTAAACCACGAAAATATCTTCTATTATGATGATAAAGTTGCTAAAAAAGCAGGTTATGGTGACAGATTAAATTCTCCTGAAGGTGTAACGGCAGATAAAATCAGAAGATTAAAATCCAGAGCAGGCGCCCTTGAAAATATAGGACAATATATTGCTGCTGCAACAGGTGTTGCACTTGGCGCTCAAAAATCATTCCAAGACCTCCATTTCTTTAAAGGCTTTAATTTAAAAGCCATTAAAGGAACAATGTTTAGCGTGGTAAATGCTCTGAAAAATGGTGTAAAACAGCTTTGGGCAGGTACAGACAGAAATATTTTCACAAAACACTACGGAAAAGCTATGCTGGTTGCAACAGTTGCAGCAACTCTGTTGGATTGGATTATTCCGACAATAGCATTTAAACATAAACCAAATACAATGAAATCGAAAATTGATGACACAAAAGAATGCGAGGTGGGCTAATGACACGTATAAGTCCAATGCTCGGTAATACACTGACAAATAATAGAACAGCTAAACACAGTGAATATAGCCAGCCTTATGATATCATGTATGATGATATAGCATCCCGTGCTAATGAAGTTGCCCCAAATGCGGCAAAAGCAAGAATTGTTCAAAATGATCCTATAACATATTTTGCAAATCCCATAAGAGATACCTTTAAAGATGTTAAGCATTATGGAAAAGCGGTCAGCAAAGGTGTTATAAGTGATAATAATCTTGGAAGAATAAATGACCTTGGAATGAAAGCGGGTGCTGTTTTAATTGCAACATTTTTAGCAGCCCATGCCAAAACAAAAACAGATACCATAATGAAATTTATTGGCGGACTAAGCTTTGTCGGCTCAATGTCTTTGTGGCCTAAGATATTTATCAATCTTCCTGCAAGAATTATTCACGGTTTCCCGATTGATCAAAAATACATATCTGCTCAAGGTGACAAAAAAGACTTTTATCTTGATAACGGCTTTATCGTTTGGGATGCTATGAAAGAAGAAGATAAAAGAAAATACGCCAAAAGAGCAAACATAGATTATGATGCTCCAAGAGGCAAAGAAAAAATTGAGCGCAAAATGCAAAAAACCGCTCTTCAAAATAGAACCTTAAATCTTTTGACAGTAGGTATCGGTGCACCGGTTATGACTGCACTATTTTGTAATAGAGCCGAATCTTTTGTTAAAGATGCTGTTATAAATGGTCAATATAAAAAAACAAAAGAATTTTTCAGTAAGGATTTTGAAAAACAACTTGATAAGCTTGAACCTGAAATAAAAAATCAAAAAACTCTTCAAAATTTAATTACCCAATACGCCGATAAAGAATTAGATGAAGATTTCTTCAAAGCTGTGTCTGATATTTTTAAAATTGCAGATGAAGCAGACTATAAAGATTCTGACAATTTAAAAATCATTAAACAATTTCATACATATCAGGTTGATGAAAGATTAAAAGAATTAGCAAATAAAACTACAAAAATTAACTTTGAAGATTTTAGAACAAAACTTTTGGAAGCTGAATTTGGTGTTAGAACCAAAACCAAACTTGATGAAGAAACAGTCGATAAATTTATGGCAGCTTTGCACAATGATTTAAGCTTGGAAAATATAAAAGCAACACTTACTAAAAACTTAAATGGCGAATCTGCCAAAGAAAAATTAACTTTAAAAAGTAAATTTGTAAGCGAAGCAGCAATAGAAAAGATTTATGGAACAGTTAAGCAAGATAAAACAAAATTCTTTGAAGCAATTACAAAATACAATTCAGAAACCCTTCCTCAATTAAGAGCAAGAGCTAAAGAATATATAGACAGAGTCAATTCCGTATTTGGTTCAAAAACAGAATCAGTCTATACTCGTGGCTTTGAAAAACGTATGCAAAATATGTTTAAAGTATTTGGTTTCAAATACAAAGGAAAACAAGGCGAAACATCTTTGGCTGCCTTGAAAGATGGAACAGACAAAGAATGTATGGATATGATTTCTAAATTCTTTAGCAGCCAGGTTAAAGATATGGAATATAATTCGGATGAGTATATAAAATTTATTCAAAAATTTAAAGTGCAGGAAAAAGATTCTAAAAAACTTGATGAATTAACGAACATCTTAAAAGATGTCAAAAAAATGAAGGCTATAAATCCTGATAAAGAAGATACATATGGCCTCACAGAAGCAATTTTAGGCGGAAGAACCGGTTCGGCCAATTTGTATGATTTAATTTCCGGATTTATCAATGAAAAAACGATTGACATGCAGACAATAGGTGCACAACCCGTCATTTGTGCCAACGTTGAAATGAGACTTAAAAATGGTCAAATCCAGGAAGCACTTAAACAAAAAGGCCTTGTAACAGATGCTGCAGGTGCTTCAATGGATGAACTTGTTCAAGTTGTAAGAGAACTTGTTTATAAAGGTACAAGCGCATATAGAAATAATAATGGCTTTGTATTAAATGCTGCATACGCAAAGAATTCTGCATTTGTGTCAAAGATTATAGATATTATATATGATAAAGAAGCATTCAGCCGGGAAGAAACTGTCATAAAAGGTATTCAACAAACGGTAGAAAGAATAAGAACATTCAAAGGAAATTCGGCTGAAAAGTACTTTACTGCAGGAAACTTCACAAAATTTGTTAAAAATGCAGCTACAAGATTATTTAATGATAAATCTTGGATGAAAATTTTTGCTCCGATAGCAATTATTTTAGTTGCTGGTACTTTATTAATACAGCCCTTCTTTGGAAAAATCGACAAAGAGTTTCAGGAAAATAAAGAAGAAAGGAGTGCAAAATAGTGGCAGGTATCCAATATATAAGTCCGATTTTGGCAAAAACTATTAATATATCCGCACCTGTTTCTAAAAATGCAGATGTCCAATCTTCTTACAAACCTGCTGTGCAAGAGCAGAAATTTTATGGCCCCTTGCTTAGTCAGACCATAATTGCTCAAAATAAGCAGATACTTCCAAAAACTATCCAAGAAATTACCCCTGCTTCAACAAGGGTGGTCGGATATAAAAATAATTTAAAAGATAAATTAATTCATAATGAATCCCAAATTCTTGCAATAATTCCAAGAATTATGAATGCACAGGATTTAGACGGCAATGAATTAATCCAGGATGGCGAAATTTCGGGAAACTTTGTAAATGCAGTTGAAAGATTGGATGAGCTTAAAGATTTAGGTTTTAATACATTCCATGTTCTTCCTATTCATCCTCCGGGAAAATCAGATGCAATGGGAACTGCAGGTTCTTTATATGCTCCTGCCGATTTGCTTGCAGTTGATCCTGAATTGGTTGATGAAAATCCTCCTGCCGCTGTAAGACAAAGAATAGAAGAAATTTATTTAAAACAAACAGGCCGTAAGTTGACTAAAATGGACAAAAACGATCCGGAAGTTGCAAAAGCACAATGTAAATATTTTGTAGATGAATGCCACAAAAGAGGCATTGATTTGATGCTTGATTTACCTTCCTGCGTAAGTACAGATTTTGCAAAAGCTCATCCTGAACTTATGGCCAAGAATCCTGACGGAACCGAAAAAACTCCTGCAGGATGGCAAGATATCAGAATGTTTGAACCTTTTGAAAATGAGCAGGCCCGTACTTTAAATAAACCGTTGTTGGACTTGCACAGACAATACGTTGATATGGCAATAGATCTTGGTTTTGACGGTATAAGGGCAGACGTTGGAAGGGCAAAACCTGTTGAATTTTGGAATGTCATAATTCAATATTCACACCTTAAAGACCCTCAATTCGGTTGGCTTGCCGAAACATATACCCACGAAGATGCATCTCCACAGCTAAATATGCCATACGATAGACCTCAAGAGCTTCTTGAAGCAGGCTTTGACTCGTTCTACGGACAATATCATACATATAATAGTATGACAAAAGCAAGTCAGCTTTATAGCTATGTAAAACAAAATATTGATTTAAACAACAAAATAGGCGAAGCAAAATCTTTAATCGGCTCTTTTGCAACACACGATGACGTTTCACCAATGTTATATGGAGGAGCTCCTTGGGTAATGTTTACAACAATTCTTCAAGGCATGCTGCCGCAGGTCAACCCTTATATGACAGACGGTACACAAACCGGTGACTATTATATATTCCCATACGACCATGCCAAAGTTGAAAAGTCTGAAACAGACTGCAATGAATGCACAGTACACACGGGCAGAATGGATATTTTCAATAAATCAAGAAAACCGGGCGGTAAAAACCCTGAAATCCAAGATGCGCTTAAGGCAGTATTTGCCCTGAGAAGCAACAATTATAACGAAGTATGTAAAAATCATCCCGTTAAACTTGAAATGGAAGATGCCAAAGATGTTATAACAAAAGGTTCATTTATCATACTTCCGACAAACAACCCTGAAATTGTTGCATTTGCAAGACACAAAGACGGTAAAACACTTGTATTTATAGGAAATAGAAATGTTAACCAAAAAGTTGGAGGTACAATTACAATACCGGGACTTAAACCCGATCAGAAATTCTTGAATTTAATGCCTAAATATGGCTTTGAATCAGCATTCCAAAATAATAAAGATGGCACCGTAACTGTTGAACTTGGAACAAGCAGAGCTTGTGTATTTGAAATAGACGATAAAGATATTCAAACACTTTCTAATCCGCAAAATGTTCTACAACAGCAATATTTGGATAAAAATCCATCTCAAGCTGCGTTAAGTGCTGCATAATTGTGGGAATAAAGTATTAAAGAAGGAAAAGTAAAAATGCGTCTAACTGCAAACTTTAATAAAGATAGAAACAACAAAATTGCATTTGAAGGTGTAAAGCAAGAATTAAACAGAAAAAATGAACCTGTATACAGGTTTACCCCTCCGGCTTATGATTCTGCTTCGGAAAATGCATATTTGGAGATTTATTATCTTGAAAAAGATAAAAAAACAGGCAAATTCGAAGAAATAAACGAAGATACTCCTTCAGAAAGAATAAAATTCCCCGAACCTGTTGTTACATACAAAACATACAAAACAATAGATATAAGACAACAAGACATCAAAGATGGCTTTGATGGGTTTGCTTATAGATATGTAATTGTGCCTTTGGATGAATCAGGTGACGAAACCGGCGAAGAACGTTATATAACTGATTCATACAGGAAGCTTGATTTTAATCAGAGCGCTCCTTTGAATTTTATTGCAGATAGTCCTGCTTTTAATGTTATGCCTAAAGCGGGTACTATGCTTGATGTGTTTAAAGATTCGGGAGCAATTTTTAAGGATGGTAAAGTAACTGATGATAATTTATGGTTTTACAGAAACCACTTTACAAAACTTGGAGGAAGCGTAAAAGGCTTATTGTGGCTTCTTAGAAATACTAATGAATTATACCCGTATAGATATGTTAAAACTACACCTGACATGGGTGTTGATAAGACTTCAAGCCATGGCTATTGGCCAAACAATATCTACCAAAGCGAAGATAAAGAAACTTTAAATGAATTTATCTTTGAACTGTTTAAAAAAGGTAAAGGCTATGTGGCAGATGGTGCTTATACTTCACAAAGCGTTCAGTCTCCTTTAGTTCAGCATGTTTTGAAATATGGCGATAAATCTCCATTTTATCACATGTTGAAAGTTGAAGATAATCTTACACTTGCTATACTTCCTGCTGATAAAGAAAATATGTCTCATATTGGGGTTAAGGTTGTAAATAATCCCCAAGCTGAAGGATATGATAAAAATAAACCCACATATATCCAGTTTTACGATGACAGACTTGCAAGTAACAAGCTGCAAAATGACAGTGTCAGATTAATTGAAAGCTATGATAAATTTCCAAAAGACCATTATGAAATTGGTTCAGATAGAGATTCTGTCCAACCGTTTTATTTTGAATTAAATTTGGAAAACGAAAGAGATGTGGCGAAGTTAGATGTTTTTAAAACACAAGATGGAAAAACAAAGACAAATCTGTTGTTGAATGATATTGTTAATTTAGATAGTTTCTTGAAGTTTCAGCACTATGAAATAGGCGACAAATTAAGTGCAACCGGAGGAACTTTTTGGGATGGCAATAATGATATTATTAAAATGAATCTTACCAATCCTTTTAATGATTCTTCAAGCACCCTGGGCTGCTATAAAGCAAGAAGATATGTAATTAATGCTGCAAGATATTGGACGGAAAATACTCAGGCAAATTTGATACTTAATCTTGCAAAATTGAAGCCGGCTTCAAATTCGGCTGAAATTAAAAATATCGTTAGTGCCAATGACATAACAAAAGATGAATATGAATATTTATTAGATGAAGATAATGAAAACAGAATTAAATCCTTAGTAGTTAACCCTGATGGTTTTGCATATAAAACAACAAGAGATTATGTTGAACAGTTTCCTTTGCAAACTATTGAAACAAGCCCTGAATTAAGTGCAATATTTGCGCAGGAAGAAATTTCGGATGATTTTATCAAGAGCGGAACTTTTGATAAATTGGAAAAGTATGTAGATGATATAGTTGATTCTTCTATTCCTCAAGAATACAGAAGAGATATTAATAAATATGAAAAATACAAAGCGTATGTAAATAAAGCATATGCGCCTTTGATTATTCAAACGCTAATAGTTGCAGGCTTAAATCCTAAAGCAGTTGATGAAAATTGCAATATTGATAAAAAAGAAGCTAAAAATATAACCTTAAAGTCTTTGCTGAAGCGCTATACAGTTGATCCACTAGATGAAAGAAGGCAAGTTGCAAAAAGCATAGATAATGCTTTGAATGACGTTGATAAAATAAAAGTAAGACTTAAACATAAAATACAAAATGAATTATCCAATATCTCATTAAGAGATTTTATACTATCAGAAGCATTGGTAGTAAAAAGTAAAGCCGGTTTAAACTGGAGATTTGATGCTGCAAAAGATATTGCGGATCTTGATGCTGAAAGAATGGGCAAATCCACTTACGATAAAGTTTGGAACGGTTCCTTGGGTGCTCAGAAATTCTGGCAGGATATGGTTGGTGGAATAAGAGAAATCAACCCTTCTTCATATGTAATTAATGAAATTACAAGTCTTTGGGAATTTTTCAACCAGGATGATGTTGAACTTGCAGAAAATTTTGATCCTAAATTGTATAAATTATATGGCGCAGGTGCTGCTCTTCCGGACCTCAAGGAAAGAGAATTTATAGACGAAACATCTTCTACAACATCATCTAACTATTCCAATTTCTTTAATAAATTGTCCAATTTTATAGGCTGTGATCCTGAATTCGGAGATCCTAATTGCTTCAAAAATCTTGGCAATATCGGTATGCTAAAATATGCTCTTGAAACCATGAATAACATGCAAAAACCAAATACGGCAACAATGTCGCATATTTTTTGGGAAAATTACGACAAACCTCGTATATTGCATATGATGCCTCTTGATCAGGAATTGTTTTATGCAAATGAAGATTTGGATGATTTTGCAAAAGATGAAAAACGTGCAGATAAAATAGCACAGATAACAGGCAATTCAAAAGATTATAATAATATGTCTTCAAAAGCAATAGCTGTTGCAATTGCAATGAAAGAAACTATAGAAAAGAATTACGATGGCGAAAAGAAAGAAAAACTTATCGAAGCTTTAAAAGAACTTGCTTTAGGTAAGAAAGACTCTAATGCGCCAATAAATAAAAAAAGAGCAGAAAGATTTGGCGCACTGCCATACGAGCTTACTATTAAAGATATTTTCGACAGAGCAAAAGTCGATTATAAAGAAAATGAGCTTGACGAATTCTGTTATAGCATGCTTGGGCCAAGTATGGATTTAGAACAAAGATTGTGGCAGGTAACGTGTGCTATGGGCGGTACTCCTACCGTTTATACAGGCATGGAATATGGTCAAACAGGCTACGAAGATTCATCTAAAAACCCGTTTCAGGCAAATAGAGGGCAAACATTGCGTCATAGAAGACATCTTCCCGGATTTGAGCAGTTTGCCGATAAATTGGATGCTATTTCTTCAATGTATTTAGACAGGCAGCTAAGTGCAATGCGAGAAGGAACAATTGTTTCTTGTGAAATACAAACTAAAGATGCTTTAGCAAAAGGCGAGCAAGCAAGAGAAGCTTTAGGGGACTTGCAGCTTTGGCCTATTTATAAATATGATGACAGAGCTTCACAGGTGCTTACTATTACATCAAATTTGGATGTACAAAAAGGTGTAAAAGGCGAAAAAATCGTAGATTCTATTCCTATTTACAGTAAAGATCTTGCACAGCATGACCATATGCATAGTTGTCCTATAGATCTTGGTACCGAATTTGTAAGAAAAGTCTATGATGCAAGAGCAAAAAAATATGTTGATGAAAATGAAGGTATTATATATAGAATAAAAGAAGATACCAAAATAGACGATAAAACCAAAAAGATTGTCGGAGCAGGCACATACAGTCTTTGTGCGTTCAAAAGAAATAAAGACGGCAAAGAAGAAAAAGTAGACATTAAATTAAATGATACTACAACAACATTCTATGTAAAAAGCCAACGTATTGAAAACAATAGAATCCCTGATGTTGACTACAATACTTATTTGTATTCAAAATTCGGCAAATAAAATCAAAAGATTAATTAAATCATCTCAATTTGAAAGTCTTTTTTAAGGCTTTCAATTACATGTGGATTTATTATTGCATCTATACAGGGCTTGATTTTCAAATTTAAATTTAAATCAAGAAGTGAAGTTAGAATATTTATTGTAATTAAGCTGCATTGGGTAAAAAACATTGTAATTTTAACATCTTTTTTGAGCAATTTTTCAATCGTTTCAAACAATATATCTTCCATAAAAGGAAAATCAAAATTTAAAATCTTTTTGTTTTCGTAAGTTTCGAAAATATTGTCGTGGTTTTTGCTATCCAGTAAAATTATGATTTCTTTTTCGTTGAAATTTTCAATACTTTCTTTAATTTGTTCTTTTTTATATTTTATAACCAAATTTTTGCCGCATTTGTTGTTGTTGTTTTCAAGCTTCAAACAGGCATTTAATAATGGTTTATAATCATAATTTTTGATATCAAGGATGTTGTCAAAAGAAATTAATTTATTTGAAAAAATCTCGCCTTTATAGAGTCCGTCGATTTTTTGAATAAAGTTTCTGGTAAGCAAAATGGCGCCCGGGAAAATCGAAAAATCATATTCTGCGTTGTTTGTTCCAAAATGCCCTTTTAAGAAGTGATTATTTTTAAAGTATTGGTATTGATGCGCAAGAAGCAAAGCGCCATTTGTATATACATTGATGTTTTCAATTTTGCTTTCTTCTATAGCCTTTAAAACATCTTCAAGTTCATTAAAATCGCTTCCCGAAACAAGAATATTATATCCTTTTAATATATCAAAATGAACATCAACATCTTGCTTTTGGCCGTATTTTTCAATATAAATTTCATCTAATTTGCTTTTAATTTTTCTTGAAATCGGTGCAAATTCTTTAATTCTGCGTATTATTTTTTCTTTTTTGATTGAATACGAATTAGTAAGCGCAAAAAACCTTAAAATTTCAAAATCATATTTATCAAAGGTGCTTTCAAAGTTTTTAATTTTAGCGATGTTAAGTGCACAAAGCCTTGCAATAATTGTAATTAGTTCAAAAAGATTAAATCTTTCGTCATCATCTGTTTTTTGGTTGCGCTGAACGTGCTCTTGGTAGTATTGTATAAGTTTTGAAACCGAAAAATCATTTTTTACTTCAAAACTTGTATTAATAACTTCAAAAGGAATATTATTTTCTTTTGAAAAATTTAAATATTTTTCTTTAACTTCTCTTTTTTGTTTGTTTAAGGTTTTAAATACTTCAAGATATTTAGTTTTATTAAAATTAGTGTTAATTAAAAATGTAGAAAGTATTGTAATGCAGTTGCTTGTGATATTTTTATTTTCTATTTTAAATTCGTTTAATTTAACAAGATAAAATGAAATTTCTCTGATTTCAGATAGTAATACCTGATATAATGAATTTACGCTTGGGTGAATTGAGCAGACCCCGCCCGACATACAGAAATTATTCTTTGCTTTATTTTTAAAAAAATCGTACATATTGCAAAGTTTAGTTTGTTTTCGACAAAAATAAATCGCCAAACCGGATAAATGATTTGGCGATTTATTTTAAGTTTTATTGTTGAAATTAGCTTAATGCTTCAATGATTGTTTTTGCAGCTTTTTTACCTGCACCCATTGCATTGATTGCAGTAGATGGTCCTAAAGGTGCAACGTCTCCGCCTGCATATATTGAGCCTGCTGAGGTTTCACATTTTTCATTGATTATAATATAGCCTTTTTCATCTGTATTTAAGTCTATTTCTTCAATTTTAGCGCTTCTTTGAATGATAGGATTTGGGCCTGTTCCAAGTGAAACAATAACGCTATCTACATCAACCGTTACAAATTCACCCGTACCAACAGGTCTTTGACGTCCTGAGGCATCGGGTTCGCCAAGTTCCATAAGTTCAAATTTCATTGCTTTTGCCCAGCCGTCTTCGCCTATGATTTCAACGGGAGCATGAAGGAATTTAAATTCAATACCTTCTTCTTTTGCGTGGCGAATTTCTTCAAGACGGGCAGGAAGTTCTTTTTCAGTTCTTCTGTAGAATACATATACTTTTTCAAAGCCGACACGAACAGATGTTCTTGCTGCATCCATTGCAACGTTGCCGCCGCCTATGATAGCTGCAACTTTACCTACTTTAAGAGGAGTCGGGGTATCAGGGCTTTGCGCGTGCATAAGATTTACTCTTGTTAAAAATTCATTTGCACTATAAACGCCATTTAAGTTTTCACCTGGTATATTCATCATCTTTGGAAGACCTGCACCTGAGCATATGAATATTGCGCTATAACCTTCTTCTTTTAGCTGATTTATTGTGATTGATTTTCCGACAATTACGTTTTTGTGAAAAACTACGCCCATATTTTTAAGAGCTTCGATTTCTCTATCTAAGACTGTTCTTGGAAGTCTGAATGGAGGAATACCATATCTTAAAACACCTCCAAATTCGTGTAGTGCTTCAAAAATTGTGACATCAAAACCTGCATTTCTAAGATCAGCGGCCGCTGACATTCCGGCACAACCGGAACCAACGATAGCTACTTTTTTGCCGTTTGGTTTAATTTCGACTTCTTTTGCTTTTGTTTTGTCGCCAACGTATCTTTCAAGAGCGCCAATTGCAACAGGGCTTCCTTTGATACCTAAGATGCAGTTTCCTTCGCATTGTTTTTCCTGCGGACAAACTCTTCCGCAAACAGAAGGAAGCATAGAAGATTGTCGTATGACGTCGCCTGCTTTTTCAATATTATTTTGTTTGATTTCGCTGATAAAAGCCGGGATATCAATATTAACAGGGCAGCCTGCCTTGCATCTTGCGTTTTTGCAAGATAAGCATCTTGAGGCTTCTAAGCTTGCCTGTTCATCTGTAAAATTTTCTTCAACAGGGTCAAAATTGTGTCTTCTTTCAAATCTATCTTGTTCCTTTTGTCTTTGTCTTTCAATTTTTTCAGCCATAGGTCATCAAAACTCCTTATTTTAACTTATTTTTATTGTATAATAAAAATAGAAATTGAGGTAATATTGTGACAAAAATTAAACTTTGGATAAGCGATATAGATGGCACATTAATGGACTATAATGGTAACATTACCCCAAGGATGCAAAATATAATTGAAAAAGCATCAAAAAAAGGTGTTAAAGTTGTACTTGCGACAGGAAGAATGTATATGGGAGCTTACCATGCTCTTAAAAGATTTAACCTTAATACACCCGTCGTCTGCTATCAAGGGGCAATTGTAAGAGATGAGAAAGAAATACTTTTTAAAAGACCGCTTGATAACAAAATCGTAATTGAAATTATTGAATATTTAAGAAAAAAGAACATTCACACCCACATCTACAACGATGACATTTTATATGTTGAAGACGATAACAAAAGAATAATGGAAGATTATTGCAAAGGCAGGGGTACTACCTATAAAGTGGTTGAATCCTTTAGTGGAATCAAACTAAATATTGTTCCAAAAGTTCTTGCAGTAATTAAAGATAAGACCTTGATGAATGAGGTTAAAAGAGAACTAAAAGAAAAATATAACGGCGTTTTAACTATTGTTCAAAGTGCAGCCTGTTACCTTGAAATAACAGATATTAAAGCTTCAAAAGGCGAAGCTCTTGAATTTTTAAAGCAATATTGGAATATTAAAACTGAAGAAGTTTTAGCTTCAGGAGACCAGGATAACGATATTGATATGCTAAAACATGCAGGAATAAAAGCTTCTGTTGGACAAAACAGCAAAAAAATTCTTGAAATAGCTGATTTTAGGTGTAAAGATGTTGAAAGTGATGAACTTGTTGATTTAGTGGAGAAATATCTATGAGAATTGGTATAGGTTATGATATTCATAAACTTATTCAAGGCAGAAAATTAATCTTGGGTGGAGTTGAAATAGCAAACGACCTTGGACTTTTAGGGCATTCTGACGCTGATGTAGTTGTCCATGCTATAATAGATTCTCTTTTAGGTGCTGTTAATTCAGGTGATATCGGAAGGAATTTTCCTGATAATGACCCAAAGTATAAAGATATCGATAGCTTAAAACTTTTGAAAGAAACAAATAAAATTCTAATTAAAGAAGGTTTTGAAATAATAAATATTGATACAAACATCATCTGCCAAAAGCCAAAGCTTGCGCCATACATAGAAGATATGAAAAAAAATATTGCAAATTGCTTAGCTATACCAACTTCCAGTATTTCAATAAAAGCAAAAACCAATGAAAATCTTGATTCTGTCGGCAAAAGCGAGGCTATACAAGCACAGGCAGTTTGCTTGGTTGATTTTATGAAATTGGCAAAAGATTAAAACTGTTCTTTAGGAGCCATCACTGCCATTTGGCAATTTTTGCAATCAAAATGAAGAGGAAATAAAACACCTTTTTCATCTTTTAAAAACAGGTCTTTTTCAACTTTGCAGCCAATTGATGCCCTTTTAAGGCAATGGCGCATAAGCATTAGTTCTTTGTTTTTGTAGTCTTTTGTTTTTTCTAGAGTATACTCGCATACTTCGACTCCACAGTTTTCATAAAATTCTTTTGCTTTATCATTTAAAATATTTAATCGATAATCCCCTTTAGCTAATGGAAATTGCGCAATATCAACGGGTTTTTGTTTTTTAACTTTGTATTTTTCAAGAATTTTTGTACTCAAATTATCTAAAAGTTCTTTTCTGATTTCATTAAGCTTTGAAATAGGGAAAAACGCCAAAGCTTCTGTTTTAAAGGCGATTTTTTGGGTAAAATATGGAGTATCATTTGTTTTTGAAAGAGATTTGAGGTAATTTTCTTTCATTTTTTCTTTATTTAAAGCAGGTTCAAAATCTTTAAATTCAAAAGAAGCTTTAGTAGAATTTTCGTCAATAACTGAAATTTTATTTTCTTCTACAATAAATTCTACATTTAATTTTCTTACGGTTTTACTGTTTTCAAGAGATTTATTGAATTTAACATCAATATTTCTATATATTTCAGTTCCTTTTTGCATATTTATTTTTTTGTTCGGGTATATTTTGTAGCCATCTTTTGTTTCATCAAGCTTATTTATAAGGCAGCCTGTAAAATCCCCCTGCAGCTTAAAACATAGCCCGTCTTGATTATTTAGCTCATGTTTTGTTTTTATGACAAAAAAGTTATCTGAAATATTTTCAACAATTCCAATTATTTGACCGATTGATTTTGGAGTATCGAAGAAATATATATTATCTTTTTTATTAAATAAATAATCTTCACAAAAGCCCCTGTTGAAGGTTTTAGAAGGATTTGCTTCAAAGTCGCATATAATTTTTCCGTGGGAAGTTCTTGGGTAATTTTTAAGGATGTTATTGTAGTATGCGACATTATTTTTAATATAATTTATATCTTTTAATCTTCCTTCGATTTTAAAGCTTTTGACTCCTGCATTTGCTAATTTATCAATGTGATTAGATAAATTATTATCTTTTAGAGAAAGCAGATATTTGTTTTTGATTATAAAATTACCTTCTTTATCAACAAGGCAATATTTTTTTCTGCAGGCTTGAGCACATTCGCCTCTATTAGCGGATCTTCCTCCTATAAATTGAGACATATAACAAAGCCCTGAATAACTTACGCAAAGCGCGCCTGCGATAAAATGCTCTAATTCAAGATTTGTATTTTTTTTGATTTTTTTGATACTATCTATACTCAATTCGCGAGCTAAAATCACCCTTTTAATTCCAATATCTTCAAAGAATTTGATTTTATCCAAATCTCTGTTGTCGCATTGTGTGCTCATATGAAGGACGATCGGGGCAAGTTTTCCTTCTAAAGACAGCTGAAGAAGTCCAAAATCCTGTATAATTAAAGCATCGACTTTGATTTTATATAATTCATCTATGATTTTAATAGCTTCATTTAACTCGTCATCAGTTAGAATGGTATTTAATGTAACATACACTTTAACATTAAAAATATGGGCAAAATCAGCAATTTTTTTGATATCTTCAATATTATTTGAGGCATTTTTTCTGGCACCAAATTTATTTGCACCAATGTATATAGCATCAGCTCCATAGTTTATTGCAGCAATTGCACTTTCATAGTCTTTAGCAGGAGCAAGAAGTTCCAGTTTTTCCATCTTTTTGTCCCCTTCTTTATCCTTTTTGAACCATTGGAATATTTAGAGAAAATATTGTTTCATTTTCATCGCTTTTGGCAAGTTCAAAAGTTCCAAATTGCGAACCTATGAATTTTTTGCAAACAGATAAGCCCACTCCCCAGCCATCTTTTTTGGTTGTATAGCCGCTTTCGAAAATCTTTGGCTTGTCTTCGTCTTTAATTTTTTCGCCGTGGTTGATGATTTTGATATTGATGTTATCTTGAATTTTATTTAATTCGACAATAATTTCATCATCTTTTGTGCAGTCGTTTGCGTTTTTAATAACATTTCCAATTACAATTAAAAACTTCTCCTCATCAATAAAAGCCCGTGCTTCAACAGATGGCATTTTATCAATTAAAATAACAGTATTATTTTTTTCTTTCAAAAGCCCTTCATATACTTTTATTGCTTCGTTTATAACAGCTTTTACATCTCTTTCCTGCAGATTAATTACATCGATATTTTTAAATTGTTCGATTTGAGATTTAATAAGAGCGATGGATTTTTTAATCGGTATTGTTGTTTGGCTGTCACCTGTTTTCTTTTCAAAAATTCTTGTATAAATATCAAGAATTGAAAGCTGATTTTTGATTTCATGTGCAATTTGGCGGACATTTTGATAGATTTCATTTCTCAGGGTTGTATTTGTTTCGTTGACATTTTTGTAGCTTTCCTGGATTTTAAGATTGCATTCGTTTTCAACAATTGTTTCTTCAAAATGATTTAGGATATTAAAAATAGCCTTGTTCATCAAATCATTTTCGCGTCTTTCGGGCTTATATTCATAAAAATCTTTGTCATAGTTGATAGAAAAAATTTCTTTTAATGTTTCATATACATTTGAAACCAGCTTAGAATTCATTTTGAAAAATATCTGATAGCGCCCTTCTTCTTTTGGTTTGAATAAAAATGCGCAGTTGTATCTTTTTGAAGTCAGCACAATAAAGCCAAGTTCTTCAATATCATTTTTTGAAAGTTCAAAATCACTGAATTCTTTTAGAATTATGTTTTTATCAAATTCAATTCTTTTAGTCAGGCTTTTAATTTCAGGGATATCTTTTAATCTTGTAAAAATAACAGCCTTATCTTTATTTGAAATAATAGGCTCCAGTATGCTTCTTATAAGAGTCTTTATAATAGAAAAAGAAAATTCTTTCTCTAAAAGAGCATCATTGTTATTAAAATATTTGTCGAAATTTTTGTTTAGGCTTTTCATTAATACTATTATTACAAAATCAAGTGGTAAAAGCAAAATTTTAAAAAGTCGCATTTTACCACTTGAAATTAATTATTTATTTTGAGCTATACTGCAATTTTCTTTTGTTTTGGTTTAAAACCTTTATTAATTGCATAAAGTACGGCTTGTGTTTTTTCTTTAACCTGAAGTTTTTGGAAGATATTGTTTACGTGTGTTTTAACTGTAGTTTCGGAGATAAACAAATTTCTTGCAACATCTTTATAAGTTGCTCCTTCAAGCAATAGTGAAAGAACTTCCTCTTCTCTGTTTGTAAGATAATGAAGCAAGTTTTCTTCATCATCATCGTTTTCAATATTGGCGCCGTTTCTTTCAAATTCCTGGAAATATTCAAAGAATTTTGAGCATAAAACATTAGGAAGATAAATTTTGCCCATTGAAACTTCATCCAATGCTTTAATTAATTGAGCTGAAACCATTGTTTTTAATACATAGCCGCAAGCTCCGACTTTCATTGCTCTATAAATTAAATCCGCATCATCATAAGCGGTTAAAACAATAACTCTTGTTTTTAAATTTAATTTAACAATTTCACTGATTGCGTTAATACCGTCCATTTCAGGCATATTAACATCCATTAATACAAGATCAGGCTGGTATTTTTTGATTAATGAAATTGCAACTGATGCGTTTCCTGCATTTGCAATAACTTCATAATCGTTTTCAAGATTTACAAGTTCGCGAACTCCTGAAGCGTGTTCGTATTTGTCATCTACAACAATTACTTTTTGCTTTCTTTTGAAATCAACTGTTCTTCTCATCGCTCCTCCGATATTATACTATTTGATTTAATCCAATTTATGTAACCTACATTATGAATATACTTTTTTTGAGTGGTATTTACATCAATATAAGGATTTAAATTTCAGGCATTTATTGTGCTACTTTTAATCTAAATCTTTGGATTTAGAAGGTAACCCAAAAAAATAACTCAAGACTATTTCCAAAAATTGCAAGTAGGTGTTAAAATAAGTTAGAAAAAATAATTGTAAATTCGGTTATATGAATTAAGCATTTTATTGTATAATTGTTTTAAAATGAAGTTCAGATAGGGGAGAGATTAATTTAATCAATGGAATTTCATATAGGTGAACATTGGATAGTTAATTTTTTTGGGTTGAATGTGCATATGGATACATTAATTACCCTTTGGGCTTCTATGGCAATAATTTTGTTTTTTGCATATCTTGCAACAAA
The DNA here is from genome assembly GCA_947428835.1 of uncultured bacterium. Lineage (GTDB taxonomy): Bacteria > Cyanobacteriota > Vampirovibrionia > Gastranaerophilales > Gastranaerophilaceae > RUG14156. Next base: position 6,815 of record CANENE010000001.1, on the reverse strand, counting down.
TAAAACAAGTCTTATCCCTTCTAAATTGCAGGCTGTGTTTGAAAATATCGTTTTAATTTTTTCTTCCCAGCTTAAAGGACTTGGAAAGGAAGCAAAAAACCATACCCCGATTTTAATTGCTCTATTTTTGCTTATTATTACAGGAAACCTAATTGGTCAGGTTCCGTTTAAAGTATTAAAATTGTTCCCTTGGGTGCATCTTCCATCATCGGCAGAACTTGCATCTCCCACAAATGACCTTAATGTAACGGCAGCTCTTGCAATTATAGTTTTATTGTATTACATATTATCTGGTGTCAAAAGTAAGGGCATATCTTATTTTAAGCATTATTTTACCCCTGTTTGGTTTATGACACCTTTTAATATCTTAGAGGATTTTGTGCGCCCGTTGACACTTGCACTTCGACTTTTTGCAAATATCCTGGCAGGCGAAATCCTGATAATGGTATTAGGAGGATTAATCGCATCACTTATAAGTCCCGAGGCGATTAATATATGGTGCCAAAGCCATTTAAATTGGCTTCCAAGCAGTTTCGTATATAATATAAGCTTATTTTTAGGCTCGCTTTTGCCTTTGCCTGTAATGTTTTTTGAAATATTTGTTGCTTTTATTCAGGCTCTTGTTTTCACACTTCTTACAAGCGCTTATATCCAAGGGGCAGCAGGTCACGAATAGAATTTAAATTAAAAGGAGAAATAAATTATGGAATTATTATCAACATCTGCAATGAAATTTTTGGCAATGGGTCTTGCAATCGGTCTTGGTGTATTAGGGCCTGCAATCGGTTTGGGACTCGCTACTAAAACAATTATTGAAAGTATTGCCCGCCAGCCTGAAGTTGAAGGTCAAATTTCAAAATACTTCTATATTGGAGCCGGCCTTATTGAAGCTTGTGCAATTTATGCCCTGCTTGTCGTAATTTTAATCGGTTTTGTATTGAAATAGGAAGTTAAATCAATGTTGATGCAAATCGATGGAACTTTTATTGTTGCATTTATAAGCTTTTTAGTTTTTTTAATTTTAATTAAACTTATTCTTTTTCGCCCTATAACAGATATAATTGAAAAAAGACAGGCTTATTTAGAAAAAAACGAACTAACTAAAGCGCAGACTAGCGATAAAATAGTTCAACTCAAACAAGAAAAAGAAAATAAGCTTAATATTGCAAGACAAAATGCAAATGAGCTTTATACAAGTGAAGTTGAAAAATATAAAAAAGAAATTGATTATGCAATAACATCATCTCAAGATGAAGCCAAAAAGACTCTTGAAATCAATAAAAATAAGCTTTTGGATGAAAGCAGATTGGCAAAATCAGAAGCAAAAGAAGAAATTGTACAAATTGCTAAATTGATTGCATCTAAAATCTTAAAAGAAGATATTGAAATCAAGGATAATGACAATAAAATAGAAGAGTATCTTGGTATAAGCTAATTATGACACTTTTTGAAAAAATAATAGAAACAAATCTGATAAATTTTTTAATCGTACTTTTTACTTTAATTTGGATAGTGCGCAAGTTTTCGCTTACAAAAATTATAGATAAAATGACAGATGATATCACATATAAAGTCCAAAAAAGTGAAAGCGACACAAAAAGCGTTATTAACAGCTATACGGAAGTTAAAAAATCCGTTAAAGATACAAATAAGCTTAAAGATGAAATCTTAAATAACGCTAAAGATTCTATTAGTGCGCAATTAAAGATAATGGATGAAGAAGTTAAAACTAAAAAACAAGATATAAAAGAAAAGCTTGCTCTTTCAAAAACTATGGATTTTGAAAAAATTAAAGAAAAAACAACATCCGATATTTTTTTTGCTTCGGTTAATCTTGCAAAATTTGAGATAGAAAATTTGCTAATTGGTAATCAAGGCGCAAAATATCATAAAAAAATAATCCAAAATGCAATAGAAGAACTGGAGGATATTGAAATACTTTCTTCAAAAGGAGCACAAATATGCTGAAAATAGCAAAAAGATACGCACTTGCTTTTTTTGAAGCGGTTATCGAAAAAAAAGCAGACGTAAACCAAATAAAAGAAGAATTAATTGAAATTGAAAAGGCTGTTTTTTCTTCAAATGCTTCTTCGCTCGAATTAAAATCCTTCTTTTTGCATCCGATTATTTCATCTGATGAAAAAGAAAAGGTTATATTAGAAACTTTTGAAGGTAGAATCGACAATCTTACTTTAAACTTTCTTTTGACTTTGTTTAAAGAAAACAGATTTTCTTGTTTGCCTTTGATAATAGAGGTTTTTTGCCAAAAATTGGATGAATATAATAAAATCAAAGAAGTTAATTTGATAAGCGCAGTTGAAATAGAAGAAAGTCAAATCAAAAAAATAATAGAAAAATTAGAAAAGAAATTAAATAGCAAAATCAGCTTGAAATGCTCAATCGATAAAGAAATTCTTGCAGGTTTTATTGTTAAATGGCAAGATAATGTAATAGATTTGAGCTTGAAAAATAAATTTGAAACACTTAAAACAAATACTTTAAGAAAGGTATAATACGCTATGGCACCAACAATAAACAGTTCCGAAATTACAAAAATCATTAAATCCAAAATCGAAAGCTTTGAAAGCAAGCTTCAAGTGGAAAACACAGGAAACGTAATTGAAGTTGCAGACGGTATTGCAAGAATATATGGCTTAAGAAATATTATGTCAAGTGAACTTGTAGAATTTGATGACGGAAATCAAACACTAGGCATGGCTTTAAACCTTGAAGAAGATAATGTTGGTGTTGTAATTCTTGGTGATTATACAAAGATAAAAGAAGGAACTTTAGTCCGCGCCACCGGAAAAATCGCTTCCACTCCAGTTGGAGACGAATTAATCGGAAGAATTGTTGATCCAAATGGCGCTGCGCTTGATGGAAAAGGCGAAATTACAACTATAAAAAGACGTCCGATTGAAAGAATAGCACCAGGTATTATTGAAAGAAAATCTGTTTTTGAACCTCTTCAAACAGGGCTTAGTGCTATTGATGCTCTAACACCTATCGGAAGAGGCCAAAGAGAGCTTATAATCGGCGACAGACAAACGGGAAAAACAGCCATAGCAATCGATACAATCATTAACCAAAAAGGAAAAGATGTAATCTGTATCTATGTTGCAATCGGGCAAAAAACCTCAACTGTTGCCCATCTTGCGAGAACACTTGAAGAATATGGTGCTATGGAATATTCAATAATCGTCTCCGCTACTGCAGATAACTCTGCGCCTTTGCAATATATTGCACCATTTAGCGGGGTTGCTATGGCAGAAGAATTTTTGGAACAGGGCCGTCATGTTTTAATTATCTATGATGATTTAACAAAGCACGCTCAAGCTTACCGTGCCATGAGTCTTCTTCTTAAAAGACCTCCCGGACGTGAAGCATACCCGGGCGACGTATTTTATCTGCATTCAAGATTATTAGAGCGCGCTTGCAAATTGTCCGACGAAAGAGGAGGCGGCTCAATTACTGCACTTCCTATTATTGAAACACAGGCAGGGGATGTTTCGGCCTACATTCCAACAAATGTTATTTCAATTACCGACGGGCAGATATTTTTAGAAACAGGATTATTTAATGCAGGCCAGCGCCCTGCAATCAATGCAGGTATTTCGGTTTCCCGTGTGGGAGGGGCTGCACAGACAAAAGCTATCAAACAAGTTGCGGGGCAATTAAGGCTTGATTTGGCGCAGTATATGGAGCTTGCAGCTTTTGCACAATTCGCATCAGACCTTGATGCAGCCACAAAAGCTCAACTTTTAAAAGGGGAAAAACTAACCCAAATTCTAATTCAGCCGCAATATAGCCCTTTGTCTGTAGCTGAGCAGGCAGCAATAATATTTATTGCAAACGAAGGCTATTTAAATGATGTCGAAAATAAAAATATCCAAAGCTTCAAAAAGCAGTTTTTTGAATATTTTGAAGCTCAAATGTCCGATTTAGTTAAAAGGTTAAATGAAGGCTCCAAGCTCGAAGACACGGATAAAACCGCGCTTATTGAATGCACAAAAACATTTAAGGAAAATATTTTTAAAGTATAGTTATGGCAAATTTAAGAAATATAAAAGATAGAATAACAAGCATTAAAAATACCCAAAAAATTACAAATGCGATGAAAATGGTAGCAGCTGCCAAAGTCAAAAAGGCAGAAAACCTTGTGCGCGCATCGCGCCCTTTTACACGTTCATTATATCAGATGTTTGTAAAAACCTATAAAGAATATAAAAAAGCCTTTTTAAAAAGTGAAGTTAAAGAAGGAGATGCCCTAAAAGAAAGCGTCTTATTGCTTGATGAAAGGGAAATTAAAACAGTAGGGCTTGTTATAATTTCATCTAATAAAGGTTTGGCTGGTGCATATTGCGCTAATGTAATTCGTTACAGTGAAAAATTAATCAAAGAATACAACAAAAAAGGAATAAATGTAAAAGTCTATATAATGGGCTCTAAGGCAGTAGGTGTCTTAAAAAATCTTAGAAATAATTATGATTTTGATATAGAAAAAGCCTGGAGTAAATTATTAGATGATATTAATTCGACTTCCGCTTATGTTGTTGCACAAAAACTGGCCAATGATTTTAAAAAAGGCAAAATAGATTCAATTCAGCTTGTGACAACAAGATATAAAAATATGATGAGCTATCAAACCCAAAATTGGCAGATGCTTCCTGTTATAACAGATGAAAATGTTATAAAAAAATTCCAAAGTAAAGAATTGGATGAAGAATTGAATATAAAGCCTTGTGACAAATTAGAACCAATTGGAGAATTTCTACCTGATTTAAAAGAAATTTTAATTAAAATCGTTCCTATGTATATTACAAATATCTTGTATCAGGCCCTTCTTGAAGCGCAGGCAAGTGAACTCGCATCTCGAATGACAGCTATGAGTGCTGCTGTTAATAATGCAAATGATATGATAAGTACGCTTACAATTGAATACAATAAAGCAAGACAGGCTAAAATCACCCAAGAATTAACCGAAGTTATATCTGGCGCTAGTATGGTTTGATGTGGGTTGGGGTAATATAACTTTACAATCGGGCAATAAAATTTTTTAGTGTTTTTATATAGTTATGAAAATTTTATCAGTTCCAAAATTATATAATACTGTATTTAATACTGCAGGTTACACTAAGCCCTTGTGTTTTACTTCAACAATACCAAATGATACCTTTGAAAAACAGCAAGTTGATGCAGTTAAAAATGATATTGAATTGGATGAAAGCGGCAAACAAATTCTTGATATTAATAATTGTTTTGCAAAATTGAAATATTGTTCAAAAGATATGGAATGGGCTAAAAAGATGAACGATGAAATTTATCTTTTGTCTTCTATGATAGATGATGGTGCAAGTTTTGAAGAGCTTATAGAACAGGCAGAAAAAGATGTTTCTAAAATTCAATCCAATAGCGATTGGGGTAAAAAATCCCAAAATGGCGCTGCGTATATTTTGAATGATAAAGTAAGAGGATATGAAGAATATTTTGAAAGATATAACGATTTGGTTGATTCATCTGTTGAAAAATTCTATCGCCCAAAGGCAAATGGCTGGCATAGACACGCAAATACCGTATTAATGCATAAAGATCCGAATTATGATAATGTTGTGATTATTGATTATGGCTTTAAACCTTCAAATATGTTTAGCAATATAAATTTGGCTGCCTGCGAATATGATGATTTGATGGAAATGACCCCCCCCCTTCGCGCTAGATGAAATTTTAAAATCTGTTGCCACAATCCGTTGGCTTATTGCGCAGGAAACCCCCTATGAGAGAGGAAGTAATTCTATTGGGAATTTAATTACAAGGGCAATTTTGCATCATTTTAATGTTTATCAAACTCCCAAAAAAGAAGGAATTGGAATGGATTTTGAAGCATTTTACAGGGATTTGGATGATTATATAGAAGCTTATCCGACTTTCTTTGAAAAAAGACCTTTTATGATTGAAACTTGAGGGAGGCAGGATATTTAAATTCGCAATTCAGTTTACATTCGTCACCTTTGAACTTGTTTCAGGGTCTAACCAAGTTTGCGATAACGCATAAATCTGTTATTGCATACAAACACATCAGATGCTGAAACAAGTTCAACATGACGCAATTATACATTAATTTAAATAATCATCATTGCAAACGTTGTGAAGCAATCCGGTTGTGGTGTATATGTAAAAACACCAATCTATAAAGCCATTCAGTAAATCAGTCCTTTTTCTTTTAAAACTTCTTCAATTCTTATAGTTAATTCATCCTTGTTGGGGTTTGTTGTTGAATTAAACATTTTGCCTTTTCCTGTTACAAACCAATTGGCATTTACATTTAACTTATTACATAATTGAGTGACTAATTCTATTGCTGCAGTTCTTTCGCTTCTTTCGTATCCTCCAAGCGTTCTTGCAGGGATTTCAAGAATTTCGGCCATTTCTTTGACTGAATATTTTAAAGCCTTGCGGACAGCCTTTAGATTTTCTGCGTACATTTTTAACCTATATGTATGAACTTTTGTAAATAATTACTCATTTGAGTTGTACATATTTCACATTTGAGTATAATATTTACTATATAGTTATTATAACTGTGACTTAATTTTATATTAACTATAGCACATAAAACATGAAAAATGGCAAAATTGTTTTGCCGTCTTTTTTGAAGCACAAAAAAATTAAAGGATTTTACATGGAAAAAATTAAAAGGGCTTTCAAGCCTTGCTTTTTGCGTACAAAAAAAGCCTTCTCGCTTATAGAAATTCTGATAAGCTTAATCATCATCTCTCTTTTGGTTGCAGCATTCACGCCGATTATTACAAAGAAGC